>NZ_LQOU01000011.1 GCF_002102155.1 Mycobacterium europaeum
GGACCGGCCGCCGGGGGCGGGGCCGTCGTCGTGGTCGGCGGGACCGGGGTCGGGACCTCCGGGTCGGCGTACGAGGTCGCCGGCAATGCGATCGTGACGGCGCTGGCACTGGTCACCGTGGCGATCGCCAGCGTCGCCCACAGGCCTTTGCGACGTGTCGAGTTGGGCTCCACCTGATCCATGGCGACGAACCTACCGTGTTACCGCTGTGACGCAAGGAGCCTTGCGGACAATTGCCGCGCCGTTTCGCCGATGTTGCCGACGCGCAACCCGCGGGGCGGCCGGGCGCTCCCGCCCACCCACTCAGTGCGCCGCCGGATGCAGCGCCACCTCGTGCGCTTTCACCGCGAACCACACCTTCTCCCCGGGCGCCAGCCGCAGTTCGGAGGCGGCGTCGACGGTGATCTCCGCGGCCAGCCCGGGAGCGCCGTCGGGTTGCTGCTCCCCGCGCACCAGCACCGCCGACCCGCGCATGTCCAGCTCTGCGATCGTCACCTCGACCGTGTTGCGCGGGCTGCCGAGCGGCCGCTCCCGATAAACCGCCACCGCCGTGGGCGGGAAGACCGCGATCGCATTGCGGCCCGGCGCCAGGTCGTCAGGCCGCTGGCTCGCGGCGGCCGCATGCCAGCGGGCACCGTTGCGCGCGCGCAGGGAGGCGTCCGGGGCGACGGTCCCGTTGACAAGGTTGATGCCCGCGATGCGCGCCCCGAAATGACTGCGCGGCGCAGTCAGCACATCGGAGACGGGCCCGATCTCGGCGACCGCGCCGCCCTCGAGCACCAGCACCCGGTCCGCCAGGGTGAACACGTCGAGCAGGTCGTGCGTGACCAGAACGACCGCGCAGCCAGTGCGGCGGACGACGCGGCGCAACACCGCGCGGATCGCCGCGGCCGCGGAGACGTCGAGACCGGCCAGCGGCTCGTCGAGCAGCAGCACGTCCGGCTCGGCGGCCAGCGCCCGCGCGATCGCCACCCGCTGGGCTTGACCGCCGGACAGCCGCCGCACCTTGCGGTCGGCCAGCCACTCGGCGTCCACCTCGCGCAGCCAGCGCAGCGCCGTGGCCTTCGCCTCGGCCCGGGCGGGGCGGAGACGCCCGCGGCGGCTGTGCGGCCCGAAGGCTACGTTGGCGGCAACGCTCATGTGCGGGAACAACAACGGCTGCTGCAACAGCAGACCGACACGGCGGTCGTGGGTGGCCACGTCGACCCCGGCCGCGGTGTCGGTGAGCACCCGGTCCCCCACCCGCACGAAGCCCCGATCCGGGCGGATCAGCCCGGCGATCACATGCAGCGTCGTGGACTTGCCCGCACCGTTGGGGCCGAGGACCGCCAACACCTCGCCCGACTGCACCGCGAACTCCACGTCCAGTGGGCGATCCGTCACGACGGCGCGCAGCTGCACCCCGCTCATGGCCGCGGCTGCCCGGCTTCGGCCCCGGCGAGCCGGTGCGCGCCCAGCCCCAACACCACCAGCGCCGCGACGGCCACCAACAGCATCGACAACGCTACCGCCGCGTCGGCGTCGGTCACCCGCTGCAGATAGATCTCGAGCGGCAGCGTGCGGGTGACCCCTTGGCGGGAGCCGGCGAAGGTCAGCGTCGCACCGAACTCGCCCAGCGAGCGGGCGAACGCCAGCACCGTTCCCGACGTCAGGCCGGGTCGCAGCAGCGGCAGGGTGACCCGCCACCAGACGGTGCTGGGCCGCGCCCCCAGGGTCGCCGCCACCACCTCGAAGTCGGCGCCCGCGGTGCGCGCGGCTCCCTCCAGCGAGATGACCAGGAACGGCAGCGACACGAAGGTTTGCGCCAACACCACCGCGGCCGTGCTGAACGCGATGCTGATGCCGGCCGCTTCGAGATAGCGACCGAGGAGCCCGAACCGGCCGAACGCGTAGAGCAGCGCGATCCCGCCGACCACCGGCGGCAGCACCAGCGGCAGCAGGATCAACGGCCGCAGCAGCCGCACCGGGCGCGCGGTGCTGCGGGCCAGCACCAGCGCCATCGGCACACCCAGCAGCACACACAGGGCTGTGCTGGCGGCGGCGGTCCGAAGGCTGAGCAGCAGGGCCGTCAGCGACGACGAGCTGGTGATCAGGGACCAGAAGTTCGGCCAGTCGACCTTGACCGCGATGGCCAGCAGCGGCAGCACGACGAAGACGGTCCCCACGGCGGCGGGGACGTATACCCACCGGGGCAGATCCGTCGGCCGGTGCACGGTTCAGGGTTTGGCGAAGCCCGACTGGGCGAGGATGTTCTGACCGGCCTCAGCGGTCACCAAGGCCACGAACCGCCGCGCCAACGTTGGTTGCGGCGCGTGTTTCAACACCGCGATCGGATAGCGGTTTACCGCGCCGGCGGCCTCCGGGAAACTCACGGTCGCCACCTTGTTCCCCGCGCCGCGGGCGTCGGTGACGTACACCAGCCCGGCGTCCGCCTGCCCGGTGGTGACCTTGTTGAGGACGTCCGTCACGCTCGGCTCCTCGCTCACCGGGTGCAGGCGCACTCCGGTGCTGTCTTCGACCCGTTGGGTTGCCGATCCGCACGGCACGGGCTGCTGGCAGACCACCACGCCCAGCCCGGGCCTGGCAAGGTCGGAGAAGGATCCGACCTTTTTGGGGTTGCCGGGCGCGGTGACGATCACCAACGTGTTGGAGGCGAAGTCCGCTGGGTCGCCGGCGAGCAGGCCGGCCCTGGCGACCGCGTCCATCTGCGCGGTGTCCGCCGAGGCGAAGACGTCGGCGGTCGCGCCCTGCGTCAACTGGGTGGCCAGTTCCGAGGAACCCGCGAACTCGAATTCGACGTTGCTGCCGGCGTTTTGGGCTTTGAACTGCGAGCCGATCTGGGTGAACGCGGACTTCAGCGAGGCCGCGGCGAACACCACGACGGTTCCCGGGCCCGCAGCGGGCTGGGCGGGCCGTGTGGAAGCGCATCCGGCCAGGCCCACCGCCAGTGCCATCGAAACCGCACCGGCCAGCATCCCGATCCGCCGCATGCGTGCACACTAACCCGCCGACGATGCGGTCCGCTGCGGGGCTTGATCGGCGCAAAAAAGTGGCGGCCGAATAGTTACGCAAATGATCCGCGCGTCGCGGCGTCAAGAATTTCGCCGACTAGCTACTGTCCAGTAACATCTAGGCAGATTGATGCCATAACGTGCTGAGATCCCAGGCAGTCCCCGCAGCGGGCCCCGTGGCTGGGCCGCGGAGCCCGGGTCTGGGTTCAACGTTGAACACGAGGAGGTCATGGCAGTGGAGGTGTTGGTCACCGGCGGAGATACCGAACTGGGGCGCACAGTGGCCGAAGGCTTCCGCGATGACGGTCACAAGGTGACCCTCGTGGGCGCGCGGCGCAGCGAGCTGGAGATCGCCGCCAAGGAATTGGACCTGGACGCCATCGTGTGCGACACCACCGACCCGGCGAGCCTGACCGAGGCCCGCACCTTGTTCCCCCACCATCTCGACACCATCGTCAACGTTCCCGCGCCCTCCCGGGAAGCCGGTGACCCCCGCACCTACTCCATCGCCGACACGGCGGATGCCTGGCGGCATGCCCTGGACGCGACCGTGCTGTCGGCGGTGCTGACGGTGCAGACCGTGGGCGATCATCTGCGCTCGGGCGGCTCCATCATCAGCGTGGTGCCCGAGAACGCGCCTGCCGGAAGCGTGGGCGCGGCGATCAAAGCGACGCTGTCGAATTGGGTCGCGGGACAGGCCGGCGTCTTCGGCACCCGGGGCATCACCGTCAACGTCGTCGCCGGCGGGCGCAGCGTCCAGTCCGGTTACGACGGCCTGTCCCGCACTCCCCCGTCGCTCGCCGAGGAGGTCGCTCGCCTGGCGTTGTTCCTGACCACCCCGGCGGCCCGCCACATCACCGGTCAGACGCTGCACGTCAGCCACGGCGCACTCGCTCAATTCGGCTGAGGGCGTAATCCGGCGTCGGGCCGTATCGTGTCGCGCGGAGCCGCACTACGGTAGAGCGCGTGGCGATTCGACTCGGTCTGCAGATTCCCAACTTCTCCTACGGCACCGGGGTGGAGGAGCTCTTCCCCACCGTCATGGCGCAAGCCCGCGAGGCCGAGGCGGCCGGCTTCGACTCGGTCTTCGTGATGGATCACTTCTACCAACTGCCGATGCTGGGAGATCCGGACCAGCCGATGCTGGAGGCCTACACCGCGTTGGGCGCGCTGGCCACCGCCACCGAACGAGTCCAGTTGGGCACCTTGGTAACCGGAAACACCTACCGCAACCCGGCGCTGCTGGCGAAGACCATCACCACCCTCGATGTGGTGAGCCAGGGCCGCGCGATCCTGGGCATCGGCACGGGCTGGTTCGAACTCGAACATGACCAGCTGGGTTTCGAATTCGGCACCTTCACCGACCGGTTCAACCGGCTCGAGGAGGCGCTACAGATCATCCTGCCGATGATCAAGGGCGAGCGGCCAACCTTCTCGGGCAAGTGGTATCAGGTGCGCGAGGCGATGGCGAATCCCCGCTTCCGCGAACACATTCCGCTGATGATCGGCGGCAGCGGCGAGAAGAAGACCATCCCCCTGGCGGCACGCCACTTCGACCACCTCAACGTGATCGCCGGATTCGACGAGCTGCCGGGCAAGTTGGAGGTTGTGCGGCGGCGCTGCGAGGAGGTCGGCCGGGACCCGGCGACGCTGGAGACCAGCACGCTGACCACGGTGCTCGTCGACGAGAGCGCGAAACCCGATCAGATCCCCGCCGAGATGACGCAGCGCATGGTGGTCGGCAGCCCCGACTCGGTCGCCGACCAGATCAAAACCAAGGTGCTGGACGCCGGCATCGACGGCGTGATCATCAACGTGCCGTTCTACACCCCCGGCGTGATCCGTGCCATCGGCGAAGCGCTGCGCCCGGTCGTCGGGCTGTAGCTCGCGCCCGCGTGGGGTCGCGGATTGGTCGCGCCGCGGTAATACTTCCCTGTAGCAGCGTCTACCTGCGCCCCACGGCGCAGCGCGGAAGAACAGGGCGGGGAGCAGGCCATGAAGAAACGAGCCCTGGCGGCGATCGCGGCCGGTGTGGCCTTCGCTGCCCCCCCGATCGCGCAGGCCGACAACAACTGGATCGCCATGGCGATCTCGGATTCCACCGGCCGCATCAACATCGCCGACGGAGCGGCCAGCCAGGGCGCGGCCGAGAAGGCGGTCATGGACACGTGCCGCAAGAGCATCAGCGACTGCCGCCTGCTGGCCAGCGGTGATGGCGGTTGCCTGGCGCTCGCGGTGAATGCGGCCAAGTCCAGATACTTCGGGGGTTGGGGGCCGACCCGCGAAGAGGCGGAGGCCGCGGCGCTGGCGCGGGCACCGGGCGGAACGATCCAGCCCGGCCACGACCACTGCGCGGGCGAAGGCTCCAGCCAATAACGAGGCGCCGCGCCGGGTGGACTGACGACCCTGATAGTTACGCCACAGTGCCGGCCATCCACCAGGCATTTCGGACGGGAACACCGTTAGTGTTGCAAACAACACATGCTTATCAATTAGGTTTCCGGGTACCCGCCTGACTAGCGTTGTGGCTAACTGCAGTCGCGTGTCCAAAAGCCCCCGTCAGGAGCAGCGGAAACATGAGCCCCCCACCAGAAACCACAGCTGGAACCGAACGTCGCCACCAGGTCGTCATCATCGGTTCGGGATTCGGTGGACTCAACGCGGCAAAGAAACTCAAGCACGCCGACGTCGACATCAAGCTGATCGCGCGTACCACCCACCACCTGTTCCAGCCGTTGCTGTACCAGGTGGCGACGGGCATCGTGTCCGAGGGTGACATCGCCCCGCCCACCCGCGTCATCCTGCGCAGGCAGCGCAACGTCCAAGTGCTGCTCGGTGACGTCACGCACATCGACCTGGCCAGGAAGTCCGTCGTATCCGACTTGCTCGGCCACACGTACGAAACCCCTTACGACAGCTTGATTATCGCCGCCGGCGCGGGACAGTCGTACTTCGGCAACGACCACTTCGCCGAGTTCGCGCCCGGGATGAAATCGATCGACGACGCGCTCGAGGTGCGTGGACGGATCCTGAGCGCCTTCGAACAAGCCGAGCGGTCACGTGATCCGGAACGCCGGGCCAAGCTGCTGACCTTCACCGTGATCGGCGCCGGCCCCACCGGCGTCGAAATGGCCGGCCAGATCGCGGAATTGGCGTCCCACACGCTGAAGGGCTCGTTCCGTGGCATCGACTCCACCAAGGCGCGAGTGATCCTGCTCGACGCCGCGCCCGCCGTGCTGCCGCCGTTCGGCGACAAGCTGGGCATGCGGGCGCGCGCCCGGCTGGAGAAGATGGGCGTGGAGATCCAGCTGGGCGCGATGGTCACCGACGTCGACCGCAACGGCATCACGGTGAAGGACGCCGACGGCACGGTCCGGCGCATCGAATCCGCCTGCAAGGTATGGTCCGCCGGCGTGCAGGCCAGCGGGCTGGGCCGCGACCTCGCCGAGCAGTCCTCGGTGGAGCTAGACCGGGCGGGGCGGGTCAAGGTGCTACCGGACCTGTCGATCCCGGGACACCCGAACGTGTTCGTCGTCGGCGACATGGCCGCCGTCGAGGGCGTTCCGGGCGTGGCCCAGGGCGCGATCCAGGGCGCCAAGTACGTCGCCAACACGATCAAAGCCGAACTGGGCGGGGCGAATCCGGCCGAGCGGGAGCCGTTCCAGTACTTCGACAAGGGGTCCATGGCCACGGTTTCGCGGTTCTCCGCGGTGGCCAAGGTCGGGCCCCTGGAGTTCAGCGGCTTCATCGCCTGGCTGATGTGGCTGGTGCTGCACCTGGTCTACCTGGTCGGGTTCAAGACCAAGGTCAGCACGCTGCTGTCGTGGACGGTGACGTTCCTGAGCACCCGGCGCGGTCAGCTGACCATCACCGAACAGCAGGCCTTCGCCCGCACCCGCCTCGAGCAACTCGCGGTGCTGGCCGCGGAAACCAAACGCCCGGCGACCGCCAAGCGCGCCAGCTAGCCGCCCGGCCGGTCGGCCCGCCACCTGCTCAGCGCCCGGTTCGCCTACTCCTCGAGGTTCTGCAGGCGCACCTGGCCCCGCGCGACCACGCGGTCGTCGGCGTCGGTGATGGTGACCAGCCACAACTGTTGGCGCCGGCCGCGGTGGATCGGTTCGGCGGTGCCGTACACCATGCCCGAGCCGATGGAACGCAGAAAGTCGGTGTTGTTGTTGACCCCCACGACATTCCCGCCGCCGCGGGTCGCGAGCCAGGTGTAGGCGGCCACGCTGGCCATGCTTTCGATGATCGAGCAGTAGACGCCGCCGTGTACCAGGCCCATCGGCTGCAACAACTTGGGGGTGACCTCGAGCTCGGCGCGGGCGCCGTCGGGGCCGAGCTCGGTGAATCGCAGCCCGATCTCCTGGTCGAAGGGCGCGGTGAAGTCCGCGGGGATGGTCGTTTCCGGAGGCTGTGGCACGTTCTGTGTCTACACCATCGGTCCAGGAAACGGCTGAGCCCCGTGCCGTTGGGCACGGGGCTCGCCGATCGAGTAGACCGGGGGTCACTGCAGCCCTCAGGACTCTGCCGCGGTCGCTGTTCGCTCGACTCGGTTAGCATAGGCAAGGCTGCCCTAATTTCGCAAGCACCAATCGGTGGCGGGTTGGGTAGCTTCGGTACGACCGGCGGTAGTAACCGGGGAGTACGATGTTGTCGACGCTCAGGAGAGAACGCACTATGGCGAAACTGACCCGGCTGGGGGACCTGGAACGCGCCGTGATGGACCACTTGTGGTCCACGCCGGAACCTCAAACGGTCCGCCAGGTCCACGACGCGCTGTCGGTGCGGCGCGACCTCGCGTACACGACGATCATGACCGTCCTGCAACGGCTGGCCAAGAAGAACCTGGTCTCCCAGATCCGGGACGACCGCGCCCACCGATACGCCCCCGTGCACGGCCGCGACGAGTTGGTCGCCGGGCTCATGGTCGATGCGCTGTCCCAGGCCGAGGATTCCGGCGGCAGACAAGCCGCGCTGGTTCATTTCGTCGAGCGGGTGGGCGCCGACGAGGCGGAAGCGCTTCGGCGCGCGCTCGCCGAACTGGAAGTCAATCAACGCAACAACGCGTCAGCCGCTGGCGCGTCGTCGGAGGATTGAGGGAGACTGACAGCGTGTCCGCGCTGGCCTTCACCATCCTCGCGGTGCTGCTGGTCGGCCCTGTGCCGGCACTGTTGGCACGCGCGAGCTGGCCGCTGCGCGCGCCCCGCGCCGCCATGGTGCTGTGGCAGGCCGTCGCGCTGGCCGCGGTCCTCTCGGCCTTCAGCGCCGGCATCGCGATCGCCACGCGGCTGCTCATGCCCGGTCCCGACGGGCGGCCCACCGCGAGCATCCTCGGCGACGCGGGCCGGCTGGGGTGGCCGCTGTGGGCGGCATACATCGGCGTCTTCGCGCTGACCGTGCTGGTCGGGGCCCGGTTGATGGTCGCCGTGGTCCGGGTTGCCATCGCCAATCGGCGACGGCGGGCCCATCACCGCATGGTGGTCGATCTCGTCGACGTCCGCCACGACGCGGCGCTCCCCCAGCCCTGTGCCCGCAGGCGCGACCTGCGCGTTTTGGACGTTCCGCAGCCGCTCGCCTACTGCCTGCCCGGGGTGCGCAGCCGGGTGGTAGTCAGCGAGGGAGCGCTGAATGCGCTCGCCGAGGCGGAGGTCGCGGCGATCCTCACCCACGAGCGCGCTCATCTGCGAGCCCGGCACGACCTCGTTCTGGAAGCGTTCACCGCGGTGCACGCCGCGTTCCCGCGGCTGGTGCGCAGCGCGAACGCGCTCGGCGCGGTACGGCTGCTCGTCGAACTGCTCGCCGACGACGCCGCCGTGCGCGCGGAGGGCCGCGCCCCGCTGGCCCGGGCGCTGGTCGCCTGCGCGGCGGGACGGGCGCCGTCGGGTGCGCTGGCCGCGGGCGGTCCCAGCACCGTGGTCCGCGTGCGCCGGTTGTCCGGGTGCGGCAACAGCCTGGCGCTCTCGGCGGCGGCATACCTGGCCGCGTTCGCCGTGTTCGTGGTGCCCACCGTCGCGTTGGCCGTACCGTGGCTCACGGAGCTGCGGCGGCTGTTCAACCTCTGACGCCAGGGCGAAGCCATCACCCCGGGCCGGCGTCTGTCCGCTGTGCCACAGTGTCACGGAAAGCTTTTCGGCAACGTTCTGAAGACTTGAGAGGCGAAGACATGGGTTCGTCGGACAACCCGACTGGTTCCAAGACCGCTACCGCACAGATCGGTGTCACCGGCCTGGCGGTGATGGGGTCGAACATCGCGCGCAATTTCGCCCGGCACGGCTACACCGTGGCGCTGCACAACCGGTCGGTCGCCAAGACCGACGCGTTGCTCACAGAGCACGGTGACGAGGGCACGTTCGTGCGGTCGGAGACCATCGCGGAATTCCTGGCCGCCCTGGAGAAGCCGCGCCGCGTGCTGATCATGGTCAAGGCCGGCGACCCCACCGACGCCGTCATCAACGAGCTCGCCGACGCCATGGAAGAAGGCGACATCATCATCGACGGCGGCAACGCCCTCTACACGGACACCATCCGCCGCGAGAAGGCGATGCGCGAGCGCGGCCTGCACTTCGTCGGCGCGGGCATCTCCGGCGGCGAGGAGGGCGCGCTCAACGGCCCGTCGATCATGCCCGGCGGCCCCGCCGAGTCGTACAAGTCGCTGGGCCCGCTGCTCGAGGAGATCTCCGCCCACGTCGACGGCGTCCCATGCTGCACCCACATCGGCCCCGACGGCGCCGGTCACTTCGTCAAGATGGTGCACAACGGCATCGAATACTCCGACATGCAGCTGATCGGCGAGGCCTACCAGCTGCTCCGCGACGGGCTCGGCAAGACCGCCGGGCAGATCGCCGACGTCTTCGACGAGTGGAACAAAGGCGACCTGGACAGCTTCCTCGTCGAGATCACCGCGCAGGTGCTGCGCCAGACCGACGCCAAGACCGGCAAGCCGCTGGTCGACATCATCCTCGATGAGGCCGAGCAGAAGGGCACGGGCCGCTGGACGGTCAAGTCGGCCCTGGACCTCGGCGTCCCGGTCACCGGGATCGCCGAGGCCGTGTTCGCCCGCGCGTTGTCGGGCTCGGTGACCCAGCGCAAGGCCACCACCGGGCTGGCCTCGGGCGAACTGGGCCACCAGCCGGGTGACGCGCAGCAGTTCACCGAGGACATCAGGCAGGCCCTGTACGCGTCCAAGATCATCGCCTACGCGCAGGGCTTCAACCAGATCCAGGCCGGCAGCGCCGAATACGACTGGGGCATCACGCCGGGCGACCTGGCCACCATCTGGCGCGGCGGGTGCATCATCCGGGCCAAGTTCCTCAACCGAATCAAGGAGGCCTTCGACGAAGACCCCGAGCTGCCGACGCTCATCGTCGCGCCGTACTTCCGTAGCGCGATCGAGGCCGCGATCGACGGCTGGCGACGCGTCGTGGTGACGGCCACGCAGTTGGGCATCCCGATCCCGGGCTTCTCGTCGGCGCTGTCCTACTACGACGCCCTGCGCACCGAGCGCCTGCCCGCCGCACTGACCCAGGGCCTGCGGGACTTCTTCGGCGCGCACACCTACGGCCGCATCGACGACGAGCCGGACAAGCGTTTCCACACGCTGTGGAGCGGCGACCGCAGCGAAGTCCCCGCCTAGTCCTGGAAGACTGGACGGCGTGAGGTTTCTCGACGGGCATCGGCCCGGGTACGACCTGACCTACAACGACGTCTTCGTCATGCCGAACCGGTCGGAGGTCGCGTCACGCTTCGATGTCGACCTGTCCACCACCGACGGCTCGGGAACCACCATCCCGGTGGTCGTCGCCAACATGACCGCGGTGGCCGGGCGGCGGATGGCGGAAACGGTGGCACGGCGGGGCGGGCTGGTAGTCCTGCCGCAGGACATCCCGATCACCGCGGTGCAGCAGACGGTCGAGTTCGTCAAGAGCCGCGACCTGGTGCTCGACACCCCGGTGGTGCTGGGCCCCGACGATTCGGTGTCCGACGCCACCGCGCTGATCCACAAGCGCGCACACGGGGTCGCCGTCGTCGTCTTCGAGGGCCGACCGATGGGCTTGGTGAGCGAGTCGAGCTGTCTCGGCGTGGACCGCTTCGCCAGGGTGCGTGACGTCGCCAGCACCGATTTCGTGACGGCCCCGGTCGGCACCGAGCCGCGCAAGGTCTTCGATCTGCTCGAGCACGCCCCCATCGGGGTCGCGGTGGTGACGAACGCGGACGGCACGCTGGCGGGGGTGCTGACCCGCACCGGTGCCGTGCGGACCGGGCTCTACACCCCGGCCGTCGACGCCCGCGGGCGGCTGCGGGTGGGTGCGGCCGTCGGCATCAACGGCGATGTGGGGGCCAGGGCGCGGTCCCTGGCCGAGGCGGGTGTGGACGTGCTCGTCATCGATACCGCACACGGGCACCAGGTCAAGACGCTCGACGCGATCCGCACGGTCGCGGCGCTGGAACTCGGGCTGCCGCTGGTGGCCGGCAACGTCGTCTCCGCCGAAGGCACCCGCGATCTGCTCGGCGCCGGGGCGAACATCGTCAAGGTCGGCGTCGGTCCGGGGGCGATGTGCACCACCCGGATGATGACCGCCGTGGGCCGCCCGCAGTTCTCGGCGGTGGTCGAATGTGCTTCGGCGGCAAGGGAATTGGGTGGACATGTGTGGGCCGACGGCGGGGTCCGGCATCCGCGCGACGTGGCGTTGGCGCTGGTCGCCGGGGCGTCCAACGTGATGATCGGGTCGTGGTTCGCCGGGACCTACGAGTCTCCCGGGGACCTGATGCGCGACCGCGACGACCAGCCCTACAAGGAGAGCTACGGCATGGCTTCCAAGCGCGCGGTGGTCGCCCGCAGCGCCGCCGACACCGCGTTCGAGCGCGCCCGCAAAGCGCTGTTCGAGGAAGGCATTTCGACGTCGCGCATGGGGCTCGACCCGGACCGCGGCGGCGTCGAGGATCTGCTCGATCACATCACCTCGGGTGTGCGTAGCACCTGCACCTACGTCGGCGCCGCCAACCTCACCGACCTGTACGAGCGGGCCGTCGTCGGCGTGCAGTCGGCCGCGGGGTTCGCCGAAGGCCATCCGCTGCCGCTGGGGTGGTGATCCGCCCCGGCGGTCATGCGCCGGCGGCCGGGCGTTCCAGGGCGTACAGCGACATGCGCCGGTTTGTGGTGTCGTGCTCGCCGAGAAACGCGCATCCGACGTCCTCGCACACCCGGCGCGCCGCGGTGTTGCGGTGATCGGGGTCGAACATGATCCGACGGCATCGCGGCTCCACGGAGAAGACGCTGTCGACGATCCGCGGCAAGAGCATCAGGCCCAATCCCCGGTTCATCAGTTCCGGGTCGGCGATGGCGGCGTGCACCCCCACGTCGTAGGGTTCGGCGTCGTAGTACTCCGAAATCAAATCCTTTGCACCCCAATATATTTCGAGGTATGCACAATCCGCGCCGCGGATGCTCCCCAGCAGCGGCAGCGAGTACGTTCCGTCGAGCTGCGCGCCCAGATGCCGTTCCCACCGGGGCGTCGGCCAGTCGTATTCCCAGGCCGCCGCAAGGTGCGGACGGTTCATCCATTCCGCCACCGTGCCCGCGTCCGTGCGCTGCGCGACGCGCAGCGCGAAGGGCGGATCCAGCGCGGGAAGCGGCGGCCGCGCCAGGCGCGCGATCTCCTCGGTGAGGTCCAGGCGCTCGCGGGGAAGGGCCTGGGCTGATCGGGTTTCGGATCGGGCTTTCGACGCCATAGTCCGCCCAGCCTATGGGATAAGGTTAGGCAACCCATAGTCGGGTCGAGCGGGTGGCCGGCAACGGCAAACCCGAAAACGGTGGTTGACCGGGTGCGCCGGCGACCCGGCTACGATGAATCAGCAACGACCGGGGCGACCTCGTCCGCACCGGCTCCAGGCAGCGAAGGGATCGACGTGCCGCAGGCACCCATGCAGGCCATGGGCTTTCGGGCGCGGCGGTCCTCGGACGCGGCGCCCGATGCGGAGCCTTCCCCGGCCCCGCAATCGCCCAGCGGGCGGCGGTGATCCATGAACGCCACCGTCACCGTGATCAGCGTCGTGGCCATCGCCCTGCTCATCTTCGGCAACGCGATCTTCGTCGCCGCCGAGTTCTCGCTCACGACACTGGACCGCAGCGCCGTGGAGGCCAACGCCCGCGGCGGCGGGCGCCGTGACCGCGCGATCCGGCGCGCGCACCACAAGTTGTCGTTTCAGCTGTCCGGCGCTCAACTCGGCATCTCCGCCACCACCCTGGCCGCCGGTTACCTGACCGATCCGATGCTGGCCAACCTGCCGCACCCGTGGTTCGACGCGATCGGGATCTCCGAGCGGGCGGCCGACGCCATCATGGCGTTCCTGGCGCTGGTCGTCGTCACCTCGGTGTCGATGGTGTTCGGCGAGCTGGTCCCCAAGTACCTGGCCGTCGCGCGGCCGTTGTCGACCGCGCGGGCGGTGGTCGGCGTCCAGGTGCTGTTCTCGACGCTGTTCACCCCGGCGATCCGGCTGACGAACGGTGCGGCGAACTGGATCGTGCGCCAGCTGGGTGTCGAGCCGGCCGAAGAGCTGCGGTCGGCGCGCTCGCCGCAGGAACTGATTTCGTTGGTGCGCTCGTCCGCGCGCAGCGGCTCCCTGGATGCGGCCACCGCGTCGCTGGTGCGGCGCTCGCTGCAATTCGGCGCCCTGACCGCCGAGGAACTGATGACGCCCAGGTCGAAGATCGTGGCGCTGCAGACCGACGACACGGTCGCCGACCTGGTGGCCGCCGCGGCCGAATCCGGATACTCCCGCTTCCCGATCGTCGACGGCGACCTCGACGAGACCGTCGGCATCGCCCACGTCAAGCAGGTGCTGGCCATCCCCGCGGCCGAGCGGGCGCGCACGCCGCTGACCACGGTGGCGCAGCCCGTGCCGGTGGTGCCCTCGACGCTGGACGGCGACGCCGTCATGGCCGAGATCCGCGCCAACAGCCTGCAGACCGCGATGGTCGTCGACGAATACGGCGGCACCGCGGGCATGGTGACCGTCGAGGACCTGATCGAAGAGATCGTCGGCGACGTCCGCGACGAACACGACGACGCCACCCCCGATGTGGTGGCGGCCGGCACCGGCTGGCGCGTCTCGGGTCTGCTGCGTATCGACGAGGTGGCCGCCGCCACCGGCTTCCGGGCCCCGGAGGGGCCCTACGAGACCATCGGCGGGCTGGCACTGCGCGAACTCGGCCACATTCCGGTGGCCGGCGAGACCGTGAAGTTGCCCGCCCTGGACGCCGACGGGCTGCTGGACAGCTCGCTGCGCTGGCAAGCGACCGTGATCCGGATGGACGGTCGACGGATCGACCTGCTGGAGCTCAACGAGCTGCATGGTCACGGCGAGGGCCCGAAAGCGGGGCACCCGTGAGCGATCCCATGGGGGTGTTCCTGGCGATCCTGCTGATCGGCGTCAACGCCTTCTTCGTCGGGGCGGAGTTCTCGTTGATCTCGGCCCGGCGCGACCGCCTCGAGGCGCTGGCCGAGCATGGCAAGGCCCGGGCGGTCACCGTCATGCGCGCCGGCGAGCAGCTTCCCGCCATGCTGGCCGGGGCCCAGCTCGGAGTCACGGCCGCCTCCCTGCTGCTCGGGCGCATCGGTGAGTCGGCGGTCTCCAGCCTGCTGCGCTCCGCGTTGGGGCTGACCGGTATTCCGCCGGCCCTGCTGCACACGTTGTCGTTCGCGATCGCGTTGGCGATCGTGGTCACGCTGCACGTGCTGCTCGGCGAGATGGTGCCCAAGAACATCGCGCTCGCCGGCCCCGAGCGAACGGCGATGCTGCTGGTGCCGCCCTACCTGGCCTACGTGCGGGCCGCCCGGCCGTTCATCGTGTTCTACAACAAGTGCGCCAGCGTGGTGGTGCGCGCGCTGGGCGTGGAACCCAAGGAAGAGCTCGAGATCACCGTCTCCCCCGTCGAGCTGAGCGAGATGATCGCCGAATCGGAGTCCCAGGGCCTGCTGGACCGCGAGGAGCACACCCGGCTGACCCGGGCGCTGCAGATCCGCACCCGGGTGGTCGGCGATGTGGCGGTCCCGCTCGCCGACGTCCACGCGGTGCCGGTGGCCGGGGCGGGCAGCGGCCCGACCGTCGGCGCCGTCGAGCAGGCCCTGGCCCAGACCGGCTACTCGCGGTTCCCCGTCGCGAACGTCAACGGCGACTTCATCGGCTACCTGCACATCAAGGACATGCTGACCCTCGGCGACGACCCCCACACGGTGATCGACCTGGCGATGGTGCGTCCCCTTCCCCGGCTGCCCAGGTCGCTGCCGCTGGCCGACGCGTTGTCCCGGATGCGCCGCAGCAACAGCCATCTGGCGCTGGTGACCGACGCCGGCGGCGACGTGGTCGCGATGGTGGCGATGGAAGACCTGGTCGAGGACCTCGTCGGCACGATGCGCGACGCGTAAGGGTCACCGGTCTCCCGGTCGGGCAATGCCGAGCCCGTATGATTTTCAGGGGCTGCCAGTCAAGTGCCAGTCAAGAAAGTGCTGGAAGGTGAAGGATTCCCGGCGTGCCGATGCGTTGCTGGAATTCGATCCCCTGGTTCGCCGCTGTGGCATGGATTCAGCTGTCAGCGCAGCCTGACCTGGTGCGGCGGGTCGGGCGGATACGCTCACCGGGCTGCTGCTCGGTACGCTGAAGGCATTGCCCTTCCGGGCCAATGGCGGCCAGAAGAGGCTTCATTATGGAGGAGAATCATGACTGATCGCGTGTCGGCGGGGAACCTGCGCGTCGCAAGAGTGCTCTACGACTTCGTGAACAACGAGGCCCTGCCCGGCACCGATATCGACCCGGACAGCTTCTGGGCCGGCGTCGACAAGGTCGTCACCGACCTCACTCCGAAGAACCAGGAGTTGCTCAACCGCCGCGACGAGCTGCAGGCCCAGATCGACAAGTGGCACCGGCAGCGCGTGATCGAGCCGTTCGATGTCGATGCGTACCGGCAGTTCATCACCGACATCGGTTACCTGCTGCCCGAACCCGACGATTTCACGATCACGACCTCGGGCGTCGACGACGAGATCACCACGACCGCGGGTCCGCAGCTGGTGGTGCCGGTGCTCAACGCCCGGTTCGCGCTGAACGCGGCGAACGCGCGTTGGGGCTCGCTGTACGACGCCCTGTACGGCACCGACGTCATCCCCGAGAGCGATGGCGCGGAGAAGGGCACCAGCTACAACAAGGTCCGCGGCGACAAGGTCATCGCCTACGCGCGCAACTTCCTCGACCAGGCGGTGCCGCTGGAATCCGGCTCCTGGGCCGACGCGACGGGGCTGTCGGTCGACGACGGCCAGCTGAAGGTCGCGACCGCCGACGGGACCGTCGGCCTGGCCAGCCCGGAGAAGTTCGCCGGCTACACCGGCGAGCTCGGTTCCCCCGACTGGTCGGTGCTGCTGGTCAATCACGGCCTGCACATCGAGATCCTCGTCGACCCCGAGTCGCCGGTCGGCAAGACCGACCGCGCCGGCATCAAGGACGTGGTCCTGGAATCGGCCGTCACAACGATCATGGACTTCGAGGACTCGGTGGCTGCCGTCGACGCCGACGACAAGGTGCTGGGCTACCGCAACTGGCTCGGGCTGAACAAGGGCGACCTGTCCGAAGAGGTGGACAAGGACGGCAAGACCTTCACCCGCGTGCTGAACCAGGACCGCACCTACACCACGCCCGACGGTGCGGGCCAGCTGACCCTGCCGGGTCGCAGCCTGCTGTTCGTCCGCAACGTGGGTCATCTGATGACCAACGACGCCATCGTTGATGCTGACGGTAACGAGGTGTTCGAGGGCATCATGGACGCGCTGTTCACCGGGCTGACCGCGATCCACGGGCTCAAGACCGGCGACGCCAACGGCCCGCTGACCAACAGCCGCACCGGGTCCATCTACATCGTCAAGCCCAAGATGCACGGACCCGACGAGGTCGCGTACACCTGCGAGCTGTTCAGCCGCGTCGAAGATGTCCTGGGCCTGCCCCAGGCCACCCTCAAGGTCGGCATCATGGACGAGGAGCGGCGTACCACCGTGAACCTCAAGGCGTGCATCAAGGCCGCCGCCGACCGCGTCGTGTTCATCAACACCGGCTTCCTGGACCGGACCGGCGACGAGATCCACACGTCGATGGAGGCCGGTCCGATGATCCGCAAGGGTGCGATGAAGAACAGCACCTGGATCAAGGCCTACGAGGACGCCAACGTCGACATCGGCCTGGCCGCCGGCTTCAAGGGCAAGGCGCAGATCGGCAAGGGCATGTGGGCGATGACCGAGCTGATGGCCGACATGGTGGAGCAGAAGATCGGCCAGCCCAAGGCTGGCGCCACCACCGCCTGGGTGCCTTCGCCGACGGCCGCCACCCTGCACGCGATGCACTACCACTACGTCGATGTCGGCGCCGTGCAGGAGGAGTTGGCCGGCCAGAAGCGCACCACCATCGACGAACTGCTGACCATCCCGCTGGCCAAGGAGCTGGCCTGGGCCCCCGAGGAGATCCGCGAGGAGCTCGACAACAACTGCCAGTCGATCCTCGGCTACGTGGTGCGCTGGGTCGCCCAGGGTGTCGGCTGCTCGAAGGTGCCCGACATCCACGACGTGGCGCTGATGGAAGACCGTGCCACGCTGCGGATCTCGAGTCAGCTGCTGGCCAACTGGCTGCGCCACGGCGTGATCACCGAGGAGGACGTGCGGGCCAGCCTGGAGCGGATGGCGCCGCTGGTGGACGAGCAGAACGCCAAGGATGCGGCCTACCTGCCGATGGCGCCCAACTTCGATGACAGCCTGGCGTTCCTGGCCGCGCAGGACCTGATCCTGACCGGGACGCAGCAGCCGAACGGCTACACCGAGCCGATCCTGCACCGCCGCCGGCGGGAGGTTAAGGCCCGCGCGGCGCAATCAAATTGAGCTCGTGCCTTAATCGGGCTCACCACGCATCGGTGCAGCTGGTGACTAAGATCGGCGGCGGGTTGACAACAAGTCGGATGGATCGACGGAAAGGCGACGGGCACCGCTATGGGTAGGCACAGTTTGCCCGACCCTGAGGACTCCGCCGACCAGCCGTACGAAAGCGGCGAGACCGGCGACCACCACCCCGACGACTTCTCGGCCGAGGGCCACCACCCGGACGACGAGGAATTCACGGCGGACGACTACTCCGCGGGCGAAGACCTCTACGCCGAGGACGCGTTCGAGGACGACACCGCCGACGAATACCCGGAGTTTCCGCCACGGCAGCCGGGCCCGGCGGCCGCGGAGCCGCCCGCCGCGTCGCCATCGCTGTTCGGCCGCGGCCACCGGGGGCTCGGCGAATGGCGCGGCGGCCATCGCAGCGTGGGCGGGCGCCGCGGAGTGAGCATCGGCGTGATCGTTTCCCTCGTCGCCGTCGTTGTGGTGGTGGGCGGCGTGATCCTGTGGACCTTCATCGGTGACGCCCTGTCCAACCGCTCGCACAAGGCTGCCGGACGCTGTGTGGGCGGCAAGGAGACCGTCGCCGTCATCGCCGACCCGTCCATCGCCGATTCGGTGCGGCAGTTCGCGGAAAACTACAACTCCTCGGCCGGTCCCATCGGGGACCACTGCATGGAGGTCAGCGTCAAACCGGCGGGGTCCGACGCGGTGCTGAACGGCTTCATCGGCAAGTGGCCCGCCGAGCTGGGTGGGCAGCCGGCGTTGTGGATTCCGGGCAGCTCGGTGTCGGCCGCGCGGCTCGCCGGGGCCACGGCGCAGAAGACCATCACCGACAGCCGTTCGCTGGTGACGTCGCCGGTGGTGCTCGCCGTCCGGCCGGAGCTCCAGCAGGCCCTGGGCAGCCAGACGTGGGCGGCGCTGCCCGGGCTGCAGACCAACCCGAACGGGCTGGCCGGCGTGAACCTGCCCGCCTGGGGTTCGTTGCGGCTGGCCGTACCGATGAACGGCAACGGCGACGCGGCGTTCCTGGCCGGGGAAGCGGTAGCGGCCGCGGCCGCACCCGCCGGCGCCCCGGCGACCCAGGGCACCGGCGCGGTGCGCGCGCTGCTGAGCGGGCAACCCAAGCTGGCGGACAACTCGCTGACGGAGGCGATGAACACGCTGCTCAAACCCGGTGACCCGGCGACCGCGCCGGTACACGCGGTGATCACCACCGAGCAGCAGCTGTTCCAGCGCGGCCAGTCGCTGCCAGACGCCAAGGGCGCCTTGGCGTCCTGGTTGCCACCCGGGCCGGCGCCGGTCGCCGACTACCCCACGGTGCTGCTCAGCGGCTCGTGGCTCACGCAGGAGCAAACCTCGGCGGCGAGCGAGTTCGACCGTTTCATGCGCAAGCCCGGCCAGCTCGCCAAGCTGGCCAAGGCCGGCTTCCGGGTCAACGGGGTCGCACCGCCGAGCAGCCCGGTCACCACGTTCCCCGCCCTGCCGGGGACGCTGTCGGTGGGCGACGACGCGACGCGCGCGACGCTGGCCGAGGCGATGGCAGCCCCGTCGAGCGGGCTCGCCGCGACCATCATGCTGGACCAGTCGATGCCCGGCCAGGAGGGCGGAAAGACCCGGCTGGCCAACGTGATCGCGGCGCTTCAGGACAAGATCAAGGCGCTGCCGCCCACCTCCACGGTCGGGCTCTGGACGTTCGACGGCCACGAGGGACGATCCGAGGTGCCCGGTGGGCCGCTCGGCGACCCCGTCAATCCCCCCAGTGGCCAGCCGCGCTCGGCGGCGCTGGTGGCCGCGTTGGACAAGCAGTACTCGTCGCCCGGCGGGGCGGTGTCGTTCACCACGCTGCGGATGATCTACCAGGACATGCAGGCGCATTACCGTACGGGGCAGACCAACTCGATATTGGTCATCACCGCGGGGCCACACACCGACCAGACGTTGGACGGCCCCGGGTTGCAGGACTTCATCCGCAAGAGCGCGGACCCGGCGAAACCGATCGCGGTGAACGTCATCGACTTCGGCGCCGACCCGGACCGCGCCACCTGGGAAGCGGTCGCCCAGCTCAGCGGTGGCGGTTACCAGAACCTCGCCACGTCGGCGTCGCCCGACCTCGCCGCGGCCCTCAACGCGTTCCTGAGCTGAGGGCCGGTTCCGCCCGCGCAAGTACCGTAAGCGAACTTGGCGGCGGGGTCTTCACGTCCGCGACCGCGACTTGGCGTTAGGCTCGATCGAGGTTGATTCCACGGCCGACGCGATGGGGAGCACTGCGAAGGTTCCGGAGTTGAGTGCCCTCCCGTTGATCCTGAGGGCGCCCGATGGCGCGCGGGTCCGTGAAGACGGCCGGGGTGGCGCTGCGAAAGGATGATCCACGACCGAAATGACGAATCTGATTACTGGGCAAGGGCTTCCGGACGTGGTCGTCACCGGGATCGCCATGACCACCGCACTGGCCACCGACGCCGAGACCACCTGGAAATTGCTACTCGACTGCCAAAGCGGGATCCGCGAGCTCGATGACCCGTTCGTAGAGGAGTTCGACCTGCCCGTTCGCATCGGCGGGCACCTGCTGGAGGAGTTCGACAGCGAGCTCAACCCGGCCGAGCTGCGCCGGACGGGGTACCTGTCAAGAATGTCGGCCATCGTCAACCGGCGGGCGTGGGACCACGCCGGCTCCCCGGAGGTCGACCCCAACCGCCTGCTGGTGTCCGTCGGCACCGGATTCGGTTCCGGCGAGGAGTTGGTGTTCACCCGCGACACCCTGCGCGCCCGCGGCGTCAAAGCGGTCTCGCCGCTGGCCGTCAGCAAGTACATGCCCGACGCCGCCGCCCAGGCGGTGGGGCTGGAACGGCACGCCAGGGCCGGCGTGATGACCCCGGTGTCCGCGTGCGCGTCCGGGTCGGAGGCGATCGCACGCGCCTGGCAGGCGATGGTGTTCGGTGAGGCCGACGTCGCGATCTGCGGTGGCGTGGAGACCCGGATCGAGGCCGTGCCCATCGCCGCCTTCGCCAACATGCGGATCGTGATGTCGACGAACAACGCGAATCCGGCCGGCGCGTGCCGCCCGTTTGACAAGGACCGCGACGGTTTCGTGTTCGGCGAGGCCGGCGCGCTGATGGTGCTCGAGACCGAGGAACACGCCAAGGCTCGCGGGGCGCGCATCCTGGCCCGGTTGATGGGCGCAGGCGTGACCTCCGACGGCTACCACATGGTGGCGCCGGACCCGAGCGGGAACCGGGCCGGGCACGCGATGACGCGCGCCATCCAGCTCGCGGGCCTCACACCCGGCGACATCGACCACGTCAACGCGCACGCCACCGGAACACAGATCGGTGACCTGGCCGAGGGCAAGGCCATCAACAACGCGCTGGGCACCAACAAGCCGGCGGTGTACGCGCCGAAATCGGCCCTCGGGCACTCCGTCGGCGCGGTCGGCGCGGTGGAGTCGATCCTGACCGTGCTGGCGCTGCGCGACCAGATCGTTCCGCCGACGTTGAACCTGGAAAACCTCGACCCGGAGATCGATCTGGACGTGGTGTCGGGTAATCCGCGCCGGGGCAACTACCAGTACGCCATCAACAATTCGTTCGGGTTCGGCGGGCACAACGTCGCCCTGGCCTTCGGCAGGTACTGAAACGTCAGCGGCCCGTTGTCGTCACACTCCGGGCCTAGCATCATGAACGCTACCGAAGGAGCGCCATGAGCATCGATTTCACCCCCGACCCCGCGCTCTATCCGTTCCAGTCGCGCTGGTTCGACAGCTCGCGAGGACGCATGCACTACATCGACGAAGGTGACGGCCCGCCGATCCTGCTGTGCCACGGCAACCCGACGTGGAGCTTCCTGTATCGCAACATCGTCATCGCGCTGCGTGACCGCTTCCGTTGCATCGCACCGGATTACCTCGGCTTCGGACTCTCGGACCGGCCCGCGGGGTTCGGTTACAAGGTCGACGAGCACGCCCAAGTGGTGGGTGAGTTCGTCGACCACCTCACTCGACGGGAAGGTCTGGACGGCTTTGTGACGATGGGGCAGGACTGGGGCGGTCCCATCAGCATGGCGGTCGCGGTGGAGCGCGCCGACCGGGTGCGCGGTGTCGTCCTGGGCAACACCTGGTTCTGGCCCGCGGACGAATTCACCACCAGGATGTTCAGCCGGGTGATGTCCAGTCCCCCGCTGCAATACGCGATCCTGCACCACAACTTCTTCGTCGAACGCCTGATCCCGGCCGGCACCCAGCACCGCCCCACCGATGCGGTGATGCAGCACTACCGGGCGGTCCAGCCCAGCGCCGACGCCCGCAGGGGCGTCGCGGAGATGCCCAAGCAGATCCTGGCCGCCGGTCCCCTGCTGGCCCGGCTCGCTCGGGAAGTGCCGGCCAGGCTCGGCGCCAAGCCCGCGCTCTTTGTCTGGGGGATGAAGGACTTCGCGTTCCGGCCCGGCCCCACCCTGCCGCGCATGCGCGCGGCCTTCCCGGACCATGTCGTGGTCGAATTGCCCAACGCCAAGCACTTCATCCAGGAGGATGCCCCGGAGCAGATCGCGATGGCGATCATCGAGCGCTTCGGCTGACCGCCCGCGCGGGATTCAGGCGAACGCCTCCACCGGCGGGCACGAGCAGACCAGGTTGCGGTCGCCGTAGGCGCCATCGATGCGCCGCACCGGCGGCCACACCTTCGGCCGGAAGCTCTTGCCCAGCGGGTAGGCGGCGTCTTCGCGCGTGTACGGGTGCTGCCAGTCGGCGACCAGCAGGCACTCGGCGGTGTGCGGCGCTCCCCGCAGCGGATTGTCGTCCACGGGCCACTCCCCCGCGCCGACCCGGTCGATCTCGCCGCGGATGGCGATCATCGCTTCGCAGAAGGCGTCGACCTCGGTCAGGGTCTCGCTCTCGGTGGGTTCCACCATCAGCGTGCCGGCCACCGGGAAGCTCATCGTGGGCGCGTGAAAGCCGTAGTCGGCCAACCGCTTTGCCACGTCGTCGACGGTCACACCGGTGGACTTGGTGATCGCCCGCAGGTCCAGGATGCATTCGTGGGCGACCATGCCGTTCTCCCCGGTGTAGAGCACGGGGAAGTACTCGTCGAGCCGGCGGGCGATGTAGTTGGCCGACGCGATCGCGGTCAGCGACGCCGCGCGCAGGCCGTCGGCGCCCATCATCCTGATGTAGGCCCAGCTGATCGCCAGGATCGAAGCCGACCCGTAGGGCGCCGACGACACCGGGTGGCCCTGGGGCAATTCAGGGGCGTGCGGGTGGCCGGGCAGGAACGGGGCCAGGTGCGCACGCACGGCCACCGGTCCCACCCCGGGCCCCCCGCCGCCGTGCGGGATGCAGAACGTCTTGTGCAGGTTCAGGTGGCTGACATCGCCGCCGAACTTCCCCGGCCGGGCCAGGCCGACCAGCGCGTTGAGGTTGGCGCCATCGACGTACACCTGGCCGCCGGCGTCGTGGACGGCCGCGCAGATCTCGGCGATGTCGTGCTCGTAGACGCCGTGGGTGGACGGGTAGGTGATCATCAGCGTGGAGAGCTCATCGCCGTACTGGGCGACCTTGGCGCGCAGGTCATCCAGGTCGACGTCGCCGGCCCGGCCAGGCTCGTCGTGGCAACGCACCACCACCACCCGCATGCCGGCCAGCGCCGCCGACGCCGCGTTGGTGCCGTGCGCGCTGGACGGGATCAGGCAGATGTTGCGGTGCGGCTCACCCCGGCTGGCGTGGTAGTCGTGGATGGCCAGCAGGCCGGCGTATTCGCCCTGCGAGCCGGCGTTGGGTTGCAGCGAGACGGCGTCGTAGCCGGTGATCTGCACCAGCCAGGTCTCCAGGTCGCTGATGAGCCGGCGCAGCCCCGGGGTGTCCGATGCCGGGGCGAACGGATGCTGGCGGGCGAACTCCGGCCAGGTGATGGGTTCCATCTCGGCGGCGGCGTTGAGCTTCATCGTGCACGAACCGAGCGGAATCATGCTGCGGTCCAAGGCGATGTCTTTGTCCGCCAGCGTCCGCAGGTAGCGCATCATCGCCGTTTCGGTGCGGTATTGCGTGAACGCGGGGTGGGTCAGGAACGCCGAGGTGCGGGTCGCGATGTCCAGGCCGGCCGGCTTGCCGGCCCTGACGCCGAAGGCCTTCAGCACCGCCGCAACGTGGGCGTCGGTGGTGGCCTCGTCGCACGCCACCGAGACGTGGTCGGCGTCGACGCGCCACAGGTTGACGCCGCCGGCCTTGGCGGCGGCCACCACCTCGTCGGCGCGTCCCGGCACCCGGGCCAGCACCGTGTCGAAGAACTTGTCGTGCACCAGCGCGTCGCGCAGGCCTGCCGCGACGGTTTCGGCGTGTCCGTGGACGCGGCGGGCGATCGCGGTCAGTCCGTCGGCGCCGTGGTAGCTGGCATACATGGCGGCCATCACCGCCAGCAGCACCTGCGCGGTGCAGATGTTGCTGGTCGCCTTGTCCCGCCGGATGTGCTGCTCACGGGTCTGCAGTGCCAGCCGGTAGGCCGGGGACCCGTCGGTGTCCATCGACATGCCGACCAGCCGGCCCGGCAGTTGCCGGGCATGGTTGGCGTGCACCGACAGGTATCCGGCGTGTGGGCCGCCGAATCCCATTGGCACACCGAATCGTTGCGTGGTTCCGAACGCGACGTCGGCGCCGATCTCCCCCGGCGGTGTGATCAGCGTCAACGCCAGCAGGTCGGCGCCGATGGCGACCAGCGCGCCCCGCTCGTGGGCCGCCGAAACCAACGCCGACCAGTCCGTGATCCGACCGCTGGCGCCGGGCAGCTGGGTGATGACGCCGAAGAACTCGCCGTCGGGCAGGCCGTCCCGCAGGTCGACGGTGACGATCTCGATGCCCAACGGCCGCGCCCGGGTGGCCAGCACGGCCGCGGTCTGGGCGAACAGATCGGCGTCGACGGCGAGGCGGTTCGACGTCCCACGGGTCGCGCGGTGCATCAGCGTCATGGCCTCGGCGGCCGCGGTGCCCTCGTCGAGCATCGACGCGTTGGCGACCTCCAGCCCGGTCAGGTCGGCCACCATCGTCTGGAAGTTCAGCAGCGCCTCCAGGCGGCCCTGGCTGATCTCGGGCTGATACGGCGTGTAGGCGGTGTACCACGCCGGGTTCTCCAGGACGTTGCGCACCAGCACCCGCGGGGTGAGCGTGTCGTAGTAGCCCTGCCCGATCATGGAGACGGCCACCGTGTTGGCCTCGGCCAACGCCCGCAACTCCGCCAGCGCCTCCGATTCGGTGACGGCGGGCGGCAACTCGTCGAGGCCCGGCGCCGCGCCGCTGCCGGTGAGCTTGTCGAGGATGCCCGCGGGTACGGCCTTGGCGGCAAGCTGGTCGAGCGAATCGACCCCGATGACGCCCAGCATGGCCGCGACGGCCTGGGCGTCCGGGCCGATGTGGCGGGCTGCAAAGGTTGTGTGGTCCGGCACGGCGGGTCTCCTGAGGTGGCGGCAGAGGCAGAGGACTAGCGGTCCCCTCCCTCTGTCTTCACCCGTTCGCCGGGCGCCTGAGAGATTCGGCGCCCGTTGGTGTTCGGGCGCCTTTCCCCATCGGCGGGTGCGGACCGCGAGGGGTCAGCACCGCTTTCCAGAGGCATCGTTTACCTGCGCGGTCCGGGTGCCTGAGAGGTTGGCGGAGAGGTGTTGCTCCTTCGGCGTCCGTGACTGGCCGCCACGGAACTCTCCCGCACAAGTGCGATGCGTGAGCCAGTTTACCCGCCCGAATCGCGTGGGTGCGCTCAACCGATCTTGCGGTCGCGGTGCTTGCGGCGGGAGGCCAGCTCGTCCTCCGGCGCGGCGATCGACTCGCCGCCGTCGGCCCGCTCGCCGGGGAAGTCGGCGATCACGCCGGTCAGCTCGCGCATGGCGCCGGACACGGCGATGCCGAACACGCCCTGCCCGCCCTGCAGAAGGTCGACGACCTCTTCGGCCGACGTGCATTCGTACACCGTGGTGCCGTCGGAGAACAACGTGATGTTGGCCAGGTCCTGCACGCCGCGCTGGCGCAGATGATCGACCGCGACCCTGATGTTGTGCAGCGAGATCCCGGTGTCGAGCAGCCGTTTGACGATCTTGAGGACCAGGATGTCCTTGAACGAGTACAGCCGCTGGCTGCCCGAGCCGGCCGCGCTGCGGATGGACGGCACGACCAGCGAGGTGCGTGCCCAGTAGTCCAGCTGGCGGTAGGTGATTCCAGCGATCTGGCAAGCGCTCGGGCCCCGGTATCCCACCAGCTCGTCGGGCACCGAGTCGTCGGGAAACAGTCCGGGCTGCACGGGTGCTTCCGGTGCGGCGGTCGCGTGGTCAGCTAGGTCCAGCTGTTCTTGGCGTGGCTGCTCGCCCACGGTGCTTCCTCTCGCCGATCGCGCTTTCGTTTCCAGCTGCGTCACTGGCTGCGTCGCAGCCACGTTTGCTCAGGCCCGAGTGCTAGAGAGCTTACGCTTTTCGATAGCCACCGCGCCCTTAAGTCGTGATCAAAGTATGGCCGCCGCCGGGCCAACTGAGGGCGCTATCCGCCAGGCGTGTCGACATCCCGGGGCTAGTTGAAACAGATCCGTGATGTCGATGCCCAGGGTAGTACGCGCACCGCGGGCGCCCAAACCGCGCTCACGCGGCCCACAGATGGCCTACGTCGCCTTGAAATCGTCGGGCGACACGCTGTCGAGAAACTCCTTGAACTTCTCCACCTCGTCCTCGCGGACAGCGGTGCCGCCCTCCTCGTCGCTCTCGTCGGGGATGAGCAGGCCGGCCTGGGCCAGCACGGCCTCCTCGACGTAGATCGGAACACCGACGCGCAGCGCTATCGCCACCGAATCCGAGGGTCGTGCGGACACGGTGATGTTGCGGTCGAAGACCAGGTCGGCGTAGAACGTGCCCTCTTGCAGGTCGACGATCCGCACCTCCTTGAGCGAATGGCCAAGCGCGGCAATGACATCCCTGATCAGGTCGTGTGTCAGCGGGCGGGGCGGCTCGACCCCCTGCTGCTCGAGCGCGATGGCGGCAGCCTCCGATTGGCCGATCCAGATCGGCAGGTACCGGTCGCCGTCGGTCTCGCGCAGTAACAGGACCGGCTGGTTCTGCGGCTGCTCCACGCGAATGCCGACAACACGAACTTCACCCATTTGTGTCTGCCCTCCGCATGTGCTGCCGTGTCGGTTCTTGGCGCGACGACGACGCCGAATTACCGCTGTGCCGCCGAAGACCAAGCTATCGACGAAGTCTAGTCCTCAGCGATGAAGAACGTCGCGAACGGCGGATTTGATCAGCGACGTGTGCAACGTGATGGCCAGGGCCGCCACCTCGCGGGCCAGGTCGTCGGCGCGGTCGCGGGCGCCGGCCTTGTCGGCTTTGATTAGCGGCCCGGCGATTTGGGCGATCAGGTCCGATTGCCGATCCGCCGCCGAGCGGAAAGCGCGAAGATGCCGCGGCTCCACACCGTATTCGGAAAGCGCACGCGCGCACTGCAGGATGACGACGGCGTGTTCGTCGAATAAGCCGCCCGGGCCGGTGGTGATCACCCCCGCCTTCAGCAGCGCCGTCAACAGGTCGTCGTCGACCCCGGAGCGCTCGAGCAGGTCTTCACGACTCAGGCGAATGCTCGACGGCGCCACCGCGGCCGTGTCGGATCCGGGCTCCGGGCCCCCGGCACCGGCCTCCCCGACTCCCGCCACGGACACCAGGCGCGGCGCGGAGTAGGGCGAGCCGAACGGCGGCAACTCGCCGTCGGGCTGGGCGTCCAACTGTGCCCGGATGACCTTGAGCGGTAGGTAGTGGTCGCGCTGCGCGGTCAGGATGAAACGCAACCGGGCGCAGTCGTATGCGGTGAATCTCCGATAGCCCGACGCGGCACGCTGTGGCGTCACCAGTCCCTCGGCCTCCAAGAAGCGAATCTTGGAGATCGTGACATCGGGAAAGTCCGGCCTCAACATCTCCAGGACCGTCCCGATCGACATCCCGGCCAGCGCCGGGCTATCGGGCGCGCTCACTAGCCTCCGGATCCTCCGTCCTCACCCTGCTTGGGCCCGGTCAAAAACACCAAGCGGAACTTGCCGATCTGCACCTCGTCGCCGTTGGCGAGCACCGCCGAGTCCACGGGCTCCCGGTTGACGTAGGTGCCGTTAAGGCTACCGACATCCACCACGTTGAATTCGTTGTTTTCCAACCTGAATTCGGCGTGGCGGCGGCTGACCGTGACGTCGTCGAGGAAAATGTCGCTGTCCGGATGCCGACCGGCCGACGTGATCGGCTGGTCGAGCAGGAAGCGCGACCCCGCGTTCGGCCCCCGCTTGACGACCAATAGCGCCGAGCCGGCCGGGAGGCCCTCCACCCCGGATACCGCACTCTCGGTGCCGGCCTGCGCCGGGGCATCCAGTTCGTTGAGGAAGTCGGCACGGAAGACGGAGGTCGTCTCCACCGTGACTTCGTCAGAGGTCTGGTCGTTGTCCATGTCCGTCACGCGCTGCTCCTCACTGGCCGCTGTGGCGTTGTCTGACCGGGCCGCTCGGCCGGCTGCTCACTAGGTTTCTTCGCCCGGTACTGCCGATTACCGCGACCGGGGCCTTCAAGTGTCGATGTGTCGACGGTACCGCGCATAGGTCTGCAATGTGCCCCCCACCCGACGATCGAAAGGCCGATCTCCCGCCTTTCCCCCGCCGGCCTGCCGCGCCGCTCGCGTCGCCGCGCAGGGCTGGCAGGCACCTTAGCAACCGTCATTCGGTCAGCGTTCCGCGGTAGGCCTCCGCGTCGAGCAGCGACGAGATGGCCGACTCCAACGCGGCGGTGTCGGCCGTCCGCACCTCGACCAGCCAGCCCGCCCCGTACGGGTCGGAGTTCACCAGCTGCGGACTGCCCTCCAGGTCAGCGTTCACCGCCGATACCGTGCCCGACACCGGGGCGTACAGATCCGACACCGATTTTGTCGACTCCACCTCGCCGAACGATTCGCCCGCGGTCAGTTCGGTGCCGACCTCGGGCAGCTGAACGAAGACGACATCGCCGAGCGCCGACTGGGCGAAGTCGGTGATGCCGACCCGCGCGGTGTCCTCAGCGCTTCGGCGAACCCACTCGTGTTCGGCGGTGTAGTGCAGATCGGGTGGGATGTCGCTCACGAGTGGTCCTGTTCTGTTGGCGAATTGCTCACTTGACGGGCTGAGCGTATTGGTGCGGTTTTGGTTGTCGCAAGGTGGTCACGTCCACCCGGTCGGCCTGCCGGACGGACATCCGCGCCCCGACACGCTTGACGCTGTCCTCGGCGCCGCCCGGTATGTTCATCGCCGCGGCCAGGGTGGGCGGATCGCCAATCGCCAGAATTGAATACGGCGGCGTCAGCGTCTTGTTGTCGACGGTCAGCGAGCCAGGGGTACCCACTACCCAGGTATCGACACCTACCCGCACCGACTGGTGTGCGTCGTTGATCTCGATGGCCTCCGCGCCGGCGGCGCGCAGTTCGTTGATGACGTCGAGCATGACCTCCGGCGCCACTCCGGGCCCGGGATCGTCGATCGTGACGATGACGCCCGGCCCGGTGGCTCCGACCGCGCCGGCCAGGATGGACAGCGCCGCCAGCCTGGCCTGTGCGGCCGCGATGGCGGCCTGGTCGTTGTTACCGGACGCCTGCAGCGAATTCAGCGTGTTCTGCAATTCGCTCACCTCGGCGTTGAGGGTGGCCTCCCGCTGCCGCAGCGAATCCAGCAACACCAGCAAGTCCGCCGGGCGCGCCGTGTCCAGCGAATCGCCCGACTCGTTCTGGCGGACCTGCGTGACGATGGCGATGCCCAACAGCAGACACAACAGCACCGCCAACGTCCCGAATGCCATCCGGGAACGACCACCGCGGACCAGGCCGGACAACCCGGTGCGGTGCACCGGCCCGATCTCCGGGCGGGGGCTTTTCGTCGGCAGTTCGTGGCGGCCGTGCTGCGCGCGGCCCGCTGCTTCACGGCTTTCGGCGGCGCCGTCTGCCGGGTCCTGGCTCACGCCGGCCTCACCGCAGTCATCACGCCGCTCCTCTTCATCTCTCCGTCCCCCTCGCCGCTTCGCGGCTGGGGGTGCCCCCACTGCATCGTCGCCTGCGCATCACGCCCCGAACAGCCGGCGCCGCAGCGCGGCGGCGTTGCCGAAGATGCGGATTCCCAACACGACGATGATGGCCGTGGACAACTGCGTGCCCACACCCAGTTGGTCGCCGACATACACGATCAGGGCCGCCACGAAAACGTTGAACACGAACGAGATCACGAAGACTTTCGGGTCGAAGATCCGCTCCAGGTAGGCGCGCAACCCGCCGAACACCGCGTCGAGCGCCGCGACCACCGCGATGGGCAGGTAGGGCTGGACGACCTCGGGCACGGCGGGGTGGAAAACCAGGCCGAGCACGATGCCGATCGCCAGCGCCGCGATGCCGATCATGCTCGATGTCCCGACTCGCACAGGGGGTGCTGTCTGCCGAGGACTTCTCTCACTGTGGCCCAATCTGTTTGGCGAACTTGGTGTCGCGGATCGATCCGGCGGGAAGCGTCAGTCCGTCGGCGGCGTCGACGGTGACGACGACGCCATAGGAGGCCTCGAGCAGCCTGAGCCGCTGCCGGCCGGAGCTTTGGTCGAAGACGTCCCGCATCGCCCGCGGCGGTCCCACCGCCAGGATCGTGTACGGGCTGTTGGTGGGGTTGTTGTCGACGAGGATCGCCCCGCCTGCCTGCCGGATGGTCGCGTCGGGCCCGATGCGGACGCCGCCGACCGAAATCGCCTCGGCGCCGCTGGCCCACAACGAGTTGACGACCAGCTGCAGATCCCGGTCCAGGATGATCTGCCGGCTGCCGCTGATTCGCTGTTTGGACACGTCGGAAAGGTTCGGGCCGGCGCCCGGGTCGGTCACGGTCACCTTCAGTCCGGGGCCGATCACCGCCGTGCTGGCCGCCGCCAGACCCAGCGCGTCGAGGCGCGCCAACAGCCGCTGCCCTTCGGCGTCGTCGGCCAGCGCGCGGCGCTGCACGTCGTCCACCCGTGCAGACAGCTCGCTGCGCCGCTGGGCGAGCTTGGTCGCCGAGTTCTCGGTCGAACGCACATTGCCCAGCAGCAGCTGCTGCGCGGAGCGCACGCCGGGGGCGACCGAGCGGGCCTGGGCGACCGCCGCGGCGAAGACCGTGGCGATCAGCAGCGCCGCCAATGCCTGCCAGAGCCAGCTCGCTGCGCGTTCGTGCCCCCCGCCGGCGCCGGCGGCGTCGCTGCGCCTGGCAGCGGCGGCGGCGTAACCGGGATCCAGGTGCTCGGACAGCAGGGCACGCAACAGTGAGGGCACCGGGATCAGCTTCGGCCGCGCGGCCACATGGGCGCTGCGGCCGGCGTTCGGGTCGTAGCCGCCGAGCAGGCGGTCGCCGTCAGCCATTTCCGACCGCCTTGGACGCCGCGGGCGGGCGAGTGCCATGTCTGAGCCGCGGCATCCGCCGCACGACCAACGTCATCTGGACGGCGTACAGCGCGAACGACCAGAGGTAGGCGTACAAGCCCCAGATCAGGAACGCCCAGCCGCAGGCGCCGACGACCCGGCTCCACAGCGCGTCCCAGGTGCCGAGCAGCACCAGCGGAAAGCCGGACATCAACGCGAACGTGGCGGCCTTCCCGATGTAGGTCACCGGCAGCGCGGACAGCCCGCGGCTCCACACCAGCGGCAGCGTCGCGGCCAGCAGCCCGTCACGCGCCAGCAGGATGGCGACGAACCACCACGGCACGATCCCGCTCCACGCCATCACGACGGGAACGCCGACCATGTACAGGCGGTCGACCGCCGGGTCGAGCAGGACACCCAGCCGCGACGACTGGTCGAGCAGCCGGGCGATCTTGCCGTCGGCCCAGTCGGACGCACCGCTGAACATCAAGATCCCGACCGCCCAGCCGTTGGCGTGCGCGACCAGCAGGGCGTAGGCGAACACGCCGATGAGCACCAGGCGAATGGCGCTCAGCGCGTTGGGCACCGTCAGCACCCGGCTGGGCGGAAGCGCCGGCTCCATAAGCCGTGACCTTAGCCCGACGACGATGCGGTCCGCAGCGCGGACCGCGGTGGGCACCCCCAGCCGCATGGCGGCGAGGGGCGAGTCGGGCAATGGGCTCAGTGAATGCCGACTGGGCGGCTGGGCGCACACTCGGTGGTCCGCGCGCGACCTAGCGGAAGACCCCGGGCAGGCTCAGGGTCGACAGCGTGTCATCCGACAGCGGGTTGTCGTTGACCATGTAGGTCCACGTCGACGTCGGCCGGGCCAGCTTGGAAAGGTCCAGCCCCTGTTCCTCTTCCAGGACGTTGGCGGTCTCGAAGGTCTGCTGCGCGGCCTCGATGGCGTCCGCGGCCAGCGACGCGAACGCGTCGACGGCCAACCGGTGGAACTCGTCCAGCGGGTTCTGCCGGCCCAGCGCCCGCAGGTGGATGCTTTCCCGGATGTCGGCCAGGTATGCCAGGTGATCGGCCCAGCCGCGGTCCAGGTGATAGAGCATGATCTGCCGGCAGATGGTCTCCAGCCGATCCTCGGGGATTCCCCCGCGAGCGGGAGGTGCCCCCACCTCGGCCAGCTCCTTGTACCGCTTGGGCGCCAGCTCCGCGAGCTCCTCGCGCGCGGTTGGCGTGCGCAGCAACGTGTTTCGCCGATCGACGATGATGGCGCGCTGCTGGGCGATGAGCTGGTTGTAGCGCCAGGTGTTGGCGTGCACGTCGAGCATCCGGCCCTCGGCGACGCGCTGGGCGTGGTCGAGCAGCCCGGCCGCCTTGGGGCTGACGATCCGCCCGTCGTCGTCGGTTTCCATGGGCAGCTTGTTGTGGTCGAGGTTGGCCGCCACGACGTCGTCTTCCCAACTCGAGAAGAACACCGACGAGCCCGGGTCGCCCTGGCGCCCGGCGCGCCCGCGCAGCTGGTTGTCCAGTCGCTCGGTGTGGTGCCGGCCGGTGCCCACCACGTGCAGCCCGCCGAGTTCGGCGACCCTGTCGTGGTCGGCTTCGTCGGAGCCCCCGAGCCGAATGTCGGTGCCCCGTCCCGCCATCTGTGTCGACACGGTGACCACCCCGAACTTGCCGGCCTCGGCGATGACCTCCGCCTCCTCGGCGTCGTTCTTGGCGTTGAGCACCACCGCGGGCACGCCGCGGCGCAGCAGCCGCTCGTGCAGTTCCTCCGATTCGGCCACGTCGCGGGTGCCGACCAGCACCGGCTGCCCGGTCGCGTGCACCTCGGCGATGTGCGCGACGATCGCGTCGTTCTTGGCGGCGTCGGTGATGTAGACGCGGTCGGACTCGTCCTCGCGAATGTTGGGTTCGTTCGGGGGAATTGGTGACACGCCCAGCTTGTAGAACTGGCGCAGCTGCTCCCCGGCCGCCAGCGCCGTTCCGGTCATTCCGCAGACGGTCTGATAGCGGTTGATCAGCGCCTGCACCGTGATGGTGTCGAGCACCTCGCCGGTTTCGGTGGTCTCGATCCCCTCCTTCGCCTCGACGGCGGCCTGGAGGCCGTCCGGCCAGCGTTGCAGCTGCGCGATGCGGCCGCGCGCGGCATTGATCAGGTGCACGGCGTCGTCGCGGACGATGTAGTGCACGTCGCGTTGCAACAGCACGTGCGCGTGCAGGGCGACGTTCACCTCGGTCAGGGTCGTGCCGACGTGCTCCTCGGAGTAGAGGTCGATGCCGCCGAGCGCCTTCTCCACTTTGCGGGCCCCGACGTCGGTGAGATGGACGTTGCGGCTGTCGGAGTCGGTGTCGTAATCGGTCTCCGGGGACAGCTCACCGACCAGCTTGATGATCTCCAGCCGCGGCGTCTCGCGGTGCGTCGTGCCCGCCAGCACCAACGGCACCAGCGCCTCGTCGACCAGCACCGAGTCGGCCTCGTCGATCAGGGCCACGTCGGGGTTGGGCGACACCAGGTCGTCGACGTCGACCACGAGCTGGTCGCGCAGCACGTCGAAGCCGATTTCGTTGACCGAGGCGTAGGTGACGTCGCAGCCGTAGGCCGCGCGGCGCTCCTCGCTCGTCGACTCGGCGGTGATCCAGCCGACCGTCAACCCCATCGCCTCGATGAGGGGGCCCATCCACTCCGCGTCACGGCGGGCCAGGTAGTCGTTGATGGTCACCACGTGGACATGCCGCCCGGCCAGGGCGTACCCGGCCGCGGCGATCGCCCCGGAGAGGGTCTTGCCCTCACCGGTGGCCATTTCGATGACGTCGCCGGCGAGCATGCGCAGCGCCCCGAGCAGCTGCACGTCAAACGGACGTAGGGTCGTCGATCTTTCGGCCGCCTCCCTGGCGATGGCGAGGAACTGCGGGATGTCCTCGGACTCGGCGAGGTCGTCGAGTTTGAGCAGCCCGGCGGCCTTGCGTAGCTGCTCGTCGGTGAGGCCGGCGGCTTCCTCGTCGTATTCCGACGAGTCGGTGACCTGGGCGAGGGACCGGCTGCGGTTCTTCTCGGTGCTGGCGCCGAGCAGTCGCCAAAAACGGCTGCTCAGACGGCCGGGCTGCGGGCGGGGGGTCTTTGACACAGGTCAACGGTACGCGACCCGCCAGCCCGCGGGTCCGCCCGCGACACGCGGTTCACGCGAGGTTGGAGCGCCGGGGATAGGCCACATCGGGGTCGGTGAGCACGTTGACGACGGCGGGCAGGCCGCTGGCAAAGGCCCGTTCCAGCGCGGGCCGCAGCCCGGCCGGCGCGGAGACCAGCTCGCCGTGGCCACCGAGGGCGCGCACCACCTCGTCGTAGCGTGTTCCCGGGCGCAGTTCGGCCACCACCGAATAGCCGTACAAGGCCTCCATGGGGTGCTTCTCGAGCCCCCAGATCCCGTTGTTGCCGATCACAGAGACGACGGGCACGCGGTGGCGTACCAGGGTGTCCCATTCCATGCCGCTGAAGCCGAACGCGCCGTCGCCCTGCAACAGGACCACCTGGCGCTCGGGCCGGGCCAGCTTGGCGGCCAGGGCGTAGCCGGGGCCCGAGCCGAGGCAGCCGAAGGGGCCGCTGTCCAGCCAGCAGCCGGGCAGGTAGCTGTCGATCACCCGGCCGGCGTAGGACCCGAAATCACCGCCGTCGATGACGACGATGGCGTCGCGGTCCAGCATCGGGGCGAGCTCGGCATACACCCGCATGGGGTGCAGCGGGATGCGGTCGTCGGCGAGCTCGGCCTTCTCCTTGCCGCGCGCCGCGGTCTCGGCCGTCCGCAGTTCGTCGATCCAGTCCCGGTGGTCGGTGCCGCCCCCGGCGGCCAGCGCCGCAAGTGTCGACAACAGGTCGCCGTAGAGCTCGGCTTCGACAGGGCGGGGATGATTGCGCTGCGGTGCGCTGCGATCCGCGACGATGAGCCGGGTCTGCGCGCCGAACACCGCGCCGAAGCCGAGCCGGAAATCCATGGGCACCCCGACGATCAGCGCAACATCGGCCTCGCCCAACGCTTTTCCGCGCACCCGGGAGAACGCCAGCGGGTGATCGGCGGGCACCGCGCCACGGGCCATTCCGTTCATCAGCACCGGGATCTGCAGTTCCTCGGCAAGGCGTAGCAGGGCCGCCTCCCCGTGTCCCCACCAGACGTTGGTGCCCGCCATGATGACCGGCCGCTTCGCCCCGGACAGCAGGCCGGCGGCGCGGCCCAGCGCGTCACCGTCGGGAGTCGGCCCCGGCGGCAGGTCGGCGAGGGCGCCGGGGCGGCCGTGATCCTCGGACATTGAAAACACGTGGTCCATGGGGAAGTCGACGAAGCCGACGCCCGACGGGGCGCCGACCGCCGCCCGCAGCGCCTCGTCGACCAGCCGTCCCGCGTCCTCGGCCGACTGCGCCGTGGCGGCGAAGCGGGTCAGCGGCGCCACGAACGGCACGTGGTCGATCTCCTGCAGCGAGCCCATGCCCCACCGCCCCGCGGGCGCCCGCCCGCCCAGCACGACGAGGGGCGACAGGTTCTGCTGCGCGGCCGCCATCGCGCTCATCCCGTTGGTGACGCCCGGTCCCGCGGTGAGCGCGGCGACGCCGGGCACCCGCGTCACTTTCGACCAGCCTTCGGCGGCGAAGGCCGCGGTCTGCTCATGGCGGGTGTCGATCAGCCGGATGCCCTCCTCTCGGCAGCCGTCGTAGACGGAGAACAGGTGACCGCCGGACAAGGTGAAGACGGTGTCGACACCGCTGGCCCGCAGGCGTCGCGCGACGAGCCGGCCCGCGTGCAATGTTTGTGTGGGGATGGCGTCGGTGCTCATAACCGCAGCCTATCCAGATCCTTCGGGTACCTTCGCCGGAGGATTTCAAGTTCCAGCAGAGTCCACCAGCGCGACCGTGAGGAGACAGCGACCATGGGCCCGAAGCCGTTCAAGCCCTCGATCGACTGGTCGACGGCCCCCATCGATTCTTTGCGGTGGGTGGCCGTCGCGTGGCTGATCAGCGCGGTGGTGCTCTTCGTCGTGCTGGTCGCCTTCCGGTATCTCACGCCGTGGGGCCGGCAGTTCTGGCGGATCACCCGCGGGTACTTCGTCGGCGCCCGCAGCGTGCGGGTGTGGCTGATGCTGGGCGTGCTGTTGCTGTCGGTGCTGCTGTCAGTGCGGCTGATGGTGTTGCTCAGCTATCAGGGCAACGACCTGTACACGGCGGTGCAGAAGGCGGTGCAGGGTCTCGCGGCCGACGACGACGCGGTCAAACAGTCTGGGATTCATGGCTTCTGGATGTCGATCGCGATTTTCAGCGTGCTGGCGGTCTTGTACGTGATCCGGTTCATGATCGACATCTACTTGACCCAGCGGTTCATCATCGCCTGGCGCATGTGGCTGACGGCGAATCTCACCGATGACTGGCTCGCCGGGCGGGCCTACTACCGCGACCTGTTCATCGACCACACCATCGACAACCCCGACCAGCGCATCCAGCAGGACATCGACATCTTCACCGCCAATGCGGGCGGCACCCCGAACATCCCGTCCAACGGCACCGGCAGCACCTTGCTGTTCGGTGCGGTCAACGCCGTGGCCTCGGTGATTTCCTTTGCGGCGATCCTGTGGAACCTGTCCGGAAATCTGACCGTGCTCGGCGTTGACCTGCCCCGCGCGATGTTCTGGACCGTGCTGGTTTACGTGCTGGTCGCCACGGTGGTGGCGATCTGGTTGGGCCATCCCCTGATTCGACTCAGCTTCGACAACGAGAGGCTCAACGCCGCATTCCGGTATGCGCTGGTGCGATTGCGCGACGCCGCGGAGGCGGTGGGCTTCTACCGCGGTGAGCGCGTCGAGCGGAACCAGCTGTGGCGGCGCTTCACCCCGATCATCGACAACTACCGCAAATTCGTGCGTCGGACCATCATCTTCAACGGCTGGAACTGGTCGGTCTCGCAGGCAATCGTGCCGTTGCCGTGGGTGATCCAGGCGCCGCGTCTGTTCGCCGGCCGGATCGACTTCGGCGATGTGGGTCAGAGCGCGACGGCCTTCGGCAATATTCAGGATTCGCTGTCGTTCTTCCGCAACAACTACGACGCCTTCGCCGCCTTCCGGGCATCGATCATCCGGTTGCACGGCCTGGTCGACGCCAACGAGAAGGGGCGCGCGCTGCCGACCATCCTGGTCAAGCCGAGCGAAGAGACCGCCGTCGAGCTTCGCGACCTCGAGGTGCGCACGCCGGCCGGCGACCGCCTGATCGACCCGCTCGATGTCCAACTCGCCGAGGGGGATTCGCTGGTGATCACCGGTCGCTCCGGGGCCGGTAAGACCACGCTGCTGCGCAGCCTGGCGGAGTTGTGGCCGTACGCCTCCGGCACCCTGTGCCGCCCCGACGGCGACAACGCGACGATGTTCCTGTCGCAGTTGCCATACGTGCCATTGGGCAGCCTGCGCACCGTGGTCTGCTACCCGAACTCCCCGGATGACGTCTCCGATGCCGAACTGCGGGAGGCAGTCACCAAAGTGGCCCTGGCGCCACTGCTCGACCGGCTCGACGAAGAGCGGGATTGGGCCAAGGTGCTTTCCCCCGGGGAGCAGCAGCGTGTCGCCTTCGCGCGCATCCTGCTGACCAAACCCAAGGCGGTATTCCTCGACGAGGCCACCTCGGCGCTGGACGAGGGCCTGGAGTTCGCGCTGTACCAACTCCTGCGGACCGAGCTGCCCGACTGCGTGGTGGTCAGCGTCAGCCATCGGCCCACCGTCGAGCAGCACCACGAGCAAGAGCTGCAACTGCTCGGTGGCGGCCCGTGGCGGCTGGGCCCCGTGGAGGAGAAGAAGGAACCCGCTCGGGTTTAACGCTTTTGGGCCGCGTGCGCTCCGGCGCCCGGTCGTAACGCGCCTACGCGCCCCCGGCGCGGTGCGCCGCGTGCGCTCCGGCGCGGCGGCCGAAGAACGATCCCTCCCCCAGTTGCGTACCGCTGGCGTAGCCCTTGCCGTCCTGGGCGATGTTGGACGCGCACGCCCCGGCCGCATACAAGCCCGGCACGACCGTGCCGTCGTGACGCAGTACCTCGCCGTCCACCGACGTGGCGAGCCCACCGATGGTGAAACCGGCGTACATCGCCTTACCCAGCGACATGTCGAACGCGCCCCACGGCCCTTGGTCTTGTGCGGCGAGGAATTCGGGCTGCTTGTGGAAGTCGGGGTCCTCGCCGCGGGCGGCGTTGGCGTTGTAGCGGTCCAGCGTCGCCGCCAGGTTTCCCTCCGGAATGCCAAGCGCGGCTTCCATTTCCGGGACGGTCTCCCACCCGTCGATCAGCGGGACCAGCGGCATCTTGGGGTGCTCCAGGTGCGCCTCGTCGACGATGAGGAACGCCGCGCTGTCGGGCTGGTCCATGATGAACCCCGAAGTCCTCGAATGGTACGAATCCTCGGCGACGAAGCGCTGTCCGAGCTTGTTCACGATGATCCCCGTCAACAGGATCGACGGCGGGTACGGCGGGGCCGTGATGAAGATCTGGTCCATGTGCTCGGTTGCGCCGCCCGCCGAGACGCCCAGGCGGATGCCCAGGCCGTCGTCGTACGTATTGCCCAGCACGAACGGTTTCTCGGCCAGCTTGGGCGTGTACTCGGCAACCATCTCCGGGTTCATCACGAAGCCCCCCGCGGCGATGACCACCGACTTTGCCTTGGTCGCACCGGTTTCGGAGAACTGCTTCCACGCGACACCGCTCACCGCACCCGAACCGTCGACGATGAGCTCGGTGGCGCCCGTCTCGTACCGGATCTGCACGCCCAGGTCCGCGGCGCGCTTGAGCAGCAGGTCGATCACCATGCTGGCGCCGCCGGTGTCGCCGGGCACGGGGACCTTGTGGCCGCGCGGCGCCGGCACCGCCTTCTCCAGGAATGGCCACACCTTCTCGTTGCCGGTGAACATCAGCCCCTCGGTGTTGGGCTGGATGACCGCCTTGCCCGGGAAGTAACTGCGCTCGAATTGAAAACCCAAGTCTTCCAGCCAGTTGAAATGCTCGACGCTGCCCTCGCAGTAGGCGCGAATCTTGTCGTGGTCGGGCTGGCGGGACACGGCGACCAGGTACTTGTACATCTCCTCGGCCGAGTCGGGGTGACCGGTCGCCTGCTGGACCGCCGTTCCGCCGCCCAGGTAGAAGTGGCCCCCGGCAAGCGAGGTGGTGCCGCCCGCCGCTGCGGCGCGCTCCAGCACCAACACGCGCGCCCCGGCGGCCGCCGCGCTGACGGCCGCGCAGCCACCCGCGATGCCGAAGCCGACCACGACCACGTCGACATCATCGGACCACGACGTGACGTCGTCCGCGCTGACCGTTGCCGGTATCTCGGTGCTCATTGGCGCCACTCCTCTTCATCCCTGCGTCCCCCTCGCCGTCCCCCGCAAGCGGGAGGTACCCCCACCGCGGCTGGGGGTGCCCCCACTGCGTCGTCGCTGGCGCGGCTCATCGCTGCTCCTGTTTGATGTAGTCGTAGAACGCCCTCATCTCGGGTGCGATGTAGGCGATCTCCACAAATGGCACCGCCGCCTGTGGCGCCGAGAGATAACCGAACTGGATCCCGCCGGGCATCACACCTTGCTGCACCACCGCCGCTCCGAACTCCGCGGCCCCGGCCAACGTCGCCTCGAACTGCTCGGGGCTTTCCACCTCCATGCAGATGTGGTGCAGACCCGGCCCGGATTCGCGCAGAAAGTCACTATAGATGTTCTCGCCGCGGAGCGGTTGGATCAGCTCCAGTTGCATGTCACCGAGGTAGCTCAGCGAGATGCTGGCGACGAAATCGGCCGGCTTACCGAGGTAGCTGCAGGAGTCCGGAGCAAAGTGCACGTCGGGTATCCGGACCCATTTGCGCACGCCTAACATGCCGGTAAGGGCGGTTTCGGTGGCGGCCAGGTCGGTGGTGACCCACGCGATCTGCGTCGGTGATTCAACGAGAACGGTCATCGTCTCGCAGGATAGTCCAATGGCTCGCCCGCCAGTAAGGGCCGCGGAGACTTTGCCACGACGAGCCGCCGCGGTCACGCCGAAGCCGGGTGAACATGTTCTAATTCGGCCCCGCGACTATCCGTGCCGGCCCAGCATGTCCACCAGCAGCCGAAGCTGTGCCTCGAACACCGCCTCGGGATCGGTCAGGGTGTCGTCACCGTACTGCCCGAACACCTCGAGGCTGATCGCACCCAACACGCCCGCCCACAACAGGAAGCACTTGGCGACGACCTGGTCATCGCCGGGGAACCCGAACTCCTGGCGGATCCGCTCGAAGTCCGACGACATGGGTTGGGGCGCAACGGCGTCCGTGAGCCTGATGTCTCCGGTGGCAATCCCCGACGCCACGGCGTCGAAGAAGGCGGCCACCACTCTGGTTCCCACCGCGACGGTGCGTTCGGGTGGCGCGTGATACCCGGGCACGGGGCTGCCGTACAGCAGGGCCCAGCGGGCCGGGTGCGCGACGGCCCACCGCCGTGTGGCCAGCGAAATCGCGACGACATCGTCACTCCAGAGGTCCCCGACCGCCTCACGGGCCCGGTCCACGGCGTCGGCCAGGTCCGTGTAGGCATCGACCAACAGCAGCGTCAGCAACTCGTCCCGGCTGGATACGTACCGGTACACGGCCGACGACACCATGCCCAGATCCCGGGCGATCGCACGAACGGACAGCCCGGCCGCGCCGCGTTCGACCAACTGCCGGCGGCCGAGCTCGACGATGCGCGCCTCGATCTGCTCCCGCGTTTCCTGGCGTTTGCCCACGAAGTGAGTCTGACACAACCGAGATCACTGCTCTTGCTTTCTGGGCAGGACTGTGGCAGCGTGCGCGGTTGAGAGAGCGGTGCTCTCTCTTATTCCGGCAGGAGGACACGACATGTCGACGCGATACGAAGAGCCGAACGGATTGGCCCGGGCCGCCAACGCGGTGATCCGCTGGCTTGCCGAGATCGGGGTCAGCGTCGCCGGGACGCGCGCGCTGCGGGTCCGGGGGCGCAAGAGCGGCAAGCCGCGGACGGTGGTCATCAACCTGCTCACCGTCGACGGCGTGGACTATCTGGTCTCGCCGCGGGGGAACACCCAGTGGGCACGAAACGTCAGGGTCGCGGGCGTGGTCGAGACGGGTCCCCGCTGGCGCAGGCGGCGCGCCCGAGCCAGCGAGGTGGCCGACCCGGCGAAGCCCGAGCTGCTGCGGCGGTATCTGGACCGCTGGTATTGGCAGGTCAAGGACTATGTCGCGGGGCTGACCCCGGACAGCACCGATGAGCAGTTCCGCGCCGCCGCACCGACGATCCCGGTGTTCGCGCTCGCGGAGGCGAACGGGAACCGCTGAATCGCTTAGCGGGCGCCGACCCGCGCCACCCCGAGGTCCTCACGGACCTCTTCGGACGTGGCCCGCCACGACACCGCCGCCGGGAAATTGCCCCAGACGCTGTTGAAGATCCCCACGAGCAGGCCGGGGCCGGCGCTGGAAGGCAGGTACACCGGGCCGCCGGAGTCGCCGTTGTGGCTCTGTACGCCGTTCGACATGGTGAACCAGCCGTTGTTGACGCTTTCCACTGTCCCGCAGGTCTCGCCGGTGCTGACCCCGAAGTGGCAGATCGCCTGTCCGGGGGCGAGCGCCGCCGCCGGATTCGAGATCAGCGGACGCCCGCCCGGCAGGACGTTGTTCGCCATGACGCCGTTGTCCAGCACGATCGCCTCGTAGTCGGTGATCAATTGGTCGGTGGCCACGGTCGTGCCGCTCGGTGTGTTGTCCCGGAAGGCGGCCAGGCGGCCGATGACGGCTCCCCCGCGGTCGGTGACGACTCCCGCGCCGCCGCGGCAGTGCCCCGCGGTGAACGCGATCTTGAGGGCGGGGTCGACGTAGCCCAGCGTGCAGACGCGGTTGTCCTGTCGAATCTCCATGCCCGGATAGACCACGACGGGGTCGGCTTTGGCCGGCGCGGGTGGCAGGGCTTGCGCGAGCGCGGCGGCGGTGACGGACGCGATGAACGCGTGCATTGCCAGGCGACGCACCATCGAACTCCGATCCGTCGGGGCCAAATCTCGACCGATTTGAGATTACGGCGTGACTTTGCGTTACGCAGAAGTGTTCGCGCCGTCCGCCGCCGGCGTTACGTCGTCGTCGCGAGGGGAAGCGCGGCCTCCGGGTGGCCCGCGGTGCGCGGAGCCCAGCCCGGCGGGCCGAACACGTAACCCAACCGATCCCGCAGGCGGGTCGCCGATCGCCAGTCGCGGGCGATCGCCACGTACTCGTGGGTCTGCAGCTTCCAGATGTTGAACGTGTCGACCTGCTTGGTCAGCCCGTAATGCGGGCGGAACAGCTCGGCCTGGAAGCTGCCGAAAAGGCGGTCCCAGACGATGAGGATGCCGCCGTAATTCTTGTCGAGGTAGATCTGGTCCATCCCGTGGTGCACCCGGTGGTGCGACGGGGTGTTGAACACGAATTCGAAGGGTCGTGGCAGCTTGTCGATCCGCTCGGTGTGTACCCAGAACTGGTAGATCAGGCTGATGGAGAAACTGAAGAACACCATCCATGGCGGGACTCCCAACAGCGGCAGGGGAACCCACATCAAGATCTCGCCGCTGTTGTTCCACTTCTGGCGCAACGCGGTGGCGAAGTTGAAGTATTGGCTCGAGTGATGCGCCTGATGCGTCGCCCAGATCAACCGGACCCGGTGGGCGATCCGGTGGTAGGCGTAATACAGCAGGTCGACACCAAGGAGCGCGATGACCCACGTGTACCACCTGCCCACCGAGAGATGCCACGGCGCCACGTAGGCGAAGAGCGCGGCGTAGCCGAACAGGGCCAGGGTCTTCCAGGCGGCGGTGGTCCCCACCGAGACCAGTCCCATCGAGATGCTGGCCATCGAGTCGCGGGTGAGGTAGGCGCCGGAGACGGGCCGTTGCTCCTCGACAATGCTTTCCAGCTTCCGGGCCGCCGCCCATTCCAGCGTCAACAGCAACAAGAAGAACGGAATGGCAAGCAGCACCGGGTCCCGCATCTGCGGGGGCAGCGCCGACACAAAGGCTGAGAGCGTACTCACAGGGACAAGACTACGACGCGCGACGCGGTGGTCGGGTCGCCTTGGTCCGGTATGCGGGCCGCACCGGCTCGACGTGGACCGATGGACGCCCGGGCCCTAGCCGCGCCCCTCCGATTGCGCTTCGTCGCCGGCGTACCACTGCACCGCCCGGACTCCGGGTTGCAGGGACAGCTCCGCCACCAACCGCTCCAGCCGGGAGGGGGCGTCCCCGTCCATGAGTAGGTGTGCGGTCAAGGTGATTCCGTCGTCGTCGGCCTGACCGGTATGGATTCCCCGCAGCGTGATGTCGTTGCTGCTGGCGTGCTGCACGATCTGGGCGCGTGCGTACTTCTCGTGCTTGGGGCGAGAGACCACCTGCACCAGGTAGGGCCGCAGGCTTTCGTCTTCGTCGCCGGTGTTGTCGCGGTCGATCAGCCTGCCCAGGGGCCGCCCGAGAAGGTGGATGCCGATCACGGTCCCGGTGCCGATCAACGCGAAAACCAGATGGCCGGACGCCGCCAGGACACCGATCGCCGCCGAACACCACAGGGTGGCGGCGGTGTTCAGGCCGCGGACGTTGACCCCTTCACGCAGGATCACCCCACCGCCGAGGAACCCGATGCCGGACACGACGTACGACGCGACCCTGGTGGGGCTGGTGTCCGTGGTGGCGGCGGCGTACAGCACGAACAACGTCGCGCCACCGGCGACCAGGGCGTTGGTGCGCAGGCCGGCCCGCCGCGCCCGCCATTGCCGCTCCAGACCGATGAGGGCGCCACAACCCACCCCGACGGCAAGCCGGAGCGCGAAATCAGCGACGCTCAGCGTCTCCATCGGCGCTCCCTTTCTCGTCCGCGGTTCCGCGCGGGCAGCCAATCAGATTCAGGTGAACGGCCGGTGGACCACAAGCCCATCAGTCACTGTGCGTCCACGCGCCCGACACCCGTGGGCAACCTGCGGACGCGATGGCGGCGCCGAGCTAGCTCTTGTTGAGTTGCTGAGGACAGTAGTACTTCGCGGCGATCGCCAAAAACGACGTTGCGTGATCGGTGGTGAGTCCGGGGTTTTGGGCTTTGAGTTCGTCGACCATCTGGGGCCCGTACTCGCCGTTGCCCATCGACTCGCACACCGCTCGCGCGAACTGGACGGCCGCGTCCGAGGTCTTGTAGGTGATACCCGCGCTGCGCAGCGACGCCAGAAAGCTCGACTCGTCGGCGCCACCGGTATCGGGCTCGCCGTACGCGGGCGCCGCAAATGTGATCACGGCGCAAGCACCGATCAGCGCCCCGAGCAGCTTCATAGCTGGCGATTGTCTCATGTCGGATCGTCGTGCGCAGCGCGGCAGCGCGATGGCTGAATCGCGTTAGCGCTCAGGGCGACTCGGCGATCGCCGCCGCGCGTCAGGCTTTGCTGAGTTGGTGCGGGCAGTAGTACTTCGCCGAAAGCATGGCGAAGTTGGACGCCATCTCCATGTCCATACCCGGATTGTGCATCTTCACGTCGTGCAGCACCTCCAGGCCCGACTCCCCGTTGTTGAGGCACGAACACACCGCCCGGCCCGCCCCGACGGCCGCATCCGGGCTGGCGAAGCTGAAGCCGGCTTGATGCAGGGCGGAGAGGAACGCACCGTCGTCACCGTCGGGTTCCGGCGGAGGACCGGCGTGTGCCGGCGCGGCCAGGCCGATCACGAGGGGAACACCCACGAGCAATAACCACCGTTTCATCACTTACCTTCTTTCATCGCGACGGCAATACGTATTGGACGCCAGCTCTTTCGCACTTGAACCGCTGAATATCATTGGCAACTAACCAATTTGGGCGTCAGCGGGCAAGATCTTGGACTTGTCGCCCTTTTTCAGGTGCACCGCGTGGATGCCGGGCTTCTTCGCCAGCTGCTCGAGCAGGGCGTCGAGGCCTTCCTGATCGACGCTGTGGTGCTGCACCGTTTCCGGTTTCTCCGATATCTGCGCGACCAGCCGCTTGAGCTGTTCGGGCGACTGTTTGTCTTTGAGATCCTTGATCGGTTTCATCCGGTTGCGCACGCCGGCACCGACCACGGTGGGCCCCCCGGCGCCGAGCGCGCTGCCCAGCATCCCCGCCATCCCCATCGAACTGAACAGGCTGCCCTCGCCGAGCGCGGCGGCCGGCACCGCCTCGGGCCCGGCGGCCGACAGCGCGGCGGCCACCGTACGGATGGCCGGCGTGGCCGAGGCCCAGCTGGGTGGAACCGTCAACGACCCCACCAGCGTGCCGCGGGCGAAGCCCGCCGTCGGGCTGAGGGCGTCGAAGAGCGTTCCCCGGCTGAAGCCGAGCGCCCCGAGCCCCGCTCCCAGTGCGTCCTTCGGCAGCGCACCGTAGGCGACGGGCGGGGCGAACTTGAGCCACTGTGAAACGGGGAAGTTGATCAGCAGTCCGATGTCGTTGAACGTGGTGGTGAGGCCAAGCGGGACCTTGACGGCGTTGTACATCGCTGTGTAGTAGTTCGCCCCGCCGGGGACGGTGTTCAAGAGGTTTGTCCAGAAGGTTTGGTAGGCGGTGCCGAGGTTGGCGAGCCACGCCAGTGGCCCGGTGGCCCCGGTGGTGGTGCTGGCCACGTTCGCCGTTCCTGCGATGTTTTTGGTGACGGCGCCGGCAGTCGTGTTCACGGCCCGAGTCAGCGCGGCCGCCTGCATCGGCGCAGCCGCTTTGCTGGTCGTCTGCGGGGCGGGGCTGAACTCCTGCAAGCTGTTCGACACGGTCGCGGACGACGCGAAGTACGTGTCCATCGCCGTCGCGTCTTGGGCCCACATATCGCCGTATTCGGACTCATTCGCCGCGATCGCGGCGGTGTTCTGCCCGAACAGATTGGTCGCCACCAGCTGCGCCAACAGCGCGCGGTTGGCCGCGATCACCGGCGGCGGCACGTGTGCGGCGAACGCCGCCTCGTAGGCCGCGACGGCCTGCGTGGCCTGCGCCGCGGTTTGAGCGGCCTGGGCTGCGGTCTGCTGTATCCAGGCCACGTATGGCGCGGCCGCGGCCGCCATGGCCATCGACGACGGGCCGACCCACGGCCCGGTGGTCAAACTTGACACCACCGACGAGTAGGCGGACGCGGTGGACTGCAGGTCGGCCGCGAGGTTCTCCCACGCCGTCGCCGCAGCAACCAGGGACTCGGCTCCCGGGCCGCTGTACATCCGGCCGGAGTTGAACTCCGGCGGAAAGGCTCCGTAAAACATCGCTATTCCCCTTGCCTGCTCGAGCGCACCCGCATGTGCGGTGCTGGACTGGTAGGTGTTGTGGTCATCGGTCAGTCCTCGAGGGCGGGGATGACGATAATGGTGGCCGCGGCGGGATCGGCCTCGGCGACCACGCCGCCGAGCGAGCCGGCAGCCTTGACAGCGCTGGTGCCCACCGAATGAGTTGCGCTGCTGGCGACGGCGCGGCCCAACAGACTGGACAGCCCCATCTGGCTGAACATGCCCTCTTCGCCGGCCAGTGTGGCGGCCGGGACGGCGAGGTTGGTGGGCATCACCTGAGCGAGCGTCCGCATCGCTGGGGCGGCTTCGGTCCAGCCTTGCGGCACCGACATGCTCCCGACGAGGGCCGCCTTACCCACCGAGCCTGACACCTGTCCGCCGACAGCGGAGCTGAGCATAGGCCTGACCGCACTGGACCCACTGGTCAGCGGCGCAAGCGCACCGGTGATCGCCTTCGGGCCGGACAAATAGGCCGCGGCGCTCTGCCCGTTCTGGCCCCACGCGTACGCCTGTCCGAACGACAGGAACGGGCCGCCGGGAATGGTGCTCCACGACTGCGGCGAGTACACGCCGGTGGCGGCCGCCCAGAAAGTGTTCCAGTTCTGGACGATGGGAGGCACGGTGAGCCCGGTCGAAGTCGTGCCGGCATTCGGTGCCGCGCTGCCGACGTTCGAGACAGCTTGCATCGTGGTGCTCAGGTGCGACAACTGCACGGCGGTGTTCGAGCTGGACTGCGCACTGGACTGGGTGACCGCGGCCGCCTGCATCGGGGCGGCTGATTGGTTGGTGGTCTGGGGCGGCTCGGCGAACGGCGTCAGCTGCGATGCGGTCGCCGACGAGGCCGCGTAGCCGTACATCGCGGCGGCGTCCTGCGCCCACATCTCCATGTACTGGGCCTCGGTGGCGGCGATTGCCGGGGTGTTCTGGCCGAGGATGTTCGTGGCGATCAACGTCGCCAGCAGCGCGCGGTTGGCCGCGATCACCGGCGGCGGGACCGTTGCGGCGAAAGCCGTCTCGTAGGCGCCCGCGGCCAGCTTGGCCTGGGTGCCGGTCGCTTCGGCCTGCGCGCCGATGGCGTTGATCCATGCCACGTAAGGGGCCGCCGCGGCGGCCATCGCGATCGACGACGGCCCCGTCCAGGGTCCCGCCGTCAGCGCTTCGACCACCGAGTTGTACGACGCTCCGGTGGCCTGCAACTCGGCGGCCAACTCGTCCCACGCCGCCGCGGCGGCCAACAACGGACCCGACCCCGCGCCGACGTACATCCGCCCCGAGTTAACCTCCGGCGGAAGCGCTCCGAAATCCAGCATCTCCTACCTCCGGTCCCCTAAGTGGCCGCCATGGTAGGCGGGGCTTTGCTGCCCTGGCCGCATCCGACCCACGGTTCTAATGAAACGCATCAAATCCGTCCTTGAGGCCATGAGCTCATTTCACACGTGTCGGACAACAGACCATTTCTCCTTACCTGAAGCCCCCGAAAAGATTGGTGCGCAGCCCACTTCTTTGGCTGCACCACGAATATAAGGGAATCGTGACCGCACTGTATTCGGCCAGCGTTCCCGGCAGGTAACGCCGTGTAAAAAGCAAATGTCACCGAGCCGTTCGATCGTGTGAGAACTTTGCCCTCCCAGCTATTTCTGTTAGCCCATAGACATAGTGTTCAGCCCTGCTTTATGGCGCACACCAGCAACGGTTCGTGACGAATTTCACAACCGCGGCTTTACAATGCAATGATTGGCATAGCCGACGCTATAGCGCCGCTAGGCTAAATCAACTCTGACCTAAGATTGATGCGGAATCGCAGAGCCCGAATAACCTCCTATTTCATCCTGCAATACAGCACAAAAGGCCGCGTGCAGCAACGCTGCAAAACACTCATCGGTTTCTGGACCGACAGGCTCTTTGTGACCGTGTCAGCCCGCAATAATTTATGTCCTCAATTTCACACGTGGTTACGCCCAGCTGGATCCGACGGCGCTGTCGGTGCTGGCCATGTTGCTGCCGGCGCTTTGCACCTTCTGCCCGTGGGCGTTGGCCTGCTCGTAGATCACCTGGAAGTTGCGACCCAACTGGGTGATGAACTCCTGGCAGGCCACCGAACCCGCACCGCCCCAGAAGTCACCCGCAGCAAGCACATCGCGCACGATGGCCTGATGTTCGGCCTCCAGAGACGCGGCCTGGGCGCGGATCAAGGCACCGTGGGCGTCGACATCGCCGAACTGATAGTTGATTGTCATGCAATTCCCCTAGCGTTCATCAACACGAAGGGTAAACGGACTACGCTGCCGCGCCGCTGATTAGCTGCTGACAGTTTCCTGTGGGCGCAGTTTCCGCAGTTCATGTGGGTTTTTTCGAGAAGACCCGCGGGGTCGTAACGCCGGTCAGAAAGTTGCCGAGACGCCCGACTTTCCTCAACGTGACATGTAAAAAACCGCCGCCTCGGCGGTGCCCGCGCCCAGGGTTGCCGGCGCCGAGAGCCGCGACCAGCCACCTCTGATGGCCTGGCAGCCCGGGCCGCGGTCGGGCCGGGCATCCACCGACGCCGGATTACGCGCTACCCGGCGGGCACCGGAACCGATTTACGCGGGCTTATTCTCGGCGACTGCCGCACTGAGGCCCTCGGCGAGGTCCTCCTGCGTCAATTCCCTGAACCGCAGGAGCTGCCGCTCGCTGAACTCGGTGACGTCGCTGGCCAGCACCGCATCCAGGTCCTCGTCGTCCAGGCGGAAGCTGCGGTGGTCGCGGGCCTTCTCCACCACGTTGCGCACGAAACCGGCATTGCCGAGCGTATCGATGCCGCGGATCAAGTCCCCGTCTTCGGAGTAGCTCTCGTCGAGATAAAACCTGGTGTACGAAGGCAACAGCGATTGGGCCGCTTCCTCGGTGATGACGTCCTCATTTTCCTGGCCCATCAACCGGGTCAGCGCCACCAGCTCGTCCGGCGTATAGCTGAAGAACTCGATCACGGTCGAAAACCGCCGCCGCAGACCCTGATTCACGTCGAGCATCTTTTCCATCGCCTTGGCGTAGCCCGCACCGAAGACCACCAGTTCGTCACGGTGGTTCTCCATGTACAACAGCAGCGTGTTGATGATCGCGTTGCCGTACGGGTCACCCTGCTGGTAACCCTTCTCGTGCAACGTGTGCATCTCGTCGAAGAACACCGCGCCGCCCAGAGCCTCCTCGAGCATCTCCTCGGTGTTCTTCTCCGCGTCGGCCATGTATCGGCCCAACAGCTTGGTCCGGCTGGTCTCCACCACCACCGGCTTGCGCAGCACCGTCAAGCCGCACAACTGCTTGGCGAAGGCCCGCGCCACCGAGGTCTTACCGGTGCCGGGCGGCCCCAGCAGCAGGGTGTGGCGCGACGTCACCGGCACCGGGAGGCCCATCTTGGCGCGCGCCAGGTTCACCTTCGTCGTCGCCTTGATGAGTTTGATCTCCCGCTTGGCGCGTTCCATGCCCAGCATCGCGTTGAGCTCCGCGTCACCCTCGGCGAGATACCGGGCGGCCTCCTCGGCGTGGCGCGCGGCCTCCACCTCCGCCCGGGTCGGCGCGCTGTCCGCATCCCACGGATCAGTCCGCGCCTCAATGGTTTCCGGGTCCGTCAGCACGAGTCGATAGTTCGGGTTGTCCAGCGCTTCACGGGCCGGACTGAACTTCGGATCCCGAGAGTACACCCGCCGCAGCAGTTCGACGGCCTCTTCCTCGCGTCCCAGGTGTCGCAAGCACATGCCCTGCGTATAGAGGGCGATGTTGGCCGCGCCCGGCACCCGGTCACCCTCGACGGCGTCCCGGCCACGCCGCAGCGCCTCCTCGAAGACGCCGAGCGACGCCAACGCCGTGGTTGCCATCGCCGCGCCGGCCGCCTTCAGCTCGGGCTGGCGCCAGACCTTGCCCTCCGGGAACTGATTGAGCACCTCCGGCCACCGCCCGGTCCGGAAATACAGCACGCCCCGCACGTAGTCGACCAGTTCCTGCTCGAACGGCTGGCGGGGTTCGATCCCGTCGAGCAGCTCCGAGGCCTCCTCGTAGCGCTTGGCCTCGGCGAGTACAGCCGCGTAAGCGCATGCGAGTGATTCCACGCTGGTGACCGCAAGCTGCAGGAACAAACCGTCGGAAACCTGGGGACGGAACTGCAGGTCGGTGACCCCGAGCCGGCGGGTCTCCCACCCGAAGGTCCGGACCGACGCCCACGCGCCGGCGAGTACCTCGATGCTGCGCTCCCCCGCGAGCAAGCGCGCCAGCCAGGCGTCGCACATCCCGGGGTCCAGGTTGGTGGCCGTGGTGAACATCTGCGACGCCACCTGCGGGTTGTGGCTCGGCTGTAGCCCGTTGACCGATATCCCGGATGCCAACAGGCCGGCGACCATCGCATTGCGGGCGCCTTCAGCCGTCGATTGCGGCCGCGTCATTGCGCTACAGGCACGCCCGCCGGGCTCCCTTGCAGCTGGCCGACCGACAGCACCAGGTCGTCTTCGTCGTCACGCAAGCCGCGGCTCGGCACGACAAGCCGGTCGCGTGTGGCCGGCGCCGGCAAACTGGCGCGTACCGCCGCCAGCTGGCGTCCGGTGAGGCGGTTGAGGCCGGCAGACACGTCGCGGGGCAGCCGCTTCTCGCTGTGGTAGCGGACCCAGGCCGACATCTGGGGCCGGCCCGCGCGAGCGGTCAGCCGGACGGTCAGCACGGTGGCCACGGTATCCGCCTGCCACAGCTCGTCGAGCGTGTCGGTGGAGATGTCTGCCGGCGTCACCCAGAAGCTGGTGGTGAAGCCGTTGAAATGCTTGAGGTGGCGCCAGCCCGGCCGGCTCCAGGTCGGCTCCAGGTCGGCCAGCACCGCGCGATCCACCTCGGTGATCTCCTCGGCGGTCAATGGCCGTGCGGCACAAGTGAGTCCGTCGAGATCCTGGGCAAGCCGCTCGGTGGCCGCCACAAACGTCGACGCCAGCGAATCACGGACGGCCACCGCGGCGATGTTGCGCTGCGGGTTCATCCGCAGCACCAGCCAGGTCCGGCGGACATACGAGGTGGGCTCCCCGTTGGCCACCTCCCACTTCTCCGGACCCCAGTCGTCGAGCTTCGACAACTCGGCGGCATTGCCGCCGCGGCGCACCTTCACCGACACGATGTCGATGTCATCGAGGTGAATGTCGAACTGCCGCAAGCCATCCGCGACGGCCTGCACCATCAAGGTGGGCGGCGACGTCCGGTGCCGGTGCCGCGACGACGGGTCATCGTCGCCACCGTTGACCGCGATCACCGTCACCAGCTGGCCGTCGTACTCGCGCACGCCGACCTTGTCGCGCCCAAATCGGCGCTGGTAGTCGAGCGCCGGAGTGCAGCCGGCGCCCAGCGCGGTGCCCGGATCGGCCGACCAATCCCACAGCCAGGTCGCCAATCCCGATGTCACCGTGATGCCGTGATAGGTCACCAACGACAACAGCGCGATCAACGCCGCGAGGCCGACACCCACCCAGAACGCGATGCGATAGGTGCCCTGCCAGGACTCTGGGCAATGGCTGGCGACCACCAGGATGGCGATGTCCACCAGGAACACCGCCGTGACCCGTGGCCACGACAAAGACAACCCGAACCTGCGCTGAGCTTTCATGACTGTTGCTGCTCCGCCCTCATTGCTGCTTCCGCGATCGCTTCATCAGCATCGCCGTACCGAACACGCCCCCACCGATAAGTAACGCCCCGAGCAGGCCTCCGCCGGCCACCCACACCGGCACCATATCGCGGGGTGGGGCGGGCTTGGGGATGTTCAGCGGCGCCGAAAGTTGCTGCGGCGGCTTCAACGGCCCCTCGGGCACGTCCCACGTCAGCGCCGCCACCGGGTCGACGACGCCGTGGCCGATCTGGTTGTCCACGCCGCGCGCCGGTGCGCGGGCGGTGCGGGTCAGCCGGTTGATGACCTGGTAAGCCGACAGCTCGGGGAACTTGGCGCGAACAAGCGCGGCAACACCGGACACGATCGCGGCCGAGAAGCTGGTGCCGGACGGAACCAGCAGCGTGTTGTCCGGTCCGTCAATCGCGTTGATCACGCCGTCGTCGCGGGGGGATAGCCCGACGACGTCGGTGCCGGGTGCGGCGATGCCCACCCACGGACCGGCCACGCTCGTCGATGCCTGCCCCTGGTTGCCCTGGGTCAACGGCCGGCCGTCTTCGTCGACCGCCCCTACCGTCAGCACGTAGTCGCTGAACCAGGACGGCGTCACGACCGTGGTGACGGAGCGCCAGTTGCGAGGGTCGTTGGGCTGCAAGGGATCGTGCGGCGGGTTCTGCTTGCAGTCCTTCTTGCTGGTGTCGCCGGCCGCGGCCACGATGACGGCGTTCTTGTCGACCGCCGCGTAGCGCACGGCGGCGCCCAGCGCGCGCTGGTCGATGATGTTGCGGGCGCTCATGCAGGTCACGTCCGAAATGTTGATCACCTGCGCGCCCATGTTGGCGGCGTGCACGATCGCGCGCGCCATCGTCTGCACGTCGTCGACCTTCGCGCGGGTCTGCGGGTCCTCGTCGCCGGTGTAGGCGTCCTTGAGGCCGAAGGCCTGGCTGGACTGGCGGATCGCGATGATGTCCACGTCGGGGGCGATACCGCTGAATGCGTCGGGACCGGCCGCGGGTGCCGGCGGCGGGGGCGGCGGGGGCGGCGGCGGATCGAGCGGCCGCGGGTTGTCAACGCGGACCACATGCGCGCCACCGGAATAGCTCGGGATCGTCACGGTGCCGCCCGTGTGGCTGCCCGCCGGCGCCTGGCCGGCCGGCGGCGGTCCCGGAGGCGGCCCCGCCGGTTGCTGCGGCGGCGCCGGGGCCGGTGGCGGCGCCCCGAAGGGGCCCGGTGGGGGCTCCTCGGTCGGCGGGACCATCGTCACGGTCTGCGGCAGGGGGGACAGCGTCACCGTCTGGGGCGGCGGCGCTTTCGGCGGCGGTTCGGTGGTGGGAATGGTGACCGGCCGGCGCGGCGCCGCCGGTGGCACCCCCGCGCCGTTGGCCGGGGCGGCACCGATCATCGAGGCCACGATGGTGCCGTGCGCGTCGCAGTCCGACAGCCCGTCGCCGCCCATGACGTAATCACCGCCGGGGATCAGGTGCGGAAACCTGGGGTGCGGGCTCACACCGGTGTCGATAACGGCCACCTTCACGCCGGCACCGCGGCCGAACTGCCATGCCTCCTGCAAGTTCAGCATGTCCATGTACTTGGGCTGCAGCCGGAAGTCCGTGCCGGGCAAGACTCCGACCTCGGTGCAGTATGAGTTCTGCTTCATCGGCGCCGGCGGGCCGGGCGGACCGTCGGGCGGCACCGCCCCCGGGTCGATCGTCGGCGGCGAAATCGCATAAGCGGGCGGTAAGCCGGCCAATGCTCCTGAGGCGAGCAAGATGGCGGCGAGGGCGGCAGCGGATGCGCGCCCTCGCCACACCTTGCTGCTACCGGTAGCGGATCGCTGCATAGACATTCATCAACCACAATGCCAGCGGGAAGATCGGCATCAGGCAGAGGTATTCGATCCATTCCACGAACTTGCGGAACAGCGGGCTGTAGATCGTGTTGGGCACCACGGCCGCGGAGGTGAGCCCCGCCGCCGGCAGCAGAACCAGGATCGCCGCACTGATCGACACGGCCAGGGGCGACTGCAACACGAGCGCGTACCGCGCCACCACTGCGCCGACGATGAGGACGGCGGTGACGGCGAGGGTGATCGCCTGCCAGCGGTCGACATAGGAGCGCCCGCGCAGCATCAGGAACCCGGCGCTGAAGCCGGCCAACAGCAGCGGCAGCCAGCGTTGACCGGTGTGCGGATCCGACAACGCCGTCAGCGAGACGATCATCAACACGCCCAGACCGATCAGCAGGCCCGACAGGAAGGAACGGGCGCGTTCGGCCTGCACCAGGACGTCGCGGACGGACGCGGGGCCCTCGAGGACCGGGGCGCCACCGTCCGAGCGAACCACGGTGGTGGGCAGGTCGGGCCTGGCCTCGAACACCCACCGGCTGGTCGCCGAGGGGAACACCGGCAGACGGATGCCGGCCAACCGCCGCGAAAGCGCCGGCGCGGTGTGGTAAACGAGCACGCACACCAGGACGACACTGGTCAGAAGTGTCACGGCGCTGGCCATCGCGACCATTCGCGCCAGGGCCGCGATCGCCGTGACCAGGCTGACTGTGATGAGCGCGGTGTACAGCGCCAGCCGGCGCCCGGTGAAGCGCACGGCGAGCATCGCGGCGATGGTGAGCACACCGAAGCCCAAGACCGCGTGCGGGGAACCCACTCCCCCGGGAGGAGCCGCCGCGGCGGCGACCGTGAGGGGCGCCAAGCCGCTCAGCAGGATGATGTCGCCGATCCGGCGATCCTGGTCGGTGCGCGCCCGCATCAGCAGCATCAACGAGACGCCGAGGACCACCGCGGCGATCACCGCGGAGTAGGCCGTCGGCAGCCAGGAGTTGTGGTGCCAGCGGTACCAGAGCAGCAAGCCAGAGGCAGCGGTGACGCCTGCCGCCACCATCGACGCCCCGACCTGGACCGCAACCACCGGATCGATCGCCGCGAACCGCTTGCTCAGGTCCGCCGCCACCGCGGTGGAGATGTGCTCGATGACCTGCGAGCGATGCTCGGTGTCCTGGATGAACCGGATCCACAGCCGGTCACCGTCGTAGACGTCCTGTTCGGTCAGGGACTGGGTCGCCCGCAGCGGCGTGCCGTCGACCAGGCAGAGGGCCCACCTGCCGCGACCCTTGGCCTCCAACGGGGTCTCGCCGAGCTCCCTGAGCCGGCTGTTGACCACCTTCAGCAGCGGCTCGGTCATTACCGACACCGGGGCGTTGGCGTCCAGCAGGACACCGATCTGTACGCCCGCGCCGGCCATGACGCCGACCACGACCGCCCGAGGCTGCGAAACTCCCTCAATGTCAGGCTGTAGCGCTTCAACTACCGCAGTCATCGCCCTGAACCCCTTACCGTCGTGAACGTGTTGCCCCGCGCCGCCAGCCGGGCGGCGGGCTGCGCCGGTCCGCTTTCCGAGGCGCTACGGCTCTCGGGAAAGTGCAGCTCGACTATTCCGAATTCCATCTACCCCGCCTTGCGATTAATAGCTTCGGTGACGCTGGTTCGAGATTTGCTGAATCCCTTAGAGAAGTATGCCGTGTTGGTATCTCAACCGCATGTTGAGTGCAAAGACATTGGTGAACTTTGTGTTTCGGGGAATGTCAGACCCTGCTGTGGGTTTTCCACTCGCCGTAGGGAAGCGTGTCCAGCACGGTCTTGACGCCGACCTGTACCAACTGGGGGGTCGCCGGGCAAATGGCCAGCCAGGCCTCCCCCGACCCGGCCGTCCGCGCCTGTTGGTAGAGCGCGATACGGCCACCGGAACCGTCTTTGAGCGAAAGCACCGAGGCGCTGGGCCCCTTGGCGTCGTCCCGATACTGACGCGCGTACACCGCGGCCTCGGCCGCCGGGTCGGAGAGCGCTTGTCCCAGCGCGGCCACGGTGGCGGCGCTGATGCCCATTCGCCGCAGGTCACCGCCGGAGAACACGTTGAAGCCCGACTCCTGCCACGACTTCGTCGCTTCCAGCATCTCTTCCAGTGGCACGTTCACCGCGTTGATCGCCGCCGGCTCTGCGTGGTGGATCGATTCCAGCGCGTCCAAGACCAAAGACGCGATCGACGCACTGTCGGCGACGGCGACGTCGTCGACAGTGATGTCGCTGCCGACCCGTACCGCGGACACCCAGTGCTGGCCGCGGCGCGCCAGGACCACCCGAAACTCGTTGTCGGGGATGTCGCGCGACCCGGGTGGCTGGTTCTCATCGTCGACCACGCCGTAGAGCAGCTTGCCCCGCGAAAGCAGGGCGATGACCTCGAGGTCCGGCGCGGCGAGCACCCTCATCCGAGCGGCCACATGCTCATTCACCTGGTCGTTTTCGACGATGCCCTGCTCGCGCATCACCGCCATGCCGGGATGCTCGTTGAGCCAGTCGCTCGAGTCGGTCGAAACATATGGCCGGCACCGTAACTCCGGGGCGACGTGCCGAATGTCCAGAAGGGCCTGGAGCATCCAGAAACCGTCGACGTTAACGGTGATGTCGGTGCGCGCGGTCTGTTGGTCCATCAATACCTCAAGGGTTCAAAGTGCACGATAACCGCAGGACGCGGCAGCACACCCATGGGTGGTGTGCTGCCGCGCCTGAAGTTGGGATTAGGCCCAGCTGGACCCAACGGCGCTGTCGGTGCTGGCCATGTTGCTGCCGGCGCTTTGCACCTTCTGCCCGTGGGCG
>NZ_LQOU01000012.1 GCF_002102155.1 Mycobacterium europaeum
GCCCCACCCCGCCCCCCTCGCCGTCCGCCGACCGGCGAGCCGGTGACGTGGACCCGGCCGTCGCGGACGTGGCGGATCGTCGGCAGGCCGACTATTTCGTCCGGCTCCTCTCGCAGAACCGCAGGCTCATAGACCAGCGGATCGACGACTATCAGAAGGCGATCGCCACCGCGCAGGCCAACGGCGACGTCGATGCCGTCGGCAACCTCCGGCGCATGGCGCGAATCGAAGAACAGGACCGCGACAGCGTAGACGGCATGCTCGAGAAGCTGCGCCGCCGCTTCGCCCGCAGGTCCCCGGGCCAGCCGTCGGCCCCGCCTGCGCGGCCGCGCGCCGCGATCCGCTGACCCGGCCGGAATCAATCCACCGGGGGCGCAGCGGTTTTCGTCTCCCGCGCAGACCGCCGAAGGGTGCAGCGACCCGAATAGGCCACGCCCGCATCGCCGTCCCGATACATTTGACGGGCCAACTGGGTTCTTCCGACACCGAACGAGGCCGCCCATGGGATTCATGACCCCGGACATTCCCGACGTCGACCCGCGGAGTTGGCCCGGTTTGCCGCGATCGACCAGGCGGCAGATCATGACGCGGCACTGGGTCGAACACGGCTTCGGTTCCCCGTACGCGGTCTATCTGTTCTACATCGTCAAGATCGCGGTGTACGTCGCCGGCGCCGCCGCGATTATCTCCCTGACGCCGGGCTTGGGCGGCCTCGGGCGCATCGGCGACTGGTGGACGCAGCCGATCGTGTATCAGAAGGTGGTCATCTTCACGCTCCTGTTCGAGATCCTGGGCCTGGGCTGCGGATCCGGGCCGCTGACCGCACGGTTCTGGCCGTTGTTCGGGGGTTTCCTGTACTGGTTGCGGCCCAACACGATTCGGCTGCCGCCCTGGCCCGACAAGGTTCCGCTCACCGGTGGCGACAACCGCACCGTCGTCGACGTGGTGCTCTACCTGGTGGTGCTGGTCTCGGGCGCCTGGGCGTTGCTCTCGCCCGGGCGGGGCGGGCCGGTGACCGCCGGCGGCGACGTCGGCCTCATCGATCCCAGGCTGGTGGTGCCGACCATCGCCGCGCTGGCCCTGCTGGGGCTGCGCGACAAGACCGTCTTCCTCGCCGCCCGCGGCGAACACTACGGACTGACCCTGCTGGTCTTCTTCTTTCCCTTCACCGACCAGATCGCCGCCTTCAAGATCATCATGCTGGCGCTGTGGTGGGGGGCCGCGACGTCGAAACTCAACCACCATTTCCCCTACGTCGTGGCGGTCATGATGAGCAACAGCCCCGTGCTGCGCAGCCGGGCATTCAACTGGTTCAAGCGCAGGCTCTACCTCGACCCGGTCAACGACCTGCGCCCGTCGTGGATCCCGAAGGTGATGGCCCATGTCGGCGGGACGACGGCGGAATTCTTGGTGCCGCTCGTCCTGGTCTTCTTCGCCGACGGGCACAAGTGGGCATGGTTCCTCATCGGGTTCATGGTTCTCTTCCACCTCAACATCACCTCCACCATTCCGATGGGGGTTCCGTTGGAGTGGAACGTGTTTTTCCTGTTCTCGCTGTTCTACTTGTTCGGGCACTACGCCGGCGTCACCGCCACGGGGCTGAGCTCGCCGCTGCTGCTGGTCATCCTCATCGCCGCGCTCGCGGTGGTGCCGATCGTGGGAAACCTGTTCCCCAAGCAGGTTTCGTTTCTGCCCGCGATGCGCTACTACGCCGGCAACTGGGCCACCAGCTTGTGGTGCCTGCGGGACGGCGCGGAGGACAAGATCGACGCGAACATCACCAAGGCTTCCGCCCTCGTCCCCAAACAGCTTGCCCGCCTTTATGACCCGAACACCGCCGAGATGATGATCGACAAGCTGATGGGCTGGCGGTCCATGCACACGCACGGGCGCACGCTCAACGGGCTGGTGGCCCGCGCGCTGGACGGGCGCGACGAGGCGGACTACAAGCTGCGCGACGGTGAGATCATCGCCGGACCGCTGATCGGGTGGAACTTCGGCGAAGGCCACCTGCACAACGAGCAGCTGCTCGCGGCGGTGCAGCGGCGCTGCCAGTTCGACGAGGGCGACGTCCGGGTGATCATTCTGGAAAGCCAGCCGATCCACGTCCAGCGCCAGGAGTACCGCATCGTCGACGCCAAGACCGGCTTGATCGAAGAGGGTTACGTCGACGTGGAAAGCATGCTGGCGCGTCAGCCGTGGCCCGAGCCCGGCGACGAGTACCCGGTCCATGTCCTCGATGGCGGCGACCCGCCGCGCCCGGCTTCGCCGCGCTCGCGATCGCCGCGGCTCGATGGCGCCGACCCGCCGCGCCCGGCTTCGCCGCGCTCGCGATCGCCGCGGACGCGGCGCAGCGCTCGATGACCCGAGCGGTGGTGGTCGGCGGCGGCCCCAACGGCCTGGCCGCCGCGATCCACCTGGCGCGCAACGGCGTCGACGTGCAGGTGCTCGAGGCGAGCGACACCGTAGGCGGGGGAGCCCGCTCGGGCGAACTCACCATGCCCGGGGTCATCCACGACCACTGCTCGGCGTTTCACCCGCTGGGCGTCGGGTCGCCGCTGTGGAAGCAGATCGACCTGCAGCGCCATGGGCTGCGGTGGAAGTGGCCGGAGGTCGACTGCGCGCACCCGCTCGACGACGGCACCGCCGGCGTGCTCTACCAATCGATCGATGAGACGGTGGCCGCCCTGGGGCCCGACGGCGGCCGATGGCGGCGGGCGATCGGGGACCTCGCGGCGGGATTCGACGAACTGGCCGAGGATCTGCTCGGCCCGGTGCTGGGCGTCCCGCGGCACCCGATCCGCCTGGCCGGCTTCGGGCCGCGGGCGCTGCTGCCGGCCACCACGATGGCCCGCTGGTTTCGCACCGAGCAGGCCCGCGCGTTGTTCGGCGGCTCCGCCGCGCACATCTACACCCGGCTGGACCGCCCGCTCACCGCGTCCCTGGGGCTGATGATCCTGGCCAGCGGGCACCGGTACGGCTGGCCCGTCGCGGAAGGGGGATCCGGGTCGATCAGCCGGGCGCTCGCCGCCGCGCTCGCCGAGCACGGCGGCTCGGTGGCCACCGGGGTGCGGGTCACCCGCCGCAAGGACATCCCGGACGCCGATATCGTCATGCTCGACCTCAGCCCCGCCGCGGCGCTCGCCCTCTACGGCGACGCGATGCCGGCCCGCATCAGGCGGTCGTATCGGCGCTACCGGGAGGGCTCGTCGGCGTTCAAGGTGGACTTCGCCATCGAGGGCGACATCCCCTGGACCAACCCTGCCTGCGCCCGGGCCGGCACCGTGCACCTGGGCGGCACGTTCGCCGAGGTGGCGGACACCGAACGCCAACGCGCGCAAGGCAAGATGGTCGACCGGCCCTTCGTGCTCGTCGGCCAGCAGTACCTGGCCGACCCGTCCCGTTCGGCGGGCAACGTCAACCCGATCTGGGCGTACGCGCACGTGCCGTTCGGCTACGACGGCGACGCCACGGCGGCCGTCGTCGCCCAGATCGAGCGGTTCGCGCCGGGCTTCTCCGAGCGCGTCCTGGCGACCGTCACCAAGGGCACCGCCGATTTGCAGGCCTACAACGCCAACTTCATCGGCGGCGACATCATCGGCGGCGCCAACGACGGCCTGCAGGTCATCTTCCGCCCCCGCATCGCCATCGATCCCTACCCGCTGGGTGTGCCGGGCGTCTACCTGTGTTCGCAGTCCACACCGCCGGGGGCCGGCATCCACGGTCAGTGCGGTTACCACGCCGCCGAGTCGGCGCTGAAGTGGCTGAAGAAGCCGCGCCGCGGCTGACTCACATTGGTCGCGGGAACCGGGGCGGCAACCGCGCATCCTGCTGATCTAGGCTGACCACGAGCGCGTAATCAGCGGACTCACGAACGACATCAGCAGACAGGGAGACATCAAGTGACGGTCCGAGTAGGCATCAACGGCTTCGGTCGAATCGGACGCAACTTCTACCGGGCCCTTCTGGCCCAACAGGAGCAGGGCCCTGCCAGTTCCGGGGCCGACATCGAAGTGATCGCGGTCAACGACATCACCGACAACCACACGCTGGCGCATCTGCTCAAATTCGACTCGATCCTGGGCCGGCTGCCCTATGACGTCAGCCTGGAAGGCCAGGACACCATCGTGGTGGGTCCGCACAAGATCAAGGCGCTCGAGGTCAGAGAGGGCCCGGCGGCGTTGCCGTGGGGCGACCTGGGCGTCGACGTGGTCGTGGAGTCCACCGGGCTGTTCACCAACGCGGCCAAGGCCAAGGGCCACCTGGACGCCGGCGCCAGGAAGGTGATCATCTCGGCGCCCGCCACCGACGAGGACATCACCATCGTGCTGGGCGTCAACGACGACAAGTACGACGGCAGCCAGAACATCATCTCCAACGCGTCGTGCACCACGAACTGCCTGGGGCCGCTGGCCAAGGTCCTCAACGACGAGTTCGGCATCGTCAAGGGCCTGATGACCACCGTGCACGCCTACACCCAGGACCAGAACCTGCAGGACGGCCCGCACAAGGACCTGCGCCGCGCGCGGGCGGCGGCGCTGAACATCGTGCCGACCTCGACCGGTGCCGCCAAGGCGATCGGGCTGGTGCTCCCGGAACTGAAGGGCAAGCTCGACGGGTACGCGTTGCGGGTGCCGATCCCCACCGGCTCGGTGACCGACCTGACCGCCGAGCTGACCAAGGCCGCGAGCGCCGAAGACATCAACGCGGCGTTCAAGGCCGCCGCCGAGGGCCGGCTCAAGGGCATCCTGAAGTACTACGACGCGCCGATCGTGTCCAGTGACATCGTCACCGACCCGCACAGCTCGATCTTCGACTCCGGGCTGACCAAGGTGATCGACAACCAGGCCAAGGTGGTGTCCTGGTACGACAACGAGTGGGGCTACTCCAACCGCCTCATCGACCTGGTCGCGCTGGTCGGCAAGTCGCTGTAAGTTCAGCCAATCGTGACGATTCCAACTCTGAAAGACCTTCTGGACGAAGGAGTTTCGGGTCGGGGCGTGTTGGTGCGCTCCGACCTGAACGTTCCGCTCGACGACGGCGCCATCACCGACCCGGGCCGGATCACCGCGTCGGTGCCGACGTTGCGGGCGCTGGTCGACGCCGGCGCCAAGGTGGTGGTCACCGCGCACCTCGGCCGGCCGAAGAACGGGCCCGACCCGAAGCTGTCGCTGGCCCCGGTCGCCGCCGCGCTCGGTGAGCAGCTCGGCCGGCACGTCCAGCTGGCCGGCTCCGATCGTTCCCCCGTCGTGGGCGGCGACGCCCTGGCCCGAGCCGAGGGGCTCACCGACGGCGACGTCCTGCTGCTGGAGAACATCCGTTTCGATCCGCGCGAAACCAGCAAGGACGACGGCGAGCGGCTGGCCCTCGCCCGCGAGCTCGCCGAATTGGTCTCGCCCGGAGGGGCTTTCGTCTCCGACGGGTTCGGGGTGGTGCACCGCAAGCAGGCGTCGGTGTACGACGTGGCCACGCTGCTGCCGCATTACGCCGGCACGCTGGTGGCCGACGAGATCCGGGTGCTGGAGCAGTTGACCAGCTCGACCACCCGCCCGTACGCGGTGGTGCTCGGCGGATCGAAGGTGTCCGACAAGCTCGGCGTCATCGAGTCGCTGGCCACCAAGGCCGACAGCATCGTGATCGGCGGCGGGATGTGCTTCACCTTCCTTGCCGCGCAAGGTTTTTCGGTGGGGAAGTCGCTGCTGGAAGAAGAGATGGTCGACACCTGCCGTCGACTGCTGGACACCTACGTCGACGTGCTGCGGCTCCCGGTGGACATCGTGGTGGCGGAGAAGTTCGCCGCCGACGCGCCGCCGCAGACGGTGGCCGCCGACGCCATCGGAGACGACTTGATCGGGTTGGACATCGGATCCGGCTCGGTCAAACGCTTTGCGGCCCTGTTGTCCAACGCCGAGACCATCTTCTGGAACGGCCCCATGGGCGTGTTCGAATTCCCGGCGTTCGCCGCGGGCACCCGCGGCGTCGCCGAGGCCATCGCCGCGGCGACCGGCAAGGGCGCGTTCAGCGTGGTCGGCGGCGGTGACTCCGCGGCCGCGGTGCGCGCCCTGGGCATCCCGGAGGGCGACTTCTCGCACATTTCCACCGGCGGCGGCGCGTCGCTGGAATACCTTGAGGGCAAGACGCTGCCGGGCATCGAGGTGCTCGGGCAGCCGCAGCCGGGTGGAGGGGACGCGTGAGCCGCAAGCCGCTGATCGCCGGCAACTGGAAGATGAACCTCAATCACTTCGAGGCGATCGCGCTGGTGCAGAAGATCGCGTTCGCGCTGCCGGACAAGTACTACGACAAGGTCGACGTCACCGTCCTGCCGCCGTTCACCGACCTGCGCAGCGTGCAGACGCTGGTCGACGGCGACAAGCTGCGGCTGACGTACGGCGGACAGGACCTGTCCCAGCACGACTCGGGCGCCTACACCGGCGAGGTCAGCGGCGCGTTTTTGGCCAAGCTGGGCTGCAGCTTCGTCGTGGTCGGTCACTCCGAGCGCCGCACCTACCACGACGAGGACGACGCGCTGGTGGCCGCCAAGGCCGCCGCCGCGCTCAAGCACGAGCTCACCCCGATCGTGTGCATCGGCGAGCACCTCGAGGTCCGCGAGGCCGGTAACCACGTCGAGCACAACATGGAGCAGCTGCGCGGCTCGCTGGCCGGCCTGTCGGCCGAACAGATCGCGACCGTCGTCGTGGCCTACGAGCCCGTCTGGGCCATCGGCACCGGCCGGGTGGCCAGCGCCGCCGATGCCCAGGAGGTGTGCGCCGCGATCCGCGCGGAGCTCGCCTCGCTGACGTCGCCCCAGGTGGCCGACGCCGTGCGAGTGCTCTACGGCGGCTCGGTGAACGCCAAGAACATCGGCGACCTCATCGCCCGCGACGACATCGACGGGGCCCTGGTCGGCGGGGCGTCCCTCGACGGTGAGCAGTTCGCGACGCTCGCGGCCATCGCGGCCGGCGGGCCCCTGCCCTGAGCGCAGCGCACCACCGGTAAGCTGCCTGCCATGGAGTTGGCCCTGCAGATCACCCTGGTGGTCACCAGCGTGCTGGTGGTGTTGCTGGTGCTGCTGCACCGCGCCAAGGGTGGCGGCCTGTCGACGCTGTTCGGCGGCGGTGTGCAGTCCAGCCTTTCCGGCTCGACGGTGGTGGAGAAGAACCTGGACCGGTTGACGCTGTTCATCACCGGCATCTGGCTGGTCTCCATCATCGGGGTGGCGCTGCTGATCAAGTACCGGTGACCCGTCGGCGGGCGGACCACCTGATCCGCACCGATACTGGGACACATGGTTGACGTTTCCGACATCGCGCTGGAACCGATCGGCGCCGTGCAACGCACGCTGGTCGGTCGCGAGGCGACCGAGCCGATGCGCGCCGACATCAGGCTGCTGGGCGCCATTCTCGGCGACACCGTGCGCGAGCAGAACGGGGACGAGGTTTTCGACCTCGTGGAGCGCGCCCGGGTGGAATCGTTCCGGGTGCGCCGCTCCGAGATCGATCGGGCCGACCTGGCGCGGATGTTCGATGGCATCGACATTCACCGAGCGATCCCGGTCATCCGGGCGTTCAGCCACTTCGCGCTGCTGGCCAACGTCGCCGAGGACATCCACCGCGAACGCCGCCGCGCCATCCACGTCGCCGCGGGCGAGCCGCCGCAGGACAGCAGCCTGGCCGCGACCTACGCCAAACTCGATGGCGCCGAACTTGATTCGGCCACGGTGGCGACCGCGCTGCGCGGCGCCCTGATCTCCCCGGTGATCACCGCCCACCCCACCGAGACCCGGCGGCGCACCGTCTTCGTCACCCAGCACCGGATCACCCAGCTGATGCGGCTGCACGCCGAGGGCCACACCGAGACCGACGACGGGCGCAACATCGAGCGCGAGCTGCGCCGCCAGGTCCTCACCCTGTGGCAGACCGCGCTGCTCCGGTTGTCCCGGCTGCAGATCACCGACGAGATCGAGGTGGGACTGCGCTATTACGCGGCCGCGTTCTTCCAGGTCATCCCGCAGGTCAACGCCGAGGTAAGGGACGCGTTGCGGGCGCGCTGGCCCGACGCGGATCTGCTCGCCGCGCCGATCGTGGCGCCCGGTTCCTGGATCGGCGGCGACCGCGACGGCAACCCGAACGTGACGGGCGAGGTGGTGCGCCAGGCCACCGGCAGCGCCGCGTTCACCGCGCTGTCGCACTATCTGGCCGAGCTCACCGCCCTGGAACAGGACCTGTCGATGTCGGCGCGGCTCGTCCCGGTCACACCCGGGCTGGCCGAACTGGCCGAGGGCTGCGGCGAACAGGCCCGCGCCGACGAGCCCTACCGGCGGGCGGTCCGGGTGATCCGCTCCCGGCTCACCGCGACCGGCGCCGAGATCCTGGACCGCCGGCCACAGCACGAGCTGGACCTCGGCCTGCCGCCGTATGCCACCCCGGCCGAACTGCAACAAGACCTCGACACCATCGACGAGTCCCTGCGCGCCCACGGCAGCGCGCTGCTGGCCGACGACCGCCTGGCTCTGCTGCGAGAAGGCGTGAGCGTCTTCGGATTTCACCTGTCCGGTCTGGACATGCGGCAGAACTCCGACGTCCACGAGGAGGTGGTGGGGGAGCTGCTGGCCTGGGCCGGGGTGCACCCGGACTACGCCTCCCTGCCCGAGGAGGAGCGGGTCGCGCTGCTGGCCGGCGAACTCGGCACCCGCCGTCCACTCGTCGGTGATCGCGGACAACTATCGGAGCTGGCCCGCAAGGAGCTCGAGGTCGTCAGCGCCGCGGCGCACGCCATCGGGCGCTACGGCCCGGCCGCCGTCCCGAACTACGTCATCTCCATGTGCCGCTCGGTCTCCGACGTCCTCGAGGTGGCGATCCTGTTGAAGGAGTGCCGGCTGCTGGACGCCTCCGGGCCCGAACCGTACTGCCCGGTGGCGATTTCGCCGCTGTTCGAGACGATCGACGATCTGCACAACGGCGCGGCCATCGTGGACGCGATGCTGGAGCTTCCCCTGTACCGTGCGGTCGTCGACGCGCAGGGCGGGTGCCAGGAGGTGATGCTCGGCTATTCCGACTCGAACAAGGACGGCGGTTACCTGGCCTCCAGCTGGGCCGTCTACCGCGCCGAGCTGGCCCTGGTCGAGGTGGCCCGCAAGAACCGGATTCGGTTGCGGCTCTTCCACGGTCGCGGCGGTACCGTCGGTCGCGGCGGTGGGCCGAGCTATCAGGCCATCCTGGCGCAGCCGCCGGGCGCGGTGAACGGCTCGCTGCGCCTCACCGAGCAGGGCGAGGTGATCGCCGCCAAGTACGCCGAACCGCAGTCGGCGCGGCGCAACCTGGAAAGCCTGGTGGCCGCCACGCTGGAGTCGACCCTGCTCGACGTCGAGGGCCTGGGCGACGCCGCGGAGCCGGCCTACGCCGTGCTCGAGGAGGTGGCCACCCTGGCGCAGCGCGCGTACGCCGAATTGGTGCACGAGACACCGGGTTTCGTCGACTACTTCACCGCCTCCACGCCCGTCAGCGAGATCGGCTCGCTGAACATCGGCAGCCGCCCGACGTCGCGCAAACCCACCTCGTCGATCTCTGACCTGCGCGCCATCCCCTGGGTGCTGGCGTGGAGCCAGTCCCGGGTCATGCTTCCCGGCTGGTATGGCACCGGTTCGGCGTTCGAGCAGTGGATCGCGGCGGGGCCCGAAAGCGAAGACGAACGGGTGGGGATCCTGCACGAGCTGTACCAACGGTGGCCGTTCTTCCGCAGCGTGCTGTCCAACATGGCGCAGGTGCTGGCCAAGAGCGACCTGGGCCTGGCGGCGCGCTACGCGGAGCTGGTGGCCGACGAGGAACTGCGCGATCGGGTGTTCGGCAAGATCGTCGACGAGCACCGGCGGACGATCGCGATGCACAAGCTCATCACCGGTCACGAGGACTTGCTCGCCGATAACCCCGCACTGGCACGGTCGGTGTTCAACCGCTTCCCCTATTTGGAGCCGCTGAACCATTTGCAGGTGGAATTGCTGCGCCGATACCGTTCCGGCGACGACGACGAGCTGGTGCAGCGCGGCATCCTGCTCACGATGAACGGATTGGCGAGCGCGTTACGTAACAGCGGGTGACGGGCATCCATGAGGCATGTCCGACAGCGCTTCCCCCGTCGCCGCGGCCGAGTGGGCCCAGAACAGCGTCTTCGAGCGCCTGGCGCGCGTCGGCTACGTCGTGAACGGGATCCTGCACCTGATCGTCGGCTACCTCGCCATCCGTGTGGCGTGCGGCGACGGCGGCACCGCTGACCAAACCGGCGCCCTGGCGACGCTGGCGGCCAAACCGGGCGGCCCGCTCGCGCTGTGGATCGCCACGGCCGCGCTCCTGGCGATGGGCCTCTGGCGGCTTGTCGAGACCGCGCTCGGCCGATCGAGCGACCGTGAGTCACAGCGTCCGTCGGACGTCTCCTCGCGGGCGAAGGCCCTCGGGCTCGCCGCGGTGTACCTGGCCTTCGCGTACTCCGCGTTCGGATTCGCCCGGGGCGCCGGAAGGCCCGCGGATCAACAGAATTCGAGCATCAGCGCGCGGCTGATGGGATCGACGGGCGGGACCATCGTCCTGGTCGCCTCGGGCGTGGTCATCGTCGGGGTAGGGATCTACCACATCCACAAGGGCGCCAGCCGCAACTTCGTCGACGACCTGCAGGGCAAGTCCGGTGACCTGGTGCGGCGGCTGGGCGTGGCCGGGTACGTCGGCAAAGGGGCGGTGATCACCCTGACGGGCGCGTTGGTGATCGTCGCCGCGTGCCGCTCCGAGCCCAAGAAGGCGACCGGACTCGACGGCGCGCTCAAGACGCTCGGATCCCAGCACTACGGGGCAGCGCTGTTGATCGCCGCCGGCGCCGGGATCATCACCTACGGGCTCTACAGCTTCGTGATGGCCCGGTCAACCAAGATGTAGCCCGCGCCAGTCAGCGGTTGCGCAGCCGGTCGAGCGCACCGCGCACGGCGTTCTCGGTCATCGACAGCGGGGTCATCATCGTCTCGCCCACCTTCACCATGCCGTCGATCCGCCCGACGATCGCCTCCACCGGCTCGACCAGGACGATCAGTCGCCGCGCCAGGTCGTCCAGCCGCGACAGCGTGCCGTCCAGGTGATCCAGCCCTTTCTCCATCCGTTCCACCGTGGCGTTCAGGGCGGAAAGGGACGCGTTCAGCTCTTTCATGGTGGTGCTCAGGCCATCGAGGACGTCCTCGACCTGCTCCACCGTCTTGTCGGCATTCAGCGCTGCCTGGGTGAGAGTCTTGAGCCGGTTCCGCTCTTGCCCGCCACGCACGGTCCTGTCTGCCATGACCGTCATTATCACCCGGAACGATCCGGGCGGGGGCTAGCTTGGCTGACCCGGCCGGGAGGGGAGTTTGGCCGCGGCCTCCTCGTCCAGCAGCCACAGCGTGGTTTCCTGGCCGATCGCCCCGGCGGCGGGCACCGAGACGGGCGGGGCGCCGCCGATCGCGGCGGCCACCGCGTCGGCCTTCGAAGCGCCGGACACCATCAGCCACACTTCGCGCGAACGCTGAACTGCGGGCAGGGTCAAGGTGATTCGTTGGGGCGGCGGCTTGGGGGAGTCCTCGACCGGGACCACCATGCGGCTGGCCTCCAGCACGGCGGGGGTGTCGGGGAACAGGGAGTTGATGTGGCCCTCCGGGCCCATGCCCAACAGGTGCACGTCGAAATTCGGAACCCGTTGGCCGGGGGCGGCGTTGGCGGCCAGCAGCTGTTCGTAGGCCAGCGCAGCGGCCGCGAGGTCGGTTCCGAATTCGCCGTCGCTGGCCGGCATCGTGTGCACGTGGCTGCACGGAATGTCGATCCGGTCCAGCAGCGCCGCACGCGCCTGCTTGTCGTTGCGTTCGTCGTCGTCCTCGGGGACGTAGCGTTCATCCCCCCAGAACAGGTGCACCTTGGGCCACTCGATCTCGTGGCCCACCAGGGACTCGAGCAGGCCGATGCCGTTGCCGCCGCCCGTCAGCACGACCAGCGCTCGGTCGCGGGCCGCCACGGCCTCACCGATGGTGTCGGCCAGTCGGTTGGCCGCGGCCTCGACCAGGGCCTGAGTCTCGGGGAAAACTTCGATGATGGTGCTCACACGTACTGCACTTTCTCAATGCCTTCCAGCGCTGTCTGGTAAATCTCGTCGGGGTCGAGCCGCCGCAGGTCTTCGGCGAGGCACTCGCCGGTCTCCCTGCGCGCCAAGGGTAGTAGGGCCTCCGGCTTGGCGGTGCGGCTCAGTGTCGCCGTCCTGCCCTCCTGGGGCCGGCTCAACACGATGGTCTCGCTCTTGCGGACCAGCTCCACCTTGAGCTCGCCGACCGCCCGGCGCACCGGGCCGTCGATCCGGCTGGCCAGCCAGCCCGCGAGGATGTCAAGCGCCGGTTCGGTTTTCAGGCCGGACACCAGTGCCGACTCGATCGGTTCGTGCGGCGCCAGGTCCACGGCCGAGGTGAGCAGCGCCCGCCAATAGGTGATGCGCGCCCACGCCAGGTCGGTGTCTCCGGCGGTGTATCCGGACCGTCGGCCCTTGATCGCCGATAGCGGGTCGGTTCCCTTGGTGGCGTCGGTGATGCGCCGAATCGCCAACTTGCCCAACGGATCCTGGGCGGGAATCGCCGGGGCGATGTCCGGCCACCAGGCCACCACGGGAATGTCGGGAAGCAGGAACGGCGTCACGACGCTGGCGGCGTGCCCGGCGAGCGCCCCGGACAGGCTGAGGATCACCACCTCGGTGGCCCCGGTGTCACCGCCTGCGCGCAACTGCGCGTCCAGGCGCGGTTCGTCGGCATACGGGTCGCCCCGCATCGTGACGATGATCCGGCTGGGATGCTCGTGGCTGGCGTTGTTGGCCGCCTCGAGCGATTCCTCGAGGATGGCGTCGCTGTCCGGCGCGATGATGAGCGTCAGCACGCGGCCCATCGTCACGGCGCCGACCTTCTCCCGCAGTTCGTCGAGCTTCTTGTTGACCGCGGTGGTGGTGGTGTCCGGCATGTCGATGATCACGGCCGCCGCCATTCGCGACCGGTCCGGTGCAGCATCTCGAACGCGGACTCCGGGCCCCACGTCCCCGCCTCGTAAGGCTCGGGCTTGCCGTCGGCCGCCCAGTTGTCGAGGACGGGATCCAATATCTCCCAGGCCAATTCGACCTCCTCGTTGACAGGGAACAGCGACGGCTCGCCCAGCAGCACGTCGAGGATCAGCTGTTCGTAGGCCTCGGGCGACTCCTCGGCGAACGCCGAGCCGTAGGAGAAGTCCATGTTAACGTCGCGGACCTCCATCGCAGTACCGGGCACCTTGGAACCGAACCGCAGCGTGATGCCCTCGTCGGGCTGCACCCGGATGACCATGGCGTTGGTACCCAGCTCGTCGGTCATGGTGGCGTCGAACGGCAGGTGCGGGGCGCGTTTGAAGACGAGCGCGATCTCGGTGACCCTGCGGCCCAGCCGTTTCCCGGTGCGCAGGTAGAACGGCACGCCGGCCCAGCGGCGGGTGTCCACCTCCAGGGTGATCGCGGCGAACGTCTCGGTGGTGGAGTCCTTGGCGAACCCCTCCTCGTCGAGCAGCCCGACGACCTTCTCGCCGCCCTGCCAGCCGCCGGTGTATTGGCCGCGGCTGGTGGTCTCGTCGAGCGGCTGGGCCAGCTGCGTCGCGGAAAGCACCTTGATCTTCTCGGTCTGCAGCGCCGCCGGGTTGAAGCTGACCGGCTCTTCCATCGCGGTCAGCGCGAGCAGCTGCATCAGGTGGTTCTGGATGACGTCGCGGGCGGCCCCGATGCCGTCGTAATAGCCTGCGCGCCCGTCCAATCCGATGTCCTCGGCCATGGTGATCTGTACGTGGTCGACGTAGTGCGCATTCCAGATCGGGTCGAACAACTGATTGGCGAACCGCAACGCCAGGATGTTGCGGACAGTTTCCTTGCCCAGATAGTGGTCGATGCGGAACACCGCCTCTTCGGGGAAGACGACGTTGACCGAATGGTTGAGCGCCTGCGCGCTCTCCAGATCGTGCCCGAAGGGCTTCTCGATGACGACCCGGCTCCATCGATCGCCCTGCGGGCGGGCCAGCCCCGACCGGTGCAGCTGGTCGCACACCACGGGGAAGGACTTCGGCGGGATGGCCAGGTAGAAGGCGTGGTTGCCGCCGGTGCCGCGCTCGGCGTCCAGCTTGTCCAGGGTTTCGGCCAGCCGGCTGAACGACTCGTCGTCATCGAAAGAGCCTGGCACGAAACGGAATCCCTCGGCCAGCCGCTCCCAGTTCTCCTCCCGAAAGGGCGTCCGGCAGTGATCCTTGACGGCCTGGTAGACGACCTTGCGAAAGTCCTGGGTCTCCCAGTCCCGGCGGGCGAAGCCCACCAGTGAGAAGCTGGGCGGCAGCAGCCCGCGGTTGGCCAGGTCGTAGATGGCCGGCATCACCTTCTTGCGGGCGAGGTCACCGGTGACGCCGAAGATCACCATCCCGCAGGGGCCGGCGATCCTCGGCAGCCGCTTGTCGCGCTTGTCCCGTAACGGGTTTTGCCATTCTGCAGCGGTACGGGCCGGGCTCATTTGGAGGCGGAACCCAGCTGCTTCTGCGTCTCCTCCAGCAGCTCGGTCCACGACTCCACGAACTTGTCCACGCCCTCTTTCTCCAGCACCACGAACACGTCGGTGAGGTCGATCCCGACCCCGGCCAGCTTGTCGAACACCCCTTGCGCGGCCTGCGCGGTGCCGGTGACCGTGTCGCCCTTGATCTCGCCGTGGTCGGCGACGGCGTCGATCGTCTTCTCCGGCATGGTGTTCACCGTGTTGGGCGCGACCAGTTCGGTGACGTAGAGGGTGTCGGAGTAGTCGGGGTTCTTGACCCCGGTTGACGCCCACAGCGGGCGCTGCACGCGGGCCCCGTCACCCTTGAGCGCCTCGTAGCGATCGCCGCCCTCGAACACCTCCTGGTAGGCGGCGTAGGCGAGCCGGGCGTTGGCCACACCGGCCTGGCCGCGCAGCGCGAGCGCCTCCTCGGAGCCGATCTTCTCCAGCCGCTTGTCCACCTCGGTGTCCACCCGGGAAACGAAGAACGATGCCACGGAATGGATCTTGGACAGGTCGTGACCCGCCTCCCGGGCCTTCTCCAGGCCGGCCAGGTAGGCGTCCATCACCTGGCGGTGCCGCTCGACGGAGAAGATCAGCGTGACGTTGACCGAAATCCCTTCGGCGAGAACGGCCGTGATGGCCGGGATGCCCGCCTTGGTGGCCGGGATCTTGATGAACAGGTTCGGCCGGTCGACGATCTTCCACAGCTCGACGGCCTGCGCGACGGTCTTGTCGGTCTCGTCCGCCAGCCGCGGGTCCACCTCGATGGACACCCGGCCGTCGACGCCGTCGGACGCCTCCCACTGGGGCTTGAGCACGTCGCAGGCGTTGCGCACGTCGTCGGTGGTGACGGTGCGGATGGTGGCGTCGACGTCGGCGCCGCGCTCGGCGAGCTCGGCGATCTGGCCGTCGTAGGAGTCACCCTCGGCCAGCGCCTTCTGGAAGATCGACGGGTTGGTGGTCACGCCGACGACGCTCTTGGTGTCGATCAGCTCCTGCAGGTTGCCCGACTGCAGCCGCTGGCGCGACAAGTCGTCCAGCCAAACGGAAACCCCCGCGGCGCTGAGCGCGGCGAGGTTAGGGTTCTGGGTCATGTGAACCCCCCTTTCTCAGTTGTCCACTACCTGTTCCGCGGCGGAGGCGACGGCTTCTGCGGTGAAACCGAATTCACGGAACAACGTTTTGTAGTCGGCGGATTCGCCGTAGTGTTCGATCGACACGATCTTGCCGGTGTCGCCGACGAGCTTGTGCCAGGGCTGCGCGACGCCCGCCTCGACCGCCACCCGGGCCGACACCGACGGGGGCAGGACGCTGTCGCGGTAGTCCTCGGGCTGCGACTCGAACCATTCCACGCACGGCATGGACACCACTCGCGCGACGATGTCCTTGTCGGCCAACAACTTCTGCGCCTCCACCGCGAGCTGAACCTCCGACCCGGTGGCGATCAACACGACGTCGGGGTCCTCCGTGCCTTCGTCACCGAGGATGTAGCCGCCCTTGGCCACGCCCTCGGCGTTGGTGCCCTCGAGGATCGGCACGCCCTGCCGGGTCAGGATCAGCCCGACCGGGCCGCTGCCGTTGCCGCGGGCCAGGATCGTGCGCCAGGCGTAGGCCGTCTCGTTGGCGTCGGCCGGGCGCACCACCGACAGCTTCGGGATGGCGCGCAGCGCCGCGAGGTGCTCGATCGGCTGGTGCGTCGGCCCGTCCTCGCCGAGGCCGATGGAATCGTGCGTCCACACGTAGATGGTGTCGATGTCCATCAGCGCGGCCAGTCGCACCGCCGGGCGCATGTAGTCGGAGAACTGCAGGAACGTGCCGCCGTAAGCCCGGGTCGGGCCGTGCAGCACGATGCCGGACAGGATCGCGCCCATCGCGTGCTCGCGCACACCGAAGTGCAGCGTGCGGCCGTACCAGTCCGCGGTGTAGTCCTTGGTCGAAATAGAGGGCGGCCCAAAGGATTTGACGTTGTCCATGGTGGTGTTGTTGCTGCCCGCCAGGTCGGCCGAGCCGCCCCACAACTCGGGAAGTCTGGGACCCACGGCATTGAGCACCTTGCCGGACGCCGCGCGGGTCGCCAGCGCCTTGTCGCCGGGTTCCCAGCGCGGGATGTCGGCGTCCCAGCCGTCGGGCAGCTCCTCGGCGGTCAACCGGTCCAGCAGCGCCTTGCGGTCGGGTTCGCGCTGCGTCCACGCGTCAAAGTCCGCCTGCCACTTCTCGTGCGCTTCCTTGCCCCGGTCCACCAGCTTGCGGGTGTGGGCGATGACCTCGTCGCGCACCTCGAACGTCTTGTTGGGGTCGAAGCCGAGGATCTCCTTGACGGCCTCGACTTCCTCGTCGCCCAGCGCCGCGCCGTGCGCCTTGCCGGTGTTCATCAACTTGGGCGCCGGGAAGCCGATGATGGTCCGCAACTCGATGAAGGACGGCCGATCGGTGACCGCCTTGGCGTTGGCGATGGCCTCCTCGATCCCGACGACGTTCTCGCCGCCCTCGACCCTCTGCACGTGCCAGCCGTAGGCCTCGTAGCGCGCGGCGGTGTCCTCGCACAGCGCGATGTTGGTGTCGTCCTCGATCGAGATCTGGTTGTGGTCGTAGAAGACGATCAGGTTGCCCAGCTGCTGCACGGCGGCCAGCGACGACGCCTCCGAGGTGACGCCCTCCTCGATGTCGCCGTCGGAGGCGATCACGTAGATGAGGTGATCGAACGGGCTGGTCCCCGGGGCGGCGTCGGGGTCGAACAGGCCGCGCTCGTAGCGCGCGGCCATCGCCATGCCCACCGCCGAGGCCAGGCCCTGGCCCAACGGGCCGGTGGTGATCTCGACGCCCTTGGTGTGCCGGAACTCCGGGTGCCCGGGCGTCTTGGATCCCCAGGTGCGCAGCGACTCGATGTCGGAGAGCTCCAGGCCGAACCCGCCCAGGTACAGCTGGATGTACAGCGTCAGGCTGCTGTGGCCACACGACAACACGAACCGGTCGCGGCCCAGCCAGTAGGTGTCGCTGGGGTCGTGGCGCATCGTTCGCTGGAACAGCGTGTAGGCCAGGGGAGCCAGGCTCATCGCCGTTCCGGGGTGTCCGTTGCCGACTTTTTGGACCGCGTCGGCGGCCAGCACCCGGATGGTGTCGACGGCGGCCGAGTCGAGCTCGGACCAGTCGTCGGGGAGGTGCGGTTGGGTCAGCGTAGAGATCTCTTCGAGTGTGGTCACAGACTCAGTCCTAAGGGTCATCAAGCTGATCAATCCCACCCTAGTGCGGGATGGCCGGCTCTTGCAGTGCAGGTTTCGGGTACCCGCCGCCGGCTGGTGTGAAAATTACGCGGTGGCCCGCGACCCGTAACATTCAGTTCGGAAATCTGGGAGAAGCCTGGATGAATGGACCCTGCGGGCGGGCCATCACCGGCCCGCGGTCTACCATCGTGTGTAGTAGATGCTGCGCGCTGCTGCGACCCCGAGGAGTTATTGCGTGAGCGTTCGCGGGCGCGTCGCCCCGAGCCGGATACCGAGCCGAATACACGGCACGGTGCTGGCGTATTTGGCGCTGACCAAGCCGCGGGTCATCGAACTGTTGCTGGTGACCGCGATACCCGCCATGCTGCTCGCCCACCGCGGAGCGGTGAACCCGCTGCTGATCTTCAACACGCTGATCGGCGGCATGCTGGCCGCCGGGGGAGCCAACACGCTCAACTGCGTGGCCGACGCGGACATCGACAAGGTGATGAAGCGCACCGCGCGCCGCCCCCTGGCCCGCGCCGCGGTGCCGACGCGCAACGCGTTGGTGTTTGGTTTGGCGCTCACGGTGGGCTCGTTCTTCTGGCTGTGGTGGACGACGAACCTGCTGTCGGGTCTGCTGGCGCTGGCCACCATCGCCTTCTACGTGTTCGTCTACACGCTGCTGCTCAAGCGCCGCACGTCGCAGAACGTCGTGTGGGGCGGGGCGGCCGGCTGCATGCCGGTGATGATCGGCTGGTCGGCCGTCACCGGCACCATCGGCTGGCCGGCGCTGGTGATGTTCGCCATCATCTTCTTCTGGACGCCGCCGCACACCTGGGCGCTGGCGATGCGCTACAAGGACGACTACAAGGCGGCCGGTGTGCCGATGCTGCCCGCCGTGGCGACCGAGCGTCAGGTCACCAAGCACATCCTCGTCTACACGTGGCTGACGGTGCTGTCGACGCTGGCGCTGACCCTGGCCACCGGCTGGCTGTACGCGGCGGTCGCCGTCGTCGCCGGGGTCTGGTTCCTGGCGATGGCCCACCAGCTGTACACCGGGGTTCGCGCCGGCGAGCCCGTCAAGCCGCTGCGGTTGTTCCTGCAATCCAACAACTACCTCGCGGTGGTGTTCTGCGCGTTGGCGGTCGACTCGGTGATCGCGCTGCCGCACCTGTTCTGACGCCGCCGTTCAGGGCAGCAGCACGATCGAGCCGGCGGTCTTGCGGCCCTGCAGGTCCCGGTGGGCGCGCGCGGCCTCGGCGAGCGGATACCGCCCACCGACCTCGATGGTGATAACCCCGCCGGCGATCGCGTCGAACAATTCCTCTGCCCGCCAACTGAATTCCTGGCCGGTGCGAATGAAGTGCGCCAGCGACGGCCGGGTCAAGAACACCGAGCCGGCGGCGTTGAGGCGCTGAGGATCGAACGGCGGAACGGGTCCGCTGGCCGCCCCGAACAGCGCCAGTGTGCCGCGCACGGCCAGGCTGGCCAGGCTCGCGTCGAACGTGGTGGCGCCGACGCCGTCGTACACGGCCTCGACGCCGGCGCCGTCGGTGAGCCCGCGGATCCGCCTGCCGAACTCTTCGGCGTCCTCGGGGTAGGACAGCACCTCGTCCGCACCGGCCCGCCTGGACAGCCGCGCCTTCTCCGGGGTGGAGACCGTGGTGATGACCCGCGCGCCGAGCAGGTGCGCCCACTGCGTCAGGATCAGCCCGACCCCGCCCGCGCCCGCGTGCACCAGCACCGTGTCGCCGGCCTGCACCGGATACACCGAATTCAGCAGGTAGTGCGCCGTCAGGCCCTTCAGCAGCACCGATGCCGCCACGTCGGAATTCACCCCGTCCGGCACGTGTGCGGTCAAAAACGCTGGGGCGGTGGCGTACTCGGCGTAGCCGCCGGACGCCGACGCGCTGACCACCCGGTCGCCGACGCTGAAGCCGTCGGTGTCGTCACCGGTCGCGGCGACGGTGCCGCACAGCTCGGAGCCGAGGATGAACGGCAACTCGCGCGGGTACTGCCCCGAGCGGAAGTAGGTGTCGATGTAGTTGACGCCGACCGCGTCGGCCTTGATCAGCACCTCGCCGGGACCGGGCACCGGTTGTGGCGCGTCGACGTAGCGCAGCACCTCGGGGCCGCCGGTTTCCCTGACTTCGATTGCGTGCATGTGCTTATCATGCCCGGGCATGAAACTCGCCCGCCCGGACATCTTCCATCCCCGCATCGTGCTGGCGGGGCCCGGCGGCGATCCCGGCGACGCCGGCCTGGTCCCCGCGCTGCGGGCTCGCGGGCTGCACGCCCGCTGGCTGGCGTGGGACGACCCGGAGACGCTGCGCGCCGACCTGGTGATTCTGCGTGCCTCCGCGGACGGCGGCCGGCGTGACGAATTCCTGGCCTGGACCCGGCGCGTGCGCCACCTGCTCAACCCGCCCGACGCGGTCGCCTGGAACCTCGACGAGCGGTATCTGCGTGACCTCGATAACGACGGGGTGCCTACTCGGCCGGGCGGGGCGGCGGACGTGGCGCTGATCTTCCTGGGCGGCAAGCAGTCCCACGCCTGGCCGGTCGACCCGGACTTCGAGTGGTGGGACCTCGGTTACGCCGCGATCGCGTCGGCCGCCGAGCGCTCCGGAGTCGCTGTCCGCGAGTTGCTGTACGCGCGCGCCGACGTGAGCGGGGACGGGCTGGTGCGGCTGGACCTCGTCGCGCCGCCGCTGGGCTGGCAGCACCTGGACGCCGCCACCCGCGAGCGCGCCGAGCGCGACTTCGCGCTCGCCGTCGAGTCAGCCTGCGAGCGGCTGGGGCTCGGCCCGCTCTCGCATCGAGGCCCATAGCGCGGCCGTGGCCGCGGTGCACGCGGCGGCGCCGGCGACGTGCAGGGCGACCAGGGCGGCGGGCACCCCGGTGAAGTACTGGGCGGTGCCGACGGCGGCCTGCGCGCAGACCAGCGCGAGCAGCACGATCAGCCGACGCAGGATCGGCCGCGCGGCGTGCACGGCCAGCAGCCCGAAGCCGAGCCCGACCAGCAGGGCGAGGTAGGCGACCAGCAGCGACGAGTGCGCGTGCACCAGGGTCTCGACCGCGATTTCGAGGCGGGGCACCGTCCGGGTGGGGCTGCGGTCGCCCGCGTGCGGACCGGCCGCCGTCACCAGCGTGCCGGTGACCAGCACCACCGCCAGATCCAGGCCGATCAGTGCGGTCAGGGCGCGCAGCGGCTTGGGCACGCGCCGCTGCGGCACACCGTCGTCGGGCTCGCCGATCTTGACGTAGAGCAACACCGACAGCCACACCATCGTCATCGAGGTCAGCAGGTGGATGGCCACCGTCCACCACAGCAGCCCGGTGCGCACGGTGATGCCGCCGATCACCGCCTGCACCACCGTCGACACCGGCATGAGCCACGCATAGATCAGGACTTCCCGGCGCCGCCGGGCCCGGGTCACGGCCAGCACGGCCAGCGCCGCCGCGATGACCACCGCGAAGGTGATCATGCGGTTGCCGAACTCGACCGCCTGGTGAATGCGCGGCACCTCGGCGTGCGCGACCGGGGTGAAGCTGCCCGGAAAGCACTGCGGCCAGGTCGGACAACCCAACCCCGACGCGGTGACGCGGACGATCGCCCCGGTGACGGCGATGGTGCCCTGGGTGAGGACGACGGCCGCGGCGACGAGGCGCTGGGCGCGCACGCTCGGGTTGGGAAGCAGGTCCACCAACCGCATCAGCGTTCGTCCGGGCATGGCCCGATGGTAGGCCAACGAAAACTACGTCCTGTAGTAAGCCCTGCCGTCACCAGACATAAACCGAGCCGACCCCGAGCCGACCCCGAGCCGAGCCCCGCCGAGCCGAGCCCGCGTCAGGTGAACCGAAACCAGCGCCGCGCGGCGAGCGCGGCGAGCGCCCCCCACACGGCCAGGACGATTACCCCGAACCAATCCACCGACAGCGCCATCGCCCGCGACAGCGCCTCGGTGAGCGCGCCCGACGGGGTGAGCCGGGCCGCCCACTTGACCCCGGTCGGGATCATCCCGCTCTCCACCGTCAGCGCGCCGAGGCCGGCGAAGACGAACCACAGCAGGTTGGCGACGGCGAGCACGATCTCGGCCCGCAGCGTGCCGCCGAGCAACAGCCCGAGGGCCGCGAAACCCGCGGTGCCCAGCGCGATGACCGCCGCGCCCAGCGCCAGAGCGGCCAGGGCCGGCCGCCAGCCCAGCGCAAACCCGATGGCCCCCAACAGGATCGCCTGCAGGAACACCACCGTGACCACGGCCAGCAACTTTCCGGCGATGATGCCCCAGACCGGCAGCGGGGTCGCCCCCAGCCGTTTGAGCGCGCCGTAGCGCCGGTCGAAGGCGACCGCGATGGCCTGCCCGGTGAACGCGGTCGAGATCACCGCGAGGGCCATGATGACCGGGACAAAGGTGGCGGCGCGGTTGTGGCCGAACGACCCGAACGGCAAGAGGGTGAGCCCGACCAGCAGCGTGATCGGGATGAACATGGTCAGCAGCAGCTGCTCGCCGTTGCGGAGCAGCAGCTTGAGCTCCAGGCGGAACTGGGCGGCCAGCATCCGCGGGACGGGGGCCGGGCGCGGGTCGGGGGTGAAGGTTCCCATGGGGAAGACGCTCGATTCGGTCACTGCCGCAACTTCCTGCCGGTGAGGTCGAGGAACACGTCCTCGAGGCTGCGCTGCTCGACGCGCATGTCGGTGGCCAGCACGTCGATCCGCGCGCACCACGCCGTGACGGTGGCCAGCACCTGCGGGTCGACCGGGCCCTCGACCAGGTACTCGCCCGGCGTCACCTCGCTGGCCCGGTAGTCCTCCGGCAGGGCGGCGGTCAGCAGCGACAGGTCGAGCCGCGGCGGCGCGGTGAACCGCAATTCGTCCTTGGCGCCCGCGCGCATCAGCTCGGCCGGTGTGCCGGCGGCCACCGTCGCGCCGTGGTCGATGATGACCAGCCGGTCGGCGAGCTCCTCGGCCTCCTTGAGCTGGTGGGTGGTCAGCACCACCGTCACACCGTCGCGGCGCAGCGCGTCGATCAGTTCCCACACCAGCAGCCGGGCGTGCGCGTCCAGGCCCGCGGTCGGCTCGTCGAGGAAGACCAGCTCGGGCCGGCCGACCAGCGCGCACGCCAGCGCCAACCGCTGCTGCTGCCCGCCGGAGAGCCGGCGGTACGTGGTGCGCGCGGCGTCGGTGAGGCCCAGGGTGTCCAGCAGCCAGGCCGGGTCCAGGGGGTCGGCGGCGTAGGAGGCGACCAGCTCGAGCATTTCGCCGGCGCGCGCGGAGGGATAACCGCCGCCGCCCTGCAGCATCACGCCCATGCGGGTGCGCAGGCGGGCGTTGTCGGCGATCGGGTCCAGCCCGAGCACCTCGATGGTGCCGGCGTCCGGGCGCACGAAGCCCTCGCACATTTCGACCGTCGTGGTCTTGCCGGCCCCGTTGGGGCCCAGCAGGGCGAGCACTTCGGCGGCGTGCACCTCGAGGTCGAGATCGGCGACGGCCGTGGTGGATCCGTAGTGCTTGCTCACCCCGCGCAGTCGTACGACTGTTTCAGGAACGTCCGAGCTCACGAGCGCCGCTCTCCCCCGCTGGCGGGAGGTGCCCCCACCTCATCGCTTCGCTCTGCATCGTCGTCGGCGCGGCTCACGTGGAATCAGCGTAGGCGTCGGGCACCGCCTCGGAACGCGGGGTGGCCCGGGTGGTCTGGGTGGTCTCGGCCGCCGGGGCGGTCTCGACGGCGTCGGGAGGCGCTTCGGCGGCGTCGGCCGGCAGCCGCCGCCATGGCAGCCGGGTGTAGGTCAGCGCAATGAGCGCCGCCACGATGACGGTGCTGGCCAGGGTGGCGTCCACGATCTGGAACAGCGCGAAGCGGTCCCCGTTGGCCGTCGGGCCGAAGATCCCGACGACGAGGGTGATGACGATGACCGCCGCCCGGAACCCGCTGCGGGTCGCCCAGGCGGCCAGCGGGATGATCGCCCACAGCAGGTACCAGGGCTGCACGACGGGAAACAACAGCACGGTGACGCCCAGCGCCACGCCCAGGCCACCGATCGGGTGCAGGCGGCCGCGGAAGACGGCCACCAGCAGCCAGCCCACCATCACCGTGATGATCAGCACACCGATAAAACGGGTGAGCCCCAGCACCGCGGTGGTGTGATCGCCGAGCCCCAGCAGGATCCCCACCTGCCCGGTGCCCAGGGCCAGCAGCGTCGGCGGCGACAACCAGCTGCGCACGACGTTGGCGGTGCCGAGGGTGTAGATCCAGCCGAACCCGAGCCCGCTGGCCCAGCCGACGACCGCCATCACCGCCAACGACAGCGCGGTCATCGCACCGCCCGCCAGCAGCAGCGCCCGCAGGTTCCCCCCGCAGCGGTAGGCCAGGGCCATCGTGACGAACCCGAGCGCCAGCAGCGACGGCAGCTTCACCTGCGACGACAGCGTGATCAGGACGGCGCCGGCCAGCAGCATGCCCAGCGGTTCCCAGTCGGGGCCGGGCCGCCAGGAGGCGGGGAACAGCCGCGGCGCGTCGATGCCGCGCAGCGCGAACTCGGCCCCGGCCAGCATCAGCCCGAGCATCAGCGCCTCGTTGTGCACGCCGGCGACCAGATGCATGATCAGCAGCGGGTTGGCCGCGCCCAGCCACAGCGCGCTGACCTCGGCGACGCCGCAGCGCCGGGCCAGCCGCGGTGTCGCCCACACGATCAGTCCCACGCCGATCAGCTCCACCAGCCGGTGACACAGCACGGCGGCGACGATGTTCTCCCCGGTGATCGCCGAGATGCCGCGGCCGATCCACAGGAACAGCGGGCCGTAGGGCGCCGGCGTCTCCCGCCACAAGGTGGGCACCGACAGCGTGAACACGTGCGACAGGCCCAGGCCGGACGCCGGACCCACCCGGTAGGGGTCGAGCCCTTCCAGCGAGATCTGGCTCTGGGCCAGGTAGGAGTAGACGTCCTTGCTGTACATCGGCGGCGCGATCAGCAGCGGCAGCACCCACAGCAGCAGGGTGCGGTCCAGGTCGCCGCGCGACATCCGCCTGCTGCCCAACGCGAACCGGCCGAGCATCAGCCAGGCCAGCGCCATCATGACCGCGCCGGTCGTCGTCATCGTCAACGACACCGTCTGGATCCGGGACGGCAGGTTGAGCAACCGCACGCCGAAGGTGGGGTCCTGCACGACGGGCCGGGCTCCGGCGCCCAGCGCGCCGATCGCCATCAGGATGGTGCCGGTCGCCCCGAACAGGCGGGTGCGCTGCAGCGCGGTCAGCTCGGTATCGTTCAGCGGCGTGCCCACCGCCTGCTCGTCGCCATGCAGGCTGGCGATCGACGAGCTCAGCGCGTGGTGGCGGGCTGCCATCCGTGCAGCTTAGCTGCCGGGGGCTCGCCGCCCGCCGGCTCGCCCCGTCGCCATGACGTCCGCGGACGGCCACCCCGACGGTCGTCCCGGCGCCGTTGTCCGGGCCGTCCTCACGCGTAGCCTCGCGTTCGTGGCGATTCGCGACCATGGCGACCCCGGGGACCGACCCTCCGCACCCCCGCCCCTGCACCCACCGACCAACGACGCACGTCCGTCTGCGGCGGAACAGGCGCGCACCATCGCCGCCGCCACCAACGCCGCCACGATGGCCACCTTGACCGCTGATGGCGACCCGTGGGCGTCGCTGGTGGCTTACGGCCTACTGGATGGGATGCCGGTGCTGTGCGTCTCGAGCCTGGCCGAGCACGGCCGCAACCTCGTGGGCGACCCAAGGGCCAGCTTGTCGATCGTGGCGGCCGGCGGCGACACCGATCCGCTGGCCCGCAGCCGGATCACCCTGGCCGGGCTGGTCGCAAAGCCCACTGGGTCCGGGCGCGACAAGGCCCGGGCGGCATACCTGGACTCGGTCCCCGCCGCCCGGTCCTACCTGGACTTCAACGACTTCAGCCTGTGGGTGCTACTAGTTCACCGGGTGCGGTGGGTGGGTGGATACGGCCGGATGGACTCGGCCACCGGCGACCAGTATGCCGCCGCCTCCCCGGATCCGATTGCGCCGGCGGCCGCCCGGGCCCGCGCCCATCTCAACGCCGACCACGCCGACGCCCTAGCGGCTATGGCCCGGACCTTCGGCGGCTACCCCGACACCGACAGCGCAATGTGTACTGGCGTCGACCGCTACGGCCTCGATCTGCGGGTGGATACCCCCCGCGGAACCGCCTACGCCCGGGTCGGGTTTCCGGCAAGGCTGGACTCCGTGGACCAATTGCGTTCGGCCGCAGCGGATTTAGCCCGCGCAGCGGATCCCGGCTATTGACCAACTCGGCGGCTCACACGCAAGCGCATGATCCGTAACGTCGTTTGACGATGAGCCGTCAAAAGCCGGGACCGCGTCGTTGCTACTTCTCTTCGCCGTCGGCCTTGCTCAGGGCCCGGTCCGCGGTCGAAACCAGCTTGCGGTTGAACTGATATTGGGCGGCGACGAGCTTGTCGGCCAGTTCGATGGCGGCGTCGACGATCTTCGTGCGGAGCGGTTGGACCGCCTCCGGGATTGCGTCGTCAAGGGTCTTGTGGAACGCGCGGAGCGCTTCGACTGCAGCGTGCTGTCCGGCCTTTGCCGATTCACGTACTTCGTCGAGCAGGTCGGTCGAACGCGATGTGATGGACTTCGATTCAGTTGTCTCAGCCATGTCAAATCCTTCTGTGGGGGGTTTCAATACCACCGTCGACGCTATGGGGCGTGGAAGGCCCGGCACTACGGGCGAAGGTCCCATCGTGGCTGCCAATGGTCTTCGGCGTTGGCGAAGGCGCAGAGACGGGCCGCGACGAACATCCCGTCGGAACGCAAAGCGGCCGGTCCAGTAGCCTCGCTTTCGTGTGATTGACGAACCCGGGTCTGACCGGTCCAACGGCCACTGAGGGCACCCTTGGTGGACCGATCCCCGGAATTGCGTCACACTGGTGTTGTGAAATTCCGGACCGGCCTCGATGACGCTGCCGTCAGCACGGCGGCGGCGGTGCCGGATGGTCACACCCGCCGCGCCATCGTGCGCCTGCTGGTGGAGTCCGGATCGATCACCGCCGGCGAGATCGGCGGCCGGCTCGGGCTGGCGGCCGCTGGCGTGCGGCGCCATCTCGACGCCCTGATCGAGGCGGGCGACGCCGAGTCGGTGCCCGCCGCGTCCTGGCAGCAGGCGGGGCGCGGGCGTCCCGCCAAGCGGTTCCGGCTGACTGCGGCGGGCCGCGCCAAGCTCGAGCACGCCTACGACGACCTGGCGGCGGCGGCTATGCGCCAGCTCCGCGAGATCGGCGGGGAGGACGCGGTACGCACGTTCGCCCGGCAGCGCATCGACACGATCCTGGCCGGCGTGCCGGCCGCGGGCAGCGAGGACGACGCCGAAGTCGAGGCCGCCGCCGAGCGGGTGGCCGGCGCGCTCACCAAGGCGGGTTACGTCGCCACCACGGCACGCGTGGGCGGCCCGATCCACGGCGTGCAGATCTGCCAGCACCACTGCCCGGTGTCGCACGTCGCCGAGGAATTCCCGGAGTTGTGCGAGGCCGAGCAGCAGGCCATGGCCGAGGTGCTCGGGACCCACGTGCAGCGGTTGGCGACCATCGTCAACGGGAACTGCGCCTGCACCACCCACGTGCCTCTCACTGTCCCTAGTTCGAAGGCGCCCAGCCCGCGCCCCGACCCCACGAGCATCGAAGGAGCGTCGCTATGACCCTCACGCCCGAGGCCCAGCAGGCCATCAAGACGGCAGACGGGCCGTTGACCCAGGAGGAGGCCATCGCCTCCCTGGGCCGCTACGGCTACGGCTGGGCGGACTCGGACGTCGCGGGCGCCAGCGCACAACGCGGGCTGTCCGAGGCGGTGGTCCGTGACATCTCGGCGAAGAAGAACGAGCCCGACTGGATGCTGCAGATGCGCCTGAAGGCGCTGCGCATCTTCGACCGCAAGCCGATGCCGACGTGGGGCTCCAACCTCGAGGGCATCGACTTCGACAACATCAAGTACTTCGTGCGGTCCACCGAGAAGCAGGCCGCCACGTGGGATGACCTGCCCGAGGACATTCGGAACACCTACGACAGGCTGGGCATCCCGGAGGCCGAGAAGCAGCGCCTGGTCGCCGGTGTGGCCGCGCAGTACGAGTCCGAGGTGGTGTACCACCAGATCCGCGAAGACCTTGAGGCGCAAGGGGTTATCTTCGTCGACACCGACACCGGGCTGCGCGAGCACAACGACCTCTTCCAGCAGTACTTCGGCACGGTGATCCCGGCGGGGGACAACAAGTTCTCCGCGCTGAACACCGCGGTGTGGAGTGGCGGCTCGTTCATCTACGTCCCGCCGGGGGTGCACGTCGACATCCCGCTGCAGGCCTACTTCCGGATCAACACCGAGAACATGGGTCAGTTCGAGCGGACGCTGATCATCGTCGACGAGAACGCGTACGTGCATTACGTGGAGGGCTGCACCGCGCCGATCTACAAGTCGGATTCGCTGCACTCGGCGGTGGTGGAGATCATCGTCAAGCCCGGCGGGCGTTGCCGTTACACCACCATCCAGAACTGGTCGAACAACGTCTACAACCTGGTCACCAAGCGGGCCCGCGCGGAAGCCGGCGCCACCATGGAGTGGGTCGACGGCAACATCGGGTCCAAGGTGACCATGAAGTACCCGGCGGTGTGGATGACCGGGGAGCACGCCAAGGGCGAGGTGTTGTCGATCGCCTTCGCCGGCGAGGGCCAGCACCAGGATGCCGGAGCCAAGATGCTGCACCTGGCGCCGAACACGTCGAGCAACATCGTCTCGAAGTCGGTGGCCCGCGGCGGCGGCCGCACCTCCTACCGCGGCCTGGTGCAGGTGAACAAGGGCGCGCACGGCTCCCGCTCCAGCGTGAAATGCGATGCGCTGCTTGTCGATACGATCAGCCGCAGCGACACCTACCCCTACGTCGACATCCGCGAGGACGACGTCACCATGGGTCACGAGGCCACCGTGTCCAAGGTCAGCGACAACCAGCTGTTCTACCTGATGAGCCGCGGGCTGACCGAGGAAGAGGCGATGGCGATGGTGGTGCGCGGCTTCGTCGAGCCGATCGCCAAGGAACTGCCCATGGAGTACGCCCTCGAGCTCAACCGGCTGATCGAGCTGCAGATGGAAGGTGCGGTCGGCTAGTGACGGGATTGACTGAGGCGGTTGAGGGTTCGGCCCTCGCCGCAGCCAACAAAGGTGAGCTGTTCGCGTCCTTCGACGTGGACGCCTTCGAGGTGCCCGGCGGGCGCGACGAGATCTGGCGGTTCACCCCGCTGCGGCGGCTGCGCGGGCTGCACGACGGCTCGGCCCGGGCCACGGGCGCGGCGCGGATCGACGTCAGCGAACAGCCCGGCGTGCAGGTCGAGACCGTCCGCCGCGGTGACGAGCGGCTCGGCCGCGGCGGCGTGCCCACCGACCGTGTTGCCGCGCAAGCATTTTCGTCGTTCAATTCCGCGACGCTGGTGAGCGTCGGGCGGGACACGCAGGTCGCCGAGCCGATCAACATCGCCGTGACGGGTCCCGGGGCCGGCGCGGTTGCCTACGGGCACCTGCAGATCAGCATCGCCGAACTCGGCGAGGCCGTCGTGGTGATCGACCACCGGGGCAGCGGAACCTACGCCGACAACGTCGAATTCATCGTCGGCGACGCCGCCCGGCTCACCGTCGTGTGGGTTGCGGACTGGGCCGACGACATGGTGCACCTGTCCGCGCACCACGCCAGGCTGGGCAAGGACGCGGTGCTGCGGCACGTCGCCGTCACCCTGGGCGGCGAGGTGGTGCGGATGTCGGCCAACGTGCGGTACGCCGCCCCGGGCGGGGACGCGGAGCTGCTCGGGCTGTACTTCGCCGACGACGGGCAGCACCTGGAGTCGCGGCTGCTGGTCGACCACGCGCAGCCCAACTGCAAATCCAACGTGCTCTACAAGGGTGCGCTGCAAGGAGATCCGGCGTCGGAGCGGCCCGATGCGCACACCGTCTGGGTGGGTGACGTGCTGATCCGCGCCGAGGCCACCGACACCGAGACCTTCGAGGTGAACCGCAACCTGGTGCTCACCGACGGGGCGCGCGCCGACTCGGTGCCCAACCTCGAGATCGAGACCGGCGAGATCGTCGGCGCCGGACACGCCAGCGCCACCGGGCGTTTCGACGACGAGCAACTGTTCTACCTGCGGGCGCGCGGTATCCCGGAAGACCAGGCGCGGCGGCTGGTGGTGCGCGGCTTCTTCGGCGAGATCATCTCCAAGATCGCCGTGCCGGACATCCGGGAACGCCTGACCGTCGCCATCGAACACGAACTGGAAATCACGGAGAAGACAACGGACTCATGACCACACTCGAGATCAAAGACCTGCACGTCAGCGTCGAAGACCCCAACGCGCCGGAGGGGCACCGCGAGATCCCCATCCTCAACGGTGTCAATCTGACCGTTAATTCCGGTGAGACGCATGCGGTGATGGGGCCGAACGGGTCGGGCAAGTCGACGCTGTCCTACGCCATCGCCGGTCACCCGAAGTATCGGGTGACGTCCGGGTCGATCACGCTGGACGGCCAGAACGTGCTGGACATGAGCGTCGACGAGCGCGCCCGTGCCGGACTGTTCCTGGCGATGCAGTACCCCGTCGAGGTGCCGGGGGTGTCGATGTCGAACTTCCTGCGCAGCGCCGCCACCGCCGTCCGCGGCGAGCCGCCCAAACTGCGGCACTGGGTCAAGGAGGTCAAGGCCGCCATGGCCGATCTCGACATCGACCCGGCGTTCGCCGAACGCAGTGTCAACGAAGGATTTTCGGGCGGCGAGAAGAAGCGCCACGAGATCCTGCAACTGGGACTGCTCAAGCCCAAGATCGCCATCCTCGACGAGACCGACTCCGGCCTGGACGTCGACGCGCTGCGCGTGGTCAGCGAGGGCGTCAACCGCTACGCCGAGGCCGAGCACGGCGGCATCCTGTTGATCACCCACTACACCCGGATCCTGCGCTACATCCGGCCGCAGTTCGTGCACGTCTTCGTCGGCGGCCGGATCGTCGAATCCGGCGGTCCGGAGTTGGCCGACGAACTCGAGGAGAACGGCTACGTGCGCTTCACCGAAGCGGCGGCGGCCGCAGGGGCGTAGGCATGAATGCACTGGACGTCGACGCCATCCGCGCTGACTTTCCGATCTTGAAGCGCGTGATGCGCGGCGGAAAGCAGTTGGCGTACCTGGATTCCGGCGCGACGTCGCAGCGACCGCTGCAGGTGCTCGACGCCGAGCGGGAGTTCTTGATCACCTCCAACGGCGCGGTGCACCGTGGGGCGCATCAGCTGATGGAGGAGGCGACCGACGCCTACGAGCAGGGCCGCGCCGACATCGCGGCGTTCGTCGGTGCCGGTGCAGACGAGCTGGTGTTCACCCGCAACGCCACCGAGGCGCTCAACCTGGCGTCGTACGTGCTGGGGGACAACAGGTTTGACCGTGCCGTCGGCCAGGGTGACGTCATCGTCACCACCGAGCTCGAGCACCACGCCAACATCGTCCCGTGGCAGGAACTCGCCCGCCGCACCGGTGCCACGCTGCGCTGGTACGGCGTCACCGACGACGGGCGCATCGACCTGGACTCGCTGGAACTCGACGAGCGCGTGAAGGTCGTTGCCTTCAGCCATCACTCGAACGTGACCGGTGCGGTGGCGCCGGTGGCCGAACTGGTCGGCCGCGCCAAGGCGGTGGGGGCCGTGACGGTGCTGGACGCCTGCCAGTCGGTGCCGCACCAGCCCGTGGACCTGCACGCGCTCGACGTCGACTTCGCCGCGTTCTCCGGACACAAGATGTTGGCCCCCAACGGGGTAGGCGTGCTCTACGCCCGTCGCGAGGTGCTTTCGGAGCTGCCCCCCTTCCTCACCGGTGGGTCGATGATCGAGACCGTGACCATGGAGACGTCCACCTACGCGCCCGCACCGCAACGGTTCGAGGCCGGCACGCCGATGACCTCCCAGGTGGTCGGGCTGGGCGCCGCGGCGCGGTACCTGAATGCCATCGGCATGGACGCGGTCGAGGCGCACGAGCGCGAGCTGGTCGCCGCGGCCATCGACGGGCTCTCGCGCATCGACGCCGTGCGGATCGTCGGGCCCACCACGATGGAGAACCGGGGCTCGCCCGTCTCGTTCGTCGTGGACGGCGTGCACGCGCACGACGTCGGGCAGGTGCTCGACGACGGCGGCGTCGCGGTGCGGGTGGGGCATCACTGCGCGATGCCGCTGCATCGCCGGTTCGGCGTGGCGGCGACCGCCCGGGCGTCGTTCGCCGTGTACAACACCCTCGACGAGGTCGAGCGTCTGGTGGCCGGCGTGCGACGCGCGCTCGATTTCTTTGGGAGCGAATGACCGTGCGCATGGAGCAGATGTATCAGGACGTGATCCTCGACCATTACAAGCATCCGCAGCACCGCGGGCTGCGGGAGCCGTTCGGTGCGCAGGTGCATCACGTCAACCCCGTCTGCGGTGACGAGGTGACCCTGCGGGTCGCGCTCTCCGACGACGGTCAGCGCGTCGCGGACGTCTCCTACGACGGCCAGGGCTGCTCGATCAGCCAGGCGGCCACCTCGGTGCTGACCCAGCAGGTGATCGGTCAGACGGTGCCGGAGGCGCTCAACACCATCGCGGCCTTCACCGAGATGGTGTCCTCACGCGGCACCATCGAGGGCGACGAGGACGTCCTCGGCGACGGCATCGCGTTCGCCGGGGTGGCCAAATACCCGGCCCGGGTGAAATGCGCGCTGCTGGGCTGGATGGCGTTCAAGGACGCCCTGGCCCAGGCTTGCGCGGACAGGGACGCGGACTTCGAGGAGGAGAAGGATGAGCGAGACCGCCGCACCGGGTGACGAATTTCTTGCCGACCTCGAGGAGGCGATGCGCGACGTCGTCGACCCCGAATTGGGCATCAACGTCGTGGATCTCGGGCTGGTGTACGGCCTCAACGTGGAAGAGGGCGACGAGGGAACCGTCGCCCTGCTCGACATGACGCTGACCTCAGCCGCCTGCCCGCTGACCGACGTCATCGAGGACCAGTCCCGCAGCGCGCTCGTCAGCAGCGGGCTGGTCGACGACCTGCGGATCAACTGGGTGTGGAACCCGCCGTGGGGCCCGGACAAGATCACCGAGGACGGACGCGAACAACTGCGCGCCCTCGGCTTCACCGTCTAAAGGCTGCCCCGGCGACCCGCTGCGCCCGGCTTCGCCGCGCTTGCGATCGCCGCTAGAGGTGGAAGGGCAGGTGTGGCAGGTGCAGGTGGTGGTGCGGGCGCCCCATCGGCGGGCAGGTCTGCAGGCTGATGGTCGTGGCGTGCAGCACGCCGGCGTCCTCAATTCCCTGCGCTCCCATGCATTTTCCGTTCGCGATGGCCTGGGCGTCCGACGCCGTCTGCAGTTGGTATGAGGTCGAGTTCGCGACCGTCACGTTGGTCGGGGTCGCTTGCGCACCCATGCCGTTGACCGCGATGGTGTCGCCGGAGACCGACGTGACCGTGCCGTAGAAGCCGGCCGGCGGCGGGCACTTGCCGTCGACGGCGGAGGTGATCGTCACCGCCTGCGCCTCGATCGCGCCACGGCTGGGCGCGCTCTGCGGGGTGGCGCGCACGTTGACGCAACTGCCGGGGGTGACGTCGGCCAGCTTGGCCGGGGTGACCTGCACGACCCGCGTCGACGGGGCGAAGTCCACCGTCGCGCTCCCGGTCCGTGTCCTGAGCCGGATCGTGCCGTCCGACACCGACTGGATCAGGCCCTCGACGTAATCCTTGCCCACGGGCGGGGGCGCCGGCGCCGCGCTGGGCGGCGCCGCGCTGGGCGGGGCCGCGGCCGCCACCGTCGGTTTAGCGGTATGGCCGGTCGTCGTGTCGCTCGACCGGCACATGGCGACGCCCAGCAGGACCACCGCGACGACGGCGACGAGCGCGAGCCGCGCCAGCCGCGGGTTCACCGAAGTCGCGGGCATCGACACACCTCCGAATGCGGGCTGGCCATCGCCAGCGAATACCCAGGCGAGCGCGGTGGTCACGTCCGCGCTCGCCTGGTGTGACGGTTGTCTCGGCGGGTTCGGCGGCGGTCAGCCGTGGGCGTGCGGCAGCCCGGCCGGGCCGCCGCATTTCCCGTCGTTGGCCGCCCGGACGTTGATGCTGGTCGCCTGCAGCGCGCCGCTGTTGTCCTTGGTGCCGCGCGCGGTGAGGCACTTGCCCTGCGTGATCGCGTCCGTGGTGGCCGACGACTGCTTGGTGTACCTGGTCTTGTCGTCGACTGTCACGGCCGTCTGAGTGGTGTTGCCGCTCGGGTCGGTGCCCGTGACGTTGATGGTGTTACCCGTCACCGAGGCCACCGAGCCCTGCACGGGCGCGGGCTTTGCCGGCGGTGGCGTCGGCGCCCCCGACGGGGCGGGGCCGGGTGAACCGCCGGGCGCGGCCGCCTTGGGCTTCGGGCAGGTGCCGTTGACCGACGGGCTGACCTTCACCGACGCCGCGGTCACCGGCTGCCCGCCTTGCCCCTGGTTTGCGGGCCGGACGGTGACGCAGTTGCCCGCGGTGACGTCGGTGAGCGCGGCGGGGGTGACCTCGGTGACCTTGGTCGTGGCCGTGAAGTTCACGGTGGCGGTGGCGTTGTCCTCTTGGGTCACCTGAACGGAGTTGCCCGCGACCGAGGCGATCAGGCCGCTGACGCGGGCCTCACCGGCGGCGGGCACCGGCGACGTGGTGGTCGAGGTGACGGTGGAGGTGGACGTCGACGGCGGACTGGACTTGTTGGACGAGCCGCAGGCGGCGATGGACAGTGCGGTGGTTCCCGCGACGGCGACTACCGCGACGCGGGTGAACAGAGGCGTACGACTGCCGGCAGACATCAACGTTTCTCCAATCGTGGTCAGCACCAACGAAAGGGTTTACCCGCCGAACCTGTACCTAACCTGTGTGTAATCGCGGAGGCGCTCAGAATGCGTTTTCGGAAACGCGCATCACCTCGTCGTCGATGGACTCGAGGACTTTGCGCAGGGAGGCGAGTTTGGGAAGCATGTTCTTGGCGAAAAACGCCGCGGTCGCGACTTTGCCCTGATAGAAGGCCACGTCGTTGCCGGCCGCGTCCGCCAGCGCGGCGTGGGCGACGCCGGCCTGCACCAGCAGCCGCCAGCCGATGAGCAGGTCGCCCACCGCCAGCAGGTACCGCACCGATCCGAGTCCGACTTTGTAGATTTCACTCGGATGTTGCGCGGCGGACATCAGGTATCCGGTCAGCGCGGCCGTCATCGCCGTGACCTCGTCGAGCGCGGCCTGCAGCAACTGGGCCTGCGGTTTGAGTGCCTCGTCGCAGGAGTCGATCGTCGCGGTGATCTGGGCCGTCACGAACTGCAGCGCCTGGCCGCGGTCTCGAACGATCTTGCGGAAGAAGAAATCGAGCGCCTGGATCGCCGTGGTGCCCTCGTAGAGCGAGTCGATCTTGGAATCACGGATGTACTGCTCGAGCGGGTAGTCCTGCAGGAAGCCCGAACCGCCGAGCGTCTGCAGCGACTCGGTCAGCACTTCGTAGGCCCGTTCGGAGCTCACGCCCTTCACGATCGGCAGCAGCAAGTCGTCCACCCGGTGCGCCATCTCGTGATCGGCACCCGAAACATGTTGCGCCACAGTGTCTTCCTGGTGCGCGGCGGCGTACATGTACAGCGCCCGCAGGCCCTCGGCGTAGGCCTTCTGCGTCATCAGGCTACGACGCACGTCGGGGTGGTGCATGATGGTGACCCGCGGCGCGGTCTTGTCGGACATCTGCGTCAGGTCCGCACCCTGCACCCGCTCCTTGGCGAAGGCCAGCGCGTTGAGGTAACCGGTGGACAGGGTCCCGGCGGCCTTGACGCCGATCGTCATGCGCGCGTGCTCGATCACGGTGAACATCTGCGCGATCCCGTTGTGCACGTCACCCACCAGGTAGCCGACCGCGGGCACATCCGTTGCGCCGAAAGTCAATTCGCACGTGGGGGAGGACTTGATCCCCATCTTGTGTTCCAGGCCCGTGGTGAAAACGCCGTTGCGGGGCCCGAGTTCGAACGTGTCCGGGTCGAAGAGGTACTCGGGCACGTAGAACAGGCTCAGCCCCTTGGTGCCCGGTCCCGCCCCCTCCGGTCGGGCCAGCACCAGGTGGAAGATGTTCTCGGCGGTGTCACCCACCTCGCCGCCGGAGATGAATCGCTTGACGCCCTCGATATGCCAGGTGCCGTCGGGTTGCTCGATGGCCTTGGCGCGGCCCGCGCCGACGTCGGAGCCGGCGTCGGGTTCGGTGAGCACCATGGTGGCCGCCCATCCGCGCTCCACGCCCTCGGCGGCCCACCGCCGCTGCTGTTCGTTGCCCTCGACGTACAGCGCCTGGGCCATCAACGGGCCGAGGCAGAAGAAGTTGGCAGAGGGGTTGGCGCAGATGATCATTTCGTTCACCGCCCACGCCAGCGGGGGCGGCGCGGCCATCCCGCCGATCTGTTCGTCGAGCATCAGCCGCCACCAGCCGGCCTCCTTGATCGTCTCCACCGTCTTGGCCAGCTCGGGTGCCACGCTGATGGTGTGGGTGGCCGGGTCGAACACCGGGGGGTTGCGGTCGGCGAAGGCGAAGGTTTCGGCGACCGGGCCTTCGGCCAGGCGGGCGGCTTCGTCCAGGATCGTCCGGACCGTGTCCTCGTCGAGGTCGCCGTAGGGGCCGGTGCCCAGGACGGTGCCCACACCGAGGACCTCGAACAGGTTGAACTCGATGTCGCGGACGTTTGCGATGTAGTGGCCCAACGCGATTCCCTCACTGGTCCTCGAGGCGGCGGCTCGTCCGCATCAGTGTCTCCGACGTGGGAAAACGTACGCAACCGTAACCTACGGCGGGCCGCAAGCAGGTTACGCGCCGATGTCGTCGTTCCGAACCGACGCGTGCGCTTGCGTTGGCGGTAGGCCGACTCGGCGAGGCGGCGACGACGACCGGGCGGACCCGGCTCGGGCCTCACCGCCCGGGAACATCACGCCGGGTTTCGGCGTTGTGAGCAAATGTGACAACAGTCGATCTCACTGCTGAGAAATTCAACGAAACCATCGAGGGCAACGACATCGTGCTCGTCGATTTCTGGGCGTCGTGGTGCGGACCATGCCGCCAGTTCGGACCCACATTCCAGGCGTCGTCGGAGAAGCATCCCGACATCGTGCACGCCAAGGTCGACACGGAGGCCGAACAGCAGCTGGCCGCTGCCGCCCAGATCCGGTCCATCCCGACGCTGATGGCCTTCAAGAAGGGCAAACTGCTGTTCAACCAGGCCGGCGCGCTACCGCCCGCGGCCCTCGAAGACCTGGTCCAGCAAATCAGGGCATTCGACGTGGACGCGGCCCAGGCCGGCCAGGCCGAATAGCCCCGGCCCCGGTCCCGGTTGCCTGCCGTCGGAGCGAATCGCCGAAGCGAACGTTCAGGGAGCCGCGACTGGCGTGCCTTCCGGCGGCGCGACGTGCGCCGGGCCTTGCGCAGGTATGCCATGTGGTCCGGGATCACGGCGCATCCACGCCGCCGCCGGTGTGTTCGTGGGGGTGGTGACCCACGCACCCACGGCCGCCGGGGCGGGCGGCGGCGCTACATCGAGAGCTGACTCGCGAAGCGGTGCGTCCCTGTCTCCTGGCTTGGGCAAAGGGTACCTGAGGCCCGATTGCGAGGCGGGTAGAGCGGCCAGCGTGCCCAGGAACAGAAGACAAGCTTCTTTGAAGTCGTTGATGCGCGCTCTGAGCATTAGCTTTCCTAAACCTTCAAGACGAGGGGGCGGTGTCCTTTACCCGCGTACCCTGGTCGACAAACTTGGATTTTTCTCCAAAGTCCGACCCCGAAACTAGAGGATCCCGCCAGCGTCGGGATTGCGGACCCCACGCGCTAGGTTGCTTGGGTGAGCTTGGTACTGGTAGAACACCCGCGGCCCGGCGTCGCGCTGATAACGCTCAATCGCCCCGAGCGGATGAACTCCATGGCGTTCGACGTCATGGTGCCGCTCAAAGAGGCCCTCGAGAAGGTCCGGTACGACAATTCCGTGCGCGTGGTCGTGCTGACCGGGGCGGGCCGCGGGTTCTCCTCGGGCGCCGACCACAAGTCGGCGGGCTCGGTGCCGCATGTCGAGGGGCTCACCCGTCCGACCTACGCGTTGCGCTCGATGGAGGTCCTGGACGAGGTCATCCTGGGGCTGCGGCGCCTGCATCAGCCGGTGATCGCCGCGGTCAACGGCCCGGCCATCGGCGGTGGGCTGTGCCTGGCGCTGGCCTGCGACATCCGGGTCGCCTCGACCGGGGCGTACTTTCGCGCGGCCGGCATCAACAACGGCCTGACCGCCAGCGAACTGGGGCTGAGCTACCTGTTGCCCAGGGCCATCGGATCGTCGCGGGCGTTCGAGATCATGCTGACCGGCCGCGACGTCACCGCCGAGGAGGCCGAGCGCATCGGGCTGGTGTCGTGCCAGGTGCCCGACGAGCAGTTGTTGGACACCTGCTACGCCGTCGCCGCGCGCATCGCGGCGTTCTCGCGGCCGGGAGTCGAGTTGACCAAGCGCACACTGTGGAGTGGACTGGACGCCGGTAGCCTGGAAGGGCACATGCAAGCCGAAGGCTTGGGTCAGCTGTTCGTTCGTCTGCTCACCGCCAACTTCGAAGAGGCGGTTGCCGCGCGCGCGGAGCGACGCCCCGCGGTGTTCACCGACGACAAGTAGCCACGACAAGGGAAGCGCAAGGGAGCAAATGTGATCACGGCCACGGACCTCGAGGTCCGCGCTGGCGCGCGCATTCTGCTCTCACCGGATGGCCCGGATCTGCGCGTGCAGCCCGGCGACCGCATCGGGCTGGTCGGTCGCAACGGCGCGGGCAAGACCACCACCCTGCGCATCCTGGCGGGCGAGACCGAACCGTATGCGGGATCCGTCGCCCGCGCCGGTGAAATCGGTTATCTGCCACAGGATCCCAAAGAGGGCGACCTGGAAGTCCTGGCCCGCGATCGCGTTCTGTCTGCCCGCGGTCTGGACGTGCTGCTCACCGACCTGGAAAAGCAGCAGGCATTGATGGCCGAGGTCGCCGACGACGACGCGCGCGACCGCGCGATCCGCCGCTACGGGCAGCTCGAGGAGCAGTTCGTCGCGCTGGGCGGCTACGGCGCCGAGAGTGAAGCCAGCCGCATCTGCGCGAGCCTCGGCTTGCCGGACCGGGTGCTGACGCAGAAGCTGCGCACGCTGTCCGGCGGGCAGCGCCGCCGGGTGGAGTTGGCGCGCATCCTGTTCGCCGCGTCCGACACCGGCGCGGGGTCGTCGACCACGCTGCTGCTCGACGAGCCCACCAACCACCTCGACGCGGATTCGATCGGCTGGTTGCGCGATTTCCTGCGGGCCCACACCGGCGGGCTGGTGATCATCAGCCACAACGTCGAACTGCTCGCCGATGTCGTGAACCGGGTCTGGTTTCTGGACGCCGTGCGCGGCGAGGTCGACGTCTACAACATGGGCTGGCAGAAGTACCTGGACGCCCGGGCCACCGACGAGCAGCGCCGCCGCCGCGAACGCGCCAACGCCGAACGCAAGGCCGCCGCGTTGCGCACGCAAGCCGCCAAGCTGGGCGCCAAGGCCACGAAAGCCGTTGCGGCCCAGAACATGTTGCGCCGCGCCGACCGGATGATGGCCGCGCTCGACGAGGAGCGGGTGGCCGACAAGGTGGCCCGCATCAAGTTCCCGACCCCCGCCCCGTGCGGTCGCACGCCGTTGGTCGCCAAGGGGCTGAGCAAGTCCTACGGCTCGCTGGAGGTGTTCACCGGCGTCGACCTGGCCATCGACCGCGGCTCCCGGGTGGTGGTGCTGGGCCTCAACGGCGCCGGCAAGACCACGCTGCTGCGACTGCTGGCCGGCACCGAGCAGCCCGACACCGGCGGGCTGGAGCCCGGACACGGTTTGCGCATGGGCTACTTCGCGCAGGAGCACGACACGCTCGACAACGACGCCAGCGTCTGGGAGAACATCCGGCACGCCGCACCCGATTCGGGGGAGCAGGACCTGCGCGGGCTGTTGGGCGCGTTCATGTTCAGCGGGCCGCAACTCGACCAGCCGGCGGGCACGCTGTCGGGTGGGGAGAAGACCCGCCTCGCGCTGGCCGGTCTGGTGGCCTCCACCGCGAACGTGCTGCTGCTCGACGAACCGACGAACAACCTGGATCCCGCCTCGCGCGAACAGGTGCTCGACGCGCTGCGCAGCTATCAGGGTGCGGTGGTGCTGGTGACGCACGACCCCGCAGCGGCCGAGGCGCTGGACCCTCAGCGCGTGGTGCTGCTGCCCGACGGCACCGAGGACTTCTGGTCCGACGAGTACCGGGATCTCATCGAGCTCGCCTGACTTCGGTCAAATCGCCCCGCGGGCGGCGGCGGCTTCCTACTCTTGTGCTTGCGATCGTGTTCGGGCGCGGAGGGCATCCATGAAAAGGACGCTGCAGAGGTCGAAGAAGACCCGCGAGCAGTTGTTGTTCGAGCTGCGTAACGCCTACGAGGGCGGGGCCAGCATCCGCACGCTGGCGGCCAGCACCGGAAGATCGTACGGCTCGGTTCACGCCATGCTGCTTCAGGCGGGCACCACGTTGCGCGGCCGGGGTGGGCCCAACCACACTTCGCGGACCGCGCGAGCGTAGCGTCGCGGCGAACTCACGCCTTCTTGTTCACAGCGGCGTCGGGCTCGCGGGCCGCATCGCCGGATCCGTTGCGGCGCACCGACTTTTCCACCAGGTCGAGCACGGCGGACAGCCGCCGCGGGTCCTCGCCCGAGGCCAGCCGGGCCACCAGGCCGTCGAGCACCAACTCCAGGTAGCACTGCAACACGTCGCCGGGTACGTCGTCACGGACCCGTTGCGCCTCCTTCTGCCGGCGCAACCGATCGGTCGTCGCCGCCGCCAGTTCGGCGGACCGCTCCGCCCAACCGCGGTTGAAGTCGGGGTCGTTGCGCAGCTTGCGCGCGATCTCCAATCTGGTGGCCAGCCAGTCGAACTGGTCGGGGGCGGCGAGCATGTCGCGCATCACCTGGATGAGGCCCTCGCGCGACGCCACGTCGGCCATCCGCTCGGCGTCCTCGTGCGCCAGCGCGAAAAACAGCGCGTCCTTGTCGCGGAAGTGGTGGAAGATCGCGCCGCGCGACATCCCGATCGCCTGCTCCAGCCGCCGCACCGTCGCCCTCTCGTAGCCGTATTCGGCGAAGCAGCGGCGGGCGCCGTCGAGGATCTGGCGGCGGCGCGCCGCCAGATGGCCCTCACTGACTTTTGGCATGGGCCGGGTTGGCCGGCTTCCTAACCGGACTTCAGCATGTTGCGCAGCACGTACTGCAAGATGCCGCCGTTGCGGTAGTAGTCGGCCTCGCCCGGGGTGTCGATCCGCACCACCGCGTCGAACTCGATCGGATCGCCGGACTCCTTGGCCGCCTTCACCCGTACCGTCTTGGGCGTCTTGCCGTTGTTGAGCGCCTCGATGCCGGTGATGTCGAACACCTCGGTGCCGTCCAGCCCCAATTCCTTGGCGGACTTGCCCTCGGGGAACTGCAGCGGGATGACGCCCATGCCGATCAGGTTGGAGCGGTGGATGCGCTCGAAGGACTCGGCGATCACCGCCCGCACACCGAGCAGCAGGGTGCCCTTGGCGGCCCAGTCCCGCGACGAACCCGAGCCGTATTCTTTGCCGCCCAGCACCACCAGCGGAATGTTCTGCGCCGCATAGTTTTGCGCGGCGTCGTAGATGAACGCCTGCGGCGCGCCGTCCTGGGTGAAGTCGCGGGTGTAGCCGCCGGAGACGTCGTCGAGCAACTGGTTGCGGAGCCGGATGTTGGCGAACGTGCCGCGGATCATCACCTCGTGGTTGCCGCGCCGCGAGCCGAAGGAGTTGTAGTCCTTGCGTTCCACGCCGTGCTCGTCGAGGTACTGCGCCGCCGGGGTGCCCGGCTTGATCGCCCCGGCCGGGGAGATGTGGTCGGTGGTCACCGAGTCGCCCAGCAGCGCCAGCACCCGGGCGCCGGTGATGTCGCGGACCGGCTCCGGCTCGGCCGACATGCCCTCGAAGTACGGGGGCTTACGCACGTAGGTCGAGTTCTGGTCCCACTCGAAGGTGTTGCCGCTCGGCGTGGGCAGGTTGCGCCACCGCTCGTCACCCTTGAACACGTCGGCGTAGTTCTTGGTGAACATCTCCTGGCTGATGGCCGAGGCGATGGTGTCCGAGACGTCCTTCTGCGACGGCCAGATGTCTTTCAAATAGACGTCGTTGCCGTCCTTGTCGGTGCCCAGGGGCTGGTTCTCGAAGTCGAAGTCCATGGTCCCGGCCAACGCGTAGGCGACCACCAGCGGCGGCGACGCCAGGTAGTTCATCTTCACGTCGGGGTTGATCCGACCCTCGAAGTTGCGGTTACCGGACAGCACCGCGGCCACCGACAGGTCGTTGTCGTTGATCGCCTTGGAGATCTCCTCGGGCAGCGGGCCGGAGTTGCCGATGCACGTGGTGCAGCCGTACCCCACGAGGTAGAAGCCGAGCTTCTCGAGATACGGCCACAGGCCGGCCTTTTCGTAATAGTCGTGGACCACCTGCGAACCGGGCGCCATCGTCGTCTTCACCCACGGCTTGGCGGTCAGGCCTTTCTCGACGGCGTTGCGGGCCAGCAGCGCCGCACCCAGCATCACCTCGGGGTTGGAGGTGTTGGTGCACGACGTGACCGCCGCGATCACCACCGCGCCGTGGTCGAGCACGAACTCGCCGCGGTCGGCCGACTTCACCGTCACCGGGGTGCTCACCCGGCCCTTGGCATGCTTGGCGGCCGACTCCACCTTCGGGGCGTCGTCGGCGTGGCCGTTCTCCAGCGCCCCGGGGTCACTGGCCGGGAACGTCTCGTCGACCGCCTCGTCGAGCTTGGAGTACTCCGTCTTGTCGGGGTCGTCGCCGACGTAGTCGCCGATCTGCGCGCGGAAGGTGGACTTGGCGTCCGACAACGCGATCCGGTCCTGCGGGCGCTTGGGCCCGGCGATCGAGGGCACCACGTCGGAGAGGTTGAGTTCGAGGTATTCGGAGAACGCCGGCTCGTGCTTGGGGTCGTGCCACATGCCCTGCGCTTTGGCGTAGGCCTCGACCAGCGCCAGCTGCTCCTCGGAGCGGCCGGTGAACCGCAGGTAGGAGATGGTCTCCTCGTCGACCGGGAAAATCGCTGCGGTGGAACCGAATTCGGGGCTCATGTTGCCCAGGGTGGCGCGGTTGGCCAGCGGCACCTCGGCCACGCCCTCGCCGTAGAACTCGACGAACTTGCCGACCACGCCGTGCTTGCGCAGCATCTCGGTGACGGTCAGCACCACGTCGGTCGCGGTGACGCCCGGCTGGATCTCACCGGTGAGCTTGAAGCCGACCACCCGCGGAATGAGCATCGACACCGGTTGGCCCAGCATCGCGGCCTCGGCCTCGATGCCGCCGACGCCCCAGCCCAGCACGCCCAGGCCGTTGACCATGGTGGTGTGCGAGTCGGTGCCCACGCAGGTGTCCGGGTAGGCCACCCCGTCGCGTTCCATCACCACGCTGGCCAGGTACTCGATGTTGACCTGGTGCACGATGCCGGTGCCCGGCGGCACCACCTTGAAGTCGCGGAAAGCGCCCTGGCCCCAGCGCAAGAACTGGTAGCGCTCGCCGTTGCGCTGGTATTCGATCTCGACGTTGCGCTCGAAGGCGTCGGCGGTGCCGAACAGGTCGGCGATCACCGAGTGGTCGATCACCAGGTCGGCCGGCGCCAGCGGGTTGACCTTTTCGGCCTTGCCGCCGAGGTCGCCGATGGCCTCCCGCATGGTGGCCAGATCGACGATGCACGGCACCCCGGTGAAGTCCTGCATGACGACGCGGGCGGGCGTGTACTGGATCTCAATGCTGGGTTCCGCCTTGGGATCCCAGTTGGCGATGGCCTCGATGTGGTCCTTGGTGATGTTGCTGCCGTCCTCGTTGCGCAGCAGGTTCTCGGCCAGGACCTTCAGGCTGTAGGGGAGTTTCTCGGTGTTGGGGACGGCGTCGAGGCGGTAGATCTGGTAACTCTTGTCGCCGACCTCGAGGGTGTCGCGTGCTCCGAACGAGTTCACAGAATCTTCTTTGCTCACTTCAACTCCCGAGGATTAAGTTCTTCCACCGACGGGCCGTGTCGGCGGTGCGTCATACGAGTACAGCCACTTTAACAGTACGCTTGTCCTGCATTAAGGCGGGGCGTCCGTAGTCCCAGTCTTGTCGTCTGAGCCGACGGTTTAAACCCCCCGCAACGAAGTCGCGTACGGTGCCACTAGCGCTACGGCAGGAGGGACATCATGACCTTGCACCCGGCCCTACCCGTCTACATCCCGCAGGACGTCGACATGACCGCGGTCAAGGCTCAGGTCGCCGCCACGGGCGTCAGCGCGCCGGCGGCGGAGATGCCGGGCCTGCTGCACATCGTCGACGAAGCCCATGCGCACGGCATCAACCTCAAGATCGTGCTGCTCGACCACAACCCGCCGAACGACACCCCACTGCGCGACATCTCCACGGTGGTCGGCGCCGACTACCACGACGCCACCGTCCTGACGCTGAGCCCCAGTTACGTCGGGAGCTACAGCACGCAATTCCCGCGCGTCACGCTGGAGGCCGGCGAGGACATCGCCAAGACGGGCAATCCGATGGTCTCGGCGCAGCACTTCCTGAACGAGCTGAATTCCCCGGAATTCCCCTGGACGGGTCTGACGATCTTCCTGTTGCTCGCCGTGCTCGCGGCGGCCGTCGGGACCCGATTCCTGCAGGTGCGCAGCAAGCTTTCGGCACCCCCGGCGGGTTCGGCGGGGGCGGAGGAAGTCACGCCCACCAACACGGCCTAGCCAGGCGCGTCCGGCTCGGCCGGAACTTCCGCACCCGGGTCGCCCCGCCGCCGCGCGGCAAACCCGTAGGTCACCGTTCGGTCACATTAAACGCACGTAGAGAGTGCGATTTCGGCGGAGCGTTTGCGCGCCCAAAACTGTGACGTACGGTGCAAATGATGCTGCTGTTGCCTTTGGCGCCCTTGGTGAACTTCGTGGCCGGCGCCGCCCGTCACGTTGAGCCGTAGGAGACCTGAGTCGGATGACACGCATACGCCGGGGCTCCGCTGCCTGGCCGGTCGCGAGGCTGGTTCGGCCGGTCGTGCCGTCGGTGCTGAGCGTGGCTTTTCTGCTCTGCACGCCGGGGCTCGCACACGGCGACACCGCCGCCGACAGCTTGGCCGGTTTGATCGCCAACGTCGCCAAGGCCAACCAGCGGCTGGAAAACCTGAGCGCAGAAATCCAGACCGAACAGGAGAGCGTCAACAAGGCGCTGGTCGACGTCGAGACCTCCCGGGACAACGCCGCCGCGGCCCAGCACGACCTGGAGACCAGCCAGCAGGCGGTCAACGACGCCAACGCCGCGATCGCCGCGGCGCAGCGGCGGTTCGACACGTTCGCGGCCGCCACCTATATGAACGGCCCCTCGAGCGGTTACCTGACGGCCAGCAGCCCGGAGGACATCATCGCCACCGAGGCCGCCGCCAAGACCCTGTCCGCGAGTTCCCAGACGGTGATGGCCAAGCTGCAGCGGGCGCGCACCGAACAGGTGAACAAGGAGTCGGCGGCGCGGCTGGCCAAGCAGAAGGCGGACAAGGCCGCCGCCGACGCCAAGGGCAGCCAGGACGCCGCGGTGGCGGCGCTGACCGAGTCCAGGCGCAAGTTCGACGAGCAGCGCGAACAAGTCACTCGCCTGGCCGCCGAACGCGACGAGGCGCAGGCGAAACTCGAAGCGGCCAAACGGCAATGGTCTCTCGCTCCGGGCGGGCCCGCCGCTCCGGCGTCGGGTGACCGGTGGGAGACCGGTTCCCCGGGCGCGACGGGCACCGCAGGGCGGCGCCCGTCGCTGGGACGGCGCCTGGGACCCCACGCTGCCGATGATCCCCAGCGCCAACGTCCCGGGCGACCCGATCGCCGTCATCAACCAGGTGCTGGGCATCTCCGCCACCTCGACGCAGGTCACCGCGGGCCTGGGCCGCAACTTCCTGCAGCAGCTCGGCATCCTCAAGCCCGACGACACCGGCATCACCAACGCGTCCCCCGGTGCGACGGCCGGCCGCATCCCGCGGGTCTACGGGCGGCAGGCCAGCGAATACGTGATCCGGCGCGGCATGTCGCAGATCGGCGTGCCCTACTCCTGGGGCGGCGGCAACGCGGCCGGGCCGAGCAAGGGCATCGACTCCGGGGCCGGCATCACCGGCTTCGACTGCTCGGGCCTGGTCCTCTACTCGTTCGCCGGCGTGGGCATCAAGCTGCCGCACTACTCGGGGTCGCAGTACAACCTCGGCCGCAAGATCCCGTCCTCGCAGATGCGCCGCGGCGACGTCATCTTCTACGGGCCCGGCGGCAGCCAGCACGTGACGATCTACCTCGGCAACGGCCAAATGCTCGAGGCCCCCGACATCGGCCTGAAAGTCCGCGTTGCGCCGGTGCGCACCAGCGGTATGACGCCCTACGTGGTCCGCTACATCGAGTGGTGAACGAATGAGAACTGAACGGAAAACCATGCGCCGTAAGCGGATTCGTCTGATCAACTTCGCCTGGATCACCACCGTGGTGACCGGGCTGATGTTGTCTGTGGCCTACTCCGGGACCGCCCCGGCCGCGGCCGACCCCGGCGGGTGGGACCCGACGCTGCCCGCCACGATCAGCGCCGGCGCTCCCGGCGACCCGCTCGCGGTCGCCAACGCCTCGCTGCAGGCCACCGCGCAGGCCACCCAGACCACGTTCAATCTGGGCAGGCAATTCCTCGGCGGGCTCGGCATCAACATCGGCGGCAACGACGCCCCCACCGCGGCCACCCCGACCAACCCCGGCGGCAAGATCCCCCGCGTCTACGGCCGGCAGGCCATCGAGTACGTGATCAAGCGGATGGGATCGCAGATGGGCGTTCCCTACTCCTGGGGTGGTGGCTCGCTGGACGGTCCCAGCAAGGGCGTCGGCGACGGCGCCAACATCACCGGCTTCGACTGCTCGGGCCTGATGCGGTACGGCTTCGCCGGCGTCGGCGTGCTGATCCCGCGGTTCTCCGGTGACCAGTACAACGCCGGCCGCCACATCCCGCCGGACCAGGCCAGGCGCGGCGACCTGATCTTCTACGGCCCGAACGGCGGCCAGCACGTCACGATGTATCTGGGCAACGGGCAGATGCTGGAGGCGTCCAGCCTCGCCGGCAAGGTGACCGTCAGCCCGGTTCGCAAGCCCGGCATGACGCCGTTCCTGACTAGGATCATCGAGTACTGATCCGGGTGCGGTCAGCCGTACCGGTTCGCGGGGCGAACCACCAGCGTCGACGGAATCCGGCGGGCCTGGAATAGTTGGACGCGGGCACGTCGCGGCCCCACGGCAGTGGTGTTGCAAGCAGTCGTGTCCGAATGAGCTGTGGAGGGTTATTGATGACAGCAGCAGGTGGGCCGCCCCCGGGCGCCAGCGGTTACCCGGGCCCGGGCGGGCAGTCCGGCCCGCCGGCCCAGGAAGCGCCGTCCGGCGGCGGTAACGGCCTGGCCGCCGAGGTCCACACCCTGGAGCGGGCGATCTTCGAGGTCAAGCGGATCATCGTCGGGCAGGATCAGCTCGTCGAGCGGATGCTGGTCGGTCTGCTCTCCAAGGGGCACGTGTTGCTCGAGGGTGTTCCCGGCGTGGCCAAGACGCTGGCCGTCGACACCTTCGCCAAGGTCGTGGGCGGCACGTTCGCCCGCATCCAGTTCACGCCCGACCTGGTGCCCACCGACATCATCGGTACCCGCATCTACCGGCAGGGCAAGGAGGAGTTCGACACCGAACTCGGCCCGGTGGTGGTGAACTTCCTGCTCGCCGACGAGATCAACCGCGCGCCCGCCAAGGTGCAGTCCGCGTTGCTGGAGGTCATGCAGGAACGCCACGTGTCGATCGGCGGCAAGACCTTCGATCTGCCCAACCCGTTCCTGGTGATGGCGACGCAGAACCCGATCGAGCACGAGGGCGTGTACCCGCTGCCCGAGGCCCAGCGGGACCGCTTCCTGTTCAAGATCAACGTCGGCTACCCCTCGCCGGAGGAGGAGCGCGAGATCATCTACCGGATGGGCGTGAAGCCGCCGCAGCCCAAGCAGATCCTGAACACCGGCGACCTGTTGCGGCTGCAGGACATCGCGGCCAACAACTTCGTCCACCACGCACTGGTCGACTACGTGGTGCGCGTCGTCATGGCCACCCGCTATCCCGAGCAGCTCGGGATGAACGACGTCAAGACGTGGATCTCGTTCGGCGCGTCCCCGCGTGCCTCGCTGGGCATCATCGCCGCGTCCCGGTCGCTGGCGCTGGTGCGTGGCCGCGACTACGTGATCCCGCAAGACGTCGTCGACGTCATTCCCGACGTGCTGCGGCACCGCTTGGTGCTCACCTACGACGCGCTCGCCGACGAGATCTCGCCGGAGATCGTCATCAACCGGATCCTGCAAACGGTCGCCCTGCCCCAGGTGAACGCCGTTCCGCAGCAAGGGCAGTCGGTGCCCCCGGTGATGCAGGCCGCCGGCGCGGCCAGCGGTCGGTGACCGACCCCCAGCATCCGGCGGTGCCACATCCGCCATCGATGCAGCGCGGGCAGATCGTCGACCCGAAGCTGGCGGCGGCGCTGCGGCAGCTCGAGCTGACGGTCAAGCGCAAGCTCGACGGCGTCCTGCACGGCGACCACCTCGGCCTGATCCCCGGTCCGGGTTCGGAGCCGGGGGAGTCGCGCGAGTACCAGCCCGGCGACGACGTCCGGCGGATGGACTGGGCCGTCACCGCGCGCACCATGCACCCGCACGTCCGGCAGATGATCGCCGACCGCGAGCTGGAAACCTGGCTGGTGGTCGACATGTCCGCCAGCCTGGATTTCGGCACCGTCGGATGCGAGAAGCGGGACCTGGCGGTGGCGGCCGCGGCCGCGATCACGTTCCTCAACAGCGGCGGCGGCAACCGGCTCGGCGCGCTGATCGCCAACGGGGAGACGATGACGCGGGTCCCGGCGCGCTCCGGGCGCCAGCACGAGCAGACGCTGCTGCGCACCATCGCCACCACCCCCCGGGCGCCGGTGGGGGTGCGCGGGGATCTGGCGACGGCCATCGACGCGTTGCGCCGACCGGAACGCCGGCGCGGCATGGCGGTGATCATCAGCGACTTCTTGGGCCCGATCAACTGGATGCGCCCGCTGCGGGCGATCGCGGCTCGTCACGAGGTGCTCGCCATCGAGGTGCTGGACCCCCGCGACGTCGAACTGCCCGACATCGGCGACGTCGTGCTGCAGGACGCCGAGTCCGGCGTCACCCGCGAGTTCACCATCGACGCCCAGCTGCGCGACGACTTCGCCAAGGCCGCCGCGGCGCACCGCGCCGACGTGGCGCGCACCGTCCGCAGCTGCGGGGCCCCGCTACTGACGCTGCGCACCGACCGCGACTGGATCGCGGACATCGTCCGGTTCGTCGAGTCCCGCCGGCGCGGTGCATTGGCGGGGCGGCAGTGACGTTGCCGCTCCTCGGCCCGATGTCGTTGTCGGGCTTCGAACATCCGTGGTTCTTCCTCTTCCTCCTCGTCGTCGTCGGGCTGGCCGCGCTCTACATCGTGATGCAGTTGGCGCGGCAGCGGCGCATGCTGCGGTTCGCCAACATGGAGCTGCTGGAAAGCGTCGCGCCGGAGCGGCCTCCCCGCTGGCGGCACCTGCCGGCGATCCTGCTGGTGGCGTCGCTGGTGTTGTTCACGATCGCGATGGCCGGCCCGACGCACGACGTGCGGATCCCGCGCAACCGCGCGGTGGTGATGCTGGTGATCGACGTGTCGCAGTCGATGCGGGCCACCGACGTGCAGCCGAACCGGATGGCGGCCGCCCAGGATGCGGCCAAGCAGTTCGCCGACGAGCTGACCCCCGGCATCAACCTCGGGCTGATCGAGTACGCGGGCACCGCGACCGTGCTGGTGCAGCCGACGACCAACCGGGACGCGACGAAGAACGCGCTGGACAAGCTGCAGTTCGCCGACCGCACGGCGACCGGCGAAGGCATCTTCACCGCGTTGCAGGCCATCGCCACCGTGGGCGCGGTGATCGGGGGCGGCGACACGCCGCCGCCGGCGCGCATCGTGTTGTTCTCCGACGGCAAGGAGACGATGCCGACCAATCCGGACAACCCCAAGGGCGCCTTCACCGCCGCGCGCACCGCCAAGGATCAGGGCGTGCCGATCTCGACGATCTCCTTCGGCACGCCGTACGGCTTCGTCGAGATCAACGACCAGCGCCAGCCGGTGCCCGTCGACGACTCGACGATGAAGAAGGTCGCCGAGCTCTCGGGAGGCAGCTGGTACAACGCCGCGAGCCTGGCCGAGCTGAAGGCCGTCTACGCGACGCTGCAGCAGCAGATCGGCTACGAGACGATCAAAGGCGATGCCAGCATGGGCTGGGTGCGGTTGGGTGCGCTGGTCTTGGCGCTTGCGGCCCTGGCGGCGTTGCTGATCAACCGCCGCCTCCCGACCTGACGGCTTCTTTTCTCGCGTGCCTGACCTGGCTGCGATGTTCCGCCCCGGATTTCGCAGCCTGGTTAAGCTCGCGAGGCCCGCGCCTCGCGCACCCGGTAGATGACGTCCTGGGGATGATCCTCAGCTACGACCCGGACCACGATCCATCCGAGCCGCTCCAGTTTTTCTAGTCGCCGGATGTCCTTGACGTACTGGTAGCGGCTCGACCGGTGTTGGTCTCCGTCATACTCGGCGGCGACCTTGAGGTCTTCCCAGCCCATGTCCAAATATGCTTCGGCCCAACCCCATTCATTGCGGACTGCGATCTGTGTCTGCGGACGCGGAAACCCGGCGCGAATCAACAGCAGGCGCAGCCAGGTCTCCTTGGGTGATTGCGCGCCGCCATCGACCAGGTCGAGGGCAGCCCTCGCGGCTTTCATACCCCGACCACCCCGGTAGCGCTCGGCCAATCGCTCGACGTCGGCTGGTTTCACATGCGTCGCCTGAACGAGGGCGTCGACCGCGGCGACGGCCTGGTCCCGGGGAAAGCGACGGGCCAGATCGAGCGCCGTTCGCTCCGGGGAGGTCACCCGCATGCCCTCCACGATGCACACCTCGTCGGCCTCAATGCGGTCCTCCCAGACCTGGACGCCGGGTTCGCGGCGGGCGTTGGTGTCGATGACGGCGGCGGGAAGACTCGCATCGATCCACTTGGCGCCGTGCAGCGCCGAAGCGGAGTAACCGGCCAGAATGCCGCGGCGACGAGAGCGTAGCCACAGCGCTTGGGCACGCAGTCGCGCGGTGAGCTCTGCATCACGCGCCACGTAGACGTCTTTGTGCAGGGCGACGTACCGACTGCGCAGCCGATAGGGCGTCAGCAAGCCGGCAGCCAGGGCCTCGCTGCCCAGGAAGGCGTCTGTCATGGCGGAAGTGTGCCGACGACCACCGACAACGCGCGTGAGCGCGAAAGGGGGGACATTACGGGAGGCGCAACCCGAGGCGATAGGTTGACGGGGTGACTGACACGGCCACCGAGAACACCACCGAAAGTACCGCCACCGGCGGCAAACCCGCCTTCGTATCGCGCTCCGTTCTGGTGACGGGCGGAAACCGGGGGATCGGTCTGGCGATCGCGCAGCGACTGGCCGCCGACGGCCACAAGGTGGCCGTCACCCACCGCGGATCCGGGGCGCCCGAGGGGCTGTTCGGCGTCGTGTGTGACGTCACCGACAACGAAGCCGTCGACCGCGCCTTCAAAGAGGTCGAGGAGCACCAGGGTCCGGTCGAGGTGCTGGTGTCCAACGCCGGCATCTCCAAAGACGCCTTCCTCATCCGGATGACCGAGGAGCGGTTCGAAGAGGTCATCAACGCCAACCTCACCGGGGCGTTCCGGGTGGCCCAGCGCGCATCGCGCAGCATGCAGCGCAAGCGGTTCGGGCGGATCATCTTCATCGGGTCGGTGTCCGGCATGTGGGGAATCGGCAACCAGGCCAACTACGCGGCCGCCAAGGCCGGCCTGATCGGCATGGCGCGCTCGATCTCCCGCGAGCTGTCCAAGGCCGGGGTCACCGCCAACGTGGTCGCGCCCGGCTACATCGACACCGAGATGACCCGCGCGCTCGACGAGCGGATCCAAGCGGGTGCACTGGAATTCATTCCGGCCAAGCGGGTCGGCACGGCCGAGGAGGTCGCCGGGGCGGTCAGCTTCCTGGCGTCCGAGGATGCGAGCTACATCGCCGGGGCGGTCATCCCGGTCGACGGCGGCATGGGCATGGGCCACTGAAAGCGCCCGGGACACAACGACTTCAACCACGACATTTAAGGACGGACATGGCAGGACTGCTCGAGGGCAAACGGATCCTGGTCTCCGGGATCATCACCGACTCGTCGATCGCGTTTCACATCGCCAAGGTGGCCCAGGAGGCGGGCGCCCAGTTGGTGCTGACGGGCTTCGACCGCTTGCGGCTGATCCAGCGCATCGCGGACCGGCTGCCGGAGAAGGCCCCGCTGGTCGAACTCGACGTGCAGAACGAGGAGCACCTGAGCACCCTCGCCGAGCGGGTCACCGCCGAGATCGGCGAAGGCAACAAGCTGGATGGCGTGGTGCACTCCATCGGCTTCATGCCGCAGACCGGGATGGGCATCAACCCGTTCTTCGACGCGCCGTATGAGGACGTCTCCAAGGGCATCCACATCTCGGCGTATTCGTATGCCTCGCTGGCCAAGGCGCTGCTGCCGATCATGAACCCCGGCGGGTCGATCGTCGGCATGGACTTCGACCCCAGCCGGGCCATGCCCGCCTACAACTGGATGACCGTGGCCAAGAGCGCACTGGAATCGGTCAACCGGTTCGTCGCCCGCGAGGCCGGCAAGTTCGGGGTGCGCTCGAACCTCGTTGCGGCGGGCCCCATCCGGACGCTGGCCATGTCCGCGATCGTCGGCGGCGCGCTCGGCGAGGAGGCCGGCGCGCAGATGCAACTGCTGGAAGAGGGCTGGGACCAGCGCGCACCGATCGGCTGGAACATGAAGGACCCCACGCCGGTCGCCAAGACGGTGTGCGCCGTGCTCTCGGACTGGCTGCCGGCAACCACCGGCACCATCATCTTCGCCGATGGTGGCGCCAGTACGCAGTTGCTCTAAAAGCGGAATTGCTCTAGCCCCAATGGAATTCGACGCCGTCCTGCTGCTGTCCTTCGGCGGTCCGCAGGGCCCCGAGCAAGTGCGGCCGTTCCTGGAGAACGTCACCCGCGGGCGCAACGTGCCCCCCGAGCGCCTGGACGACGTCGCGCAGCATTACCTGCATTTCGGCGGGGTATCGCCGATCAACGGCATCAACCGCGCCCTGATCGCCGAGCTCGAGGCGGTGCAGGGCCTGCCGGTCTACTTCGGCAACCGCAACTGGGAGCCCTACGTCGAAGACACCGTGAAGACCATGCGCGACAACGGTGTTCGTCGTGCCGCGGTGTTCACTACGTCGGCGTGGAGCGGCTACTCGAGCTGCACGCAGTACACCGAGGACATCGGTAGGGCGCGAACGGCGGCGGGGCCCGAGGCGCCCGAGTTGGTGAAGCTGCGGCCCTACTTCGACCACCCGCTCTTCGTCGAGATGTTCGCGGGCGCGGTCACGGCCGCGGCCGAGAAGATGCCCGCCGGCGCCCGGCTGGTATTCACCGCGCACTCGGTCCCGGTGGCCGCGGATCAGCGTCTCGGCCCACGGCTCTATAGCCGTCAAGTCGCTTATGCCACAAGGCTTGTCGCGGCCGCGGCGGGTTACGCCGATTACGATCTGGCCTGGCAGTCGCGTTCGGGTCCGCCGCAGGTGCCGTGGCTGGAGCCCAGCGTCGAGGACCACCTCGCCGCGCTGGCCGCGTCGGGCACCGAGGCGGTCATCGTCTGTCCGATCGGGTTCGTCGCCGACCACATCGAGGTGGTGTGGGATCTCGACGAGGAGTTGCGCACCCAGGCCGACGCGGCCGGGCTGGCGTTCGCGCGGGCCGCCACGCCCAACGCCGACCGGCGATTCGCCCGGCTGGCCGCCGATCTGATCGACGAACTGCGCACCGGCCGAGAGCCGGCCCGGGTGGCCGGCCCGGACCCGGTGCCCGGCTGTCTGGCCAGTGTCGACGGCGCGCCGTGCCGGCCACCGCACTGCGCGCGGGAAGAACGCAGCGGCGAGTAATCGGGATACGCGGCGGGGTGGCGGTGCCGAGTTCGATACGACCGCACAAAGCGGTAACTCCCTGACACCGGGCCGCGCTTCCGTGGCCGGCACCTCAGCAGCGAGGCCTCAGTCGAGCGTCTTTTGCGGCAGCGGCGCTCTCACCTGCGGATGAGGTATCCATTGGGCGCCAGCGTCCACCCAAATTTGTTCTCACGCACACAGTCGTGGTCGTAATCGTTTGGGAACTCCTGCTCGTACGCTTCGATGGCCTCGTATGGGCCCGGGCCAAATCCGGGCATGATCGGATGTCCGTTCACGCAGGAATCTTCCACCACAAGATAGTCGCCGGCGGATAGCAGCGGCCGCAGTAGTTTCATCTCGGCGAGTACATGATCCTTTGAGTGGTCGCTATCCAGGATTGCAAAGACCTTGCCCGGGAACTCGGCTTTCAGCTGGCGAATACGCTCCCCGATGGCGGGCTCCGTAGACGACGATTCAACGAACTCGATCTCGGGGTAGCGGCGAGCTGCAGGATCAAGACCGCCGCAGGAAATATCCACCGACAAGACTTTGAACGGTCGATCAATTAGACGCAGAATACTGGCGTAAAACACAGCCGAGCCGCCGTAACGTGTGCCGAATTCAACCACCAGCGATGGCTTGAGATCGAATAGGATCTCTTGGTAGTTCCACAGGTCGGTGACCGACTTCCAGCAGCTGATGCCCAGCCACGTGGTCCGCTGCCACACCAGATTACCGAAATACCACTTCAGGTATTCTTCAGCTGCCTCACCGGATGGTCGGCGGAGCCGCGTCACGAGGAAGCTGACCTTCTCCCGCCAGTCCGTCATCGCTTTTGCTTATCACAAGAATTCTCGCCGTGTTGTGATTTTCTTTACTTATCGCGAGACCGGCCCTATCGGAGGCAGGTGATAATGACTGTTCCGACCAAGCACTGGGGACCTCGAAATTGGCTGGGAGCCTTGGTGCCTCGTCGCTACGATCGTAAACGCCGCGTAGCCGGGCGAAGCTGGTCGCCACCTCTCCAAGGCAAGGCGCGACGAGGCCTAGTCAGCCCACGCCGAGTGCAGGATCGCGGTGACGGCGGCCATCCGCGCCGAACGCACCACGGCGGTCAGTGGCCGCAGCGCGTCGCCGGCGATGCGCGCCTCCGAGGACGATTGCGTCCCGAACGGCTCGGGGCCGGCGACGATGGGCGCGGCGAAACGCTCCGGCGAGTCGGCTGAGCGGCTGAGCCCGGAGCTGACCGCGATGATCGCGTCGACGTGCGCGGCGTTCTCCAGCACCCGCAGCGCGCGGGTCGGCGCGTGGTCGGGAACCCGGTGCTGCCGTGCGGATTCCAGCAGTTGCTCGACGAGGCCCCGGGGGTCGTCGACGTCGGTCGCGGCCGACCCCAGCCCGATGGCGCCCAGCGCGTCCGCGGCCGACCGCACCGCCGACCGCAGCGTGTATTCGGCATCGCCGAGCTCGTAGTGATCGAGCACCGGCACGCCCGGCAGCGAGTACACCGTCCAGGCCAGCGCGTACGGCTCGGGGAAGTCGTCCGGCTCATCGTCGTAGGAGAACTCGGGAACCAGCCCGACGGCGGTGGCGGGATTGGCCGGGTTGGCGATGATGATCGCCTCGCCCGCGGCCAGGGCGTCACGTTCGAACTGCGTTCCGGGGGCGAGCCCGCGCACGTCGCCGGGCACGGGCAAAAGCACGTTGATCGTTCCGCGCAGCGGGCCCGGGCCGCCCGGAGTGGGCGACGGCCGGCCAACCGCGGCGCGCAGCGTCTGCAGCAGCGTCACCGTCCCGGCGTCGTGCACATCGGGCCACGGCAGCCCGGTATGGCCCGCGGCGACCGCATCATACGCGGTGACCGATTGCTTTGGCGCCCATAGCGATAACGCGTCCAAGACGTCGTCGGGCGCGGCCTTGCCCGCGAGCCAGGCATTGGCCCACAGGGACAGCGAGACACTGGGACACCACACGATTCCGCAGTGTAGTTGTTTTGTCCGGCAAAGGCCGATCACGCGTATTCTGGCCGCATGCCCGCGGCGGTGCTTTGGCTAATATTCGCGCTGGTGCTGGCCGGTGCCGAAGCGCTCACCGGCCATCTGTTCCTGGTGATGCTGGGCGGCGGCGCGCTGGCCGCGGCGGTGACCAGCTGGCTGACGAACTGGCCGGTGTGGGCGAACGGGACGGTGTTCTTGATCGTCTCGGTGCTGCTGCTGGTGCTGGTCCGGCCCCCACTGCGGCGGCGCCTGACGCCCGCCCAGATACTGCAGACCGGCATCGAGGCGCTGGAGGGCAAGAAAGCGCTGGTGCTCGAGCGGATCAGCCGCGACGATGGCCGGGTGAAGCTCGACGGCGAGGTGTGGACGGCGCGTCCGCTCAACGAGGACGACATCTACGAACCGGGGGAGGCGGTGACCGTCATGCACATTGACGGCGCTACGGCGGTGGTCTTCAAGAGCGGTCTGTGAAGGCCGCGAGAGGCGCTGTGAGAGAAAGGAACTCGCGTGCAAGGTGCGGTTGCTGGTTTGGTGTTGTTGGCGGTCTTGGTGATATTCGCCATCGTTGTGGTGGCCAAGTCGGTTGCGCTGATCCCGCAGGCGGAGGCCGCGGTGATCGAACGGCTGGGCCGCTATAGCCGGACGGTCAGTGGTCAGCTGACGTTGTTGGTGCCGTTCATCGACCGGGTGCGCGCCCGGGTGGACCTGCGTGAGCGGGTGGTGTCGTTCCCGCCGCAGCCGGTGATCACCGAGGACAACCTGACCCTCAACATCGACACGGTGGTCTACTTCCAGGTCACCGTCCCGCAGGCGGCCGTCTACGAGATCAGTAACTACATCGTCGGCGTGGAGCAGCTGACCACTACCACGCTGCGCAACGTGGTGGGCGGCATGACGCTGGAGCAGACGCTGACCTCGCGCGACCAGATCAACGGTCAATTGCGCGGTGTGCTCGACGAGGCGACCGGCCGCTGGGGCCTGCGGGTCGCCCGGGTCGAGCTGCGCAGCATCGACCCGCCGCCGTCGATCCAGGCCTCGATGGAAAAGCAGATGAAGGCCGACCGCGAGAAGCGGGCGATGATCCTGACCGCGGAAGGGAACCGGCAGGCTGCGATCACCCAGGCCGAAGGTGCCAAGCAGGCGCAGATCCTGGCCGCCGAGGGTGCCAAGCAGGCCGCGATCCTGGCCGCCGAGGCCGACCGGCAGTCCCGCATGCTGCGCGCACAGGGTGAGCGCGCCGCGGCCTACCTGCGGGCGCAGGGGCAGGCCAAGGCCATCGAGAAGACGTTCGCCGCGATCAAGGCCGGCCGGCCGACCCCGGAGATGCTGGCCTACCAGTACCTGCAGACCCTGCCGGAGATGGCGCGCGGTGACGCCAACAAGGTGTGGGTGGTGCCGAGCGACTTCAATGCGGCCCTGCAGGGGTTCACCAGGATGCTGGGCACCCCGGGCCAGGACGGGGTGTTCCGGTTCGAGCCCTCCCCGGTCGACGACACACCCCAACACGCCGCCGAATCCGACGACGCGGACGTCGCCGACTGGTTCTCCACCGAGACCGATCCCGCGATCGCCCAGGCGGTGGCCAAGGCCGAAGCGAGCGCCCGCCAGCCGGTCGACGGCACACCGCCGGGGACGCCGCCGCAGTTGGCCCAATAGGATTGCCGCATGAGCCTTTTCACTTCGCGCAAGACCTACGTGGCGCTCGGCGCCTTCCACGCCGTGGACGCGGTGCTATGCGGTGTCCAGGTCGCTCCGATCAAGAAGGTCCTGGACGACGTGGGTCTGCCGGAGAACGTGCGGCCGGTGCTGCCGGTGGTGAAGGGCGCCGCCGCCGTGGGATTGCTGTCGGTCACCCGCTTCCCGGCCCTGGCGCGGCTGACGACGGCGATGCTGACGATCTATTTCGTCGTGGCGCTCGGCGCGCACATCCGGGTCCGCGACAAAGTGGTCAACGCCCTGCCGGCGGCGATGTTCCTGGCCACCTTCGCCGTGATGACGGCCCAGGGGCCCGACCGCAGCTAGTCCAGGCGCAACTCGACCAGCGGCAGCGGGGTGTCGGTCTCGGTGATCGGAACGCCGAGCGTTTCCTCCAGCACCGGCCGCATCTGCTCCCACGCTCTGCGATGACGGCTGACGTAGGCGGACAGGGCGCGGTCCGCCTCGTCTTGGGGCAGTACCCGAGCCGTGCCGCGCCGCGGCGGGTGGCCGCCGACGTAGACGCGCACGCGCGGGTCCGCCTGAACGTTGCGAAACCACTGCGCCTTTCGGCCGAAGCCGGAAGCGACGACGTAGGTGTCGGGCGACGGGTGACCGACGACCTCCAGCACCACGTAGCGCGGTGTGCCGGACTTGCGGCCGGTGTGCTCGAGCATCAGCATGCGGGATCCGAACAGCGCGCCCGCGCGGGCCTTGTAAAGCCAGATCGGTGCGCGCATGAGTCGGCGCGACCGCAGCACGCGTGCGCCGGCGCTGGGCAGAAAAGACCTTCGTTGCCCGGGCATCAGGCGTGCGGCAACGGCGGCGCGGGCATGACGGCCGGCGCGGATGTGGGTGCCGGCGGCGACGGGTAGACGCATCCGCCCCCCGACTGCGAGGACAGCGGTGGCGGATATGGCGGCGGGGGAAGCTCGACCCGCACCGTCCAGACCAGCCCGGTGATCGCGAAGGTGGCGAGCGCGCCGAGCAGCAGGCCGACCAGGCCGGCGATGGCGGCGACGCCCGCCGGGAAGCGGCGGGTTCCCAGGTTGTCCGTGGTCATGCGGCTCCCCATGGTCGTCGGATGTCGGTCATCCGAGACGCTACTGGCGCGACGGCTGCCGCCGTCACGATTTGGGGGATCGTGACGGCGGCAGGACGGTCAGCTGTGCGGAGCCGGTGGTGGCGGGGGCACCTCGCCGGGCGGCGACGGCCAGGCGCCGTGCGGCGGGCCGGGTGGGCCGGGTGGTGGCGCGAACCCGAAACCTCCCATGGGTCCGCCCATCGGCGGGGGAGGTGGTCCGTGCTGCAGCGCCATCATCGGCGGCGGCCCGGGCGGCGGCGGTGGCCCGGGTGGGCCGACGCTGACGATCCAGGCGAAGGCGATCGCCGCGATGGTGCCGGCCGCGCCGAGCAGCACGCCCGCCAGCCCGGCGCCGACCACCACCCCGGTGGAGTGGCGGCGGGGCTCACCTGGTCGAGGGGCGGCCGGTGGCGGGGCGGGCGTCGGGGTGTCGATGTCGTCGTTTGTGGTCATGGCACCGGACGGTAGGAGCCGGAACTGAAGCGGACCTGAAGAAACTGGGGCCCCGTGGGTCACTCCTGCCACCAGCGGTAGTGAGCGGCGTTGCACTTGAGCACATCCCGACGTTCTCGTGACGGCTGAGGCTCCCGACATAGCTGCGCCGCCGCTTCAGGTTGGTTTCAGCACCGCCGCCGACAATGGGAGGCATGACGAATTGCCCGCGAGCCGCCGCCGGCCGCTTCAGCGTCGCCGCGCCCCGGGTTCTGGTGGTCGAAGACTCCGAGACGATCCGGGAAATGGTCAGCGAGGCACTCACCGACGTCGGCTACCACGCCGTCGGCCGTTGTGACGGCGACGGGCTGGAGGAGGCGCTGGACGGTCTGCGCCCGGACCTGGTGGTGCTCGACGTCATGCTGCCCGGGCGCGACGGCTTCGACCTCATCGACGTGGTCCGCGACTGGGGTGATGTGGGCATCGTCTTGATCACCGCGCGCGAGGGCCTGCAGGATCGGCTGCGCGGCCTGGACGGCGGGGCGGACGACTACGTGATCAAACCGTTCGAGCTGGCCGAACTGGTGTCCCGGGTGGGGGCGGTGTTGCGGCGGCGCGGACGGCTGCCGCAAGTCGTCCAGGTCGGCGACCTGATCCTCGACGCCGACGCCGGAATCGCCGCGCGCGCCGGTCAGCGTCTCGACCTGACCGCGACGGAGCTGCGGCTGCTGGCCTTCCTCGTCGAGCAGCGCGGCCGCATCGTCAGCGCCGGCCAGATCCTCAACGCGGTGTGGGGGTACGACGCCTACGACCCCAACCTGGTCCAGGTGCACATCAGTGGCCTGCGGCGCAAGCTCGAAGCCCACGGGCCGCGCATCCTGCACACCGTGCGCGGCATCGGCTACCGGCTGCAGCCCCAGCGATCATGACTGCCGGATCGACTCGGACCCCGTCCCTGCAGCGCCGGGTGACGCTGGTGGTGGTGGCGCTGCTGGCCCTGCTGCTGTTGCTGCTCGGCGTCACCGTGGACGTCAGCCTGGGTGTTCTCGCCCGTCGAAACCTGCACGACCGGCTGCTGGCCACCGCGTCGCGCGCCGAGGCGCTGGACGCCGCGCGCACGTCACCCGATCTGCTGGCCGCCGAGCTCAACGGCGGCGGGGTGCGCGCCCTGCTGGTCACCGCCGACGGCGCGACGTACGGGGACCGGAGCATCAGTCCCGACACCGTCACCGGCCCGATGGCCCGGCCGCCCCTGCCGCCCCCGCCGTTCCTGGCCC
>NZ_LQOU01000013.1 GCF_002102155.1 Mycobacterium europaeum
CGCGACTCATCGGGCATCGACACAGGTGTAACCCATGACGCGACTCATGTGTCACCTATGTCGTGAACTCACACACCCTTAGCTCCACCCGAGAAATCGCCGCTAACCCGGCTTCGGCGGGTTGGGGTAATCGCCGTCCACGCGTAAGCGTGGGTGGAACAACTCGGCTTGCCGCTCCGCGGCGCCCGCTCACATCAGCGGGGGAAACGGCAGCAGCCAGATCACCGAAGGATCGACGCAGCCCCGGTATTGCGGACAATACGATGCCACCGAAGCGCCGACGAAGAAGCCGGCTTGCCGCCTTGTCGAAACGTTCAGCTGCGTATCCTTCATCACCTTCAACGCCAGCACGCTGGAGTCTTGGCCTCTATCAAGTCCGGTGCATACCGCGTGGCCGTGCGCAATCGTGGTGCCCGGGTCATCGACGGCGATCCCGTAATTCTCAAGGGCCGCGATGAAGGCATCATCGGCTGGATCTGCCGATGCTGAGGCTGCGGGAAGCAGCATCGCGGCGGCCAGCACGAACGCGCCGACTTTCGACCACTTCCCAGGACCGACGTTCATCTGGTCGAGGCATCCTCTCGGTGTGAGGCGAATCGGCTACTACGCAGTCGTGCGATCTCACTGTCCGCTCCGCGCTGAAGCGCGTGGTAGGGCCCAAAGTCCTCCGCCGCCGGACCCTCCGTCGCATTCCGGCACCTCGGCAACGACTGTAAACAACAGGCTTTGGTTGACTCGAGCCAACCCGGCCGCGTGCCGATATGCGCTTCTCCTATGGACGGCACTCGACGCGTTTTTGGGGAGGGCTGAACGGGGAACGCCTCGCGCTACAGCCCACTTCTTGAGCGGTGCGGTCTGGCGTCGGGTTGTTCCTACAGGACTCGGTTCAGCCCCTCCAACGTCGAGTCTGCTCCGCGGGCGGCCGCCGACCGTAGACGGCGAGCGGGACCGTTCACTTTCTGGCGGATTCTTCGTTTCCTGGCCCCCGACGCAACGGGATGACGGCGCGGCACCTCGTCATGGGTGGGTGACCAGGTACGTTTCGTTGTCCAGGTCGGCGGTGAGTTCGTGGATGTCGAAGGGCCGGTCGAGCCGGGCGTGCAGCGCCTTCGGGTCGATCAGAAGGCTGATCTCGGCGGTCTGGCGGGCGAACATCCGTCCGACGAGGGGATAGATGCGGCGCATGATCGCCCGCTCGGCAGCGGTGCAGCGCGATGCGCAGTAGCCGACGTGTCCAATCTCGTCGGTCAGGATTTCGCTGTAGAGCAGTTCGATCCGCTCGGCGACTTCAGGTTCGTCGCTGAAAAGTTCGATGCCGACGCGGCGCAGTTCGTCGAACATGATGCAGCCCGCCATCTCGCCGGCCCCGACGAACAGAAAGCTCAGCCGTTCGGGTAGGAACACGCCGGTTTTGACGAACTGTCGCATGACGAACGGGGGCGGGGCGACCTGAAATGTCAGGTCGAAGATGTCGAGCGCATACGCGAGCAGCCGGGTGTGGTAATGCTCTTCGAGTTCGAGGTAGACGTTCTCGGGCGGCACGTCATGACCGCTGTTGCGCCCGTAGGTTTCGCCGAGTCCGACGCCGAACCGTTCCGCCTGATTCAGCTTGGCGGTTGCCAGCAGGAACAGCATCTTGCGGTCCAGGCCGGGCTCCGGCCGTCGGCGGCGCAGGTTGCGAAGGAATGTCTGTTGATCAATCGGGTGGGCCGACCGGACGGGGTTCGCTTCAAGTTGGTGGAAGAACCGCTCGCGATTGGCTAATCGTCGATTGAGTAGGTCGGCTTCACCGTCGCGCCTGGCCAGGAAATCCCGGTAGCCCTCGATGCCCGTGCTGTTCATCGTTTCTCCATTCCCTTGACAATCGTTGAAACGTAACGACTTAACAGCGCGGGGTCGTGTGACCCGGTCGCGAGGAGCGCGAACAGCCCGGTGAGAAAGAACACTGCGAGTTCCGTGGCATCCGCGCTCGCCGAGACTTGCCCCGCATCTCGCGCCCCGCTGATCACGTCGATCAGAAATTCCGCGAGCGGGTGTTGCGCCAACTCGTCTTCAACGGGACGTGACGACGAGAAATGCAGTCCGAGCATGTCCCGGAATATGGCTGCACCTAAACGACTTTCGGCATCGAGTACGTGCCTGACGATTTCCGAGAGTATCGACGCCAAATCACCCTCAGCGGCACCGAGTTCGCTGACGATTCGAGCCTCCTCGTCGCGCTCCAACTCGGCGAGCACGTGCTCCTTCGTCGGGAAGTGAAAATAAAACGTTCCCCGTGCCACGCCTGCCGTGGCTGCGATGGCACTGACGTCGGCGGCGGCCAAACCGCTCTGCCCGATTTCGGCCAGCGCGGCGTCGAACAAGCGCGCCCGGGTTTCGAGTCGGCGGGCCTCGCGAACGCCACCAGAAGGCGTTTCGGTCGCCGACGAGGCGGGCGATGACCCCATCGACGCACCCTATGTCTTTCGCTGACAACCGTCAATGACGACCGTCAGCGAATCGCGGGTGGGCGCTTCACTCGTCGGCAAACGCGGGCGCCAGGAACCGCTGCAAGACCGTTCGTTCGATGAGGCTGTCCGTGAGCGGCCAGTAGGCCAGGGACACGACCACGCGAACGATCCACTGGGCCGCCTCCGGATCGTCGGTGATCCCGGTGAGTTCCGCGGCGAGATGACTGAGCACCGGCGAGGAATGCAGCTCGCCCAAATCCGGCGTGCTCCCCGGGCTGAGCATCAGTCGCCGCAGCGGGTCCGAGCGGATCTGTTCGAGCGCGACCGTGACGGCGGTGAGCACGCGGTCGGGGCCGGTGAGCCCGTCCACGGCGTGCCGAACCGTCTCGATGATTCCGGCCGACAGGCGGATCAGCACCGCGTCGCGGATCTGGGCCTTGCCGCCCGCGTAGCGATAGATGGTCGCTCTCGAGCAGTGGACCCGCGCCGCCAGGGCGTCGATATCGAACGCATCCAGCCCCTCGCGCACCACGAGGTCGGTTGCGGCAGCGTAGATGCGGTCCGCGGCCGCGGACCGGCGGTCGCCACCGAGGACCCAATCATGGCCGGCCATGGGCCTCACTCCCTTGAGTTATCGGGACAGCGCGTTCTCACAAGTGAGACGATCTCGGCCCTATGTTCCAGCATTTGCGCAGCTACCTCAACGCCGGTGAGACGGCGGCCGTGCCATGCCAGCGCCTCGGATCGCAACTTTCGGCACGTCCATTGACGGCCGATGTCCCGGCGACTCAGCGTTGAGTCATGGATTCAAATGCCGGCGGTCTCGGGCTCGCGCTGTTCGACGAGCAGTTCATCCAGAACCCGGAGTTGCTCTACCAACGGATGCACGAATCCGGACATGTCCATCGCATCGGCGATTCACGGTTCTACGCGGTCAGCAGTTGGGCAGCCGTGAACGAGGCGGTCGCACGCTGCGCAGACTTCTCGTCCAACCTGACGGCGACGATGATGTATCAGCCCGGCGGCGCCGTCACCGCCTTCCACATCGGCGAGCTCGGCGGACCCACTCAAGCGTTGGCGACCGCTGACGAACCGGTTCATTCGGTGCATCGAAAGGCGCTACTGCCGCACCTCGCGGCGAAGCGCATCCGCGCCTTCGAGCCATTCATCGCCGACACCGCTGCCCGCCTCTGGGATCGCCACGCGCGAGGCGGGCGCATCGAATGGATGAGCGCGATGGCCAACCGGCTACCCATGATGATCGTCGGGAGGATTATCGGCGTCCCCGACGCCGACATCGACAAGATCATCCAATGGGGTTACTCCGCCACCCAGGTGGTCGAAGGGCTGGTCACCCAGGATCAGATGGATGCGGCCGGCGTAGCCGTGATGGAGCTCAGCGGCTACATCACCGAGCGGTTCCAGCACGCTGTAGGTGACCCACAGGACAATCTGCTGGGAGACCTCGCCGCCGCCTGCGCCTCCGGCGAACTGGACGACCTGGCGGCGCTGGCGATGATGATCACGCTGTTCAGTGCCGGCGGTGAATCGACGGCGTCCCTGATCGGTTCTGCCGCTTGGGTATTGGCGACGCGGCCGGATGTCCAGCAGCAGGTGCGCGAGCGACCGGATTTGCTCGGGGCGTTTCTCGAAGAGGTGCTGCGCTACGAACCGCCTTTCCGGGGCCACTACCGGCACGTCGTCCACGACACCGAACTGTGCGGCGTCGAATTGCCGTCGGGTTCGCGGCTGCTTCTGTTGTGGGGGGCGGCCAACAGGGATCCGTCCCACTTCGACAACCCCGAAGAGTTTCGACTGGATCGGGCTGCGGGTAAGGGCCATATCAGCTTCGGCAAGGGAATCCACTTCTGCGTCGGAGCGGCGCTCGCGCGCCTGGAGGCGAACATCGTGCTGAGCCAACTGCTCGCGCGGACGTCGAACATCACGGCCGCCGACGTCGGGAAGTGGCTCCCCAGTCTGCTGGTGCGGCGCCTCGAACGGCTGGAAGTCGCGTACGCGTAGGCGCGATTGCCCGTCACTTGACGCGGGTACTGATCCCTTCGAATCAGTCACGAACCCGGAAGGACCGCATGCCGACGCGCGAGGGCAACGCCACCGACGGCCTCCTGCAAGAACTTCTATGGGCCTACGGGCCGTGCGGACAGGAAGCCGAGGTGCGCGCGGTATGCGCGCGCGAGCTGCAGCCCGTCGTCGACGACATGTGGACCGACGACGCGGGCAACCTGATCGGGTACATCGCCGCCGACCCTCCGCGCGACGGCACGGGGCGCGGGCATCGGCACCGGGTGTCGTCGGCGGCCGAACCCGGCGTCGCGACCCGCGTCATGGCGCACCTGGACGAGCTGTCCATGCTGGTCAAGCGGGTGGAGCCGGACGGCACGCTGCACGTGACGCAGCTGGGCACGATGTATCCCGGCAACTTCGGTCTGGGGCCGGTCGCCGTGCTCGGCGAGCACGAGACGCTGACCGCGGTGTTGACGCTGGGCTCCGAGCACACCACCCAGGAGAGCCAGCGGATCTGGCAGACCAAGCCCGACAAGGGCGACCGCGCGCTGGACTGGGACCACGTCTACGTCTTCACGGGTCTGAGCACCGATGAGCTGGAGGTCGCCGGGGTGCGCGCGGGCACCCGCGTGTGCGTCGACCGCAGCAAGAGGACGCTGGTCGAGTTCGGTGGCTACCTGGGCTGCTACTTCCTCGACGACCGCGCCGCGGCGACCGCACTGCTGCGCGCCGCGCGCCTGTTGCACGAGCGCGGGCAACGGCCCGTCGACGACGTCTATTTCGTGTTCACCACCAACGAGGAGATCGGCGGGGTGGGGGGCACGTACGCCAGCGGGTCGTTGCCCGGCACGCTCACCCTGGCCCTCGAGGTCGGTCCCACCGAGCGCGAGTACGGCACCAGGGTCAGCGGCGGCCCGATCGTCGGCTACAGCGACGCCTTGTGCGTCTACGACAAGGACGTGGCCGACCGGCTGATGGGCATCGCCACCGAGTTGGGGCTCTCGCCGCAGCCGGCCGTGCTGGGCGCCTTCGAATCCGACGCGTCGCACTCGAAAGCCAACGGGCTGAGCCCGCGCGCGGGCCTGCTGTGCGTGCCCACGCTGAGCACGCACGGTTTCGAAGTGATCCCGCGCAGCGCGATCGACGACATGGCCTCGATCATCGTCGAGTTCGTGCGGCAGCCCGGCGCGCATGCCCGAGACGAAGACTAACGCGGCCCCAAGATTTGCCTGAACATTGCCTAAGAGGCGCGTGGCGGCGCCCGGCGCGTCGGGATGCCCGTCCTACGGTCGACGGATGAACATTGACTACTACCTGCAGAAGGTGCCGGTCGAGTCGGTGCGGCCGGGCTTCGCGCTCGCGATCGGCGACGGCGGTGACTACCGCCTCTTCCGGGTGGAATGCACGCAGATGACGCAGCGCAGCGGTCAGCCGGTGACGTTCACGCTCACCTCCGAGGCCCCGGACGGCGGCGCTCCCTTGGTGCTGGAGTGCGAGGCGGGCACGCCGGTGGTCCGGGTCCTCGGGGTGTGCAAGGCGGCCTCCTAGCCCTGCGCGCGGACAGCCGGCTTCGTCGCGGCGATGAACTGCAGCGCGCGCTGCGTCTGTTGCTCGATGTCGACCAGCCCGGCCGACGAGAACAGGTCGACGAAGGCGTGCCGGTCGAACATGGAGAGCCCGATGACGCGGGCGCCGGCGGTCATCGCGTGGCGGATGCCGGGCATGTCCGGGACGTAGCTGGTGAGGACCGCGATGCGGCCCCCGGGTTTGAGCACCCGCAGCATTTCGCGTGCCACGCGGAACGGTTCGGGCATCAGGTACAGCGCGCCGAAGCAGCAGACCGCGTCGAACGTCGCGTCGGCGAACGGCAACGCGCCGGCGTCGCCGCGCACATAGCAGGTCCGCGGCGTGCTGTTGTCCAGCACGGCCCGCGTGAGCATCGGCTCGGAGATGTCGAAGCCGACCGCGAGTCCGCCATCCGGTAGTTGCCCTGCCAGCGAGCCGGTGAAGTTGCCTGGGCCGCAGGCGACGTCGAGCAGTCTCGCGGCGGTGGACAGCCGAAGCGCCGATGCCGCGCGCCGCTGCTCGGCGCCCGTGGTGACGCCGCTGGCCACGTAGAACGCGGCGGGGCGCCACAGCCGCTCGTAGACCGTGGCGACCAGGGGGCTGTTCATGGCGCGCTGCGCGACCGTCGGAGCCGGGGAACTCGTCGATTCGCCCAGTACGTCCAGGAATCCGTGCCGTGCCGCGGCGGGCTCGGTGAGCAGACCCCGGGTCAATTCGACTGCATCCTGGCTCATTTCGTCGCTTTCGTTCGGGCGTGCACGGGTGGGGATAATCCGCAGGTGAATCCCCATTTTTTCGCCGATCTGGCTGCTACGCTAAGGCTCTTCGTGGGAGGCGACGCAGTGGGGGCCTGGGGCAGGCAACGGATGGGGTGAGCACGTGACGCACCTTTCGGCGACGATCGCGGGACGCGCGTCGGCCGGCTGAGCGGATTGCGTTGACAGTGCAACCCTTGCCCCGGCCCCGAATCCGCGCCCGTGCGCCGCTGCGGATCTCGTTCGCGGGGGGCGGCACCGACGTGCCGCCGTTCCCGACCACCGAGGGCGGCTGCGTCCTGTCCGCCACCATCGACCGCTACGCGCAGGGATCGCTCACCCCGCGCACCGACCGCATGGTCACGATCGAGTCGGTGGACTTCAAGACCACCACCGAAATGAGGCTCGACAGCGAGATCCTCTACGACGGCAGCCTGGATCTGATCAAGGCCGCCGTGCGCAGGTTCGGCAGGGAAGGCACGGACGGCTACGACCTGGTGCTGCGCTCGAGCGCTCCGCCGGGCTCGGGGCTGGGCTCCTCGTCGACGATGATGGTGGCGCTCACGGGCCTGCTGGCCGAGCACTACGGCGTGCCGATGGGTGAGTACGAGACCGCGCAGTTGGCCTGTGCCATCGAGCGTGAGGACTTGGGTATCACGGGCGGCATGCAGGACATGTACGCCGCGACGTTCGGGGGATTCAACTTCATCGAGTTCACCGACCGCGTGATCGTCAACCCGCTGCGCATCCGCGACGAGACCGCCTTCGAACTGGAACTGAGCCTGCTGCTGTGCTTTACGGGCATCACCCGGGACTCGGCCCGGGTCATCGAGGACCAGACCCGGCGGGCCACCACCGGCGCCGACGACACCCTGGCGGGCCTGCGCGCGCAGAAGGAGCTGGCGGTGGCGATGAAGGCCGCCCTGCTGACCAACAAGCTCAACGATTTCGGTGCGCTGCTGGGCGAGGCCTGGACGCAGAAGAAGCGCATGTCGCCCTACATCACCAACGAGCGCATCGACGAGCTCTATGACCTCGCCCTGAAAAACGGCGCGCTCGGCGGCAAGATCACCGGCGCGGGCGGCGGTGGCTACATCCTGCTGTTCTGCGACTTCGCGAAGAAGCACCGACTCATCGAAAGCCTGGAGTCGGCCGGGGCGACCATCACCGAATTCGCCTTTGAGAGCAAGGGATTGACCACATGGCAGGCATGAGCACCTCGGACGTCGTCGCGCCGAGCGTCGAACTGGTCCGGGAGCGATTGGCGGACACCATCGCGGTGAAGCAGCAAATGCTGTCGGGCGGGATCGCCGCGCAGACCGTCGAGATCGCGCGACGGATGGTCGAGTCGCTGCGCTCCGGTGGAAAGGTGATCTTCTTCGGCAACGGCGGATCGGCGCAAGACGCGGGACATCTGGCCGCGGAGCTGATGGGCCGCTTCGCCTTCGACCGCCCGGGCCTGGCCGCGATCAGCCTGCCGGACGCCACGGCGGCGATGACGGCGATCGGCAACGACTATTCCTACGACGAGGTGTTCGCCCGGCAGGTGCTCGCCGCCGGCCGCGCGGGCGATGTCGTGGTAGGCCTCACCACGTCGGGCAACTCACCGAACGTCGTCCGCGCGCTCGAGGCGGCCGCCGGCGCCGGGATGACGACCGTGGCGCTCACCGGTGCGCGTGGCGGGAAGGTGGCCGAGGTCGCCGAGTTCTGCATCCGGGTCCCGAGCGAGGACACCGGGCGGGTCCAGGAAGCCTGCCTGCACCTGGGCCACTCGATCTGCGAGATGGTCGAGGCGGCGCTGTTTCCCCGGCCCCGCTGAGGCCGTCGCGGTATGGCCGACTTCCGGAACGTCCGCACCGTCTTCCTGGACCGGGACGGCACCCTCAACGTCAAGGCCGCCGACGGCGAATACATCAGGGCGCCCGGGGAATTGGTACTGCTGCCCGGCGCGGCGAAGGCGGTGGCCGCCCTGAACGCGGCGGGCCTGCGCACGGTCCTGGTGACCAATCAGCGTTGGTTGTCCGAACCGGCCGCGGACGCGGCGCGGTTCGCCGCCGTCGAGGACCGGCTGGAAGAGCTCCTGGCGGACGAGGGCGCCCGCCTGGACGCGGTGTACCACTGCCCGCACGCGGCGGCCAGCTGCGACTGCCGCAAGCCCGGCGCGGGCATGTTGCTGCGGGCGGCGCGCGAGCTGGGTTTCGCGCTGGCCGAGTCGGTGATGATCGGGGACAGCGAGACCGACATGCAGGCGGGCCGGGCGGCCGGCACGGCCACCGTCCTGCTCCGCGCCGGTGACGCGGACGCGGAGGGTGCCGACGCGGTCGCCGACGATCTGGCCGCCGCCGTGCGACTCATCTTGCGCGCCAAGAGTTCTCGTTTCGCCTGAACCGTTGCGCCACCGAGCGAATCAGCAACGCGAGCGCGAACGGCAGGTCGTCCCGAAGGTACCTGCGGGCGAGGCGCCGCGGCTCGAGCGCCAGCCGGTGTACCCACTCCAGTCCCAGCCGTTGCAGCACGGGCGATGCGCGGCGGACGATCCCGGCGGTCATCGCGATGCCGCCACCGCAGGCGAGGCACCAAGCGCCCGGAAGTTCCTCGCGCAGCAGCTCGATGAGGCGCTCCTGCCGGGGGAAGCCCAAGCCCACGAACACCAGATCTGGTGCGGCGGCCGCGACGGCGGCGACCACGCGGCGGGCCCCAACGTCGGTCTGGTCGAAGCCGAACTCCGGCGAGCACGTCCCGGCGACGCGCAGGTTGTCCGACCGCGCCACGAGCGTCGCGGCCGCCCGCTCCGGCACCCCCTCCGCGCCGCCGAGGAGGTACACCGACTTGCCTTCGGCGGCCGCCGCGGCACACAGCGGAAAGATCAACGACGACCCGGCGACGCGCTCCGGCAGCCGGTCACCCTGGGCGCGCGCCGCCCACACCAGCGGCATCCCGTCCGCGACCACGACGGACGCGCGGGCGATCAGGTCGGCGAGTTCGGGGCTGCGGGCGGCCGCACGGGCCACATCCACGTTCACCGGCACGATCGAGCCGCCCCGGCCGGCGGCCCAGGCCGCCCGCACACCGTCGACGACCTGTTGTTCGGTCACGGCATCGAACCAGAGTCCGCCCACCCGGACCCTGCGCGGCCCCGCGCCGGTCGGCCGCGGTGAACTCCGGTGGGGTCGGTTCACCCGCTCATCATGCCCCGCGGCCGCGGGGACCGGCACGGCCGACGCGCGCTCCTTGCCGCAGCCGGAACCCAGCCCATAACCTGGGCAACATCCGACCGCGGCCGGGGGAGTCGGGCCCGTCGCGGTAGACGACGGCGACGCAGGCGGGCAGGTCATGGCACAGCGGCGGTCACCGGGGCGCGCAGGCCCGCGCCGCGACGGCGTGAGCGGCGGACTATCGCGGTGGCCTTGACCGGCGCGCGCGCGGACGAGCTGGCGGCGATGGACGTCTTCGAGGGATGTCCGATCGCCGATCTGGAGCCGCTGGCGGCGTCGCTGCAACCGCTGAGCGCCGCGGGCGGCCAGGTACTGATGCAGCAGGGCGAGCAGGCCGTCTCCTTCCTGCTCATCTCCTCGGGCATCGTCGAGATCACCCACGTGGGCGACGACGGCGTGATCATCGTGGAGCACGCCTTTCCGGGGATGCTGATCGGGGAGATCGCGCTGCTGCGTCACATCCCGCGGACCGCGACGGTCACCACCGCCGGGCCGCTGACCGGGTGGATCGGCGACAACGACGCCTTCGTCCGCATGGTCCACATACCCGGGGTCATGGAGCGGCTGCTGCGCACTGTGCGCCAGCGTCTCGCCGCGTTCATCACGCCGATCCCCATCCAGGTCCGCGATGGGACCGACCTGATGCTGCGACCGGTGCTGCCCGGCGACACCGAGCGAACGGTGCACGGGCACATCCAATTCTCCAGCGAGACGCTCTACCGGCGGTTCATGACACCGCGACTTCCCACTCCGGCGCTGATGCACTACCTCTCGGAGGTGGACTACGTCGACCACTTCGTCTGGGTGGTGATCGACGGCGGCGACCCGGTCGCCGACGCGCGCTTCGTGCGCGACGAAGGCGACCGCAGCGTCGCCGAGATCGCGTTCACCGTCGCCGACGCCTACCAGGGCCGCGGTATCGGCAGCTTCCTGATCAACGCGCTGTCCATCGCCGCCCATGTCGCCGGCGTCGAAAGGTTCTCGGCGCGAATGCTTTCCGACAACCTGCCGATGCGCACGATCATGGACCACTACGGCGCGATCTGGCAGCGCGAGGACATCGGCGTCATCACCACCGTCATCGACGTGCCGCACCGGCGTGACCACGGTTTTCGGCGCGACGTGGCCGCCCAGATCGAGCACGTCGCCCGCCAGATGATCGAGGTGGTCGGCTGAGCCGGCGCCTTGTGCTACCAACGAGCATGCGGCCGTTGCGGTTTGGTGCCGCGACCGGTCCCGCGCTGGCGTTGCTGCTGCTGGCCGCGTGCGCTCACCCGCCCGCGCCGGCCCCACCGCCGACGCCCACCACGGCGCCGGCGCCGACGGCGGTCAACCCGGCCAACATCAAGCGGGTGGTGCGCGAGCTGCCGCCCGGTTACGAGGCGACCACGGGGATCCCCGGCGGGGCGTCCCCGCAGGTGATCTGGAGCCTGGGGCCCGATGCTTCGGACAGCAAGGTGAGGCCGCCGCAATGCGGGGTGCTGGCCGACCCCGGGCAGGGACATGACGGGTCGGCGCAGGGGGTGTCCGCCTCGGGCAGCGGTGGCATCGTCGACGCGGTGGTGGTGGCTTTGCCGGCGCCGGTGGTCCGGCCCGACGACGTGGTCGCCGGGTGCGGCCAGTGGACCATGACCGCCGGACGCAGCACGGCGAGCGTGCATCTCATCGACGCCCCACAGGTCGAGGGCGCCCAAACCCTCGGCATGGTGGCCGACGTCAAGTCGTCCGTCGAATCGGGCACTCAGATCGATTCGCGCACATACACCTTCATCGCCTACCTGGGCAACTTCTACGCGTTCACCACGCTGACCACCGATCCGGGTTCGGTGGTGCCCGCGCTGCCGCCGCACGTCGCCGCCGATCTGCTCGTCAAAACGGTGTCCACGTTGCGCAGCTGACGCGTCGGCCTTGGGTAGATTGGCCACGGTGTTCAAGGTGGCGGTCACGGTCGCGGCGGTGGGTGTGCTCGCCGGATGCTCGTCGGGGGACGCTACCTCGGCGAAAGTCGACATCAAGAAGGTCGCCGACGTGAAGTCGAGCTTCGGGCAGGATTTCAAGGTCACCGACATCGGTGAGCGGGGGATCGACCCCAAGGTGCTGTCCGGCCGCAAGCTGCCCGAGGGCCTCACCTTCGACCCGGCCAACTGTGCCAAGGCCGCGATGGGGCCGCAGATGCCCCCGGACCTGCAGGGCAACATGGCCGCGGTTTCCGCCGAGGGCAAGGGCAACCGATTCGTCGTCATCGCCGTGGAGACGTCAAAAGCCTTGCCGGTCAACGACCCCGGTAAGGAGTGCGCCAAGGTGGCGTTCACCGGCCCGCAACTGCGCGGCGGCATCGAGGTGGTCGACGCGCCGCGGATCGACGGGGCCCGCACGCTGGGGGTGCACCGCGTCCTGCAGGCGCTGGTCCCCGGCGGGCCCCGCACCGGCGAGCTCTACGACTATTCGGCGCAGTTCGGTGACTACCAGGTGATCGTGACCGCCAATCCGCTGGTGGTCCCCGGGCAGCCGGTCGCGCCGGTCGACACCCAGCGGGCCCGCGACTTGCTCGTCAGCGCGGTGAAGTCGGTCCGCGGCTAGGCCCTAACGCACACCGCGGGGCCGGAACTGGATGCTGACGCGCGGGCCCACCGGCGCCGACGTCTTGGGCACGGCATGCTCCCAGGTGCGCTGGCACGAGCCGCCCATCACCAGCAGGTCGCCGTGCGCCTGCGGCAGCCGCAACGACGGGCCCCTAGAAGGACGTGCGCGCCGCCGCATGGCGAAGGTGCGGGTGGCGCCGAGGCTGACGATCGCCACCATGGTGTCCTCGGAGCTGCTGCGGCCGATGGTGTCGCCGTGCCAGGCGACGCTGTCGGAGCCGTCGCGGTAGCAGCACAATCCGACCGTGGTGAACGGCTCGCCGAGCTCGCCGGCGTAGATGTCGTTGAGCCGGCGCCGCAGCCTGGCCAGCAGCGGATGCGGCGGGTCGTCGACGGTCAGGTCGTGAAAGCTCACCAGCCGCGGGACGTCGACGAACCGGTCGTACATCTGGCGGCGCTCCTCCCGCCAGGGCACGGCCGACAGCAGGCCGTCGAGCAGGTCGTCGGCGTCGGTGAGCCAGCCCGCGCGGATCTCGATGAAGGCGCCGTCACCGAGTTCTCTGCGCTCGGTGTGTGCGAACAGGGAGCCTTGTACCGCGATCTCCACGGCGGCCAGTCTATCGCACATCCGTTCGATGAAGGCGGGACCGGCCGTCCGAGCGGCTACCGTTTTCACTGTGGGTGTGGTTGAGCTGGGCACCAATTCCGAGGTGGGCACGCTGCGGGTCGTGATCCTGCACCGACCGGGCGGCGAGCTGCGGCGGCTCAACCCGCGCAACATGGATCAGCTGCTCTTCGACGGGTTGCCCTGGGTCGCGCGCGCCCAGGACGAACACGACCAGTTCGCCGCGCTGCTGCGGTCACGGGGCGTCGAGGTGCTGCTGTTGTCGGACCTGCTGGCCGAGGCGCTGACCCACAGCGGGGCGGCGCGGATGCAGGGCGTTGCCGCCGCGGTCGACGCGCGGCGGCTCGGAGCGCCGCTGGCGCAAGCACTTTCGGGCTACCTGCGCGGACTGGACCCGGGCAGGCTGGCGCAGGTGCTGATGGCCGGCATGACGTTCAACGAACTGCCGTCGGACATCCGGACCGACGTGTCGCTGGTGCTGCGCATGCACCATGGGGCGGACTTCGTCATCGAGCCGCTGCCCAACCTGGTGTTCACCCGCGACTCCTCGATCTGGATCGGCCCGCGGGTGGTCATCCCCACGCTGGCGCTGCGGGCCCGGATGCGCGAGGCGTCGTTGACCGATCTGATCTACGCGCATCACCCGCGGTTCACCGGGGTGCGGCGCGCCTACGAGTCGCGCACCGCTCCGGTGGAGGGCGGCGACGTGCTGCTGCTCGCTCCCGGTGTGGTCGCGGTCGGCGTGGGCGAACGGACCACCCCGGCGGGCGCGGAAGCGTTGGCCCGCAGCCTGTTCGACGACGACCTCGCGCACAAGGTGCTCGCCGTGCCGATCGCGCAGCGGCGTGCGCAGATGCACCTGGACACGGTGTGCACGATGGTCGACACCGACACCGTGGTGATGTACGCCAACGTCGTCGACACGCTCTCGGCGTTCACCATCGAACGCACGCCCGCCGGCGTGGCCATCAGCGACGAGGCGCCGTTCCTGGAGGCCGCCGCCAAGGCGATGGAGATCGACCGGCTGCGCGTGATCGACACGGGGCTGGACCCCGTCGTCGCCGAGCGGGAGCAGTGGGACGACGGCAACAACACGCTGGCGCTGGCACCCGGCGTCGTGGTCGCCTACGAGCGCAATGTCCAGACCAACGCCCGCCTGCAGGACGCGGGCATCGAGGTGCTGACCATCGCGGGGTCCGAACTGGGCACCGGCCGCGGCGGCCCCCGCTGCATGTCCTGTCCGGTCGCCCGCGACCCGCTGCGTTAGATCGCTTGCGGCGCCGAGATTGCCGCCATGGTCGTCGCCGGGGGTCGAACCACAACCCTCACGGCAATCTCGGTGACGAACGGCGGGCCAGCGCCTCGCGGGCCCGTTGGACGATGGCGCTGGGACGGTCCTCGTTGATGACCCTGATCACGGTCCAGCCGAGGCTTCCCACGATCTCGGCCCGGCGAATGTCTTTCACGTACTGGCCGCGCGTCAGCGAACCGCCCGCTATCGCTTCGCTTCCGATAAGGGCCCCCGCCATGCGCTCATCATCGACGTCACGACCGATGGCGCGTCCACATTGCCGCCAGGGTTGTGGACAGCGCGCAAAGCACAGCCATAGGGTCAATCTCGGCGGTGAACGGCGCAGGATCAGCGCCAGCTGGGCAGCCAGATCTCCATGTCCCAGGTCTGCTGGGAGATCGGCAGCCCGGTGAGCACCGGGAACAGCCAGGCGAAATTGGTCACCACCAGCGCGACGTAGCAGCAGACGGCGATCAGCCCCAGTGTGCGTCGTTCCGGGCTCAGACCGCGGGCCCGGCCCGGCGGGTAGAGGACGTCCCCACAGATCAGGGCGATCCCCATCACCAGGAACGGCGCCATCGTCGACGCGTAGAAGAAGTACATCTGCCGGTCGATGTCGGCGAACCACGGCAGCCACCCGGCGCAATAACCGGTCAGCACAACGGCATAACGCCAGTCGCGGCGGACGAACGCCCGCCAGCAGGCGTAGAGCAGGACCGGCACGGCCAGCCACCACATGGCCGGCGTGCCGACCAGCATCTCCGCCTTGACGCACGACTGCCCGCCGCACCCGGAAACGTTCTGCTGATCGATCGCGTACAGCACCGGCCGCAACGACATCGGCCAGCTCCACGGCTTGGACTCCCACGGGTGGTGATTGCCGGCGGCGTTGGTCAGGCTCTTGTGGAATTGAAAGGCCTTGGCGGTGTAGTGCCACAACGAGCGGATGGCGTCGGGGAGCGGGACCACCGAATGGGGGCCGATCGACTGACCGACCTCGTGCCGATCGATCGCCGTCTCCGACGCGAACCACGGCGCGTAACTGGCCAGGTACACCGCGAACGGGATGAGCACCAGCGCGTACCCGGTGGGGATCAGATCCCGCCGCAACACCCCGGCCCACGGCCGGGTCACCTGGTACTGACGCCGCGCCGCGACGTCGAACGCCAACGACATGGCGCCGAAGAACAGCACGAAGTACAGCCCGGACCACTTTGTCCCGCAAGCCAATCCAAGCAGGACGCCCGCCGAGAAGCGCCACCAGCGCACCCCGAGTCGCGGACCCCACACCGTCTCGGCGGCGCGCCCCTCGAGCAGCGCGACGTGCATGCGCCGGCGCACCTCGTCCCGGTCGACGATCAGCGCGCCGAACGCCGCGATCACGAAGAAAGTGAGGATGCCGTCGAGCAGCGCGGTCCGGGCGGTGACGAAGCTGACGCCGTCGCAGATCACCAGCACGCCGGCGATGGCGCCGACCAGCGTCGAGCGGCTGATCCGCCGGACGATCCGCGTCACCAGCACGACCAGCACCACGCCGAGCAGGGCGCCGGTGAACCGCCAGCCCACGCCGTTGTAGCCGAAGATCGCCTCGCCGATCGCGATCAGCTGCTTGCCGACCGGCGGGTGGACCACCAGGCCGAAGCCGGGGTTGTCCTCCACCCCGTGGTTGTGCAGCGCCTGCCAGGCCTGCGGCGCGTAATGCTTCTCGTCGAAGATGGGCGTGCCGGCATCGGTGGGCGAACCCAGGTTGAGGAACCGGCTGATCGCGGCCAGCACGGCGATCACACCCGTGACGACCCAGCCGCGGATCTGGTCGGTCGGCCCGAAGTCGGCCACCGGAATCATCGGTCCCGGGCTGACGACGGGCACGACGCGCTCCTGGCCGGCGACCGGGGGTTCGCGGGGCGGGGCGGACATCGGTGTCGATCGTAGGCTGTCCGTCATGACCACTGGCCGCCTGTTGCTGGGCGCGACCCCGTTGGGCCGGCCGTCGGACGCCTCGCCCCGCCTGATCGACGCGCTCGCCCACGCCGACGTGGTGGCGGCCGAGGACACCCGGCGGGTGCGGACCCTGGCGAAGGCTCTGGACGTCACCATCGGCGGCCGGGTGGTCAGCCTGTTCGACCGGGTCGAGGCGGCCCGGGTGGAGCCCCTGATCGCCGCCGTCAAGGCCGGCGCGATCGTGCTGGTGGTCAGCGACGCCGGGATGCCGCTGGTCAGCGACCCCGGCTTCCGGCTGGTCGCGGCGTGCGTGGAGGCCGGCCTGCCGCTGACGTGCCTGCCCGGGCCGTCGGCGGTCATGACCGCGCTGGCCGTGTCCGGCCTGCCGGCGGAGAAGTTCTGCTTCGAGGGATTCGCCCCCCGCAAGCAGGCCGCGCGGCGGGCCTGGCTGGACTCGCTGGCCGACGAGCGGCGCACCTGCGTGTTCTTCGAATCGCCGCGCCGGCTGGCCGCGTGCCTGCGGGACGCCGTCGACCGGCTCGGCGGCGGACGCCGGGCGGCGATCTGCCGGGAACTGACCAAGGTGCACGAGGAGGTGGTGCGCGGATCGCTCGACGAGCTGGCGGCGTGGGCGGACGACGGGGTGCTCGGCGAGATCACCGTGGTGCTGGCCGGTGCCACCCCGCGTGCCGACCTGCCGGCGCTGGTGGGGCGGGTGCAGGAGCTGGTCGCCGGCGGCGCGCGGGTCAAGGACGCCTGCGGCGAGGTGGCCGCCGCCAACCCGGGGGTGCGCTCGCGCCAGCTCTACGACGCCGTCCTGCGGTCGCGCCAGGCGTGAGGGGTCAGCCCGCCGAGAACGCGGCCGCGATCCGCGGCTGTCCCACGATCGGAGAGGCCTTGTGCAGGCATTCGGCCCATTCCGCGTCCGGATCGGAGTCGGCGGTGATCCCGCCGCCGACACCCAGCACCGCGCCGCCCGCGGCGTCGAACTCGACCGTGCGGATGGCCACGTTCAGCTCGCACCCCGCTACCGGTGAAGCCAGACCGATTGCGCCGCAGTAGATTCCGCGACGGTGGGGCTCCCATTGGGAGAGCAGCTGGCGGGCGCGGTGTTTGGGTGTCCCGGTGACCGAGGCGGGTGGGAAGGCGGCGTCCAGCAGCGCGGACGTCGGCAGCTCGACGGGGACGCGCGCCGACACGGTGGACACCAGGTGCCACACTCCCGGGGCGCGTCGCACCACCAGCAGCTCGGGCACGGTCACGGTGCCCACGACGGCTACCCGGCCGAGGTCGTTGCGCACCAGGTCCACGATCATGATGTTCTCGGCTACCTCTTTGGCCGACGCCCGCAGCGCCGACGGCCAGGCATCCAGGGGCAGGGTGCCCTTGATCGGGCTGGAGGTGACCAGCGTCCCGCGCCGCCGCAGGAAGAGCTCGGGGGACAGCGACGCCACCGCCCCCCACGCCCCGGCCAGGTAGGCCGCCCGCGCCGGGGAGGTGCGGGCGATGCCGTCGGCGAAGAAGTCCAGGGGGGTGCCACCGGTCGTCCCGGTGAATTGCGTGCACACGCAGGCCTGGTAGATCTCGCCGGCGCGGATGGCCTCCAGGCAGTTCAGCACGCCGTCGCGGTGGGCCGCCCGGTCGGCCGGGCCCCAGTCGATGCGGCAGTCGCGCGCCGGCGGCGGCCCCGCCGCAAGGGCGGCGGCCAGCCAGTCCGGCATCGGTGCGCCGGACAGGCTCTCGTACCACCACCGGCCGTCCCGGTCGCGCCGCAGCACGCAGTCGGTCCAGCCGCCCGCGGCTTCGGGGATCCGGTTGGGCTCGCCGTCGGCGCCGGGATCGGGATAGGAAAGGTAACCGATCCAGCCGCCACCCACGGCTTGCGAGTCGATCGATTGCGGGCCGAGCTGGGCCGCGAAGGCGGCGTCGGGATCGACCGGCTGCACCGGCACGCTCGGCGCGATCACCGCCAGGGCGCCGAACCATTCGCCGGTCAGCGCGGCCGGCGGCGGCAGACCGAGCCGGGCGGTGGCGTCGCCCACGGCGCGCAGCACCGCGGGTGCGGCGCCAAGGTCGCCGAGCCGGTCGATACGCACCGCCCTAGCTTGACAGAAGGGCGCCCGCCTAGCCGCGGCTGACGTCGCGGGCGGTCGCCAGGGCCGCCAGCTTGTCCGGATTGCGCGTCACGTAGAAGTTGGTGATCTTGTCCTCGACGATCTCCAGCGTGATCACCCCTTCGAGGCGGTCGCCCAGGTAGAGCAGCACGGCCGGCGCGCCGTTGCAGGTCACCATGTCGATGCGGAACTCCGCGAACTCGCTCGCCTTGCGGAGCAGGCCGACGATGGCCCTGGCCACCCGGTCGGCGCCCACCACCGGCCGGCGCGCCGCGGACACCTTGCCGCCGCTGTCGGCCGTCCACGTGGCGTCGGGGGCCAGCATCGTCATCAGCGTCTGCACGTCACCGCTGGCCGCCGTCTCGAGGAATTGGGCGGTGAGCCGCGCGTTGCGCCGGGGGTCGGTCGCCTCGAACCGCTTCCGCCGCGCCCGGACGTGTTCGCGCGCCCGGTGCGCCACCTGCCGCACCGTGGGCGCCGGTTTGCCGACCGCGTCGGCGATCTCGCCGTAGTCGAAGCCGAACACCTCGCGCAACACGAACACCGCCCGCTCGTCGGGGCTCAGCGTTTCCAGCAGAACCAACATTGCCATCGAAATCGATTCCGCCAGAACCACATCCGTTGAGGCGTCCCGCTCGTCGAGCAGCAGCGGCTCCGGCAGCCACGGCCCCACGTACTCCTCGCGCCGGCGCGCGCCGGCGCGCAGCGCGTTGAGCGCCTGGCGGGTCACCAGCTGAGCCAGGTAGGACTTGGTGTCGCGCACCGTCGACAGGTCGACCGCCGCCCACCGCAGATAGCTGTCCTGCAGGACATCGTCGGCCTCGGTGGCCGAGCCGAGCATCTCGTAGGCGATGGTGAACAGCAGCGGCCGCAGCACGGTGAACCGTTCGGCGTGCTCTTTGCCGGCGGGCGCGCGCGTCATCGCAGCGCGATCTCGGCGGGCGCCTGCGCGGGCCGCCTGCCGCCCTTGAGCCAGCGGTAGGAGCCGGGCTTGGCGGCCTCGCGCCGGATGCCCCACAGCGTGGCCTTGCAGATGGCCTCCTTGATGGACGCGGCTGTCCGCCCGCCCAGGGCCATGTTCACCGGTGTGTCGTCGGTGCGCGCCAGCTGCACCGTGCCGTAGGTGCGGCCCAGGCTGATGCACTGGCCGACGAACGCCTGGTTGAGCCGGGCCGGAGCGGTCCCGGTGAGGCGGCTGAGCACGGTGTCGGCGGCTTGGGCGCCCAGCGGTCCGGCGGCCTGGCAGCTCATCCGCAGGGGCTGGCCCGACGGTGCGGCCGCATCGCCGGCCGCGACGACGTAGGGGTTGTCGATGCTGGTCAGCGTCTCGTCGGTGAGCAGTCGGCCCAGCGCGTCGGTGCTCAGCCCGCTGCGCGCGGCCAGGTCCGGCACGGCGAATCCCGCCGTCCACACGGTCGCCGCGCTCGGCAGCACGGCTCCGTCGCCGAGCACCACCGCGTCCCACCGCACCTCGGCCACCGTCGCCGATTCCAGCACGTTGACGCCGAAACGGCGCAGGCGCTTGGCGACGGAACGCCGGCCGCGCCGGCTCAGCGACGGGCCGAGCGCGGCGCCGCACACCAGGGTCACCTGCCGGCCCCGTTCGGCCAGCTCGGCGGCCGTTTCGATGCCGGTCAGGCCGCCGCCGACGACGGTGACGGGCGCGGCCAGCGGCAGGTCGGCGAGCGCGTAGCGCAACCGCTGGGCGCTTTCCAGGTCGGCCGTGGAGTGCGCGAACTCGGCGAACCCGGGCACCGCGGCCGGTGCGGCGCCGGTGCTGCCGACCGCGTAGATGAGGTAGTCGTAGCCGAGCTCGCGGCCCGAGGACAGCAGGACGCGCCGGTCGGCCGTCTCGATGCGGTCCACGGTGTCGACGACCAACCGGATCCCGTCGCCGAGCAGGGTCGCGTAGTCGGCGGTCGCGGCGCCGGTGTCGGCGACCAACTGGTGCAGGCGTATCCGCTCCACGAAGAGGGGGCGGGGGTTCACCAGGGTGACCTCGACGTCGGGACGCTGCCGCAACCGGTTTGCGGCCAGGGTCCCGGCGTATCCGCCGCCGACCACGACGACATGAGTTTTCTGGGCGGCCACCTCGGTCATTGCTGTCTCCTGTTCTCACGGGTCTGATGCCCTTGAGACACCGCGGCCCGGTCGAGCGTGACAGGCCCGCAAACATTGTGACGCGCCTCACGGGCGCCGCCAGCCGGGTCGGCCGCGCTGCGCCGGAGCGGGGAAGGGGCGGGTCGTGCGTGCTACGCTGCGCTACGCCAATTCGTGACCAGCCCCGCGTCGGATACACGCACCAGATAACCCAGGCAGTACGGGGCCACTTCAGTGTGCAACGGTGTGTGTTGGGAGAAGCAACCGTGAGGACGAGGAAAAGCGCGCTGGCCGCTGTCGTGTGCGCGGCGGTGGTGCTGAGCGGATGCGGTGGCAAGAGCGATCCCGGGCCACTGTCGGCGATGGTCAGCCCGGCCATCCCGCCGAGCGCTCAAGAGATCCCCAACCCGCTGCGCGGCCAATACGAGGAAGGCTTGAATCCGCTTTTCCCGCAAGGTAATTCCGCGCAGCAGCGGTACGCGGCCTGGCCCGCCTCCTACGACGCCAGCCTGCGGGTCTCGTGGCGCCAGTTGCAGCCCGTCGACCCGCGCACGCTGCCCCCCGACGCGCCCGACGACCGCAAGTTCGACTTCAGCGCGATCGACGACGCGCTGGCGAAGGTCGGCAGCCGGAACATGCGGCTGATCCTCGGCGTGTACACCTACAAATCCTGTTGCAACGATTCGTATCCGAACGCCACCAACATCGCGATCCCGGACTGGATCCGCTCCGCCGCCACCACCTACCCCGCGACGTCGAACAGCTCCACACCCGGTGTCGTGCAGGTGGTCCCGAATTGGAATGACGCCGACTACCTCAACAACTTCACCCAGCTGCTCGCCGCGCTGGGCCGGCGCTACGACGGCGACGAGCGCCTCAGCGTGTTCGAGTTCTCCGGGTACGGCGACTCCGGCAGGACCAGCCTCACGTACCTGCGCGACGCGCTCGGCGCGCCCGGACCGGCGCCGGACGACAGCGTCTCGAAGTTGGGCTACTACAGCCAGTTTCGCGATCAAAGCATCACCAAGGCGTCCATCGGGCAGCTGGTCGCGGCGAACGTCGCCGCGTTCGGCCATACGCAGTTGGTGGTGACCGGGGAGAATCCGGAGATCGTCCGCGAGTTGTTCGCCGACGACGTGACGAAGAAACTCTCCGCACCGGTCGGCATCCGCGCGGACTGCCTTGGCGTGCAGGCCCCCCTGCCGGAATGGGCGGAGTCCGGCGACTCGCACTACGTGCGGTTCAACGACGCCGTCGTCAGCGCGATCAAGCAGCGGTTGGCCTCGGCGCTGGTGGTCAGCGAGTGGTGCCCGCTGCCGAACGGGACCGACCCGCGGTCGTACTACGAGAAGGCCCTGCACGACGTCGTCCGGTACCACGTCTCGATGACGTCGAGCGCCAACTTCCCCGACCGGGATGCGACGTCGGCGATGGACCCCAAGCTGTATCTCCTGTGGGCCAAGGCGAACACCTCGGCCGGCTACCGGTACTCGGTGGAGGCCAAGCCGGGCTCGCAGTCGATCCAGGGCAAGGTGGCGGCCATCTCCGTCGTCTGGACCAACTACGGTTCGGCGGCCACCACCGAACGATGGGCACCCGGCTACAAGCTGGTCGACTTCTCCGGAGCTGTGGTCCGCACGATTCCGGCGACGGTCAACCTCAAGACCCTGGTCCACGACGACTCCAGCTCGTCGCGCGAGGAGGCGGTTCCCGAGTCGTCCACCGAGTCCGTGCACGTCGACGTGACCGGCCTGGTGCCCGGGCACTACACGCTGCGCGCGTCGGTGGACTGGCAACAGCACAAGCCCGGCGCCTCCCACGTGGTGAACTACACGCCGATGGCGCTGGCCCGCGACGGGCGCGACGGTTCCGGCCTGTACCCGATCGCCACCCTCGACATCGCGAGCGACGCGGCGGCCGGCGGGCCGTAGCCCCCGATGACGGGCCGGTGACCGTCGCGACCGCCCGTTCGCGCCGCAGTTGGGCCCCGCCGGAAGTTGTTCGTTAGCCCGGTTGGGACGGGTGCCGCGTGGTAGGTTTTGCTGACCAAAACCGATCGTGACCTGCCCCGGTCCGAATCCATCCGACAGCCACACCCGCGAATCGAAGGGGTCCGTCGGCGCGCATGGGCGCGCCTCCGGCGGGGTTCGTCATCACGACCGTCCCCCGATCGGGCAACCGTCACCACGGTCGCCGCCCGGTGGGATGTATGCCCGTATCGGAGGAGACCGTGTCACGCAGCCTGGACCTGGTCGTCACCTCCGTCGCCACCCAGTTGATGGAGGCCACGGCCGCGACGGCCATCCTGGTGAGCGAGAAGATCCTCGCGCAACTCGTCCAACAGTTCGACGTGGACGCCAGCTTCCTGCAGCACCTCGACCCGCACACCCGGACCCCCGCGCTGGTGGCCGAGTGGCCGCCCCGCTCGGACGCCGCGGACCCGGATCCGACGGGCTTCGCTCAGCTGGACCTCGCCGAGTCGGTCCTCGCCCAGTGCGGGCACGGGCACAAACCGGTGGTGATCCGCCCCGCGCAGTCCAAACGCTATGTCCGGCGCCGGCTCGGCGGGGCGAAAGCGGCCGCCTCCCCCTCCGTGGCGGCCGCACCGCTGGTCTCGGGCGAGACAACCATCGGCTTGCTCGGCTTCGTGAAGTTCGGTGCCCGCAAGTGGGAGCAGGAAGAGATCAACACGCTCGAGGCGGTCGCGGCGCTGTTCGCACAGCTGCAGGCCCGCATCGCGGCGGAAGAAAAGCTGCGTTATCTCGCCGAGCACGACGATCTGACCGGCCTCTACAACCGTCGCGCGCTGGTCGCGCACCTGTCCGGACGGCTGGCCACGGGATGCCCCGGGCCCGTCGCGGTGATGTACCTCGACCTCGACCGGCTCAAGCCGATCAACGACTACCTCGGCCACACCGCAGGTGACTGGTTCATCCGCATCTTCGCGCAACGCATCCGGATCTGCGCCCCCAACAGCACGATCGCCCGGTTGGGCGGTGACGAGTTCGTCGTCGTCCCCGACCAGCCGATGTCGCCGGAGGCCGCGGAGTCGTTCGCCCGGCGCCTCTCGGGGATGCTGTGCGAGCGGCTGGCCATCGGCGGCCACGTGATCAGCCGCACGGTCAGCATCGGCCTGGCGGTCGGCGAGCCGGGAAAAGACAACTGCACCGACCTGCTCCGCCGCGCCGACGAGGCGGTGCTGACGGCCAAACGCGGCGGCGGCAACCAGATCGCGGTGTCCACCGACGACATGTCGCTCAAACGCGCGTTCCGCAACGACATCGAGCTGCACCTGCAAGGCGACATCGGCAGCGAGGCGTTGCTCCTGCACTACCTGCCCGAGGTCGACCTGTCGACGGGCGCCATCGTGGGCGCGGAGGCGCTGGTGCGCTGGCGGCACCCGATCTGGGGTCTGCTGCTGCCCGACTCCTTCATCGGCATCGCCGAGTCGACCAACCTGGCGGCGGAGTTGGGCCGCTGGGTGATGCGCACCGCGTGCGCCGAGTTCAGCAGCTGGCGGGCCAAGGGCGTCGGCCAAGGGGCGGTCATGCGCATCAACGTGTCACCTCTCCAGCTCATCACCCGGGGTTTCGTGCGCGACGTCGCCGACACCATCGACGAGTTCGGGCTCGACGCCGGCTCGGTGTGCCTGGAGATCACCGAGCGCGCCGTTGTGCACGACATCGACACCACTCGAAAGACGTTGGCGGAGCTCAAGGAAGTGGGTGTCCAGCTGGCCATCGACGACTTCGGCACCGGCTACGCGGTGTTGTCGCACCTGAAGTCCCTGCCGGTCGACATGCTCAAGATCGACACCGGGTTCGTGCGCGACCTGGGTAACAACGCCGGCGACCTGGCGATCGTTCGCGCCATCATCGGCCTGGCCGAGGCCTTCGGTCTGGAAGTCGTTGCCGAGGGTGTGGAAACACCTTTGGCGGCAACGACTTTGATTCAGCACGGGTGCCGCCGGGCGCAGGGTTTCCTGTTGTCGCGTCCGGTTCCCGGCGATGCGATGGAAGCCCTATTCGCCGCGCGCTGGCTGTCGATGCCTTTTTTGGCCGACCGCAAGGCGTTGCCGACGGGCGGCATCTAGCATCGCACCGATGGTCGCAACATGGAGAACGGGCGCGGCGCTGCTCGTCGCGTGCGCGGTGACGCTGTTGAGCGGATGCGGCGGCCACAGCGAGCCCAATCCGTTGTCCCCGGTGGCCAGTCCCGCCATACCGCTGGGCGTGCAGGAGGTGGCCAATCCCCTGCGGGGCCAATACGAAGACCTCCTGATGCCGCTGTTCCCGCAGGGCAATCCCGCGCAGCGACGCTATCCGCCGTGGCCCGCGTCCTACGACGCCAGCCTGCGGGTTTCGTGGCGGCAGCTGCAGCCCACCGATCCGAACACCCTGCCCCCCGACGCTCCCGACGAGCGCAAGTTCGACTTCAGCGTGATCGACGACGCGCTGGCGAAGCTGGCCGCACGCAACATGCGGCTCACCCTTCGCGTGTTCGCCTACAGCTCCTGCTGCGACGTCACCTACGCGAACAACACCAACATCGCCATCCCCGATTGGATGCGCCCCGCATCCACCACCTACACCGGGCCGCAACGATACTGGTGGACCCCCGGGGTGGCGCAGGTGGTGCCGAACTGGAACGACCCCGGCTACCTGAACGCCTTCGGACAGCTGCTTGCCGCGCTCGGCCGCCGTTACGACGGCGACGAGCGGCTCAGCGTTTTCGAGTTCTCCGGCTACGGGGACTTCAGTGAGAACCACATCGCCTATCTGCGTGACACGCTGGGCGCACCGGGCCCCTCACCCGAGCAGAGCATCGCAAAGCTGGGTTACTACAGCCAGTTTCGCGATCAGAGCATCACCAAGGCGGCCATCGGCCAGCTCGTCGCGGCGAACGTGAGCGCCTTTCCCCACACCCGGTTGGTGACCACCGCGCTGAACCCGGAAATCGTGCGTGAGCTGCTCGCCGACGATGTCACCAAGAAGGTGTCGGCGCCAGTCGGCATCCGCTCGGATTGCCTCGGTGTATACGCGCCGTTGCCCGTTTGGGCAGAATCCGACGGCTCGTACTACGTGCACACCAAGGACCCACTTGTCGACCGGCTGAAGGACCGGCTGGCGTCGGCCCCGGTGATCAGCGAGTGGTGCCAGTTGCCCGACGGCACCACTGCGCGCTCCTACTACGAAAAGGGCCTGCGCGACGTCGTGAAGTACCACGTGTCGATGACGTCGAGTTTCAACTTCCCGGCCGTGGATTCTGCCACCCCGATGGACCCGGCCCTGTACCTGTTGTGGGCGCGAGCCAACGTCTCGGCCGGTTATCGGTACTCGGTGGAGGCGCGACCGGGATCGGAATCGTTTCGCGATCGCGCCGTGACGATATCGGTGGTGTGGACCAACTACGGCTCGGCCGCCGCGGTCGAGAAATGGGTGCCCAGCTACCGACTCGTCGATTTCTCCGGCGCGGTGGTCCGCACGCTGCCGACCGCCGTGGCGCTGAGCAAGCTGGTCCCGTCCGGGGAGGGCGCCGGCGATCACCCCGCCCCGGCGTCGTTCACCGAATCGGTGACCGTCGACCTGGCCGGGTTGGCGCCAGGGCACTACACGCTGCGCGCTTCCGTGGATTGGCAGCAACACAAGCCGGACGCGTCGCACGTGGTGAACTATCCGCCCATGCGGCTGGCGCGCTCCGGACGCGACGAATCCGGGGGGTATCCGCTGGCAACCCTGGACATACCACGCGACGCCCTGACTCCTGCCCCGCCCCGATGATCATGGTCGCCAGCAAACGTATCGACAACGCGTTGCAATCGGGACAACGCCGCGTGGCCATCCTGCATAATGTGCACTGGGCTTTGCGCGGCGAGTGTAAAGCAAATCAATTCGGCGCTATTCGCGTGGCGTCGGCCCAGAAAGGTTAGTGGATGGATTTCCGCACCTTTGTCCGCACTCTCGTCACCCACTGGAAGCTCGCCTTGGGGGCGTTACTGGCGTGCACGATCGGAGCCGCGGCCGTTACGGCGTTGCAGACGAAGCATTACCAGTCGACGGCCACTATCCTCATTTCCTTTCCGGGCGCCACCGACCTCACCGAGTTGTACAACGGCACGCTGACCGCGCAGGAACGGTTGTCGTCCTATGCGCAGATCGCCGGCGGACGGACGGTGGCCGAGCGTGCGATCAATCAGCTTCAGGCCCCGATGAGCGCCGACGCCCTGGTGAGCCAGACCCAGGTGAAATACACCGCCAAATCCATGCTTTTCACGATCACCGTCAAGGACACCGACCCCAACCGTGCCGCGGCGCTCGCGGGAGCGATGGCCGACCAGTTCGCCGCGCTGGTGCCGACTCTCGGTGCGACCACGGGCCCCAACGGCCGGACCGTGCCCGCGCTCCCCGGCTCGCGGCCCGACGTCGGCGAGCCGAATCCGCCTACCACACCACCGTCGGAAACCCCGGGCCAACCGGTGGTCAAACCCATGCCGTTGGCCAGGGCGAGGGTGGTGGAGGCGCCCCGGGTGCCCGATCACCCGGTGACGCCGGTGCCCGTGCGCAACATGGCGATGGGGTTCATCGCCGGGATACTGCTGGCCATCGCGGTGGCGGTGGCCCGCGAGGCCAACGACCGCACCGTGCGTTCTCGGGCGAAGCTGGAACAGCTTTCGGGACTGCCCACCTTGGCCGAGCTCCCCGGCAGGCGCGGAAACACCCCGCGGTTCGGTGTGGACTCCGCCCTCGACGACGCCGTGCGGGGGCTGCGCGCCCGGCTGCTCAGGGCGGTGGGGCCGCAGGCCCGCCGGATCCTGGTCACGGCGCCGTTCGGTGGGGAGGGAACCACGACCACGGCGCTGAACCTGTCGCTGGCACTGGCCGAGATCGACGAAGACGTCTTGCTCGTCGAGGGCGATACGCGCCGGCGTGTGATCGCCGGTCTGCTGCGGGTCGAATCGGGAGAGGGGCTGGCGAACGCGCTGGCCAATCCCGACAGCGCCGCTGAGGTGGTGAAGCCGACGCCGATTCCCAAGCTGTTCACCCTCGCGTCGCGCTCCGCCCGCCGCGAAACCCCGCCCTGCAGCGCGTTTCTGCCCGAGGTGATCGACCGCGTGCTGCTGGATCTGTCGTCACGTTTCGACCGGGTCGTGGTCGACGGCCCGCCGGTGCTGGCGACGCCGGACAGCGGACTGCTCGCCGGCGCCGTCTCGGCCACCGTGCTGGTGGTGCGGGCACGCCGGACCACCGCCGACGAACTCACCGACGCGCTGACCGCTCTGCGCGCGGCCGGCGCGGAGGTGGTCGGCACCGTGCTGACCGATGCCCGGCCGGCCCTGCACATCAGGGCCGCGGCCAAGACCTACCGGGCGAAGGTCAGCGGGCCGGCGTGATCCCGTATCTGCCCGGTCGCCATCGCCTCGCGGTGGATGGCGTGCTGCTGGCGGTGTTCCTGTTCGGGTGCTTCGTCTTTGGCGTGCTCGCGGTGCGGCGAACCACCGAGGGCGCGTTGCTGATCGCCGCGACGTTCTGCCTGGTGCTGTACTGGGTGAAGCGCGAGGGGATGGCGGGGGTGACGTTGTTCTTGGCGTTCGCGGCGCTGCCCGAAGGCCTGCACGTCGGCAAAGTCATTGGGCCGGTGGCGATCTACGCGTATCAGGTGCTCGCGGTGCTGGCCATCGGCTACCTGATCCCGGTCGTCAAACCCCGGTTCGGGGACTTCTGGCTGCCGGCGATGTTCGTGTTCACCGTCCTGTACTTCACCGTGGTCGGCTTCCAGCTGGGGCACGACCCCACGATGATCCTGCACGAATCGACCACCCTGATCGAGATGGTGATCGGGTTCGTGCTGGCGCTGTTGATCGTGTACGGCGGGTACCTGCGGTTCTGCGTGCGCGTCATGGTGGTGACGCTGTGGTTTTCGGCGGCCATGGCGATTTTCAGCTCCCTGCACGCGATCCGGCTGGCCGGGCGGGCCGAGAGCCTGGAGGAGGCGACGGGCGCCGGCCAGGCCCTGCGCATCGTCCTGTCCACCCAGACGCCGGCCACCGCCACGCTGACCGCTCTGGTTGCCGCGTCGATCGTCGGCCGCGTCCGGCCGATGGCGTACCTCGCCTTCGGCCCGCCGGCGCTGATCATTTCGCTGCTGGCCTTCTCGCGGAACACGCTGATCGCCGTGGCGGTGGGCGCCACCGTCGCGTTGTTCGCCAATTTCGGTTGGCCGGCCCTGCGGCGTTCGGCCGCCGTCGCCGCGATCAGCTTGGGCGTCTTCGCGCTGACGGTGCCGCTGTCGCTGTTCGTGCTGCAGCATTCGGAGGCCGGGTCCTGGCTCAGCGACCAATTCACCGCTTTCAACCAGCGGGTGCTCGGCGGCGTCTCGGCGAGCGCGCTCGCCACCGACGAGTCGACGCTGGACAGGCTGCGGGAAAACGCCCGCCTCAACGCCGCGATCGCGCAGGCGCCGCTGTTCGGCCACGGCCTCGGGTATGCCTACCAGCTGCCGTCGGGCAACGATCCGAAGGCGTTCGCCTGGACGCTGGGACCGACCTACTCGCACCTGTTCTACCAATGGTGGGTGGCCAAGGCCGGGGCAGTGGGCATGGCGGCGTTCGCCTGGCTCGCGCTGACGCCGGTCGTCAAGGCGCTGCGCTGCGCGTCGGCCCCGGCGAAGATCAGCGCGGCGGTCTGCGCCGGCCTGCTCGCGATATCCGCCCTGTGGCCGCTGCCCGAAATGCCCATGGACGCCCTGGCTTTGGGTATGGCGCTGGGGACGGCCATGGGATTCGCCGGGCTGCGGCGCAGGAACTCCGAAGCGGGCCACCCGGGCGACCGCAGCGTGCCGGAGCCGGCCGCCGACCGAAAATGATTGCGGTCATTCACGTCGGGCCCGACATGTACAGCTTCGGCGGGACGCAGTCCGTGATCCGGGTCATCCGCGACAACATGATCGGCGCCGACCAGATCCGCGTGCTGTCCACGTGGAACGGGCGCCACCACGCCAGGAACCTCGTGCTCACCGTGCGCGCGGGGGCGGCGCTGGCCCGGGCGCCGCGCGCGAGCATCGTGCACTTCCACTTGTCCAACGGTGGCGCCTGGTTGCGCGAAGGACCGCTGATCCGGCTGGCGCGGGCGCGCGGCTTCCGGATCATCGTCACCATCCACGGCTCGGACTTCGCCGAGTTCGCCCGGTCGCGCCCGCGTTTCGTGCGGTCCACGCTGAGCAAGGCGGACCACATCATCGTCTTGTCGGAGGAGGCGCGCGCGGCCGCGAAACGGGTGGCGCCCGCGGTGCCGGTGTCGATCGTGGCGAACCCGGTCGCCATCGACCGGGACGCGCCCGGCGCCGGTTCGACACCGCCGGTGGTGCTGTTCGCCGGCACCATCGGGCGGCGCAAGGGTGTCGACACGCTGGTTGCGGCCTGGCGGCAGCTGCTCGCCGAGGGCATCGAAGGCCGTTGCCGCATAGTCGGTGTCGTCGACGACTACACGCCGCCGCCCACGGAGCGCCTGACCGTCGAGCCGCCGGTGCATCCGGACCGGGTCCGCGAGCTGATCCGGTCGGTCCGGGTGGTGACGCTCCCGTCGTTCGCCGAGGGCATGCCGATGATCCTGACCGAGGCCCTCGCCGGCGCGCGACCGTTCGTGGCGACCCCCGTCGGCGGTACGGCCGAGATCGCCTCGGACCCGGGCATGCTCGTACCCGTGGGCGACGCGCCCGCCCTGGCGGCGGCGATCGGCCGGTACCTGCGCGATGCGGACCTCGCCGAGCGTGACGGGCGCCGGGGTCAGGAACACATCGCGGCGACGCGGAGTCCGCGCGTCATCGACGCGGAGCTGCGCCGGATCTATGAGGGCTGCAGTGTTGGGGCGGGTTGAGCTCGCCGGGCCCCGGCTGAGCATCAGCGCGATGGGCTTCGGATGCGGCGGTCTGATGCAGTCACCGTCGCGCAAGGAACGGATGGCCGTGCTGGGTGCCGCGGTGGACAACGGGATCACCCACTTCGACACCGCACGCATGTACGGGCTCGGGATGGCCGAGGCGGAGCTCGGGGTGTTCCTGCGCACGGTGCCACGCGACAGCGTCACCGTGGCAACCAAATTCGGCATCGATGTGGGCGGCCTGGCCCGGCGGCTCGGCCGGTTTCAGGCCCCGGCGCGTGCGCTGCTGCGCCAGGCGCCGGCGCTGCGGCGCGCGGTCAAGCGCCGGCAGGCGACGCCCGGGACCGCCCGCGTGTACGACGCGGCCGGCGCGGCGCGCAGCCTCGACGAGAGTCTCGCGGCGCTGGCCGTCGACTACGTCGACATCTTGTTCCTGCACGGTCCCCGCCCGGGGGACACCGTCGCCGGTGCCGAGCTCCGTGACTTCTTCGAACGCGCCCACCGGCAGGGCAAGATCCGCGCCTGGGGTGTCTCGCAGGACGAGGGGCTGGACACGGATTTCGCCGCGGCGTTCGCGCCCGCGGGCGTGAGCCAGGTTCGCGCCGACCTGCTCCACCCCCCGCCGCGCCCGGCGGATCTCGCGTTCGGGGTGCTGCAGAGGTCATACGTCGCGCTCTCGGCGGCGCTGCGCTCCGACCCGGCGTTGGCGCAACGCTGGCGCGAGGCCCTCCAGCTCGACCCACTGGCTCCCGGGGCGCTGCCCAAACTGATCCTCGGATCGTCAGCCGCCGCAACCGGTTGCCGCGCAATACTTTACAGCACCACCAACCCGGGACGGGTCGCCGAAGCGGCGGGCGCCGTCGCGTCGCCGCCGGACGCCGCGACGGTGGCGCGGTTCCTGGCGCTGGCGGCGGAGGTGGGCGGGGGTGCCACCGCGTGATCCGTGGGCCCCGCGAGTTCGCCCCGAACGCGACGATCGAGACCGACGTCGTGGTCGTCGGGGCCGGCGCGATCGGCATCGCGACGGCGCTCGAGCTCGCGCGGTCCGGTGTCCAAGTGGCGCTGATCGAAAGTGGGCTGGAGCGCAAAAGCCAAGCGGCGCAGGAGTTGTCGACCCTCGCGTCACTGCAGGACGACGAGCTCCATGCGCACAGCGAGCTGATGATCCGTCGGCAAGTGGGCGGGACCACGGCATTGTGGGGCGGCCGATGCGTCATGTTCGATCCGATCGATTTCGAGGACCGCCCGCTCACCGCGCAGGCGCCCTGGCCGATCCGCTATGAGGACGTCGAGCCGTACCTGCAACGCGCGTGCGATTGGGCCGCGTGCGGGAGGGCGGAGTTCAACGCGCGCGACGTCCCGGAGCTGGCGCAGACCGACATGGTCGCCGGGCTGCCCGATGGGGACGTGCGCACCACCGACCTCGAGCGCTGGGCGCTGCCGACGCGTTTCGGCCGCGAGTACCGGACCGAGCTGCGCGACGCCCCCTGCCTCACCTTGTGGACCGGCCTCACCTGCACCGAAATCGTGACGACGCCGGCCGGTGACCGCGTCGACCACCTCGTGATCAAGACGCTCGACGGGCGCCAGGGCAGGGTGGTCGCCGCGGACTACGTCATCGCGACCGGCGGTCTGGAGGCCACTCGCCTGCTGCTCGCGTCGGACCGCCACCATCCGGCGGGCCTGGGAAACGGGGGCGGCCATCTCGGACGCTGGTACATGTCCCACGTCGAAGGCAGGGTCGCGCGCGTGCAGTTCACCACCGATCGCGTCCTCTACGCCTACGAGCGGGACAACGACGGGGTGTACGTCCGTCGGCGCTTCACCCTGGACCCGCGGCTGCAGCGCGAGGCGGCCATGCTGAATGCCGCTGTCTGGCTGGTCAACCCGCCGATCAGCGACCCCGGCCACGGAAGCGGGATCCTGTCCGGCGTTTACCTCACGCTGATCTCCCCGGTCGGCCGTTTCCTGCTCGCGGAGGCGATCCGCGCAAAGCACACCGAGACGGACGGCCCGCCGCGGATCCTCGCGCACCTGCGCAACATCGTGCGGGACCTGTTCCCGTCGCTGCGGTTCGCGCTCACCTTCTCCTACGCCCGGTTCCTGCGCAGGGGCCGTAAGGCGCCGGGCTTCTTCGTGAAGAGCGCCGACAGCCGGTATCTGCTGCACTACCACGGCGAGCACCTTCCGCACTGGGAGAGCCGGGTCGAGCTCGCCGACGACCGCGACGCCCTCGGCATGCGCAGGCTGCGCACCCACATCCACTTCTCGGACGCCGACTACCGGAGCGTGCGCGCGGCCATCGCCACGATCGATGAACACCTCCGCCGGCACGGCGTGGGACGCGTGGAATGGCTGACCGACGACGTCGAGGGGTCGGTGCGCGGGTTCTTGGGCGGCCACGCCGGTTACCACCAGGCCGGAACGACGCGCATGTCGACCACCGAAGAGGGCGGCGTCGTGGACCCGCACCTACAGGTTCACGGGGTGCGCGGGTTGTACGTCGCGAGCACATCGGTCCTGCCGACGTCGAGCCAGGCGAACCCGACACTGCTCGGGATCGCGCTGGGCGTGCGGCTCGCCGAACGCCTCGCCCGCGCCCGAACCCCTTGCGCCGGTCCGGATTCCAGGACCGCATGAGCCGTCAGCGCCGGCCGGCCAGCACCTCGGCGATGACGTCCAGGAAGCGCTGCGCGACGATGTCGACGTCGCAGTGCTGCGCGTAGTGGCCCGCCGCCTGGGCGCCGAGCCGCGCCGCGACCGACGGGTCGGCCAACAGGTCGAAAGCGGCCGCCAGTCCGGCGACATCGTCGACACCGATCGGGGGGAAGCCCGGTGGCTGGTACTCGGGCAGGGCGCCGGCGGTGGACACGATCGGCATCACACCCAGTTGCATCGAGAGCACCTGCACGCCGCTCTGTGACGCCCGCCGGTAATGGCACACCGAACCCTTCGCCGCGGCCAGCGTCGGAATGACGTCGGCGTAGCGGTAGCTGCCGTTGCGCCAGCGCGTGTGTTCGGGCAGGGCGCCGGCGTCCAGCGGCCCGTCACCGATGAGCACCAGGTCGTCGCCGCGCCAGCCGCCGCCGGCGAGATGGCGTCGCCACGCCTCGAGCACCACGTCGACGTTCTTGTACGGGTTGAGCCGGCCGAACATGACGAAGTCGCGGCGCCCTTCGGGCCCGACGAACGGTGGAATCCTATGCGGGTCAACATCACTGGCGAGCGGCACCACATGCACCGGTGTGCCGGCGACGTCGCGCCGCGCGGAGACGGCCGTCGCGACGTAGCGGCTGTAGGTGACGGTGGCCGCCGAGCGGGCGCCCCAGCGGTCGAATACCGCGCGTTCGTAGGGGGGGACCTGCTCGCCGGGATCGTGCGGCTGGTCGTCGTGCACCACCTGGATGCGTGGTGCCCGCCCGGCCAGCACGATCCAGCGCGGGTCGCGCACGATCTCGGCGATCACGACGTCGGGCGCAAAGCGGCGGATGCGGCGCCACGCCTTCACGGTGGGGAGCCAGGTCGCGGCGGTCTTGAAGCGCGGATCGAGTACCAACTCGTAGTCGCGGGCGGCATCGGACTCGGGGTGCCGATCCGAGGTCACCAGCAACACCTCGGCGCCCCGCCGCAACAACCCCTCGGCCTGCACGCGCACCGCCGGTCGCGTCCAGGGCGAAAGCCACAGCACCCGGGGAGATTTCATAGCTCGTCGTCGGCCTCAAGGAAGATGTCGGCGTCGCTCCACATCCGGGTCTGCAGCGCGCGTCGCGGCACGCCGGCGAGCAGGGCGGTGACACGGGGCGAGGCAAGCAGCCGCCACGCCAGCGGGTTGACCTTCGCGCGGGTCCAGATGTGCAGCCCCATGCCGCCGAGTTGCCACCACCGCGTCTTCGAGGTGTGGAACTGCATGCCGAATCGCTTCCCGATGAACTCCAGCGTCGATCTCTGGTAGAAGGTGATGTGCTGGCCGGTGGCAAAGGCGTAGTACATCCAGTCCTGCGGGGGCGGGGGCCCATCGAACAATTCGGTTGTGAAAACGATGGTGTCGGTGCCCGTGGTCTGAAGCAGCTCGGCGACGAAGCCGATCGGGTCCGTCAGGTGCTCCATCACCTCGAAGGCGGTGACGACGGTGTACGGGGGTCCGGGGCCGGCGTCCGCGTCGAAGCCCTGCGCGGTCAGGTTGGGGGAGTGTTTGTCGGCCCAGTAGTAGTCGAAGCCGATGTCCCGCATCAGTCGCGTGTAGACGCCGTAACCCCCGGCCGCGTCGAGAAACCGGCCGCGGTGATCGAAGAAGAAGTACAGCAGCACCGACATGGCCCGGGCGAGATACTGATTGCGCCACAGCATGGTGGTGTCGGCCGCCGCGATGGGACTCGCATAAGCCTCGTCGAGCCAATACGGTTCCTCGGTCTGCAGGCCGCCGCAGTTGTCGCAGAAGTAGTACTTGCAGTCGTATTTGGTGAGGACTTTGTGGGTGAACGCCAGGGTGGTGCCGGAACTGCAGATGCGGCACAGCACGCCCATCAAATCCTCCCGCGCATGTCCCGCGCCTCGAGCAAACACCAGGACAATGCAGAACCTACGGCACTTTCGGTGCTGCGGGCAAGCGAATCGGCAGCCGATTTCGGTGCGGACCGCCGTTGTGCACCACCGTTATTCAGCGAACGTGGGGAATGCTCGGCTATCGCCGTGATAGTTTCTATCTCCCATGGCCAGAAGCGCTACACCGCCACCGAAAGAGACGCTCCGGCAGAAGATCCGGCGCATCCTCGGCACTGAAACGCGGGACCAGCTCAAGGATCTGATCCTTTTCGACCATTCCCAGTCGCTGAAGGCGAACCATCCCAACCCGCTCAACCGCGCGGGCAAGAAATGCTTTTCGGCGACCGACGAGGACGGAATAACGCTGGAGATCCTGCGCCGGATCGGCCGGCTCGACGACGGCGTGTTCGCCGAGTTCGGCGTCGGCGACGGGACCGAGAACAACACACTGATCCTTGCCGCACTGGGCTGGAAGGGCTTCTGGGTGGGGGGACAGGACCTGGCCGTCACCGTCGAAGACCACCCGCGGTTCACCTACCAGAAGGCGTGGATCACCGCGGACAACATCCTTGCGCTGACCCGCTCCTGCCAGCAGAGGATCGACGCCACCGGAGTCGACGTGATCTCCCTCGACCTCGACGGCAACGACATCTACCTGGTCGAGAGGCTCTTGGCCGACGGCATCCGTCCCAAGCTGTTCATCGTCGAATACAACGGCAAGTTCCCGCCGCCGGTGCGGTTCCAGATCGCCTACGACCCCGATCATGTCTGGCAGTCCGACGACTACTTCGGGGCATCGCTGAGCAGCTATGCGGCGCTGTTCGCCCGCTTCGACTACCGCCTGGTGTGCTGCAACTCCCACTCCGGTTCCGACGCGTTCTTCATCGACACCGCCCTGTCCGGCTACTTCGCCGACGTGCCGACGGACATCGAGGAGATCTACACCGAGCCCAGGTACTTTCTCTACGGCGGCTTCGGTCAGCACAAGACGTCCCTCCGCACGGTGGCGCAGATCCTGCGCCCGCGTCCCGAACGATGACGCGTCGGGACGAAAGCCGCGGCCTGCGAAGCGTGTTCACAGCACCGCGTTGATCGCTTCCACATAGGCGTCGGTCATCGCCTCCACCGTGTAGTGCTTGCGCATCCGCTCGAAGCCACGGCGCCCGACCGACGGCAGCGCGTCGGGGTTCGCCAGTATCCGGGCCAGGCTATCCCGCCATCCCGACACCGACACGGGCTCGACCAGGAAGCCCGCCCTGCCGAAGTCGAGCATTTCGGGCACCGCGCAAACCGCCGATGCCGCAACGGGAACCGCGCGTGCCATCGCTTCGAGAATCACCAGCGGGAACGCCTCGGACCGGCTCGGGACGCACAGCAGGTCCGCATCCGCCAGCGCGGGACCGGGGCCCGCCGACCAGCCCCGCCACTGCACCCGATCGCGCAACCCGGCGGGTGTCTGCCGTTGCAGCCTTTCCCGATCCGGGCCGTCACCGAAAATCGAGAGCCGCCAGGGCATGTCGGGAAGGTCACCGAGCGCCTCGATCAGCAGGTGCGGGTTCTTGTGCTCGACGATGCGCGAGAGCATCACCAGGTGCAGGGGTTCACCGGCGGCCCGGACGTGCGGGGCCGGGTCGCCGGTGAGGGCGACACCGTTGGGCGCGACGAATCGCCGTCCCCGCAGCCGATGCTGGGCGACCAGCATGTCCCAGTGCCGTTGCGCCAGAACGATGAATCCGTCGGAGCGGCGCATGGCGGCGGTGAGCGGCCGCGAGTAGATCGGCCGATCCTCCTCGGGCGGAACGTGCGGCGCGACCAACCAGCGCCGGCCGGCGGCGGCCGCGCGCCACAGTGTCGCGAAGCCCGCCTCGGTGTTGGTGTCGGCGGTGATGAGCACCGCCGGATCCCCGGGGATGTCGACGGCCGGCGCCCACCACGGCTGGCGCACCACCCGCACGGTATCCGGGATCTCGGAGATCATCGGGCCGAACCGCTGCACGCAGACGATGGTGACGGGGTAGCCGCGACGATCCAATTCCGCTGCCAGCAAAGCCTTTTGCCGCTCGGCGCCGCCATAGACCAGGCGGTTGGTGGTGATCACGATCGAGGGCAGGTCGTCGCGCCGCCCGGCGTCAGCGGCCCGTCGCGTCCCGCGTCGCGCCCTCCCCGGCAGCGTGGTGCCGGCCAGGTACGCGTCCGCGTGGTGCACGCTGTGCTGGTGCTCGAGCAGCAGCGCGGTGTTGGCTCGCACCAGGTCGCTCACCCGCCGGCGGTGGGCGGCGGTGCCCGCGGCGTCGTCGAGGCCCGAGCGGTCGACGCCGACTTCGTCGGCCAGCAGCAGCCGCCAGCCCGCCGCGCGGGCCCGGGCCTGCCAGTCGGCTGCCGCACCGAAGCAACAGAATTCCTCGTCGAAGCCGCCGACGGCATCCCACGCCGCGCGGTTGATCGCCAGGCAGCCGGCGTCCAATTCGCCCTCGACGGACTGCGATTCGGCAGGCTGGCGGGCGTACAGGCGCGCGATCGGCGTGCCGCGCCGCGCGTACCGGTGACCCGCGGCCAGCTCGCGAACCAGCGTCCGGCGGCGGGTCGCAACGTCCCACGGCGCCCAGCCGGGTGCCGTGTCGTCGCGGGCCATCGGCGAAACCGCCGCCACCCCGGGCCGGCTCAGCAGCGCGCGGGTGCGGGTCAACGGTCCCAGCAGGCGCGCTCTCGCGTCGAGCAGCAGCAGATCGGCGCCGCCCGGGGCGTGCTGCACCAACGCGTTAAATGCTTCGGCGCAGCCGAGTTTCACCGCCCCCGACACCCGGTGGACTCGCGGGTGCCGGGCGGCCGGCCCCGTCACGTCGCCGCAGTCGTGGACGTAGACCGGCAGGTCGGGCAGCCACTCGGCGACGCCGGCCAGGCACGACTCCAGCGCGTCGTGGCCGCCGGTGGCCACGATCAGCACGGCCAGGGGCCGCTCGGGCGGCAGCTCCGTCGTGCCGCCGGCCGGAACCTTCAGGTACTGCCGATCCAGTTCACGCTTCATGCCGCCAACTGATTCCGGCGCAGGGCGGCCAGATCCGACCAGCGCAGCGGGCCCGCCGCGGCGCTGGTGAGCAGGTAGGCGACGGCGGCGGCGGCGAGGACGAGGACCACGTGGTGACCCCAGAGCAGCAGCGTCACCGCGACACTCGCCGCCGTCGGGATCGACACCCGCAGCAAGAACGTCACCGGTGTGCGGTAACCGCAGTGGCGGCGCAGCCACCAGCTGCTGACCACCATGTTGAAGAACTCGGTGCACACCAGCGCGACGCCGGGTCCGACGGCGCCGAACCGCCCGGCGAGGGCGAGGTTGAGCCCGACGTTGAGGACCAGGGTGGCGATCGTCAACCAGAACAGGATCCGCTGGTGATGGCTGGCGACCAATCCCTGACCCAGCGTGCCGCTGACGAATCGCAGGGCCGCCGCGACGAACAACAGCGCCAACGTCGGCGTCCCGCGGGCGACGAACGCCTTGTCACCGAACAGCGAGATCAGCGGTCCGGCCAACAAGGCGCCGACGACCGCGACGGGAACGGCCACGAAGTACATCAGCTCCACGCTGCGGCGCAGGAACCGGGCGAACGCGGCGACGTCGCGTGCGAACAGCTCGGTGGCCGTCGACAGCGTGGACTTGAGGAACACCAGTGACACCACGATGGTGTTGAACGCGATCGTGAAGGCCAACCCGTACACCCCCACCTCGGAGTGGGTGCTCAGCAGCGACAGGATGACCCCGTCGGCCCGGCAGTACAGGAGCCCGACCACCAGAAACCCGATCAGCGGCAGGCTTTCCCGCAACAGGTCGGCGGCCTCGCGCGCTGCGAAGACCGGTCGCACCGAGATGTGCCGCATCGCCGCGGTGCCCTGGATGAGCAGCGCCACGGCGGGCGGGATGAGTTGGGCGACAGCGAACCAGATGACGTCCGCCCGCGTCGCGACCAGGAACGCGACCATGACCAGTGCGCCCAGCCGGCCGGAGAAGTCGGAGATGGCCACCGCGGAAAACCGTACGGTGGCAAGGAACACCGGTTCGAACCGCGTCACCATGGTCTGCATCAGCAGCGCGCCCGACAGCACCACGAGCATCACGCGGACGTCGGCGTCCCGGTAGATGAGCAACCCCGACCCGGCCGCCAGCAACGCCAGCGGAACGCAATAGATCAGGGCCAGGCCGCTGTTCACGCGCACCAGGCGCTCGAGGTCACCCTGACCGGACGTCACGCGGCGCACGATGACCGTGGCGATGCCGAGATCGGCCAGGCTGGTCCACATGGCGATGAAGAGCACCGCGATGGAAAGTTGGCCGTAACGGCCCGGGCCCAGGTAGCGGGCGGTCATCGCGACCGACACCACCGAGGCCAGCATCCCCAGTGCGCGGGAGACCAGTTGAATCGAGAAGGCGTGAGCCATTCGCGAGAGCGGCACCGACGGGACGACCGCCTCGGGCGTCGTCGGCTCAGTCATGACTCCCTAGTATGCGCCGTGACTGGTGAGAACGGCCTTGATCGTCTTGGCGATGATCATGAGATCACCCGACATCGACCAGTTGTCGACATACGACAGGTCCAGTCGCACCGACTCTTCCCAGGAAAGGTCTGAGCGGCCGCTCACCTGCCACAGTCCGCTGACGCCCGGCTTCACCAGGAGCCGGCGCCGCACATCGCCGTCGTAGTTCTCGACCTCGCGCCGCAGCGGGGGGCGCGGCCCGACGACGCTCATGTCGCCCCTGAGCACGTTGATGAACTGGGGCAGTTCGTCGATGCTGAACCGGCGCAAGATCCGGCCGACCGGCGTGACCCGCGGGTCCTGGCGCATCTTGAACAGCACCCCGCCGGCGCCTTCGTTGAGCGCCAGCAGCTGATCGAGCTGGGCGTCGGCGCCGACGGTCATCGTCCGGAACTTGAGCATCGTGAAGGGCTTTCCGTCGATGCCGATCCGTTCGGACGGGTAGAACACCGGCCCCTTGCTGGTGAGCTTGATCGCGAGAGCGGCCGCGATGAGGATCGGCGCGGTGGCGATCAGCGCCGCCAGTGAGAAGACGAAATCGAAGACCTGCTTCTGGAAGCGTTGCGTCCCTTCGTATTGCGGCTTCTCCACGTGCAGCAGCGGCATGCCCGCGGTGGGGCGCAGCGTCAGGCGCGTTTCGGCGACGTCCATCACCCCGGGCGACACGACGACGTCGACGTCCATCGTCTCGAGCTGCCACATCAGCTCCCGGATCCCGTGCATCCCGAAGTGATCGGTCTGCGTGACCGCCACGGTGTCCGCGCCGCAGCTGCGAATCGCGTCCGCCACGTGGGCGACGTCACCGAGGATCGGGACCTCGCGGCCACCGATGGTGAGGGTGCTGCCACGCGGTCGCCCATAGCCCGGAATGCAGACTCCCACCACGACATAGCCGTCCAGCGGGTTGCGGGTCAGTTCGCGGGCCAGGTGGGTGACCGCCTGGCGATCCCCGATCGCCAGGACCGCCGTCTGGCATTGGCCGCGCCCCCGCAGGCGGCCGACGTGCTTGCGCCACAGGCTGCGGCTCGCCAACAGGCCGATGGTCCCGACCGGAAGCGCGATCGCCAGATACCCGCGGGCCAGGTCGACCTTGGCGAGCAGCGTGACCATCGCGATGATCCCGAACGTCCAGAATGATGCGCTGCCGATCCGCCGGTACTCGTCGATGCCGGCGCCGATGACCCGCGGCGAGCGGGTTTGGAAGACCGTCAGCGACGACAACCACAGCGCCGCGAACAGGAACGAGAACAGCGTCATGACCACGTCCGAGTAGCCCGAAGTGTTGGCGATCTCCCCGAAGCGGACGTACTGGGCCAGCAGCACCGACGCGCACACGATCAGCGCGTCGGTGATGCGCAGATGCTGCGAATACCGGTGCTGCCAGCGCCGGATGGGATTCGCGACGGGGGAGGGCGCCGGGGCGGCGGCGACCGGCACTGGGCTCGGCCGGTGGTGAGTCCACGACGTCATGGCGGCCGGTCTGCGCTCGAGCGGTCCCGGTTCGACGTGCACGACGTCCACCAATTCCTGGGTCATCAACTGGTTAGACATGACGCTGCTCTCCCGATCGGCGTGAAGCTCGGCGTTCGCGCGGGCCAACTGGCGTCCCGCTCGGAGATGACGGTCACCGGCAGCGGCCACGCGATCCCGAATTCGGGGTCGTTCCAGTGGAATCCCTGCTCATCTGACGGCGCGGGCTGGCCGCTGACCTGATAGCTGACTTCGGTGTTGTCGATCAGGGTCTGGAAACCGTGCGCGACGAACGGCGGCAGGAACAGCGCCCGGTAGTTGTCCGCGCTCAACTCGACCATGACGTGGTCGCCGTAGGTCTGCGACCCGGGCCGGATGTCCACGGCGACGGCGGCGATGGCGCCGCGGGTACAGCGGACCAGCTGGGTCTGCGCGTAGGGCGGGGTCCGATGGTGCAGACCCCGCACGGTGCCGCGGGTGTAGTTGAAGAAGATGTTCGTCTGGGTGACGTCGAAAGTCAGCCCCCGGCTGGCGAATTCGTCTGCGCAGAAGGACCGCGACGAGAACCCGCGGTGGTCGCGTTGGGGCTCCAGGTCGATGATCGTCACGCCGGCGATCTGGGTGGGCGTGTACTTCACTTGCCGATCCTTCCGCAACGGGCCGCGCCCATGGACTGGTCTGCGTTCATGCGATGGCCTACGCGTATCCACCGGACGGCGGGCGCGTCATCACGGTCGGGATGACCCCGTACCGCGGCCCGAGGTTCTTGCCCGACGCGGCGACCAGGCGCGGCAGCGAGCCCATGATGCTGGGCGGCGTGTTGGCGCTGGCGAGGCTGATCGTCGGCAATGCGGACGCGGCGCTCTGGGCCGCCGGGATCACGCTGGTCCAACTCGCCGGCACCGCCAGCGGGCCCAGCGAGGCCGCGCTGCCCAGGCTGCCTATCACGCCCGACCCGAGTGATCCGATGGATCCGAGCGCGCCCGCGCCCGTGCTCGCCGCGCTCGCCGCCCCCGCGGCAGCAGTGCCCGCGGCCTGCATCGCCCCGTTCGCCAGGCCCTGCGCGGTCTGGGCCATGCCGAGGATGGAGGACATCCCGTATAGCGGCGTCGCGCCCGCCATGAAGTAGGTGGGAAGCGAGCTGGGCAGACTGGACACCAGGCTGTTCATCAGCGACGAAGCGGCCGAACTGGTCGCCGTGCCGGCCGTGCCGGCCGCGCTGCCCGCACCGGCACCCGCCTCGCCCAGCGTGACGGTCCCGGCGGTCATCGGCGACGAAAGCCCTTGCAGGGTGGTGGGCACCGACGACATCACGTGCGAGAGGGACGTGTGCGTCGCCGCCAACGTTTCCGCCTGGGCGACCGCGCTGCTCTGGCTGGCAACGCCCGCTGGGTTGGTGACGTCCGGCGCCGGGCTGAACGGGGTCACTTCGCAAGCGACCGCCGAGCCCGCGGCGTACTCGTACATCGCCGCGGCGTCCTGCGCCCACATCTCGCCGTATTCGGCCTCGGTGGCCGCGATCGCCGCGGCGTTCTGGCCGAAGAAGTTGGTGGCGACCAGCGTCGCGAGCTGAACCCGGTTGGCGGCGATGGCCGGTGGGGGGACGGTCATCGCGAAGGCGGCTTCATACACTTCGACGGCGAGTCGGGCCTGACCGGCCGCCTCCGCCGCCCGTGCGGCCGCCCCGGCGGTCCACGCCATGTAGGGGGCGTAGGCGGATGCCATGGCCAACGACGACGGGCCCATCCAGCGCCCGGTCGTCAGGCCCGCGATCACCGTCCGGTAACAACTTGCGGCGGAATGTAATTCGGCGGCAAGGCTGTCCCAGGCCACGGCGGCGGCCACCAGGGAAATCGGGCCGGGGCCGGCGTACATCCGCGCGGAGTTGAACTCCGGCGGGAAGGCACCGAAATCGATCACGTCACGCCCCGGCCTTGCGGGCGGCGCGAGTCGCCGCGCCCGAACGTCCGCACACTGGGGCAGGGGCGTGAGCGGACGTGGCAGCGGCGGCGTACTCCACCGCAGGTAACCCGGGATTAAACATACTAAAAGTATGCTCTGGTTGGCCGTTGCTTGCTAAGAGTATTTGGCCCGCGACCAGGAAGGCACATGGTCCCTTCCTGGGTGTTCTACCTGCTGGCGCCGCCAGCCCGCGTGGCCTCGTGGTCACGACCGGCATGTGCCTCTCCTTACGCCCTACAGGTGGCCCGGCATCGGGGTGTATCGGCTGCTCAGATGGTCGAACGGGGGAGTCTGTGCAGCGCTCGCCTACAAACTGACACCTTGATAATAGCGCAGAAAACATACTAATAGTCTGCAAAGATCCTGTGATCCGCACTACAGGTATTTGCGGCCGCGTCAAGCGGGAGCCTCCGGCTGCTAATCTCGGACTTGGCCAAGAACTGCCGGGGGTGGCCGGTCGGTGTCGTTTCAGACCGTCTGAGAACCGAGGTGTATGCCCTGCTCATCAACCTGATGGGGAACGACCGGGTCAGGGTCGTTACCCCTGGCAAGATCGCTCGCGACAGCCACGGTGTCGGCGCGCGAACCGGCATCACTGCCGGATTCGAGTCTCCGCCCCACCCTCGCGGCCTGGCGGCCGAACCAGAGTTGAGCCGGCACGTCCGATGACGACCCACTCGGGCGACGGGCGCGCCGACGCGACGCGCCGACAGATACTGCGGGCCGCCTCGCATCAGTTCGCGCGCCGGCCATACCACGAGGTCGGTCTCGACGACATTCTCGCGGAAGCGCAGCTGACCAAGGGCGCGATGTATTTCCACTTCAAGTCCAAACACGCCCTCGCGGCCGAACTCATCGACAAGCAGATCGCCGCGGCCACCGTCGCGGTGGGAGACCTGATGACCAGGGGGCTTTCCGGTCTGGAAACCCTGATCGACTTCTCGTATCTGATCGCCGTCCAGGACATCAAGACCGATCTGGTCAGGGCCGGCCTGAACCTGATCGAGTCGGTCGGGTCGGCGGAGGGACTGCGGGACACCTTGATGAACGGATGGGTGAACGCGCTGTCGGGGGTGGTTCAGCAGGCCATTGACGAGGGGGACATCGACGGCCAATGCGAGCCCCACGACGTGGGACGCCTGATGGTGTCCCTGCACATGGGGCTGCGGAAGACCAGCAATCTCGACGAGCCGGAACGATTCCTGCTCGACCTGGAGAGATGCTGGATGCTCATCCTGGGCGGAATCCTGCGACCGGACCGAGCCGATTACTTCCGCCAATTCCTAAGGCGGCGTGCGGCGCTCGCCGTCAATGCCGGATCGACCGGGGAAGATTCGCCGTAATTCACGCGGTTGGCCACACCGCCCGCCCGCCCTCGCGTCGGCTGCTAACCTTGGACGCCTTGGCGGTCGATGTGAGGCCCAGACCGACGGCTACGCGCATCCGACGCGACTCCGGAGGTGTAGAGACAGTGGCGCGCCAGATCCGATCCGAGGCCACTCGGCGCAAGATCCTCGATGCCGCGATGGAGGTGTTCGGCGAAGTCGGATATGCCGCCGCCGGCTGGGGCTCGATCATCGAGCGGACGGGGATGACCAAGGGCGCCCTCTACCACCACTTCGATTCCAAGGAATCGCTGGCGTCCGAGATCCTCAAGGAGGGCTCCGACAACCTTCTCACCGCATTCCGCAACGTATGCGGGTCGTCGTCCCCGGGACTGGAGAATCTGCTGCACGGCGCCTTCACCATCGTGGAAGTGCTGAACTCGGACGAGATGGTTCGCACGGCCGAGCAATTGGCCTCTGCGTTAAGCGGATTGAACGACGCCGCCGCGAGCTTCTATGCGAACCTGGCGGCGTCGATCGAAGAGCAGGCCCGGCGGGCGATCGGCGAGGGTGACCTTCGCAACGACGTCGACCCCCAAGTGCTCTCCGAGTTCCTCGTCGGAGCCATGTTCGGAACGCGGTTGGTATTCAACGCGATAGCTCGCCGCGACGCCGGCCGGCCCATCGCCGGCGACATCGCCGGGCGCCTGCGTCAGATCCTGGAACTGCTGCTGCCCGGCACCGTCACCGACGCGTCGCTTCCCTACTTCCGGCAATACCTCGGTCGAGAAGTGATGCGCCATGCCCCGAGCGCCGCGCCGCGCGCAGACGCCGACACCGAGCCCCTCATCGGATAGACCATCCAACCGCCGAGGTTCGGGCCGGATGTGCCGCATCCTCTTTCGCGGTCGTCCAGACGGTGGTTCGATAACCGGGCTTGACGCGCTTTTGACGATGCATACTGTTCCGGTGATGTACCCGAGACGCCTGGGCAAAGCGGTGGCGCTGGCCGCCGTCTCCGGATTTTTGGTGATGAGCGCCCCGGCGTCGTGGGCCGCGCCCGGCGACCCGGTTACGGCGGCGGACTCGCCGACCCTGTCGCTGACCGACATCGGGTCCGCCCCCATGCTGGAGTTCTGGGGCCTGACGAGCAGCCAGCAGCTGACCGTGCCGGTCTTGCACGGGCTGACACCGACAGCGCTGAACGCCACCGTCGAACTGCCGATCAATCTGCGGTCCGGGTTGCTCACCGTGACGCAGGGGGAGCGCACCATCGCGCGACTGAATCTGCCGTCGGCCGATCAGACGCCGATCGTCATCCCGCTGGCGGGCGCGGAGATCAACGACAACTGGCTGTCGGTGACCCTGCGTTCCTACCTGGTGCCGTTGGACGGATACTGCCTGTACCCGGAGAGCCCGCTGCGCCTGACCAACGGATCGATCACCTACACCGGGGTCGAACTGCCGCCCACCACCGTGGCCCATTTCCTGCCCCCGGTGCTGCGGAAGCTGTCCATCTATCTGCCGCAATCGCCGTCGCCGAACGAGTCGGACACGGCGATCCAACTGGCCGCGGCCGCGGCCAGTCACTACGGCAGACAGACGCCCGACATAGCCGTGATCCCGCTGGCGGACGGGCAGGCGGCGCCCCCGGGGCCGCCGCAATCACTGGAACGCCAGATCGTCGTCAAAGAGGGCCCCGACAACGGCCTTTCGCTTCAGGGTCCCGCCGGGGTGCCCTGGTTGCTGATGTCGGGACCGCTCGGGCAGTCCGACGAATCGAACACGGCCGTGCTGTTCAACGACGTGTCGCAGCTCGCCATGTCTTCCAAGGCGGCGGTGGAACAATTGAAGCCGCGCCCGCAGCAACTGGGTAACTCCGTCACGCTGCGTGAACTCGGGCAGCCGGTCGTCAACGCCACGTCGCTGCAGCCGCGGGTGTCGATCGGACTGGACCAGACCAAGTTCGGGCGGTCCGTGCACGACGTGCGCGTGCACCTGCAGGGGTCCTACACCCCGACCCCAGGCAACATCGGCGGCCAGATCGCCGTGACGATCGGCCCGGAGACCGTCGATCACTGGCCCACCGACGGCCACGGCACCATCGATCGCTGGCTCGACGTGCCCGATCGCCTCCTGCAGCGATACACCAGCCTCGACCTGGTCTTGGACGTTGCGGCCAACACGGGGCATTGCGGCGACTTCTACACCGCCGGGCCCGGCAACCAGCTCCTCACGTTGAACATCAACGGCGACAGCACGATTCAGACCAGCCCGGCCGCCCCGCCGGTGCCGGACGGCTTCCAGTCGGTGCCGCAGTCCCTGATGCCGCGGGTGCAGGTGGGCATCGAGCCCCACTCGTTGAGCGACACGGTCCGGGCGGTCAACCTCGTGGTGGGCCTGCAGCGAATCAGCTCCGTGCCGCTCTACACCACGGTCACCGGTGTGCAACAGGCGATCGACTCGTCGGATCCCGCGATATTGATCGCCGCCGACGGCTGGAATCACTCCAATGTCACGCTGCCGGTGTCCGCGGGGCCCAGCGGACCGATCACCGTCAACGCCGTCGAATCCGACGGCAGGCCCGCCAAGCTCACGCTCGACCCCGGGCTTCGGTTTGCCTCTCTCCAAACGGTTTTCAACCGGGGCAGGTCGCTGTTGGTGGCGACGTCCAACGGGGCGCCCGGGCAGCTCGACGAGCTGATCCGCTGGCTCAACGGCGATAACAAGCGCTGGCAACGGCTCAAAGGTGTCGCGGTGGTCTCCGCCCCGGGCGGGCAGGACCCGGTCACCGTCGAGCAATCGCCCGCGGCCGGGCCGGCCGCGGGATCGCAGGGCCACTCGGGTGACTCTGACTGGCTGTGGTGGTTCGGCGCGGGCTGGGTCGCCGTGGCCATCGTCGGCGCAGGCGTGATCGTGTGGCGGGTCCGGCGCGAATCCTGGCGGCGCCGTTAGGTTTCGGCGCCTGATGGCACGAGTCAGGAATCTCGTGGCGGTGCTGCTCTGCGCGGTGGGCGTTCCGGCGTTCACCCGGGCGCGACACCGCCACAAGCTTGCCATCGTGATGTTCCACGGGGTCGAAGACCAACCGCTGTCGCCGGCCTGCCGGCACGTGCTCGACGCGGCGCTGTACCGCCGCCAAATCGCATATCTCCACAGGCATTTCAATGTCCTGCCGCTCGAGGAGGCTCTGGAGCGGCTCGCCGACGGGACGTTGCCGCCCCGTGCGGTGGCGATCACGTTCGACGACGGCACGCGCAACCTCGCCACGCGCGCGGTCCCGGTGCTGCGCGAACTGGGACTTCCCGCGGCGGTGTTCCTGGCGACCGGCGCGATCGGCAGCGGCGAAACGTTGTGGCCCGACCGGCTCTGGCTGGCGATCGCCCGCACCGCGGCGACCGAGGTCGATCTGACCGCGTTGGGACTGGGCGTGCACTCCCTCGTCGGCATGGCGCACCGCGCGAAGGCCTATGCCGCCGCGGTGGAGGGGTTGAAAGGCCTGCCCGACGCCGACCGGCTCGGGGCGCTGGACGACGTTCTGGGCGCGCTGGGGCACCGCGACGACGGCGACGGCGGCCCATTCCGGATGCTGTCCTGGGAAGAGGCGCGCGCGATGGCCGGCGACGGCCTGGTGACGCTGCATCCGCACTCGGTGACCCACCCGATCCTCGCCCGCTGCGACGACGACAAGGTGAAGCGCGAGATCGCCGATTCGTGCGCTGCGCTCGAACGCGAGACCGGGCGCCGGCCAAGGGTTTTCGCGTATCCCAACGGTCGCCCGCGCGACTTCGACGACCGCGCCAGGGACGCGCTGCGCGACCGTGGCATCCGCTGGGCGTTGTCGACCAGGCCGGGGTTCGCCGACCCCCGCTGCGACCCGCTGGCGTTGCCGCGGCTGGCGGTCTCGAGCGATGCGTCTTTCGGCCACTTCCGGTTGCTGGTCTCCGGCGGCCTGCCGCGCCGCCCGGGAAGACGCGGCTAGCGGTCTTCCTTCCACAGCTGTTCGGTCAGGTCCTGGAAAGCTGCGAGGACGAACTGGTCGTCGGCCCGCATCGCCGCCGACTTGCTCATCAGGGCGCGCACCACCGAACCGTCCTTGTGCTGCAGTTCGACAACCATATTGGCCAGCGAATGAACGACGGATAACACATCCGAGTCCGGCGCGTGATGGAAGATCTCATGAAACCGAAGCGACAAGACCTCCTCCGGCTCGTAACCCATCATCTCGGCGAACGCGGCGTTGGAAAAAAGGATGCGGCCGTCATTCTCGATGGCCAGCACGGGAATCGGGATCCGCTCTAGCACAACCAGTGCCGGCAACTGCTTCAAGGCCGTCATCGGCGAGTCCCCGTGTTGCCGATTACGTCGTCGCTCCACCGGCCGATTATGGCGCATAACATAGGCAATACACGAGGCCTTTGCGCAGATGCTGATGCGGCGCTTCGCGGGCCCTTGCTTTTCCGGCCGCCTCGCCGGCGGGTCCCGGCGGCTCATTCCCCTTCGGGAGGCTGGTAACGGGGGAACACCCCGGCCGGTGGCGGCAGCTTCGTGCCGGGGGCCAGGCGCGCGGCGACGGCGTCGAACGCCCGCCGGTCCCCAGCCTGCCCGAGCAGGTCGAGCAGCTTGCCGGCGGAGTCGGGCATCACCGGCTGGACGAGCAGAGCGGCGACGCGGACCGCCTCGCAGGTGACATAGAGGACCGTGCGGAACCGCAGCTGGTCGGCCTCGGACTCGCTCTTGCGCAACACCCACGGCTGTTGGGCCGAGAAGTATCTGTTCGCCTCGCCGAGCATCAGCCAGATCGCCTCCAACGCCAGATGCATGGCTTGGCCGTCGAAGCTGGCGCGCACCCGGTCCAGCAATCCGTCGGCCGTCGCCAACAGATCCGCGTCCGCGGCCGTCAGCTCGCCCGGTTCGGGGACGACCCCACCCAGGTTCTTGGCCACCATGGACAACGACCGCTGGGCCAGGTTGCCGAGCTCGTTGGCCAGATCGGCGTTGATCCGGGCGATGATCGCGTCTTCGCTGTAGCTGCCGTCCTGACCGAACGGCACCTCCCGCAACAGGAAGTAGCGGAGCTGGTCGACGCCGAACGTGTCGATCAGGGCGACCGGGTCGACGATGTTGCCCACCGACTTGCTCATCTTCTGCCCGCGGTTGAGCAGGAACCCGTGCGCGAACACCCTGCGCGGCAGTTCGATGCCGGCCGACATCAGGAATGCCGGCCAGTACACGGTGTGGAACCGGATGATGTCCTTGCCGATCATGTGCAGGTCGGCCGGCCAGTAGCGGCGGAACAGCTCGGATTCGGTGTCGGGATAGCCGACGCCGGTCAGGTAATTGGTGAGCGCGTCGACCCAGACGTACATGACGTGATCGGGATGCTCGGGCACCTGCACACCCCAGTCGAACGAGGTGCGCGAGATGGACAAGTCGCGCAGCCCGCCGGAGACGAAGCTGACAACCTCGTTGCGGCGCACCTCGGGCCCGATGAAATCCGGGTTGGCTTCGTAGTGGGCCAGCAGCTTGTCGGCGTATGCCGACAGCCGGAAGAAGTAGGTCTGCTCTTCGGTCCAGGTCACCGGGGCACCGGTTTCGACGGCGATCCGGGTGCCGTCGACCAGCGCGGTCTCGGATTCGACGAAGAACCGTTCGTCGCGCACCGAATACCAGCCCGCGTAGGTGTCGAGGTAGATGTCGCCGGCGGCCCGCATCCGCCGCCAGATCGCCTTGGAGGCCTCAAGGTGGTCGGGGTCGGTGGTGCGGATGAACCGGTCGAAGGAGATGTTCAGCCTCTCCTGCAGGCGCTGGAACGCGTCGGAGTTGCGCCGGGCCAGCTCGGCGGTGGGAATGCCCTGCGCCGCCGCCGTCTCGACCATCTTGAGACCGTGCTCGTCGGTCCCGGTCAGGAATCGCACGTCGAACCCGTCGAGGCGCTTGAACCGGGCGATGGCGTCGGTGGCGATGTATTCGTAGGCATGCCCGACGTGCGGATCACCGTTGGGGTACGTGATCGCCGTGGTGACGTAGTAGGGCCTCATCGAGAGTCCACCCTATTGTGTGGCCGTGAGTTCCAACCGGTCTGGTAAACGAGAAGCGCCGCCCCCGCCCGAACCGCTGGCTCCGCTGGTCGACGCCCACACCCACCTGGACGCCTGCGGCGCCCGGGACGCCGAGGGTGTGCGCGCCATCGTCGACCGCGCCGCGGCGGTCGGGGTGGGCGCGGTGGTCACCATCGCCGACGACCTGGATTCGGCGCGCTGGGTGACCCGGGCCGCCGACTGGGACCCGCGGGTGTACGCCGCGGTGGGACTGCATCCCACCCGCGCCGACGCGCTGGACGACGACGCACGCACCGAGATCGAGCGGCTCGCGGCGCATCCGCGGGTGGTGGCCGTCGGCGAGACCGGCCTGGACCTGTATTGGCCCGGGCGCCTCGACGGGTGCGCGCAGCCGGGCACGCAGCGCGACGCCTTCGCCTGGCACATCGACCTGGCCAAGCGGTGCGGAAAACCGCTGATGATCCACAACCGCGAGGCCGACGCCGAGGTCCTCGACGTGCTGGCGGCCGAGGGCGCCCCCGACGTGGTGATCTTCCACTGCTTCTCGTCGGGCCCCGCGACGGCCCGGCGCTGCGTGGACGCGGGGTGGTTGCTCAGCCTGTCCGGGACGGCGAGCTTCCGCAACGCGCGCGAGCTGCGGGAAGCCGTTCCGCTGATACCGCTGCAGCAGCTGCTGGTGGAGACCGATGCGCCGTTCCTGACGCCGCATCCCTACCGCGGGTCGCCCAACGAGCCGTACTGCCTTCCTTATACTGTCCGGGCGGTCGCTGAACTGGTAGGTCGTCCCGCCGAAGAGCTGGCGCTGGCCTCCACGAACAACGCCCGGCGGGTCTACGGACTGCCTCCCGGTTGACCCGCGGACTGCGCGATTGCGTTCACAAAGTCGCGCAGGAGTTGCTCAACATTGGCCGGTTCGTTACCGTCTTGTGATCGAAAGGGTGGGGCCTGCGGGCCCTAATTTGTCGTTTGGTGCTGATTAGGTCGTTGGGGTGCTTGCTGTGGTCGGGATAGACGCACGTTGACTGTATTAACAAAACTTCATCAGAACCCGTCGCCGATGTTGCGGCTCGTCGTCGGAGGGCTCCTGGTAGTCCTGGCGTTCGCGGGCGGATTCGCGGTCTCCGCGTGCAAGACGGTGACGCTGACCGTCGACGGAATCGCCATGCGGGTCACCACGATGAAGTCGCGGGTGATCGACATCGTGCAGGAGAACGGCTTCTCCGTCGACGAGCGTGACGACCTGTACCCCGCCGGAGACGTCACGGTGCACGACGCCGCCAACATCGTGTTGCGCCGCAGCCGGCCGTTGCAGATCTCGCTGGACGGCCGCGACACCAAACAGGTGTGGACGACGGCATCCACCGTCGACGAGGCGCTGGCCCAACTCGCCATGACCGACACCGCCCCGGCCGCGGCCTCCCGCGGCAGCCGGGTCCCGCTGGCCGGGATGGCCCTGCCCGTCGTCAGCGCCAAGACCGTGCGCATCACCGACGGCGGCACCGCCCGCATGGTCCATCTGCCCGCGCCCAATGTCGCGGGGCTGCTGAGCGCCGCCGGCGCGCCGCTCCTCGAAGGCGACCAGGCGGTGCCCAGCGCGTCGTCGCCCATCGTCGACGGCATGGAAATCCAGGTGACCCGCAACCGGATCCAGCGCGTCACCGAGCGGATGCCGTTGCCGCCGAACGCCCGCCGGGTCGAGGACCCGGACATGAACATGAGCCGCCAGGTGGTCGAGGACCCGGGCGCCCCGGGCACCCAGGACGTCACCTTCGCCGTGGCGACCGTCAACGGCGTCGAGACCGGGCGGTTGCCCATCGCCAACACCGTGATCACCCCGGCACGTGAGGCCGTGGTGCGGATCGGGACCAAGCCCGGAACCGACGTGCCGCCGGTGACCAACGGATCCGTCTGGGACGCGATCGCGGGTTGCGAGGCCGGCGGGAACTGGGCGATCAACACCGGCAACGGCTACTACGGCGGTGTGCAGTTCGACCAGGGCACCTGGGAGCGCAACGGCGGGCTGCGGTTCGCCGCGCGCGCGGACCTGGCAACTCGGGAAGAGCAGATCGCGGTCGCCGAGGTGACCCGGCAGCGCCAGGGCTGGGGCGCCTGGCCGGTGTGCAGCGGAAGAGCTGGTGCGAGCTGACCATCCGGCTGCTGGGTCGGACCGAGATCAGGCGGCTTGCCAAAGAACTTGATTTTCGGCCACGCAAATCCCTCGGTCAGAACTTCGTCCACGACGCCAACACGGTCCGCCGGATCGTCTCGACCGCCGGGGTGGGCCGGACCGATCACGTCCTCGAGGTCGGCCCCGGCCTGGGCTCACTGACGCTGGCTTTGCTGGACCGCGGCGCCACCGTCACGGCGGTCGAAATCGACCCGGTGCTGGCCGACCGCCTGCCGCAGACCGTCGCCGAGCACTCACACAGCGAGATCCAGCGGCTCACCGTGCTCAACCGCGACGTGCTGACCCTGCGCCCCGACGAGCTGGCCGCCGAGCCCAACGCGGTCGTGGCCAACCTGCCCTACAACGTGGCGGTGCCCGCGCTGCTGCACCTGCTCGCCGAGTTTCCGTCCATCAAGACCGTGACCGTGATGGTGCAGGCGGAGGTAGCCGAACGCCTTGCCGCCGAGCCCGGCGGCAAGGACTACGGCGTGCCCAGCGTCAAGGTCCGCTTCTTCGGAACGGTCCGGCGGTGCGGCATGGTGTCGCCGACGGTTTTCTGGCCGATTCCGCGGGTCTATTCGGGGCTGGTTCGCATCGACCGCTACGCCAGTTCGCAGTGGCCCACCGACGAAGCCTTCCGGCGCCAGGTGTTCCACTTGGTGGACATCGCGTTCGCGCAGCGGCGCAAGACGGTCCGCAACGCGTTCGCGGAGTGGGCCGGCTCGGGCAATGAGTCCGCGAACCGGCTGCTGGCCGCCAGCATCGACCCGGCCCGTCGCGGCGAGACGCTGTCCATCGACGACTTCGTGCGGCTGTTGCGGCGATCGGCCGCGTCCGGTACCGCGCCCGCGGCCGATCAGCAGCCGTCCGCGAACTGACTGCGGCGGCGCTGCGTGTAGTTGCCCGGTCGCAGCGATAGTCTGCTGCGGTGGGTGACAATGTCTGACGGCAACACCGCCGCCCAGTGGGTGCCCACCGGGTCGGTCACCGTCCGGGTGCCCGGAAAGGTCAACCTGTATCTGGCGGTCGGCGACCGCCGCGAGGACGGCTACCACGAGCTGACGACCGTGTTTCAGGCCGTCTCCCTGCTCGACGAGGTGACGGTCCGCAACGCCGATGTGCTCTCGCTCGAGGTCGTCGGGGAGGGTGCCGACAAGCTGCCCACCGATGAGCGCAACCTCGCCTGGCAGGCCGCCGAACTCATGGCCGAGCACGTGGGCCGGGCGCCCGACGTCTCGATCATGATCGACAAATCCATTCCGGTGGCCGGCGGGATGGCCGGCGGCAGCGCCGACGCCGCGGCCGTGCTGGTCGCCATGAACTCGCTGTGGGAGCTCAACGTGCCCCGCCGCGACCTGCGGATGCTCGCCGCGCGGCTGGGCAGTGACGTGCCCTTCGCGCTGCACGGTGGCACCGCGCTGGGGACCGGCCGCGGCGAGGAACTGGCCACCGTGCTGTCCCGCAACACCTTCCACTGGGTGCTGGCGTTCGCCGACGGCGAGCTGCTCACGCCGGCGGTCTTCAGCGAGCTGGACCGGCTGCGGGAGGCCGGGGATCCGCCGCGGCTTGCCGGGCCCGGGCCGGTGCTGGCGGCCCTGGCCGCGGGCGACCCGCAGCAGCTGGCGTCCTTGCTGGGCAACGAGATGCAGGCCGCCGCGGTAAGCCTGAATCCGCGGCTGCGCCGCACCCTGCGCGCCGGGGTCGAGGCCGGCGCCCTGGCGGGCATCGTGTCCGGCTCGGGCCCGACCTGCGCCTTCCTGTGCTCCTCGGCGGCCTCGGCGGTCGACGTCGGCACCGAGGTGTCCGGTGCGGGCGTCTGCCGCACGGTGCGCGTCGCGAGCGGGCCGGTGGCCGGTGCCCGCGTGGTGCCGGCCCCCACCGAGGTGTGAAAATTCCCCCAAATCGCGCATTCGTTTGGGCTGTTCCCTAAGAGGAGCTTAAGATAATGCGCGGTGACGGGTAGCGCTGAGCAAGAACACTTATCTTCGTCGTCCGCCGGGGTCCCCGGCGGACGACTGATAATTCGGGCTCACCGGCGTTTCCGGGGCCCGATTGGCGCCGATCCGGTGGCCGCATGCCGGGCCGCCTACTCATCGCCGATTCGAGACCTAACTGCAGCCCGACTGTGTTTGCGTGCCAGCTCCCAAGCGTTACCCAGGGAGCGGAATATCAAATCCCGGGCGTCGTGGCGAGCGCCGGAACCGAGGAGGTTTGTGTGAGCAGGTTTACCGAGAAGATGTACCGCAATGCCCGCAACGCGACGACGGGCATGGTCACCGGTGAACCCCACGAGCCGGTCCGCCACACCTGGGGCGAGGTCCACGAGCGCGCGCGCCGCGTCGCGGGCGGCCTGGCCGCCGCCGGGATCGGGCTGGGCGACGCGGTGGGCGTGCTGGCCGGCTTCCCGGTGGAGATCGCCCCGACGGCGCAGGGCCTGTGGATGCGCGGCGCCAGCCTGACGATGCTGCACCAGCCCACGCCGCGCACCGACCTGGCCGTGTGGGCCGAGGACACCATGAACGTCATCGGCATGATCGAGGCCAAGGCCGTCGTCGTCTCCGAGCCCTTCCTGGTGGCCGTCCCCGTGCTGGAGGAGAAGGGCATCAAGGTCCTCACCGTCGCCGACCTGCTGGCCGCGGATCCGATCGACCCCGTCGAGGTCGGCGAGGACGACCTGGCGCTGATGCAGCTGACCAGCGGCTCCACCGGATCTCCGAAGGCCGTCCAGATCACCCACCGCAACATCTACTCCAACGCCGAGGCGATGTTCATCGGCGCGCAGTACGACGTCGACAAGGACGTCATGGTCAGCTGGCTGCCCTGCTTCCACGACATGGGCATGGTCGGCTTCCTGACCATCCCGATGTACTTCGGCGCGGAGCTGGTCAAGGTCACGCCGATGGACTTCCTGCGCGACACCCTGCTGTGGGCCAAGCTCATCGACAAGTACAAGGGCACCATGACCGCGGCGCCCAACTTCGCCTACGCGCTGCTCGCCAAGCGGTTGCGCCGCAACGCCAAGCCGGGCGACTTCGACCTGTCGACCCTGCGGTTCGCGCTGTCCGGCGCCGAGCCGGTCGAACCCGCCGACGTCGAGGACCTGCTCGACGCGGGCAAGCCGTTCGGCCTGCGTCCGTCGGCGATCCTGCCGGCCTACGGCATGGCCGAGACGACGCTGGCCGTGTCGTTCTCGGAGTGCAACGCCGGCCTGGTCGTCGACGAGGTCGACGCCGACCTGCTGGCCGCGCTGCGCCGGGCGGTGCCCGCCACCAAGGGCAACACCCGCCGGCTGGCCACGCTCGGCCCGCTGCTGCAGGACCTGGAGGCGCGCATCATCGACGAGAACGGCGACGTGATGCCGCCGCGCGGCGTCGGGGTGATCGAGCTGCGCGGGGAGTCGCTGACGCCCGGCTACCTGACCATGGGCGGCTTCCTCCCGGCGCAGGACGAGAACGGCTGGTATGACACCGGCGACCTCGGCTACCTGACCGAGGAGGGCCACATCGTGGTGTGCGGCCGCGTCAAGGACGTCATCATCATGGCGGGCCGCAACATCTATCCCACCGACATCGAGCGGGCCGCGGGCCGCGTCGAGGGGGTGCGGCCCGGGTGCGCTGTCGCGGTGCGCCTCGACGCCGGGCACTCCCGGGAGACGTTCGCCGTCGCCGTCGAGTCCAACGCCTGGCAGGACCCGGCCGAGGTGCGCCGGATCGAGCACCAGGTCGCCCGCGAGGTGGTGGCCGAGGTCGACATGCGGCCGCGCAACGTCGTGGTGCTCGGGCCGGGCACCATCCCGAAGACACCATCGGGCAAGCTGCGCCGCTCGCACTCCGCGACCCTGGTCACCTAGGCCGCGCCGCATCGATCGCCCCACGGCGGGCGCCTACCAGGCGTGCACCTGGTTCTGCGCGGGCTCCAGCCCCAGCTCGATGAGTAACTCGGTGGCGTCCGCGGCCTGCTCGCAGATGGTGGGAACCTCGCCGCGCTCAGCGGCGGAGAAGTTCTCCAGCACGAACGCCGCCGGGTCCTTGCGCCCCGGCGGCCGGCCGATGCCGATGCGGACCCGCTGAAACTCCTTGGTGCCCAGCGCCGACGCCACCGACCGCAGCCCGTTGTGGCCGCCCTCGCCGCCGTCGATCTTGAGCCGAATCCGGCCGAAGTCGAGGTCGAGGTCGTCGTGGACGACGACGATGTCGGCCGGCGGCACCGAATAGAACTTCGCCAACGGCCCCACCTGCCGGCCGGACTCGTTCATGTAGCAGCGCGGCTTGGCCACCAGTACCGAGTGCCCGGCCAGTCGGCCGCTGACCACGTCGGCCCCGGACCGCTTGTGCACCTTGAACTTCGAACCCAACCGGTCGGCGAGCAGGTCGGCGACCATGAACCCGAGGTTGTGCCGGGTGCGCGCGTAGTTGTCTCCGGGGTTGCCCAGGCCGACCACCAGCAACGGCTCGGCCACGTTGCGGTCCGCCTACTCGGACTCGCCCGCGGGCGCCTCGGCCTCGCCGGCTTCCGCCTCCGCCGGGGCGGCTCCGCCCTCGGCGGCGGCGCCCGCGCCCTCTTCCTCGAGGTCCTCGGCGCTCGGCGCGACCACCACGTTGACCACCAGGGTCTCCGGGTCGGAGATCAGGTTGACGCCGCGCGGCAGCTCGATCTGCCCGGCGGTGAACTGGGTGCCGGGCTCGGCATCCTCCACCGATACGGTCAGCTGCTCGGGGATCGACAGCGCCTCGGCCTCGATCTCGATGGTGTTGGTGTCCTGGGTGACCAGGGTGCCGGGCGCGGCGTCGCCCTCGACGACGACGGTGACCTCCACGACCACCTTCTCGCCGCGACGCACGACCAGCAGGTCGGCGTGCTGGATGGTGCGGCGGATCGGGTGGATGTCGAGCGCCTTGGTCAGCGCCAGTTGTTCCTTGCCGTCGATGTCCAGGCTCAGCACCGCGTTCGTGCCCGCGTGGCGCAGCACCGCCGCGAAGTCGTGGCCGGGCAACTCCAGGTGCTGCGGTTGGGCGCCGTGGCCGTAGAGCACGGCGGGAATCCTGCCTTCGCGGCGGGCGCGGCGGGACGCGCCCTTGCCGGTCTCGGTTCGTACCGTCGCGGTGAGTTGGTTGCCTGCGGACTTGGCCATCGTGTCGCTCCTGTGTGCTCGGTGCCTGAGTGTGGGGGCACGGCCAGGGTCGCGACAGTTCGTCGGTCTCCGTCGATAACGGTGCTGGCTGGCCAGCCACCCTCGCCGTGACGCCCGGTCAGGTTAGCGCATCCGCACCTCAGAGCGGAAATTTGGTGCCGGTGAGCTGCTCGGACAGCTCCCACAGCGCCGCCGCCATCGCCGGGTCTTGCGCCCGCCGGCTGCGCCGGACCGGTTGGGTGCGGCCGGTCTGCCCGAATCGCGGCCCGACGAACGTGTCACCCGGCAGGTCCTGCGACGCCGCGTACAGCGTCTGGCGGGCGCCGAAGTCGGCGTCGGTGGCCACCACGCGGGTGACCGCCGACATCATCGCGTCGCCGAGCTTGCGGCCGGAGGCGCCCTGCAGGTTGGTGTGCGAGTAGCCGGGGTGGGCGGCCAGCGCGCGCAGCGTGGAACCGGCCCCGTCCAGGCGTCGCTGCAGCTCGCTGGTGAACAGCAGGTTGGCGAGCTTGGACTGGCTGTAGGCCAGCCACGGCGAGTACCGCCGCGTCTTCCAGTTCAGGTCATCGAGGCTGATCCGGCCGGCCCAGTGCGCCATCGACGACACGGTGACCACGCGATCGGTGAGCTTGGGCAGCAGCAGGTTGGTGAGCGCGAAATGCCCGAGGTGGTTGGTGCCGATCTGGCTCTCGAAGCCGTCGACGGTCTGCTGGTACGGGGCGGCCATGATGCCGGCGTTGTTGATCAGCACGTCGACGCTGTCGACCCCGTCGGCGAATTCGCGCACGGACGACAGGTTTTGCAGGTCGAGCGCGCGGACCTCGACCGGGCCGGTGTGGGAGCCCCTGATCTGCAGCGCGGCCTTCTCGCCCTTGCGGGTGTCGCGGACCGCCATGACGAGCGTCGCGCCCCGTCGCGCCAGCTCGCGGGCGGTGACCGCGCCCAGCCCGCTGTTGGCGCCCGTGACGATGACGGTGCGCCCGGCGAATGAGGGCAGGTCCGCGGCGGTCCAGTTGGTCATGGTTGTCGAGCCTAATCGGGATCGCTCACCGCCCGGCGAACCGCAAGGGCATTCACTTCGCGGCGACGACGAACCCCCGCATGATCGCCTCGATGTCGGACGACTGCGCGACGGCCTGGTTGGCCAGCCCGGTGATGGTGAGCTGCACCAGGTAGCGCTGCTTGGTGGGCGGCGAACCGGTGGCGATGACGATCCGGTTGAAGCTGTGCAGCCGCGTACCGTCCAGGTCGTAGCTGCCCTGGATCATCGACGAGGGGAAGCCGTAGTAGGGCGTCGTCGAGGCATCCAGCTGCTTGAAGTCCTCGAACAGCTGGGCGTCGTCGTTGCCGTGCTGGATCACCTGGGCCGGATCGAAATCGCCGTGCAACGCGAACACCACCAGCCGCGCGGTCGGGTACTTGCCGCCCTTGGAGATCATCACGGTCTCGGGCGCGATGTGCGGATTGTGCGCCGCCGTCCAGCCCGGGGGCGTCGGGATCGACACCGTCAGGTCGGGCAGGTTGCCCGGCGCGACCTGCTGTCCGGTCACGCCGATGTTCTGCAGATACTGCGACAGCGGGACGGGCTTGGCGACCCTCGTCGTGGTGGTCGTGGTCGTCGGGGTTGTCGACCAGATCGATTGGTAGTCAGGCGTTTTCGGCCCGCAAGCCGTCACGGGCAGGGTCAGCGCGATGGCCGTGGCCGCACACGCGCGTCTCACAGAATCTCGCGGGCCTTCTCGACCGGCCGGGCCAGCCGGGTGCCCTTCGTCGTCACGACGAACGGCCGCTCGATCAGGATCGGGTGTTCGGCCATGGCGTCGAGCAACTGGTCGTCGGTCGCATCGGCGAGATCGAGTTCGGCGTACAGCGGTTCCCGCTTGCGCACCGCGGTGCGCACGTCGATCCCGGCGTCGCTGATCATCTTCACCAGTTCGGCGCGCGACGGCGGGGTCTTCAGGTACTCGACGATCGTCGGCTCGAGGCCGTTGTCGCGCAACAGATCCAACGTCTTGCGGGAGGTGCTGCACCGGGGATTGTGGTAGATGACAGCCTCGCCGGGCTTTGCAGCCATCTAGGCGTCCCCGTCGAAAAGCCCCGTCACGGAGCCGTTTTCGAAGACGGCGCGAATGGTGCTGGCCAACAGCGGCGCGATGGACAAGACGGTGAGCTGGGGGAAGCGCTTCTCCTCGCCGATCGGCAGCGTGTTGGTGACGATCACCTCCCGCGCGCCGGACGCCGCGAGCCGCTGGGCGGCCGGGTCGGACAGCACGCCGTGGGTGGCCGCGATGATGACGTCGGCGGCGCCGTCGTCGCGCAGCAGCTGCACCGCGCCGGCGATGGTGCCGCCGGTGTCGATCATGTCGTCGATGAGCACACAGGTCCTGCCCTGCACCTCGCCCACCACGCGGTTGGACACTACCTGGTTGGGCACGCGCGGGTCGCGGGTCTTGTGGATGAAGGCGAGCGGAACGCCACCCAATGCGTCGGCCCACTTCTCGGCGATGCGCACCCGGCCCGAGTCGGGGGAGACGACCACCATGTTGCCGTCGGGGTAGTTGTCGCGGATGTAGCCGGTCAGCAGGTTTTGGGCGCGCATGTGGTCGACCGGCCCGTCGAAGAACCCCTGGATCTGGTCGGTGTGCAGGTCGACGGTCACGATCCGGTCGGCGCCCGCGGTCTTGAGCAGGTCGGCGACCAGCCGCGCCGAGATCGGTTCGCGGCCGCGATGCTTCTTGTCCTGCCGGGCGTAGGGGTAGAACGGCATGACCGCGGTGATCCGTTTGGCGCTGCCGCGCTTGAGCGCGTCGATCATGATCAGCTGTTCCATCAGCCAGTCATTGACCGGTGCCGGGGCCGACTGCAGGACGAACGCGTCGCACCCGCGCACCGACTCGTGGAACCGCACGAAGATCTCGCCGTTGGCGAACTCGCGCGCCGTCTGAGCGGTGACGTGGACGTCGAGCTCTTTTGCCACCTGCTCGGCCAGCTCCGGATGCGCGCGGCCGGAGAAGAGCATCAGGTTCTTGCGGTTGTCGGTCCAGTCGTGGCTCAACGCACTGCCCTCACCGTTGTCGAGAATGGAACGCCCCATCGTACGTAGCGAATCGTACGGAAAGTGGCCGGGTTACCAGAAACCGACATCACGGTGTCTGTTCGGGCTCGGACGCCGGGTCGGCGGCCTGTGTCGCCTTCGCGGCCGCCTCGGCGGCCGCGCTGCCCGGTCGTTTGCGCTGCACCCAGCCCTCGATGTTGCGCTGCGGGCCCGCGGACACCGCCAGCGCGCCCGGCGGGACGTCGTCGCGGACCACGGTTCCCGCGCCGGTGTAGGCCCCGTCGCCGACGGTCACCGGGGCGACGAACATGGTGTCCGAGCCGGTCCGCACGTGCGATCCGACCGTGGTGCGCCGCTTGGTGGCGCCGTCGTAGTTGACGAAGACGCTCGACGCGCCGATGTTGCTGTGTTCGCCGATGTCGGCATCCCCGACGTAGGTCAGGTGCGGAACCTTGGTGCCGGTGCCGATCGTGGAGTTCTTGGTCTCGACGAACGCCCCGAGCTTGCCTTCGTCGCCCAGCACGGTGCCGGGCCGCAGGTAGGTGAAGGGGCCGACCGTGGCGCCGGCGCCGATGGACGACGACGTGCCGTGCGTGCGCACCACCGATGCGCCCTCACCCACGGTGACGTCGGTGAGCGTGGTGTCGGGGCCGACGACGCAGTGGCTCCCGACCTGGCTGCGGCCCAGCAGCTGCGTGCCCGGGTGGATGACGGTGTCGCGCCCGATCGTGACCTCGACGTCGATCCAGGTGGTCGCCGGATCCACGATGGTGACCCCGGCCATCTGGTGGGCGGCGACGATCCGGCGGTTGAGCTCGGCGCCCAGCTGCGCCAGCTGCACGCGGTTGTTGACGCCGGCGACCAGGGCACTGTCGTCGACGTGCCGGGCCTGGACGGCCTGCCCGTCGCCCCGAAAGATCGAGATGACGTCGGTCAGGTAGAGCTCCTGCTGGGCGTTGTCGGAGCTCAGCCGGCTCAGCGCGGAGCGCAGCGCCGCGACGTCGAAGGCGTAGACCCCGGCGTTGACCTCGTGGATCTCCCGCTGGACGGGTGTCGCGTCGGCGTGTTCCACGATCGCGGTGACCTCGTTGTCCTGGGTGCGCAGGATCCGGCCGTAGCCGGTGGGGTCGTCGAGCGTCGTGGTGAGCACGGTCGCGGCGGCCGAGGCCGCGTGGTGGGTCGCGATCAGGTCGGCCAGGGTGTCGGGGTCCAGCAGCGGCGTATCGCCGGAGGTGACGACGACCACGCCGGCGTAGTCGTCGGGCAGCGCGGACAGGCCGCAACGGACCGCGTGACCGGTGCCCAGCGGCCGGTCCTGCAGCGCGACCTCGATGCCGCGTCCCAGGGCGTCGGCCGATTCGGCGACCAGCGGCGCGATGCGCTGATGATCGTGGCCCAGGACCACGACCAGGTGCTGCGGCGCGACCTTGGTGACGGCGTGCAGCAGGTGGGACAGCATGCTGCGACCGGCGATCTCGTGCAGCACCTTGGGGGTGTCGGACCGCATCCGGGTGCCGGGCCCGGCCGCGAGCACCAGGACCGCGGTATCACCACGAGACGCCATCAACTCTCCTCAACCCCGGCGCGACCGTCGTGTCCGTAGACGACACGCCGTCAAGCGTGGCACTTGATGCACACCCGAGGCAAAGAGCCGTGCTCCGTCGCCAGGACTCGAACCTGAACTATCTGAACCAAAATCAGAGGTGCTGCCGATTACACCACGACGGATCGCAAGCGCCGTAGGCCCGCGCCACCAACAGACTTTAGACGGTGTGCGGGCCGATCGCGGCTCCGAGGGAAAGACGGACGGTTCGGCGCGGGCGACGCTATACGCTGATTGACGTGGCTGTTCTCGACAAGGAACCGGACAAGGAGGTGCGCGCGCCGCGCGCCCGCATGACCGGTAGCGAGCGCCGACAGCAACTCATCGGCATCGCGCGCTCGCTGTTCGCCGAACGCGGCTACGAGGGCACCTCGATCGAGGAGATCGCGTTGCGTGCCAACGTGTCCAAGCCAGTCGTCTACGAACATTTCGGCGGCAAGGAGGGGCTGTACGCCGTGGTCGTCGACCGCGAGATGTCGGCGCTGCTGGACGGCATCACCTCGTCGCTGACCAACAACCGCTCCCGGGTGCGGGTCGAGCGGGTCGCGCTGGCGTTGCTCACCTACGTCGAGGAGCGCACCGACGGCTTCCGCATCATGATCCGCGACTCGCCGGCCGCGATCAGCTCCGGCACCTACTCCAGCCTGCTCAACGACGCCGTCAGCCAGGTCAGCTCCATCCTGGCCGGCGACTTCGCGCGTCGCGGCCTGGATCCGGAGCTGGCGCCGTTGTACGCCCAGGCGCTGGTGGGCTCGGTGTCGATGACGGCGCAGTGGTGGCTCGACACCCGCGAGCCCAAGAAAGAAGTGGTCGCCGCGCACCTGGTCAACTTGATGTGGAACGGGCTGACCCATCTGGAGGCCGACCCCAGGCTGCAGGACGGCTAGACCGCCGGGCTTGGTTACGCGCGGCGGCCTGGCTCCCGGTGTCCTGACGATCCCTTCGCGGCGCCGGCTCGAAATTGACGAATCTTGGCGCCCCTAGAATGGATTCATCATGACCGCACCGGGGCCTGCTCGCCCAGAACCCCCGATCGCGGGGCTCGTTGAATTGGCGCTCACCGCGCCGACCTTCCAGCAGTTGATCGAAAGCGCGGCCGAACGACCGGGCGAGCTTCACCTGGTGGGTCCAGCCAGCGCACGGGTGTTCGTCGCCAGCGCGCTGGCGCGGTCGGGTCCATTGCTGGTAGTCACCGCGACCGGGCGGGAAGCCGATGACCTGACCGCCGAACTGCGCGGCGTCTTCGGCGACGCCGTGGCGGCCTTCCCGTCCTGGGAGACCCTGCCGCACGAGCGGCTTTCACCCGGCGTCGACACCGTCGGCACCCGGTTGACGGTGCTGCGCCGGCTGGCCCACCCCGATGACGCGCGGTTGGGTCCGCCGCTGCGGGTCGTGGTGACCGCGGTGCGCTCACTGCTGCAGCCGATGACGCCGCAGCTGGGGCTGGTCGAGCCGGTCACCTTCAGCGTCGGCCAGGAGATCGCGTTCTCCGACGTCGTCGCCCGGCTGGTCGAGCTGGCCTACACCCGGGTCGACATGGTGGGCCGGCGCGGCGAGTTCGCCGTGCGCGGCGGAATCCTCGACGTCTTCCCGCCGACCGCCGAGCACCCCGTGCGCATCGAGTTCTGGGGCGACGAGGTCAGCGAGATGCGGATGTTCGCCGTCGCCGACCAGCGCTCCATCCCCGAGGTCGAAGTCGAGACGGTGATCGCGGTGGCCTGCCGTGAGCTGCTGCTGACCGAAGACGTGCGGGAACGCGCCGCCGCGCTGGCCGCCCGGCACTCCGGGGCCGAGCCCGCGATCACCGGCAGCGTGACCGACATGCTGGCCAAGCTGGCCGAGGGCATCGCGGTCGACGGCATGGAGGCGCTGCTGCCGGTGCTGCGGCCCGGCGAACACGTGCTGCTGACCGATCAGCTGGCCCAGGACACGCCGGTGCTGCTGTGCGACCCGGAAAAGGTGCGGACCCGGGCCGCCGACCTGATCAAGACCGGCAGCGAATTCCTCGAGGCGTCCTGGTCGGTCGCCGCGCTGGGCACCGACGCACCCGTGGACGTGACGCAGTTCGGCGGATCGGGGTTCGCGGAGCTACAGGACGTGCACGCCGCGGCGGTGCGGTCGGGTCATCCCTGGTGGACGCTGAGCCAGCTGTCCGACGAGTCCGCGGTGGAACTGGACGTCCGGGCGGCGCCGTCGGCCCGCGGGCATCAGCACGACATCGACGAGATCTTCGCCATGCTGCGCGCCCACGTCTCGACCGGTGGCTACGCCGCGGTGGTCGCGCCCGGCGTCGGGACCGCGCACCGGGTCGTCGAGCGGCTCGCCGACTCCGACACCCCCGCCGCCATGCTGGAACCGGGCGCGGCGGACACCACGCTCAAACCGGGGATCGTCAGCGTCCTCAAGGGCCCGCTGCACGACGGTGTCATCGTTCCCGGCGCCAACCTGGTCGTCATCACCGAGACCGACCTGACCGGCAGCCGGGCCACCGCCGTCGAGGGCAAGCGGCTGGCGGCCAAGCGGCGCAACACCGTGGACCCGCTGGCGCTGACGGCCGGCGACCTGGTGGTGCACGACCAGCACGGCATCGGCCGGTTCGTCGAGATGGTCGAACGCACCGTCGGCGGGGCGCGCAGGGAGTACCTCGTTCTCGAGTACGCGTCCAGCAAGCGGGGCGGCGGATCGGACAAGCTCTACGTCCCGATGGATTCGCTGGACCAGCTGTCGCGCTACGTCGGCGGTCAGGCGCCCGCCCTCTCCAAGCTGGGCGGCAGCGACTGGGCCAACACCAAGACCAAGGCCCGCCGCGCCGTGCGCGAGATCGCCGGCGAGCTGGTGGCGCTGTACGCCAAGCGGCAGGCCAGCCCCGGGCACGCGTTCGCGCCGGACACCCCGTGGCAGGCCGAGATGGAGGACGCGTTCGGCTTCACCGAGACCGTCGACCAGCTCACCGCCATCACCGAGGTCAAGGCCGACATGGAAAAACCGATCCCGATGGACCGGGTGATCTGCGGCGACGTCGGCTACGGCAAGACCGAGATCGCCGTGCGGGCCGCGTTCAAGGCCGTCCAGGACGGCAAGCAGGCCGCGGTGCTGGTGCCCACCACGCTGCTGGCCGACCAGCACCTGCAGACGTTCACCGACCGGATGGCCGGCTTCCCGGTGACCGTCAAGGGTCTGTCGCGGTTCACCGACCCCGCCGACTCCCGCGCCGTGATCGAGGGCATGGCCGACGGGTCGGTCGACATCGTGATCGGCACGCACCGGCTGCTGCAGACCGGGGTGCGCTGGAAGGACCTGGGCCTGGTGATCGTCGACGAGGAGCAGCGCTTCGGCGTCGAACACAAGGAGCACATCAAGTCGCTGCGCACCCACGTCGACGTGCTGACCATGAGCGCCACCCCGATCCCGCGCACCCTGGAGATGAGCCTGGCCGGCATCCGCGAGATGTCGACGATCCTGACCCCGCCCGAAGAGCGCTACCCGGTGCTGACCTACGTCGGCCCGCACGACGACAAGCAGGTCGCCGCCGCCCTGCGGCGCGAGTTGCTGCGCGACGGGCAGGCCTTCTACGTGCACAACCGGGTCAGTTCCATCGATCGGGCGGCGGCCCACGTGCGCGAGCTGGTCCCGGAGGCGCGGGTGGTCGTCGCGCACGGGCAGATGCCCGAGGAGCGGCTGGAACGCACCGTGCAGGGCTTCTGGAACCGCGAGTACGACATCCTGGTGTGCACCACGATCGTGGAGACCGGGCTGGACATCTCGAACGCCAACACGCTGATCGTCGAGCGCGCCGACACCTTCGGGCTCTCGCAGCTGCACCAGCTGCGCGGCCGGGTGGGGCGCAGCCGTGAGCGTGGCTACGCCTACTTCCTGTATCCGCCGCAGGCGCCGTTGACCGAGACGGCCTACGACCGGTTGGCGACCATCGCGCAGAACAACGAGCTGGGCGCGGGGATGGCCGTGGCGCTCAAGGACCTGGAGATCCGCGGGGCGGGCAACGTGCTGGGCGTCGAGCAGTCCGGGCACGTCGCCGGGGTCGGCTTCGACCTGTACGTGCGGCTGGTGGGCGAGGCCGTGGAGGCCTATCGGGCCGCCGCCGACGGGCAGACGGTGACCACCGCCGAGGAGCCCAAGGACGTGCGCATCGACCTGCCGGTGGACGCGCACCTGCCGCCGGACTACATCGCCAGCGACCGGCTCCGGCTGGAGGCCTACCGGCGCCTGGCGGCCGCTTCGGACGACGCGGCCGTCGGGGCCGTGGTCGAGGAACTCGTCGACCGCTACGGTGCGCTGCCCGAGCCCGCCCTGCGCCTGGTGGCGGTCGCGCGGTTGCGGCTGCTGTGCCGCGCTGCCGGCATCACCGAGGTGTCGGCCCCGTCGGCGGCGACGGTGCGGTTGTCGCCGATGACGCTGCTCGATTCGGCCCAGGTGCGGCTCAAGCGGATGTATCCGGCCGCCAGCTACCGCGCCACGACGTCCACCGTGCAGGTGCCCATCCCGCGGGCCGGCGGGGTCGGTGCGGCACGCATCCGCGACGTCGAATTGCTGCAGATGGTGGCCAACCTGGTCACGGCGCTGGAAGGTAAGCCCCAGATCGATATTGGTATAACGGGGTCACCTGCAGCGATGTCCAGTGAGGAGCGGCAAGCGCGATGATTCGCGCCGGCGACGATGCAGAGCCAAGCGATGTGGGGGCACCACCCGCATGCGGGGGAGAGGAGCGGCGCCAATGATTGTCGTGATGTGCGACCCGCGCCGCCCGTCGCTGGTGCCCGTCGAGGCCATTGAGCACCTCGGCGGGGAGGTGCAGTACACCGAGGAGATGCCCGTCGCGGTGCCGTGGTCGCTGCCCGCGGCGCGCCCGGTGCACTCGGGCGACGACGCTCCGGTGTTGCTGTCGTCGGACCCCGACCATCCCGCCGTCACCGCCCGGCTGTCGGCGGGCGCCCGGCTGATCTCCGCGCCGGAGACCCCGCGCGGCGAACGCCTGGTCGACGTGGTCGCGATGATGGACAAGCTGCGCACCGCCGGACCGTGGGAGAGCGAGCAAACCCACGACTCTCTGCGCCGATTCCTGCTGGAGGAGACCTACGAACTGCTGGACGCGGTGCGCAGCGGCAGCGCCGACCAGTTGCGGGAAGAACTCGGCGACGTGTTGCTGCAGGTGCTCTTTCACGCGCGCATCGCCGAGGACGCCCCGCAGCTGCCCTTCACCATCGACGACGTCGCCGTCACGTTGATGCGGAAGTTGGGCAACCGGGTCCCGGGTGTGCTTGCCGGGCAGACGATTTCGCTGGAAGAGCAGCTGGCCCAGTGGGAAGAGCGCAAGGCGGCCGAAAAGCCGCGGAAATCGGTGATGGACGACGTGCACACCGGACAACCGGCGCTGGCTCTGGCGCAGAAGGTGATCGAGCGGGCCCAGAAGGCCGGGGTGCCCGCCGACCTCGTCCCCGCCGAGGTCACCTCCGTTTCCGTGTCGGCCGGGGGTGACGCGGAAAGCGCGCTGCGCACGGCGGTGCTGGGGTTCGTGGATACGGTCCGGCGGGCCGAGCGGGCGATCGCCGCGACGCGCCGCGGCGTCGGCGTGCCGGAGGAGTTCGACGTGGCCCCCCTCGGGGAGATCACGGAAGACGAGTGGCGCGAGCACTGGCCGTCGGGCGAGTCCGACGAGGAGCCCGCCGCGCCGGACGAGGCGGTCGACGAGTCCGCGGTGGACGCCGCGGGCGACGACGCCTGATCGTGTGCCGGAGCCCGAACGCGGCCGGGCACACCGTAACCCATGGGACGATGGTGGGGCGGAAGTTGGTGCAGGCGAGTCCGAGGGAGCTTTGACCAGCATGGTGTCGCCGAGGCGTTGGTTGCGCGCGGCCGCCGTGATAGGCGCGACCGCGATGCTGCTGGCCTCCAGCTGCACGTGGCAGCTCAGCCTGTTCATTCCGGAGGGTGTCCCGCCGCCGGCCGGGGCTCCGGTACCGCCGGTGAACACGCACGCCAGCGGCCGGCCCGCGGACCAGCTTCGGGCCTGGGCCGAACAGCGGTCGGCCACCTTGGAGATTCCCGTGATCGCATTGGAGGCGTACGCGTACGCCGCCCGGGTCGCCGAGGTCGAGAACCCGAAGTGTCATATCGCGTGGACCACGTTGGCGGGCATCGGGCAGGTCGAGAGCCACCACGGCACCTACCGCGGCGCGCAGCTGGCGCCCAACGGGGACGTGAGCCCCCCGATTCGCGGTGTCCGCCTGGACGGCAGCGGCGGCACCCTGCGCATCGTCGACAGCGAGGAACCGGTGACCGACGACGACGGGGTGGTGCGGGCCATGGGGCCGATGCAGTTCATCCCGGAGACCTGGCGGTTGTACGGCGTGGACGCCCACAACGACGGCCGCGTCAGCCCGGACAACATCGACGATGCCGCGCTCGCGGCGGCCGGTTACCTGTGTTGGCGGGGAAAGGATCTGGCCACACCTCGCGGCTGGATCACCGCGCTGCGGGCCTACAACAACTCCGGCGTCTACGCGCGGGCGGTGCGCGACTGGGCGACCGCCTACGCGGCGGGTCACCCGCTGTAGCAGGATGTATCAGGCTTTACGCTAACGGCGGCGAGGCCGGCACCAGCTACGAAACACAAGGAGAAACTCAGTGCCGATTATCGAGCAGGTCGGGGCCCGCGAGATCCTCGATTCCCGCGGCAATCCGACGGTCGAGGTGGAGATCGCCCTGGCCGACGGGACGTTTGCCCGCGCGGCGGTGCCGTCCGGCGCGTCGACCGGTGAGCACGAGGCCGTCGAGTTGCGCGACGGCGGTGAGCGTTACGGCGGCAAGGGCGTGCACAAGGCCGTAGAGGCCGTGCTCGACGAGATCGGTCCCGCCGTGATCGGGCTCAACGCCGACGACCAGCGGTTGGTGGATCAGGCGCTGGTCGACCTCGACGGCACCCCCGACAAGTCCCGGCTGGGCGGCAACGCCATCCTGGGCGTTTCGCTGGCCGTCGCCAAGGGCGCCGCCGACTCCGCGGAGCTGCCGCTGTTCCGCTACATCGGCGGGCCGAACGCGCACATCCTGCCGGTGCCGATGATGAACATCCTCAACGGCGGCGCGCACGCCGACACCGCCGTCGACATCCAGGAATTCATGGTGGCACCGATCGGCGCGCCCAGCTTCGCCGAAGCGTTGCGCTGGGGCGCCGAGGTGTACCACTCGCTCAAGTCGGTGCTGAAGAAGGAGGGCCTGAGCACCGGCCTGGGGGACGAGGGCGGTTTCGCGCCCGACGTGGCCGGCACCACCGCGGCGCTGGACCTGATCGGCCGGGCGATCGAATCGGCCGGTTTCAAGCTGGGCGTGGATGTGGCGCTGGCCCTGGACGCCGCCGCCACCGAGTTCTACACCGACGGCAGCGGATACGCGTTCGAGGGCAGCACCCGCAGCGCCGAGCAGATGGCGGAGTTCTACGCCGGGCTGCTCGACTCCTACCCGCTGGTGTCCCTCGAAGACCCGCTTTCCGAGGACGATTGGGCCGGCTGGGCTGCGCTGACGGCGGCGATCGGTGACCGGGTGCAGATCGTCGGCGACGACATCTTCGTCACCAATCCCGAGCGCATCGAGGAAGGCATCGAGAAGGGCGTCGCGAATGCGTTGCTGGTCAAGGTGAATCAGATCGGCACGCTGACCGAGACGCTCGACGCCGTCGCGCTCGCCCACCACAGCGGGTACCGCACCATGATCAGCCATCGCAGTGGGGAGACCGAGGACACCACGATCGCCGATCTCGCGGTGGCCGTCGGCAGCGGGCAGATCAAGACCGGTGCGCCCGCCCGCAGCGAGCGGGTCGCCAAATACAACCAGCTGCTGAGGATCGAGGAGGCGCTGGGCGACGCCGCCCGCTACGCCGGCGACCTGGCGTTCCCGCGGTATGCGCCGGAGGCCAAATAGCTTGCCCGCCAAGCCGGATCCGAAACGGCGCTCCCCGGCATCGCGTCCGGGGAAGGCCGGGGATCCGGTTCGGCGCCCCCGCACGACCAAGCCGGCCTCCAAGCCCTCGCAGACCGCGAAGCAGGCCGGCGCGCGGTCGGCTTTCGAGCATGTGGTGGAGCCGATCAAGCGGCAGGTCGCCGAGTCCGTCGAGCAGCGCTCCGAGCAACGGCTGGGCTTCACCGCGCGGCGCGCGGCGGTGCTGGCCGCGGTCGTCTGCGTGCTGACGCTGACGATCGCCGGCCCGGTGCGCACCTACTTCGCACAGCGCACCGAGATGAATCAGTTGACGGCGAGCGAAGCCGCGCTGCGCCGGCAGATCGCCGACCTCGAGCAGCGGAAGGCCAAGCTGGGCGACCCGGCCTACATCGCGGCGCAGGCGCGCGAGCGGCTCGGTTTCGTCAAGCCGGGCGACATCCCGTTCCAGGTGCAGCTTCCGCCCTCGGGGGCGGCCCCGTCCGAGCCGGGGGGTCAGGCGGCCAAACCCGCCAGCACCGATCCCTGGTACACCGCGCTGTGGCACACCATCGCCGACACGCCGCACCTGCCGCCGGCCAGCGTGCCGCCGCCGGAAACCCTGCCGGGGCAACCCAACCCGGGTGGTCCCGTTCCGCCGGCCGCACCGAACCCCACGGCGCCCGGTGGTTGACCGTGCCGACCTGGAAGCGGTGGCGCGTCAGCTCGGACGTGAGCCGCGCGGCGTGCTCGAGGTCGCCTACCGCTGCCCCAACGGTGAGCCCGCTGTGGTGAAGACCGCACCGAAACTGCCTGACGGCACGCCGTTTCCGACGTTGTACTACCTGACGCATCCGGTGCTGACCGCGGCGGCGAGCCGGCTGGAGACGACGGGATTGATGCGCGAGATGTCCGAGCGATTGCGGCATGACCCCGCATTGGCGGCCGCGTACCGGCGGGCCCACGAGTCGTATCTGGCCGAGCGGGACGCGATCGAGCCGTTGGGCACCACGTTCTCCGGGGGCGGAATGCCCGATCGGGTCAAGTGCCTGCACGTGCTGATCGCGCACTCGCTGGCCAAGGGGCCGGGCTGCAACCCGCTCGGGGACGAGGCGCTGGCCATTCTGGCGCCCGAGCCCGCGATGGCCGGCATTCTGGTGGCCGGCCAGTGGTGAGCAGGCTCGCCGGAATCGACTGCGGCACCAATTCGATTCGGTTGCTGATCGCCGATGTCGTGGACGGCCGCCTGCGCGACGTGCATCGGGAGACGCGGATCGTGCGGCTGGGTCAGGGTGTCGACGCGACCGGGCAGTTCGCTCCGGAGGCGATCGGCCGGACCCGGGAGGCGCTGACCGACTACGCCGCTCTGCTGAGGCGCCACCGCGTCGAGCGGGTGCGGATGGTGGCCACGTCGGCCGCTCGCGACGTCGCCAATCGTGACGTCTTCTTCGCGATGACGGCCGAGGTGCTGGGCGCGGCGGTGCCGGGCGCGGTGGCGGAGGTGATCACCGGCGCCGAGGAGGCCGCCCTGTCGTTCCGCGGTGCCGTCGGCGAATTAGACCCTGCGGCAGGACCGTTCGTCGTGGTGGACCTGGGGGGTGGATCCACCGAGATCGTGGTGGGCGGTGACTCGGTGGCGGCGAGCTACTCGGCCGACATCGGCTGCGTGCGGCTGACCGAACGCTGCCTGCACTCGGACCCGCCGACGCCCGGGGAGGTGGCCGCGGCCCGCGCGGTGGTGCGCGAACGGCTGGACGTCGCGCTCGGGGTGGTGCCCGTCGAGGGGGCGCGGACCTGGGTCGGACTGGCCGGGACGATGACGACGCTGTCCGCGCTGGCCCACAACATGACGACGTATGACTCTGCGGCGATTCACCTTTCGCGCGTGCCCGGCGGCGACCTGCTGGCGGTCTGCGAGCGGCTGATCGGGATGACCCGGGCCGAGCGCGCGGCGCTGCCGCCGATGCACGAGGGGCGGGCCGACGTGATCGGTGGGGGCGCGATCGTGGTCGAGGAGTTGGCCCGCGAGCTGCGCGCGCGCGCCGGCATCGACGAACTGACCGTCAGCGAGCACGACATCCTCGACGGCATCGTGTGGTCGATCGCGGGGTAAGTCACAGCGGCCACACAAGTCGCTGGCGCCCGTGACGCGCGACTGTGCGCTCGGGGCTTCGACTGTGCGCTGAGGGCGAAGAATCGGCGAAATTCACGCCGTGGGCGCACACTCGAAGCCGTGTGCGCACACAGTCGCTCACGCCTCGAAGCGGTAGCCCATCCCCGACTCGGTCACCAAGTGCTTGGGGTGCGACGGGTCGTCCTCCAGTTTGCGTCGCAGCTGCGCCAAATACACACGCAGATAATGCGTTTCGGTAGCGTACGCCGGACCCCACACCTCTTTGAGCAGCTCTTCGCGGCCGACCAGCTTGCCGCGATTGCGGACCAGCACCTCCAGCATCCCCCACTCGGTGGGCGTGAGGTGCACTTCGGCGCCGTTCTTGGTGACCTTCTTGGCGGCCAGGTCGACGGTGAAAGCGTCCGTCTCGATCACCGGCTGATCCAGCTCGGACGCCGCGGTGTTGCGGCGGATGGCCGCCCGCAGCCTCGCCAAGAACTCGTCCATCCCAAACGGTTTCGTGACATAGTCGTCCGCCCCGGCGTCGAGGGCCTCGACCTTGTCCGAGGAGTCGGTGCGCGCCGACAACACGATCACCGGTGCGGTGAGCCAGCCCCGCAACCCGGCCAGCACCTCGATTCCGGAGATGTCGGGCAGGCCCAGGTCGAGGACCACCACGTCGGGTTTGTGCTCGGCGGCGGCGCGCAGCGCCCCGGCTCCGCTGGACGCGGTGATCACCTCGTAGCCCCGCACGGACAGGTTGATGCGCAGCGCGCGCAGGATCTGGGGCTCGTCGTCGATCACCAACACCCGGGTCATCGCGCCCCCACCATTTCCGGTGCGGCCAATTCCACCGTCACGGTCAGGCCGCCGCCGGGAGTGTCGCCGGCCGTGATCGTGCCGCCCATGGCCTCGACGAAGCCGCGCGCGACCGACATGCCCAGGCCCACTCCCGTGGTGTTGTCGTGGTCGCCGAGGCGCTGAAACGCTTCGAAGATCTGGTCTTCGGTCCCGTGCGGGATGCCGGGCCCCTCGTCGATGACGTTGATCAGGACACGGTCGCCCACGCGGCCCGCGTTGACCCGGACCACACAGTCGGGTGCGTACCGCAGCGCGTTGTCGATCAGGTTGGCAAGCACGCGCTCGAGTAGCCCCGCGTCGGCCAACACCACCGCGTCACCCACATCGACCTTGACCCGATCGATCGCGGATCGGTAGAAGCCGGTGGCGCCCTTGCCGATACTGATCAGCGCCCGCTGCACGCTCTCCTCCAGATACACCCGGCGCGTGTCCGGGTGCACCACGCCGGCGGCCAGGCGCGACGAATCGAGCAGGTTGCCGACCAGCGCCGTCAGCTGGTCGATCGACTCCTCGATGGTCGCCAGCAGTTCCGCCGTGTCCGCCGGGGAGAAGGCGACGTCCTCGGCGCGCAGGCTGGACACCGCGACCTTGGCGGCCGCCAGCGGCGTGCGCAGGTCGTGGCTGACCGCCGACAGCAGGGAGCGCCGCAACTCGTCGGCCCGCACGATCGCCTCGGCCCGGCTGGCCTCCTCGGCCAGCTCACGCTGCCGGATCAGCCCCGCGGCCTGCTTGGCCACCGCGCTCAGCACCCGGCGATCGCGGGCCGAAAGCTTCCTGCCGGCCAACAACATCCAGAACTCGTCGTCGCCGACCTCGATCGCGGTGTCAGCGGAGGCGACGGTGGCACACGGGTCCCTGCCCACGCACGCGACGACGTCGGCCTTCTTGCCCTCGGCGCGGTCCTCCTCGCCGGGTTCGCGCAGCATGCTGACCGCGCGCTGCGAGTAGGTCTCGCGCACGCGCTCGAGCAGCGTCTCGAGGTCGGCCCCGCGCAGCACGGAGCCGGCGAACAAGATCAGCAGCTCAGCCTCCTGGGAGGCGCGACGGGCTTCCCGGGTGCGTTTGGTCGCGCCGTCGACGAGGACCGCGACCGCGACCGCGACCAGCAGCAGCACCAGTTCGGTGACGGCCGCATCGGGTTCGGCGATGGTGAACGTGTGCCGGGGGGCGGTCAGGAAGTAGTTCAGCAACAGGCTGGACAACACCGCCGAGGCCACCGCCGGGGCGACGCCGCCCAACAGTCCGACCAGCAGCACCCCGACGAAGAACAGTGCGCTGTCGCCGCTGGTGCCCAGATACGGGTCGAGCGCTGTGACGATCACCGCGCAGATGGCCGACGGCACGATGACGGCCGCCAGCCAAGACGCCACCCGCCGCTCGTTGGGACCCAGCGACGCCGCGCGGAATCCCCGTTTGGACTCCTCGTGGGTGACCAGGTGCACGTCGATCTTGCCCGACAACTCGACGATCCTCGCCCCGATGCCCTCCTCGAAGACACGCGCCCACCGCGACCGCCGCGAGGTGCCAATCACCAGCTGGGTGGCGTTCATCTCGCGGGCGAAATCGAGCAGAGCGGCGGGCACGTCGTCACCGACCACGGTATGCAGCGACGCGTCCAAACTGCTTGCCAGGTCCCGGATCTTGGCCATCCGCGCCTCCGAGAGGCCGGCCAGCCCGTCACCGCGGATGACATGCACCACCATCAGCTCGGCGGTCGACTTCGACGCGATCCGCGACGCCCGTCGCACCAACGTCTCCGACTCCGGGCCGCCGGTGACCGCCACGACCACCCGCTCGCGGGCCTCCCACATGTCGGTGATCTTGTTCTCGGCGCGGTACTTGGCCAGGGCGGTATCCACCTGGTCGGCGAGCCACAGCAGGGCGAGTTCCCTTAGCGCGGTGAGGTTTCCGCGGCGGAAGTAATTCGACAGCGCCGCGTCGATGCGCTCGGGGGCATAGACGTTGCCGTGAGAAAGCCTGCGGCGCAACGCCTCCGGAGTGATATCGATCAGCTCGACCTGCGAAGCCTGCCGGACAATGGAATCCGGAATGGTCTCTTTCTGCTCGATGCCGGTGATCTGGGCGACGACGTCGTTGAGGCTTTCCAGGTGCTGGACATTGACGGTCGAGATCACCGTGATCCCGGCGTCGAGCAATTCCTCGACATCCTGCCAGCGTTTGGCGTTCTTGCTGCCCGGCGTGTTCGTGTGTGCGAGCTCGTCGACGAGCACCACCTGCGGTCTGCGCGCCAGGACGGCCGGCACGTCGAGTTCGGGGAAGGTGCTACCGCGATAGTCGATAAATCGCGGCGGAATGATCTCGATGTCCTCAAGCAGCTCAGCGGTTTTCGCCCTGCCGTGGGTCTCGATCACGCCGGCCACGAGGTCGGTGCCGCGCTCCAGCCGGCGATGCGCCTCGCCGAGCATCGCGTACGTCTTGCCGACCCCGGGTGCCGAGCCGAGGTAAATTCGCAGCTCGCCGCGCTTGGGGCGGTGGTCAACGACACTCACGTCAACCATCATCCCCCTATCGCGCTAGCTCGAGACTGGATATTTGTGATCGAGTTGCAGGTTGAGCTGCAACACGTTGACACATGGTTCGCCGAAAAATCCAAGCGTGCGGCCGTTCGTGTACTGCGCTACGACAGCCCGGATCTGATCCGGGCTGACGTGCCGGGCCTTGGCCACCCTGGCGACCTGCAGGTCGGCGTAGGCCGGTGAGATGTCCGGATCCAGACCGCTGCCGCTGGCGGTGACCGCGTCGGCGGGCACGGCGGGGTTGGCGGGCGCGGCGCCGCGGATCGGAACCATCTGGCCGATCGCATAGTCCTCGCCGTCCTTGGCGCACTCGACGCGGACACCTTCGTAGAGGGGGAGGAACGGTGCCGGCGTCGCTCGGCACGGCTCGTTGACGCTGACCACCCGGGTGGGGTGGACGACGTTTCCGCGGGCGTCGCGCGGCCCGATCACCGAAAGGACGGCGCCCACACCGCCGCCCGTGCAGAACGGTCGCGATCCGTCCACGCCCTCGAGCTTGCCCACCGCCACGCTGCGCGTGCACACCTGGGTGAGCAGGCTCGGCTTGAAGCCCGCGTCCGTAGCGGACTTGCCCGCCGCCAGCTGCGCCGGATCCGCGGGTGTGTCGACGATGCTTTCCGGCCCGAGGTTGCTCGCGCTCGTCGACAGGGGGTCGTAGCCGTTGCCGGCCGCCGAGGGCCGGCTCTGAAAGTACTGGGGCAGCGGGTTACCGGCTGAGTCGGTGAACAGCTGACCGATCAGCCGGCTGCCGACCGGTTTGCCGTTGGCGGTGAGGATCGACCCCTCCGCCTTGTCGTGCAGACCCGGTAGCTGCGCGATCAGCCAGATGGAGAGCGGGTAGGCGATGCCGGTGATCACGGTCAGCACCAGCAACGCGCGGAACGCCGCCCAGTGCATGCGGACGAAAGTCGAGAAGCTCATGGTCAGGACATCCCCGGGACGAATTGGACGATCAGGTCGATCAGCTTGATTCCGACGAAGGGGGCCACGATGCCGCCCAGGCCATAGATGTAGAGGTTGCGGCTCAACAGCTTTGACGCGCTGCTCGGTGTGTAGCGGACGCCGCGCAGCGACAACGGGATCAGCGCCACGATGATGATCGCGTTGAAGATCACCGCGGACAGGATCGCCGACTCCGGGCTGTGCAGCCGCATGATATTGATCGTGTCCAGCCCCGGGAACAGCGCTACGAACATGGCCGGGATGATCGCGAAGTACTTTGCGATGTCGTTGGCGATCGAGAAGGTGGTCAACGCGCCGCGGGTGATCAGCAACTGCTTGCCGATCTCGACGATCTCGATGAGCTTGGTCGGGTCGGAGTCGAGGTCGACCATGTTGCCCGCCTCTTTGGCGGCCGAGGTACCGGTGTTCATCGCCACGCCCACGTCGGCCTGGGCCAGGGCCGGCGCGTCGTTGGTGCCGTCGCCGGTCATCGCCACCAGCTTGCCGCCCTCCTGCTCCCGCTTGATCAACTCGAGCTTGTCCTCGGGCGTCGCCTCGGCGAGGAAGTCGTCAACGCCGGCCTCGTCGGCAATCGCTCTGGCGGTCAACGGGTTGTCGCCGGTGATCATCACCGTGCGGATGCCCATCCTGCGCATCTCGTCGAATCGATCGCGCATTCCCTGCTTGACGACGTCCTTGAGGTGGATCACGCCGAGCACCGCCGCGTTGCCGTCGCGGCGTTCCCCGACCACCAACGGGGTGCCGCCGGCGGCGGAGATGCCGTCCACGAGCTCGCCGAGCTGGTGGGGGACCTGGCCGCCCTGGCCGCGCACCCAGTCCGCCACCGAGCTGGCCGCGCCCTTGCGCAGCTGGTGTCCGTCGAGGTCGACCCCCGACATGCGCGTGGTGGCCGAGAACTCCACCCAGTGGGCGTGGGCGAGTTCGCCCGGTGTTCGTGCGCGCAGCCCGAAGTGCTGCTTGGCGTAGACGACGATCGAGCGCCCCTCGGGGGTTTCGTCGGCGAGGCTGGACAGCTGTGCGGCGTCGGCCAATTGCTCGTTGGTGACACCGTCAAGGGGGACGAAGGCCGCGGCCTGCCGGTTGCCGAGCGTGATGGTCCCCGTCTTGTCGAGCAGCAACGTGTTGACGTCGCCGGCGGCTTCCACCGCCCGCCCGGACATCGCGAGCACGTTGCGTTGTACCAGCCGGTCCATGCCGGCGATACCGATCGCGGAGAGCAGTGCGCCGATGGTGGTGGGGATGAGGCACACCAGCAGCGACACCATGACGATCCCGGTGACGCCGTTGGCGTTGAGCGCCTGGGTGTCTGGGACGCCGGGATTGTTCATCTTCGAATAGATCGCCAGCGGCTGCAGGGTGGCGACCGCGAAGACGAAGATGGTGGTCAGCGCGGCCAACAGGATGTTGAGCGCGATCTCGTTGGGGGTCTTCTGCCGGTTGGCGCCCTCGACAAGCGCGATCATCCGGTCGATGAAGCTCTCGCCGGGCTTCTGGGTGATTCGCACGACGATGCGGTCACTGAGCACGGTGGTGCCACCGGTGACCGCCGAGCGGTCGCCACCGGACTCGCGGATGACCGGCGCCGATTCGCCGGTGATGGCCGATTCGTCCACGGAGGCAATGCCTTCGACGACGTCGCCATCGCCCGGTATCACCTGCCCGGCCTCGACCACCACGACGTCACCCTGTTGCAGCAGCGGTGCGGCAACCTCTTCCTCGACGGCGGGCGCGCCGGGTTGCCAGTTCTTGAGCCGCCGGGCCAGCGTCTGGGTTTTGGCCCGGCGCAGGGTTTCGGCCTGAGCCTTGCCGCGGCCTTCCGCCACCGCCTCGGCCACATTTGCGAAAAATACTGTGAGCCAGAGCCATACCACGGTGAGCCAGGCGAACCAGGTCGGGTTGATGATCGCCAGCACCGTGCTCCAGGTGGCGCCGATCTCGACGATGAACATGACCGGGTTGCGCCACAACGTGCGGGGGTTGAGTTTTGCCAGCGCGTCCGGCGTCGAGCGCCACAGCATCTTCGGATCGAGCAATCCGCCCTGCACCCGTTTCTTGCTCGCGTGGTCGGTCGGCTGAGCCTCTTCAGCCGTGTCGATGGTGGAGGCGGTCATCAGTGGATTCCTTCGGCGAGAGGTCCGAGCGCCAGCATGGGCAGGAAGGTGAGGGCCACCAGGATCAGGGTGACGCCGGCGACCATGCCCACGAATTGCGGTCGATGGGTGGGCAGGGTGCCCGCCGATTCGGGCGTCTGGCCCTGCCTGGCCAGTGAGCCGGCCAAAGCCAGGACGAGCACGATCGGCAGGAATCGGCCGAACACCATGGCCAGGCCGAGGGCGGTGTTGTACCAATTGGTGTTGACGCTGATGCCGGCGAAGGCCGACCCGTTGTTGTTGGCCGCGGAGGTGAACGCGTAGAGCACCTCGGACAGCCCGTGCGGGCCGGTGTTCAGCATCCCGGCGCGCTCGCCCGGCAGCGCCATCGCGATCGCGGTGCCGGTCAAGACGATCAGCGGCGTGACGAGGAAGTAGCTTGCGGCGAGCTTGATTTCGCGCGGGTTGATCTTCTTGCCGAGGTATTCGGGGGTACGGCCGACCATCAGCCCCGCGACGAATACGGTGATCACGGCCAGGATCAGCATGCCGTACAGGCCCGAGCCGGTGCCACCGGGCGCGACCTCGCCGAGCTGCATGTTGAACATGGTCATCATCCCGCCGAGGCTGGTGTAGGAGTCGTGGAAGGAGTCGACGGCGCCGGTGGAGGTGAGCGTCGTCGAGTCGGCGAACACCGCGGAGTTGGCCACGCCGAACCGCTGCTCGACGCCCTCCATCGCCGAGCCGACCGCGGTCGGGACCGTGCCGTGGTGCTGCAGCTGGAACCACATCATGAAGGTCACGCTGATCGCGTAGAGCGAGGCCATCACTGATGCGATCGCGTAACCCTGCTTCGTGCTGCCCACCATGCGCCCGAACGTGCGAGGCAGCGAGAAGCTAATCACCAGTAACAGAAAGATTTCCAGCCAGTTGGTCCACCTGGTCGGATTCTCGAACGGGTGGGCTGAGTTCGCGTTGTAGAAGCCGCCGCCGTTGGTGCCCAGCTCCTTGATGACTTCTTGACTGGCCACCGGGCCGCCGGTGATGGTCTGCGGCGTGCCGCCGAGGGTGGTGACTACTTGGTCGTTGAGGTGGAAGTTCTGGATGGCCCCGCCCGCGATCAGCAGGATCGCACCCAGGACCGCTATGGGCAGCAGGATACGAAGCGTGCCTCGCACCAGGTCGACCCAGAAGTTCCCCAGCTCGCCGGTGCGCGTGCGCGCGAACCCGCGCACCAGCGCGATCGCGACCGCCATGCCGACGGCGGCGGAGACGAAGTTCTGCACCGCGAGGCCGGCCATCTGCACCAGGTGGCCCTGCGTGGACTCGCCCGAGTAGGCCTGCCAGTTGGTATTGGTGACGAAGCTGACCGCGGTGTTCCACGCCAGCCCCGGGGTCATTTTGGTGGCCGGGTCGTGCAGATGCAGCGGCAGCTTGCCCTGCAAGAGCTGGAAGATGAACAGGAACAGGATGCTGATCGACGAGAACGCCAACACGCTTCGGGCGTAGGCGCCCCACGTTTGCTCCGAGCGGGAATCGACACCGATCAACCGGTAGATCGCCCGCTCGACATACGAATCCTTGTCTGCCGTGTAAACGCGGTACATGTAGTCGCCGAGGGGCACGTGCACCAGAACCAAAGCCGCGATGAGAACGACGAGGAAGACGACTCCCGCTGTGGTTGTGCTCACTAGAACCTCTCCGGGAACAGCAAGGCGCACCCAAGGAACAGGGCAAGGACGACAGAAAGCACCAAACCGACGATGTTTTCGTAGTTCACAGCCGCTCGACCAGCTTCTGCACCAAGCCCAGCACGGCGAACACCGCCACCGTGAGCGCGACGAACGCCACTACGCCCATTCCGAGCCCATCTCGTCTCCGTTCAGCACCAACCGTGTGCACGCGAAAGCCCCCCATCGAGTCAGCCACACGCTGCGTCTGGAGGCAAGGTCAGCTTGAAATTAACCGGCACCTTCGGGCTAGGGCCTTTGGTTGACACTTCCCTAACGGGCTCGCGCTCCTCCTTTACGGTTTGTTTACGCACGCCAGTTCGAACACCCTGCGCTGTGAGCGGACTTCAATGGGCGCCCCTGGCAAGGGCTTTGAGAAGGCGCTCGACGTCAGAGGCGTGCTGACCGGCGATTCGATCCAGACTCCCGCGAATGATCAGCGGTCCGAAAAGGATCCGTAAACATTGGCGCCTCGGGCATATGGATGCTGTCCGTATCGCAGCGAGCGTCATGAGCTCGGCGTAGACCCGAAACCATGCCTGAGCCTCAACACCGAACCGTTGAACGCGTAGTTGCCCCGCCCGCCCAGGTGCCAATTTCCGGACCGGGTTGGTTGTCGCGCCTGCTGGACGGCGCCCACCCCTGGGGATCGTACGAGGCCGTGGTCGGCCGGTACGGTGTGCGCCGCTACAGCCTGACCATCTACCCGCCCGGAGCCACTACCACTGACCGGCGGCTGGCGCGGCTCTGGCGTGCTTGGCCGATAACTGCCGCCACGCTCATGCTGCTGTGCGTCATGGTGTTCGGCACTGCGATGACCTCGCCCGACACCGTTCTGACAGTTGCTGCGACCGGCTACCTGGGGATCAGCATGTTCCTCTTCCTACGGGCCGGGCCCCGCCGCGTTCGAGGCAGGTCGATGTCGATCATCCTCATGCCCAACACCGCCGACGTGCAGGAGCTGCGCAGGTACATGCAATGGCGAACGCTGGTCGAAATGCTCGTCGATGCCGACCGCATGTTGACGGCTCGTGCCATCTCACCTGTCCAGCATGAGGCCACCTGGTGGGAGGCCTATGACGGTTTGACGGCGATCCCGGATGTCGGGAAGCGGCCGGCGTCGGGCAGGCACGGATGAAGATCACGCCGTTGGGGCACCCGGGCCGGCGATCATCGGGATTCTGACCCGGAAAACCGTTCTGCCCTGCGTGGATTCGGCGGTGACGGACCCGTGGTGGGCCTTGACGATCGAATCGACGATGGCCAGGCCCAGCCCGGTGCCCGAGCTGTTGAGCCTCGAGTTGTGCGCCCGGGCGAACCGTTCGAACAAGCGGGGGAGAAGCTCGGGGTCTATGCCCGGCCCGTCGTCGGTGACGGTCAGTTCCGCGAACGGGGGCTCGGACCCGTCGCGGCGGCTGGTGATCGCCGTCGTGACGGTGACCCCGGGCGGGGTGTGCACCCGGGCGTTGTTGAGCAGGTTGCTGACCAGCTGGTGCAGCCGGGCGCGATCGCCGCGGACCCACACCGGTTCGTCGGGTAGGTCCTTCACCCAATTGTGCGTGGGCGCCGCGACCGCCGCGTCGTTCACGGCGTCGACCACCAGGTCCGCGAGGTCGACGTCCTCGCTCTGCAGGTCTTGCCCCTCGCCGAGGCGGGAGAGCAGCAGCAGCTCGTCGACCAGCAGCGTCATCCGCTGCGCTTCGGACTCGATGCGGGCCAGCGCGTATTCGGTGGTCGGCGGCAACTGCGAGCTGTCCTGGCGGGTGAGTTCGGCGTATCCCTGAATCGCCGCCAGCGGCGTTCGCAGCTCGTGGCTGGCGTCGGTGATGAATTGCCGCATGCGCAGGTCGGATTCGGCGCGCTGCGCCAGCGCGCTGTCGACGTTGTCCAGCAGCCGGTTCAGGGTGTGGCCAACGATGCCGACCTCGTTCTGCTGGTTGGTGTCCCGCGGCCGCACCCGGACGCTGATTCGGTGGTCGTCGTTGGTGAGCGGCATGGCGGCGACTTCCGCGGCGACACCGGCCAACCGGCGCAGCGGTCGGAGGGTGTAGCCGACGACCCACACGGTGAGCCCGGCGGTGACCGCCAGAGCGGCGGCGATGAGCACGGTGGTGGTGAGTTGCTTGCGGGCGATGATCTGGTCGGCGAGATTCAGGGACACCCCGGCGACCAGCACGTCGGGTCCCTCGACGTGGCTGTTGACCCGGTAGAACCCGAGGCTGCCAAGGTTTTCGGTTCGTGGCGGTCCCTCGCCCCATGACTGCGCTTCGATCGCCCGAATCACGTCGGCGGGCGCGGGCCGTGCTTCGGCCTCCGAGAACACCGCCGATCCGATGACGGCGCCGTTGTGCAGCACCACGATCAGGTTTCCCGGCGTCTGGTCGGGGAACTGCAGCATCGCCTGGCCCAGCGGCTTGGCGGTGCCGGGCGAATCCCGTTGATTGTCAAGGTATTTGCCGTAAGAGTGGCCCAGCGCATCCAACGAACCGGCGACGTCGGCGTCGCTCATCGAGGTGACGTAGCCGCGCAGGCTCAGCACGGAGACGATTCCCACCGTCATCAGCACCACGCTGACCACGGCCAGTACGCCCAACAGCAATTGGCGCCGTAACGAACGGGGTAGCCACCGCGGAAGGTCTCCGGCCAGGGCGTCCCGGTTCCGGCTCATTCCGGGGGCCGCAGCATGTATCCAACACCACGCACGGTGTGGATCATCGGATCCCGGCCGGAGTCGATCTTCTTCCTCAGATATGAGATGTACAGGTCGACGATGCTGGTACGGCCGGCGAAGTCGTAGTTCCAGACGCGGTCCAGGATTTCGGTTCGGCTCAGCGCCCGGCGGGGATTGCGCATGAGGAACCGCAGCAGCTCGAACTCGGTCGAGGAAAGCGATATCTGGGTTCCGTCGCGGGTCACCTCGCGGCTGGCGGTGTCGAGGCGCAGATCGCCGACTTTGAGGGTTTCGGCGGCCGGCGGCGTCTGCTGGCCGGAACGGCGCAGCAACCCCCGCAGCCGGGCGACGAGCTCCTCGAGGCTGAACGGCTTGGTCATGTAGTCGTCGGCGCCGGCGGTCAGGCCGGTGACCCGGTCCATGACCGAGTCGCGCGCGGTCAGGAACAGCGTCGGGGTGTAGGCATCGGACTGGCGGACACGTTCCAGGATTCGGAGCCCGTCGACGTCGGGAAGCATGATGTCGAGCACGAGGACGTCGGGGTTGACCTTGTCGTACTTCGCCAGTGCCTCGCGCCCGTTGTGGGCGATGTCGACGACCCAGCCCTCGTAGTGCAACGCCATCTTCACCAGGTTCGTCAGCGCCGGCTCGTCATCGACCAGTAGGACCCTGATCGGCGATCCATCGGCGCGGTAGATCCTGGGCAACTGCCCGAGAATGGCCTGGCGGGGGCGCTGACCCCCCGCGTAGCCCGACATTGCGGTCATGTTCTTCCATTCTGGCAAACACACACCTAACTGTCACGGGACTCATAGAAACCTCAAATGTCGAGTTGTCGGCCGCGTCACATCACATGCCGTTCAAATATGAGTTTTCTATGTGTCGCATCAGCCAACTTGAGATGAGCGGATTCCCCAAAAATACTGGGCTACAGCGTTGTTGGTCTGGCGGGCCGGAGCATTTCCGGGGTTAGGCTGTCCAAATCATCAGCGCAAGAGCGGATTTCGGTGACTGAAACCCATGTCATTGCGACGAGTACCGTCGGTGCCGAACACGTACGCACGACGGCCGGAGACGACGACGTCTCCAATCGTCGTTAATGGCACGTTACGTGCTGTTACGAATCTTGGTTACCCGAAACGGTTTTCAGATGCATTTCGGGTCGGCGGAACGCCGCGGCGACTGCGGTCACGCCACTAGCGAAGGAAAGCAATGGATTTTGGAGCGTTGCCTCCGGAAGTCAACTCCGGTCGGATGTATGTGGGGCCCGGGCCCGCGACGCTGCTGGCCGCTTCAGCGGGATGGGACGCGCTGGCCCTGGAGCTGAACTCGACCGCCGGCGGCTATGAGTCGGTGATCACCACCCTGATGGACGAATGGCTGGGCCCGACTTCGGCGTCGATGGCCGCCGCCGTCGCACCCTACGTGGTGTGGCTGCGTGCCACCGCCGAACTCTGCGAGCAGTCGGCGACCCAGGCCACGTCCGCGGCGGCGGCCTACGAGGCGGCGTACGCCATGACCGTGCCACCGCCGCTCATCGCGGCCAACCGTGCCCGGCTCATGGCGTTGATCGCGACCAACGTCCTGGGGCAGAACACGCCGGCGATCATGGCCACCGAGGCCGAGTACAGCGAGATGTGGGCCCAGGACGCGACCGCGATGTACGGCTACGCCGCCAGCTCTGCCTCCGCGTCGACCTTCAGCGCTTTCGCGCCGCCCCCGCAGACCACCAATCCGGCCGGGGCCGCCGGCCAGGCCGGCGCGGTGACCCAGGCCACCGGCACCCAGGCCGGTAGTGCGGCACAGACCGCGTCATCGCAGGTGATGTCCACCGTCCCGCAAGCGCTGCAGGGCATGTCGACACCCGGGTCCACGTCCGGTGCGGGGCTGTCGCAGGCGGCGGTGGGTACCGGGGCGTCGTTGGGAACGTCCGGGGCCTCGAGCCCGCTCGGTGCGCTCTCGAGCCTGACCGGCACGTCCAAGAGCGCGACGAAGACGGCCAGCACCGGCCTGGGCGCGGCGTCGGGTCTGGGGACCGCTCTCGGCGGCACCGCCGGCACGGGAAATGCGGCCGGGCTGGCCTCGGACGCGATCGGTGTGGGATCGGATTTCGCCGGTTTCGGCGGGGATGGCGCAGGATTGGGCGCCGACGGCGCAGGGATTGGCATGGACGTGTACGGCCTGGGCATCGACATGGAGGGCGCGGGCTCGATCATCGGTGCGGAGGGCGGCACGGTCCCCGGCATAGGCGGCCTCGGGGAGGTGGGTGGCCTGGGAACCCTCGGGCCGATCGGTGGACTCGGCGAAGGCGCGTCGGCGGGCGTGGGCCAGGCGGCCTCGTTGGGGACGTTGTCGGTGCCGCCGACCTGGGCCGACACCGTGTCGTCGGTGACACCGCTGCCCGCCGCCCTCGACGCCGGCGCCACGCCGGCCGGGTGGGGCGCGGCGCCGGCGCCGTCGCAAGCCACCGGGATCTCCAAGCTGCCGCTGGGCGCCATGGTCGGGCGTGAGTCCGACGGCGGGGTTCAGCGGATAGGGTTCCGCCCCTCACTCATCCCGCGTTCACCGGTGGCGGGGTAACGCCGGGCCGAAAGCTGTTCGGGAAACCGAAAGGGCCCGCACACCGTGGTGTGCGGGCCCTTCGAGTGGAGACGCGGTGTCAGGCCCAGCTGGACCCAACGGCGCTGTCGGTGCTGGCCATGTTGCTGCCGGCGCTTTGCACCTTCTGCCCGTGGGCG
>NZ_LQOU01000014.1 GCF_002102155.1 Mycobacterium europaeum
GCCTTCGACGACAGGCCCACCTTGTGCCCCAGCACGCGGGCGCCCTCGGCGACCCGCTGGCGGATGTTGATGAGCTGGATCTCGTACGCGTCGACGACGTCGATCTCCGGGTGAACAGCGGTCAGCGGAGCGATCGGCTCACGGCTCCGCTCGGCCTGCGCCAGCTCGGCAGCAAGCTCGTCTCGCGTCGCAAGACTGAGCATCTTCGGAAGTCTCCTCGTTCGTGTGACCGGCCCAGTAGCGCCCGGCCCGCGCAATTCTATAACGTGTTCTACATGACAGCACAGGAGCTCGACGTCGTCGTGGTCGGGAGCGGCGGAGCCGGCATGGTAGCTGCCCTTACCGCCGCTCACCGGGGCCTTTCGACCGTAGTCATCGAAAAGGCTGCGCATTTCGGCGGCTCGACCGCGCGGTCGGGAGGAGGCGTCTGGATCCCCAACAACGAGATCCTCAAGCGTGACGGCGTCCGCGACAACCCCGAGGCGGCGCGGACCTACCTGCACGGCATCGTCGGCAACATCGTCGAGCCGGAACGCATCGACACCTACCTCGACCGCGGGCCCGAGATGCTGTCCTTCGTGCTGAAGCACACCCCGCTGAAAATGTGCTGGGTTCCGCGCTACTCCGACTATTACCCCGAGGCGCCGGGCGGCCGCGCCGACGGCCGCTCGATCGAGCCGAAGCCGTTCGACGCCCGCAAGCTGGGCGCCGACATGCCGGGGCTGGAGCCCGCGTACGGCAAGGTGCCGCTCAACGTGGTTGTGATGCAACAGGACTACGTGCGGCTGAACCAGCTAAAGCGACACCCGCGGGGCGTGCTGCGCAGCCTGAAGGTCGGCGCCCGCACGATGTGGGCGAAGGCGACCGGGAAGAACCTCGTCGGCATGGGCCGGGCGTTGATCGGTCCGCTGCGCATCGGGCTGCAGCGGGCCGGCGTTCCGGTGTTGCTCAACACCGCGCTCACCGACCTGTACGTCGAGGACGGCGTGGTGCGCGGCGTCTACGTTCGCGACACCGGCGCATCGGAGTCCGCGGAGCCGCGGCTGATCCGGGCCCGGCGCGGGGTGATCCTCGCCTCCGGCGGGTTCGAGCACAACGAGCAGATGCGGGTGAAGTACCAGCGCGCGCCGATCACCACGGAGTGGACCGTCGGCGCCAAGGCCAACACCGGCGACGGGATCGTCGCCGCCGAAAAGCTCGGCGCGGCACTGGAACTGATGGAAGACGCCTGGTGGGGGCCGACCGTGCCGCTGGTGGGTGCGCCGTGGTTCGCGTTGTCGGAACGCAATTCGCCGGGATCGATCATCGTCAACATGTCGGGCAAGCGGTTCATGAACGAGTCCATGCCCTATGTGGAGGCCTGCCACCACATGTACGGCGGCGAATTCGGCCAGGGCCCCGGCCCGGGCGAGAACATTCCGGCGTGGCTGGTGTTCGACCAGCAATACCGGGACCGCTACATCTTTGCGGGACTGCAGCCCGGGCAACGCATTCCGCGCAAATGGCTGGAGTCCGGGGTCATCATCCAGGCCGACACGCTCGAGGAGCTGGCCCAGCAGGCCGGCCTTCCGGTCGCCGAGTTCACCGCGACGGTGGCCCGCTTCAACGGCTTCGCCAGGTCGGGCGTCGACGAGGACTATCACCGCGGCGAGAGCGCGTACGACCGCTACTACGGCGACCCGACCAACAAGCCGAACCCCAACCTGGGAGAGCTCACGCATGCGCCGTATTACGCGGCCAAGATGGTGCCGGGCGACCTGGGTACCAAGGGCGGCGTCCGCACCGACGTCCACGGTCGCGCGCTGCGGGACGACGGCAGCATCATCGAAGGGCTCTACGCCGCAGGCAATGTCAGCGCCCCGGTGATGGGTCACACCTATCCGGGCCCGGGCGGCACCATCGGCCCGGCCATGACCTTCGGTTACCTGGCCGCACTGCACATCGCGGGGGAAAACTGATATGCCCATTGATGTAGACGTCGCGCTGGCGGCCGAGCTCGAACCCATCGACTTCGCGTGGACGAGCAGCGATGTGCAGCTCTACCACCTGGGGCTGGGTGCCGGTAAAGATCCGATGGACCCGCGCGAACTGCGTTACCTCGTCGACGACACACCGCAGGTCCTGCCGACGTTCGGCAACGTCGCGGCGTCGTTCCACATGACCAAGCCGCCGACCGTGCAGTTCCCCGGCATCGACATCGAGCTCGGCAGGGTGCTGCACGCCAGTGAGCGGGTGGAGGTGCCGGGGCCGCTGCCGCCCTCGGGATCCGCTCGCGCCGTCACCCGGTTCACCGACATCTGGGACAAGGGCAAGGCCGCGGTGATCTGGAGCGAGACGACGGTGAGCGCACCCGACGGCACGCTGCTGTGGACGCAGCGGCGGTCCATCTTCGCGCGCGGCGAGGGCGGTTTCGGCGGGGAACGCGGGCCGTCCTCGTCGGACGCGGCGCCCGACCGCGCCCCCGATGTGGAGGTCGAGGTGCCGATCCTGCCGCAGCAGGCGCTGCTGTACCGGCTCTGCGGCGACCGCAACCCGCTGCACTCCGATCCGGAATTCGCTGCGGCGAACGGCTTTCCGCGGCCCATCCTGCACGGCCTGTGCACCTACGGCATGACGTGCAAGGCCATCGTGGACACGATGCTGGACGGCGACGCCGGGGCGGTGGCCGCCTACGGTGCGCGCTTCGCCGGCGTGGCGTTCCCCGGTGAGACGCTCAACGTCGGCATCTGGAAGGAAGACGGGCGGCTGCTGGCCAGCGTCGTCGCGCCCGCGCGCGACAACGCCGTGGTGCTCTCCGGCGTCGAACTGGTGCCCGCGTAGGGTCGCTTTGGCTTCTGCGTCTCGCCGAGTGTGAAGTTAGCTTCACGTTCGGTGTCGAGCGTGAAACTAGTTTCACGCTCGACGTGCGCGGGCCGCGCGCACTCGGCTGACGATGTCGGCCGGCCGGTCTCCCGCGACCACCCTTACGACGATCCACCCCAGACGCTCGAGCATTTCCAGGCGCCGGACGTCCCACGTGTATTGCCGGCGATCACTGCGGTGTTGCTCGCCGTCGTACTCCACCGCGACCTTCATCTCTTCCCAGCCCATGTCCAGATATGCGACCGCACTGCCAAATTCGTTGAGCACTGGAATCTGGGTTTGCGGCCTCGGCAGCCCTGCCTGGACTAGGACAACGCGCAGCCAAGACTCCTTGGGAGACTGGGCGCCACTGTCGAACAGCGCTATCGCATCCCTTGCCCGGACGACGCCTCGCCGGCCCGCGTACCTCTCAGCGAGCATTTCGACATCCGCCGGCTTGATTCGCGTTGCGCGGGCCAGTGCGTCGATGCCGGCGACTGCCGCGGTAGTCGGATACCAGCAGCCGAGGTCCAACGCCGTCCTGGCCGCCGACGTCACCGGAATCCCGCCTAGGACGGCAATCTCATCTTCCTCGATTCGGTCCCCATGAGCCCTGATCCCGGCCTGACGATGGCGATTGTCGTGAATGAGATCCACCACCGCGGCGCCATCGACCCACTCGCTTCCGTGTAGCGCCGCCGCCGAGAAGCCGGCGACGACGCCCTGACGCCCGGTCCACAACCAACCGGCCCTCGCCCGCAGCGCGGCGGTGATGTCCGAATCCCGGCCGACGTACACATCTCGGAACAGCCGGAGATAACCGGTGCAGAGCTGACCTCTGGTCAACGCGCCTCGAGCAACGGCCTCACTGCCAAGGAACGGCTCACCCACGACGGCAGCGTCGCACGTGTCACTCGCAGCGTCACTTCACTCGTCGAGCGTGAAGTTAGTTTCACACTCGACGAAGCAGAAAGTGGTCAAACTAGCCGAGGATCAGACCCGAGGTGGGGACGCCGGTGCCCGCAGTGACGAGGACGTGCTCGACGTCGGGTACCGGGTTCACCGAGGTCCCGCGCAGCTGCCGCACACCCTCGGCGATGCCGTTCATGCCGTGGATGTAGGCCTCGCCGAGCTGACCGCCGTGGGTGTTGATCGGAAGCCGCCCACCGATTTCGATCGCACCGTCGGCGATGAAGTCCTTGGCCTCACCGCGACCGCAGAACCCCAACTCCTCCAACTGAATCAGTGTGAACGGGGTGAAGTGGTCATACAGGACGGCGGTCTGGATGTCGGACGGCTTGAGACCGGATTGCTGCCACAGCTGCTGTCCCACCACGCCCATCTCGGGCAGTCCCAGTTCGGGTCGGTAATAGCTGACCATTGTGTACTGGTCGGGGCTCGAGCCCTGCGACGCCGCCTCGATGACGGCCGGCCGCTGCTTGAGGTCCCGCGCGCGCTCCGCCGACGTCACCACGATCGCGACCGCGCCGTCGGTCTCCTGGCAGCAGTCCAGCAGCCGCAGCGGCTCGGCGATCCATCGCGAATTCTGGTGGTCCTCAATGGTTATCGGCTTCTCGTAGAAGTACGCCTTCGGGTTCTTGGCGGCGTGCTTGCGGTCGGCCACCGAGATCGCACCGAAGTCGCGGCTCGTCGCACCGGACAGCTGCATGTAGCGCCGGGCGATCATGGCGACCTGCGCGGCCGGCGTCGAGAGCCCGTGCGGGTAGGAGAACGAATTGTCCGCAGCGGTCGAATCGGCCTGTGCGCGAGCGTCGCCCACCAACCGGGTCTGCACCTGACCGAACCGCATGCCCGAGCGTTCGTTGAACGCACGGTACGCCACCACGACGTCGGCCACCCCGGTGGCGACCGCGATCGCGGCCTGCTGAACGGTCGCGCAGGCGGCACCGCCGCCGTAGCCGATCTGCGAGAAAAACTTCAGGTCACCGATGCCGACCGCCCGCGCCACCGCGGTCTCGTTGTTGGTGTCCATCGTGAAGGTGGTCAGCCCGTCGACGTCCGCCGGCGAAAGGCCCGCGTCGTCCAGCGCGTCCAAGACGGCCTCGGCCGCCAGCCGCAGCTCGCTGCGGCCGGAGTCCTTCGAGAAGTCGGTGGCACCGATGCCGACGATCGCCGCTTTACCCGACAACATCTACGAGTCCCCCATCGTCAGCGTCACGGTCGCGATCACGTGGTCGCCAAGGCTGTTGCGGCCGAACACCTTCACCGCGATCAGGCCGTCCTCCACCGCGGTCACCTCACCGGAGAAGGTGACCGTGTCGTAGGCGTACCACGGCACCCCGAGCCGCAGCCCGATCGACTTGATCAGCGCGGACGGACCCGCCCAGTCGGTCACGTAGCGCTGCACCAGCCCGGTGTCGGTCAGGATGTTGACGAAGATGTCCTTCGACCCCTTGGCCTGCGCCAGATCCCGGTCGTGGTGCACGTCCTGGAAGTCGCGCGTGGCCAATGCCGTCGAGATGATGAAGGTCGGACTGCCGTGCAGCTTGAGCTCGGGCAGCGTCGTGCCGACCTCGATGGCCGGTGCGCTCATGCCCGGGGCTCCCAGGCATACAGGGTCCACTCGGGGCCGCTGTCGCCCGCCGGAAAGTCGATATAGGTTGCGCGCACCGGCATTCCAATCTCCACCTCGGTGGGGTCCACCCCGCGCAGCTCGCCCAGCATTCGCACGCCCTCGTCGAGCTCGACCAACGCGATCACGAACGGCAGCGTGCGGCCGGGGACCTTCGGCGCATGGTGCACCACGAAACTGAACACCGTGCCCTTGCCGGACGCCACCACGTAGTCGATGGGGGCGGCCTTGTCCTGCCATACCGCAGGCACCGGCGGGTGCTGCAGGCTGCCGTCGGGCCGCCGCTGGATCCTCAGCTCGTGCGCCTTGACGCCCTCCCAGAAGAAGGCCGTGTCGCGCGACGACGAGGGGCGCATCATGGCGTCGGGATCCAGGTCCGCGGGAACCGAGGACGGCGCGGCATCCGACTCGCGGGGCTTGAATTTCAGGATGCGCCAGTTCATCTCGGCGACGTCCTCGTCCCCGACTCGCCAGATGATGTGCTGGTTGATGAAGTAGCCCTCGCCCAGGCCGGTCTGCTTGGGTCCCACCACGTCACCCATCTCGGAGGTGATGCTGACGTGCTCGCCGGGCTGCAGGTAGCGGTGGTAGGTCTGTTCGCAGTTGGTGGCGACCACGCCGATGTAGCCGGCGTCGTCGAACAACTGCATGATGGGACCCATCGGATCGTCCTTCGGACGCTCCCCGCCCAGGCCGAACATGGTCCACACCTGAATCATGGCCGGTGGGGCGACGATTCCCGGGTGCCCGACGGCGCGGGCCGCGGCCTCGTCGACGTAGATGGGGTTGCGGTCGCCGATGGCCTCGACCCAGTTGTTGATCATCGGCTGGTTCACCGGGTCGCGGCCGGCGCGCGGCTTGGGGCCGCCGGCCGCCTTGATCTCCGCAACGGCCTCCTGGATGTCGGTCACCGGGGAACCCTCGGCACCTGGAGGCCGGCGGCCGCGATCATCTCTCGCATGACTTCGTTCACCCCTCCACCGAAGGTGATCACCAGGTTCCGCTTGGTTTGCGAGTCCAGCCAGTCGAGCAGCTCGGCGGTGTCCGCCTCGGCGGGGTTACCGTACTTGCCGACGATCTCCTCGGCGAGCCGGCCGATCCGCTGGATGCGCTCGGTGCCGAAGACTTTCGTGGACGCGGCGTCGGCCACGTTGATGTCCTCGCCCGCGGCGGCCACCTGCCAGTTCAGCAGCTCGTTGATCCGCCACGTCGCGTGGATCTCGCCGAGCGCGCGCTTGACGTCGGCGTGGTCGATCGGCGTGACCCCGTCCGCGCCGGGCTTCGACGCCCAGGCGTGCACCCGGTCGTAGATGCCGGCGATACGACCGGCGGGGCCCAGCATGACCCGTTCGTTGTTGAGCTGGGTGGTGATCAGTTTCCACCCGCCGTTCTCCTCGCCGACCAGCATGTCGGCGGGCACGCGCACATCGTTGTAGTAGGTGGCGTTGGTGTGGTGGGCGCCGTCGGACAGGATGACGGGCGTCCACGAGTAGCCCGGGTCCTTGGTGTCGACGATCAGGATCGAGATGCCCTTGTGTTTCACCGCTTCCGGGTCGGTGCGGCAGGCCAGCCAGATGTAGTCCGCGTCGTGCCCGCCGGTGGTCCACATCTTCTGGCCGTTGACGATGTACTCGTCGCCGTGGCGCACGGCGGTGGTGCGCAGCGAAGCCAGGTCGGTCCCAGCCTCGGGCTCGCTGTAGCCGATCGCGAAGTGCACCTCACCCGCCAGGATCGCCGGCAGGAACTTCTTCTTCTGCATCTCGCTGCCGAACTGTTGCAGGGTCGGGCCGACGGTCTGCAACGTCACGGCGGGCAGTGGCACGTCGGCCCGATGCGCCTCGTTGACGAAGATCGACTGCTCGATCGGCCCGAAGCCCAAGCCGCCGAACTCCTTTGGCCACCCGACCCCGAGCTTGCCGTCCTTGCCCATCCGCCGGATCACGGCGCGGTAGGCCTCGTTGTGACGGTCCTGCTCCATCGCCTTCATCTCGTCGGACGAGATGAGGTTGGAAAAGTATTCTCGCAGTTCGGCCTGCAGCTGACGCTGCTCCGGAGTCAGGTCTATGAACATTGCGCTCCCACCAGGTCGAGACGATGAGAAGGCCCGCCCAGCAGCCGGGTCAGGTCTTTGATCGTGGAATAGTACCGGTGCATCGGATAGGTGATGTCCATTCCCATGCCGCCGTGCAGATGGTGACAAAGCTGCATCACCGGCGGAGCCTGCGAGGCAATCCAGTAGCCCAGGACGTCGAGGTCGTCGTCGGCGTCCCGGCCCTCGGACAGCCGCCAGGCGACCGACTTCGCCGCCAAATCGATGGTGCGCGAGGCGATGTACACCTCGGCGAGCTGGGCCGCGACGGTCTGGAACGTCGACAGCGGCTTGCCGAACTGCTTGCGGTTGGCCACGTAGTCCGCGGTGAGCCGCAGCGCTCCGGCAACCAGCCCGTCGGCGTAGGCGCCGACGGCCGCCAGCGCCAGCTGGTTGACCCGAGACGCCGTGGCGCCCGACAGGACGTCGGACTCCCCGACGGCGACGTCGGCGAACGTCACCGTGTATTCGTCGGCGCCGCTGGACGTCGGGGTTTGGACCAACTGCACACCGTCGGCCTTGGGCGACACGACGACGACCGCGCTGTCCGCGGTGACGATCAGCCAATCCGCTTGTCCGGCATAGCCGACACCGACCTTGGTGCCCGACAGCCGCCCGGCGGCGAAGGTCGTCGACGGCCGATCGGGCAGCGCGGTCCCCGGCTCGTTCAGGGCGGCCGTCAGCACGCCGCCCTTGGTGACGCCGGCCAGGAACCGGTCCTGCTGTTCGCCGGATGCCAGGTCGAGCAGCGGCACCACGCCGAAGCCGAGCGTGACGAGCGCGGGTGTGATGGCGCCGCGGCGGCCCACCTCGGTCAGCACCGTGGCGACCTCGGGCAGGCCCACCCCGTCGCCGCCGAGCCGCTCGGGCACCGGCAGCGCGGTCACGCCCCCACTGACCAACGCGTCCCAGCTGAGGTCCCGGTCCAGCACCGAGGTCACCACGTCGGCGACGGCCTGTTGCGTCGCGGTCAGATTGAAGTCCATCAGGACGTCACCGCGCGGTTCCGGCGTAGTCGACCTGCCAGTGCTTGATCCCGTTGAGCCAGCCCGACCGCAGCCGCTCGGGCTCACCGATCGGCTTGAGGTCCGGCATGTGGTCGGCGACCGCGTTGAAGATCAGGTTGATGGTCATGCGGGCCAGGTTCGCACCGATGCAGTAGTGGGCGCCCGTCCCGCCGAAACCGACGTGGGGATTCGGGTCGCGCAGGACGTTGAAGGTGTGCGGGTCCTCGAAGACCTCGTCGTCGAAGTTGGCCGACCGGTAGGACATCACCACCCGCTGGCCCTTCTTGATCTGCACGCCGGCCAGCTCGGTGTCCTCGCTGGCGGTGCGCTGGAAGGCCGACACCGGGGTGGCCCACCGGATGATCTCGTCGGCGGCCGTCGACGGGCGCTCCTTCTTGAAGATCTCCCATTGATCGGGGTTGTTCGCCATGGCGATCATGCCGTGGGTGATCGAGTTGCGGGTGGTCTCGTTGCCCGCCACCGCGAGCATGACCACGAAGAAACCGAACTCGTCGTCGGAGAGCTTCTCGCCCTCGATGTCGGCCTGGATGAGCGTGGTGACGATGTCGTCGGTGGGGTTCTTGCCCCGCTCCTCGGCCATGGCCATCGCGTACGTGATCAGCTCCATCGAGGACTGCGCCGGATCGACGGTGGCGTACTCGGGATCGGTGCCACCGGTCATCTCGTTGGACCAGCGGAACAGCTTGTCGCGATCCTCCTGCGGGACGCCGAGCAGGCCGGCGATGGCTTGCAGCGGCAGCTCGCACGAGACCTGCTCGACGAAGTCGCCGCTGCCCTCGGCCGCCGCCGTCTTGGCGATGTTCTGGGCGCGCTGGGCCAGTTCGGCCTCCAGCCGTCCGATGGCCCGCGGCGTGAACCCGCGGGAGATGATCTTGCGCAGCCGGGTGTGGTGCGGCGCGTCCATGTTGAGCATGACACTGCGCTGCAGTTCGACCTGCTCGCGCTTCATCTCCGGCGGCCACGTCGGGATCGCGCCGTTCATCCAGCTGGAGAAGATGTCGCTGCGTTTCGACACCTCCTTGACGTCGGCGTGCCGGGTGACGATCCAATAGCCGTGGTCCTCGAAGCCGCCGGCGCCGTTGGGGATGTCGACCCAGTGGATCGGCTCCGCCTTGCGCAGCCAGGCGAGCTCCTCGACGGGCAACCCGGCGAGGTTGACGTCGGGGTCCAGGAAGTCGAAGTCGGCGGGAATGTTGGGGGGTGCCATGATGTGTGCGCTCCTCAATTGCAACGTGTTCTAGTGCCAGTAAAACACGGCTCCTAGGCAGATAAAAGGCAGGTCATCATCCTCGCTTGTCAGAGTAATGAAACGTGTTCTAGCCTGACGGAATGGGTAACCCGGTAATCGTCGAAGCCACCCGCAGCCCGATCGGCAAGCGGAACGGATGGCTGTCAGGGCTGCACGCCACCGAGCTCCTCGGTGCGGTGCAGAGGGCACTTGTGGAGAAGGCCGGCATCGACGCGGGCGATGTCGAGCAGGTGATCGGCGGCTGCGTGACGCAGTTCGGCGAGCAGTCCAACAACATCACCCGGGTGAGCTGGCTCGTCGCCGGGTTGCCGGAGCACGTCGGCGCCACCACGGTGGACTGCCAGTGCGGCAGCAGCCAGCAGGCCAACGGCCTGATCGCCGGCCTGATCGCGGCCGGTGCGATCGACGTCGGCATCGCCTGCGGGATCGAGGCCATGAGCCGCGTCGGACTCGGCGCGAACGCCGGTCCCGACCGCAGCATCCTGCGACCCGCATCGTGGGACATCGACCTGCCCGACCAGTTCACCGCCGCCGAGCGGATCGCCAAGCGGCGCGGCATCACCCGCGACGACATCGACCGGTTCGGTTACGAGTCGCAGGCGAAGGCCAAGCAGGCGTGGGAGGAAGGCCGGTTCGATCGCGAGATCTCCCCGATCGAGGCGCCGGCGCTGGACGAGAACAAGCAGCCGACGTCCGAGCGGGTCACCATCTCCCGCGACCAGGGCCTGCGTGAGACCACCCTGTCCGGCCTCTCCTCGCTCAAGCCGGTCATCGAGGGCGGAATCCACACGGCGGGAACGTCGTCGCAGATCTCCGACGGCGCCGCGGCCGTGTTGTGGATGGACGAGGACAAGGCCAAGGCGCTCGGGCTGCGGCCGCGGGCGCGCATCGTGAGCCAGGCGCTCGTCGGCGCCGAGCCCTACTACCACCTGGACGGCCCGGTGCAGTCGACCGCCAAGGTGCTCGAGAAGGCCGGCATGAAGATGGGCGACATCGACCTGGTCGAGATCAACGAGGCGTTCGCGTCGGTGGTGCTGTCGTGGGCGCGCGTCCACGAGCCCGACATGGCACGGGTCAACGTCAACGGCGGGGCCATCGCGCTGGGCCACCCGGTGGGCAGCACCGGCAGCCGGCTGATCACCACCGCGCTGCACGAACTGGAGCGCACCGACCAGAGCACCGCGCTGATCACCATGTGCGCGGGCGGCGCCCTGTCGACCGGCACGATCATCGAGCGCATCTAGCCGGTCTTGATCGTCTCTGAAGAGAGCCGCATCGCCGCGGCGCAGTCCTACATCGACGCGCTCGTCAGTCACCAAGGTGACTCCGTTCCGTTCGCGGCCGGATGCACCCGCGTCGAGCAGGGGATCAAGAACGGCTTCTCCGGAAACCACCTGCGCCGCAGCCTCAATCGCGGGGCCCAGTATCGATTGCTGGCCGACACCACGCCGCCCGACTATCGGATCGAGGGCGACGCGGTGCACGCGGCGTACGTCGTGCTGACCAGGGCGGCGCTCGGCGGCCGCCGGCTGGCCGCGCGGGTCGACGAGACGTTCGTGATTCCCGCCGAAAGCGCAAGCGGCAAGGCCGAAATCCACCACATTAAGGTTCGCTTCCAACCGTTCATCCAGCGCTAAGGACAGCAGTGGAAAAGCCCAAGTCGTTGAACTCGCCCACGACCGGTCTCATCATCAAGTGGATGTCCCGGGCCAACACCTGGATGTATCGCCTCAGCAAGGGGAAGTGGGGCGGCACCTTCCAGAAGAACCCGGTGGCGCTGCTGACCACCACCGGACGCAAGACCGGCCAGCCACGCGTGAGCCCGCTGCTCTACCTGCGCGAAGGCGATCGCGTGATCCTGGTGGCCTCGCAGGGTGGCCGCGACAAGCACCCCCTGTGGTATCTCAACCTCAAGGCCAACCCCAAGGTCTCGGTGCAGATCAAAGACGAGGTGTTGCAGTTGCAGGCCCGCGACGCCACGGCCGAGGAACGCGCGGAGTATTGGCCGAAGTTGGTCGCCATGTACCCCAACTTCGACGACTACCAGTCGTGGACCGATCGGGTGATCCCGATCGTCATCTGCGACCCGTAACGTCAGACACGTGACTAAGGGGTTCCGCAACCCACGTTTCTCGCCTTAGCACTGAAATACTTTGCACACGCTCAGATTGGGCATATCGCTGTACGAATGGCCGGCTGCGCCCGGTTGCTGTGGTTCCCGGCGGCGCTGGTGACGACCATCGGACGTGGATCCGGTAAGCCTCGGACCACGCCGACGCTCGAACTGAGCGTCGGCGAGGGGATGATCTTGCCCGCGTCGTTCGGCGCCCCGCACCAGGAACCCAACCTGGTATCTCAACCTCCTTAAGGCCGACCCGATCATCGAGGTTCAGGTCCGCGACGAGCGCGCCGTCAGATGACTGCCCCTGAGCTCGGCGGTATTCATGTGCTGCATTGACGTTCATCGCCCCGGTCCCCGCCGCTCCGGGCTGTTTCATGTATTCCACCGTGCCGACCATCGTTGATGCCAGGCCAATGTAAGTCGCCCGGTCTGGGGTCGTCGATCCTTTGGAACAGCATGGATTTGACGGGCAGCGTTAGCTGCGGATGGGCCGAACTTGTAGGGAAATCCCTTATTCTCCGGCCACCCCGACGGCCATAGGCTGTAAAAAGTCTGACGCGTGCGAACTTACGCCACACACATCTCGGAAGGCACTGCCGTGGCTGAACGAATGACGAAACGTTTCGCGGTCCTGGTCGCCACGGCCACGGCCTGTCTGTTCGGAATCGTCGATGCCACAACATCGATGGCGCCAACCGCCAGCGCCGACACGCTGCCGAACGGATACAGCGTGACCTGTACGCCCAACGGTCCGCACGAGCCGACCTGCATCGTTTCCGGGTGCCCGCGGGTGCACGGAGATGAGGCTGGGGATGTGATCCATATCAACGGCCAGGGTTATTTCATGCAACCCGAACTCAGCAAAGGGTGCAACAACACCGCGTCCTTTACTATTGCTGCAAGTACGAAGCCGCAAACCTTCTCGATCCAGGGCTGCCGCAAACACTTCCCGGGTACGGATGATTGCGGCGCCTGGTCGGACTATACGTATGTGCCGCCTGCGGCGGCGGCAGCGCCGGCACCCGCGCCCGACCAGTTGCCCGTGCGATGCACCGGCGGACCGGATGCGGGAAAGACCCTTCCGCCCGGCTCTAATTGCGCCGCAGCGCCGGCTCCGGCAGCGCCGGTGAAATGCCCGACCGGTTCGGTGACAGACACCGTCCCAGCCGGCCAGCAGTGCAGCGCGCCGACGAACGCAGTCGCGGTGAACATCTCGCGGAATGGATTCAATGCCCGCGTAGCTATCACCAACAATTCCAGCCTGCCCGCCAAATGCAGCTACACCGCTACGAAATCCGGTGGATTCGGGCCGCAAGAGGTCGATAGAAGCATCGACGTCGCTGCGAACAGCACCGGTGCGATCACCGACATGCTGTGGCCCCCACTGGGCACCAGCTATGACACAACGGTGAAGTGCACAGTCAACTACAACAACAAGCAGACCTCCATCGGTCAGTCCAGCGAGAAAGTCAGCGGCTGACGACCGATCGCGGTAGCCGCGGGGTCGCCGATGAACGGCCGCAGCAGGGGCTGCGAGTGTTCGACGACCTCGTCACCGCGCTTGGGGGGCTCGCTCTAAGCGCCGTACACCGGGACCGGCGGGCGCGCCTTGGCGAGCAGGTCGGCGACGACGGGCCCGAGCTCCGCGGGGTCCCACCTTGCGCCCTTGTCGATCTGCGGCCCGTGCGCCCAGCCCTCCGCGACCCGGATCTTCCCGCCCTCGACCTCGAACACCTTCCCGGTGACGTCACGGGACTCGGCGCTGCCCAGCCAGACCACCAGCGGCGAGACGTTCTCCGGTGCCATGGCGTCGAAATCCTGGTCCTGCGTTGCCATCATCTCGGCGAACACCGTCTCCGTCATGCGGGTGCGCGCCGACGGCGCGATGGCGTTGACGGTGACGCCGTAGCGGCCCATCTCGGCGGCGCCGACCAACGTCATCGCGGCGATGCCGGCCTTGGCGGCGCTGTAGTTGCCCTGGCCGACGCTGCCCTGCAGGCCGGCACCCGAGCTGGTGTTGATGATCCGCGCGTCAACGGTTTTGCCCTCTTTCGACAGCCCCCGCCAGTACGACGCGGCGTGCCGCATCGTGGCGAAGTGCCCCTTGAGGTGCACGGCGATGACGGCGTCGAACTCCTCCTCGCTGGTGTTGGCCATCATCCTGTCCCGCACGATGCCGGCGTTGTTCACCAGAACGTCGAGCCCGCCGAAGGTGTCGATGGCGGTCTGGATCAGGCCGGCGGCCTGGTTCCAGTCGGCGACGTTGGACCCGTTGGCGACGGCTTCCCCACCGGCCGCGGTGATTTCGTCGACGACGCCCTGGGCGGCGCTGCCGCCGCCGGCCGGTGAGCCGTCCAGGCCCACGCCGATGTCGTTGACCACCACGCGCGCGCCCTCGGCCGCAAAGGCCAGCGCGTGCGCGCGACCGATACCGCCGCCCGCTCCGGTGACGATGACGACGCGGCCGTCAACCACTCCCATTGTTCGTTTCTCCTCTACTTGATCGCGCTGGCGTTCGTGGTGGCCAGGTAGTGCGGCGGCTCGCCGCCGCCGTGCACCTCCAGCGAGGCACCGCTGATGTAGGACGCGGCGTCAGATGCCAAGAAGGCTGCAGCCCAACCGATATCGTCGGGTTTGGCCAGCCGGCCCAGCGGCACGTTCTTTGAAATCGCGGCGATGGACTCGGCGTCACCGTAGAACAGTTCGGACTGCTCGGTCTCCACCATGCCGACCACGCAGGCGTTCACCCGGACCTTCGGCCCCCACTCCACCGCCAGCGTCTGCGTCAGGCTCTCCAGGCCGGCCTTGGCCGCTCCGTACGCACCGGTGCCCGGCGACGGCCGGCGACCGCTCAGGCTGCAGATGTTGATGATCGACCCGCCACGGTCCTGGTTTTGCATCTTGTCGTTGGCGTGCTGCGAAACCGACAGCGCGCCAATCAGATTGAGTTCGATGATCTTGCGGTTGAACTTGGCGCTGGATTCGGCGGTCAGCACGTACGGCGAACCGCCGGCGTTGTTGATCACGACGTCGAGCCGGCCGTGCCTGTCGACGATGGAGTCGATCAGCGCCTTGACCGCATCGTCGTCGCGGACGTCGCAGGAATGGAACTCATAGGGCAATCCCTCGACGGGCCGCCGCGCACAGGTGATGACGGTCGCCCCCTGCCCGGCGAAGACCGAGCTGATGCCGGCGCCCACTCCGCGGACCCCGCCGGTGACCAGAACCACCCGGCCGGCGAGCCCGAAGTCGATGGCGTCGGGTGCTTCGGCGCGAGTCACTGTGCTAGCGTACCAAGCAAGTGCTTGCTTAGGTAGTTACCCCACAAGGAAGTGGCACCTTGCCCATCACATCGAAAACCACCGAACCGGGCATCGTCGCGGTCACCGTCGACTTCCCCCCGGTCAATGCCATCCCGTCGCGCGGCTGGTTCGACCTGGCCGACGCCGTCACCTCCGCCGGCCAGGATCCGCAGACCCACGTCGTCATCCTGCGGGCCGAGGGGCGCGGATTCAACGCCGGGGTCGACATCAAGGAGATGCAGCGCACCGAGGGTTTCACCGCGTTGATCGACGCCAACCGCGGCTGCTTCGCCGCCTTCCGCGCGGTCTATGAGTGCGCGGTGCCCGTCGTTGCCGCCGTGAACGGGTTCTGCGTCGGCGGCGGCATCGGCCTGGTCGGCAACTCCGACGTCATCGTGGCCTCCGACGACGCCACCTTCGGGCTGCCCGAGGTGGAGCGCGGCGCCCTGGGTGCGGCCACCCACCTGTCCCGGCTGGTGCCCCAGCACCTGATGCGGCGGCTGTTTTTCACCGCGGCCACCGTCGACGCCGCCACCCTGCACCACTTCGGTTCGGTGCACGAAGTGGTGCCGCGCGACCAGCTGGACGACGCCGCGTTGCGGGTTGCCCGCGACATCGCCACCAAGGACACCCGCGTCATCCGCGCGGCCAAGGAGGCGCTCAACCTCATCGACGTGCAGCGGGTCAACTCGAGTTACCGTATGGAACAAGGCTTTACGTTCGAGCTCAACCTGGCCGGCGTCGCCGACGAGCACCGCGACGCGTTCGCCGGTACCGCGAAGGGTAAGAAGTGACCGACAAGAGGACCATGCTGGACGACGCCGTCGCGCAATTGCGCAGCGGCATGACGATCGGCATCGGCGGCTGGGGCTCGCGGCGCAAGCCGATGGCCTTCGTGCGGGCCATGCTGCGCACCGACATCAAGGACTTGACCGTGGTCACCTACGGCGGGCCGGATCTGGGCCTGCTCTGCTCGGCGGGCAAGGTCAAGCGCGCCTACTACGGCTTCGTCTCGCTGGACTCCCCGCCCTTCTACGACCCCTGGTTCGCCAAGGCCCGCACCAGCGGCGCGATCGAGGCCCGGGAGATGGACGAGGGCATGCTGCGATGCGGCCTGCAAGCGGCCGCGCAGCGCCTGCCGTTCCTGCCGATTCGGGCCGGGCTGGGCAGCTCGGTGCCCGACTTCTGGGAGGGCGAGCTGCGGACCGTGACCAGCCCGTACCCCGCACCCGAGGGTGGCCACGAGACGCTGATCGCGATGCCGGCGCTGCGCCTGGACGCGGCGTTCGTCCACCTCAATCTCGGTGACTGCCGGGGCAATGCGGCCTACACCGGGATCGATCCCTACTTCGACGACCTGTTCCTGATGGCCGCCGACAGGCGCTTCCTCTCGGTGGAGCGCGTGGTCTCCACCGAGGAGCTGGTCAAAGCCGTTCCGCCGCAGGCCCTGCTGGTGAACCGGATGATGGTCGATTCCGTGGTGGAGGCGCCGGGTGGCGCCCACTTCACCACCGCCGCACCGGATTACGGGCGCGACGAGAAATTCCAGCGCCATTACGCCGAAGCCGCCTCCACCGGGGACGGCTGGCAGACGTTCGTCCAGACCTACCTGTCGGGTGGCGAGGACGACTACCAGGCGGCGGTTCGCGCATTCGCAGAGGAGGCCGCCAAGTGAGCACGACCCGCGCCGAGGTATGCGCCGCAGCCTGTGCCGAATTGTTCCGGGACGCGGGCGAGATCATGGTCAGCCCGATGACGAACATGGCCTCGGTCGGTGCCCGGCTGGCGCGGTTGACGTTCTCGCCGGACATCGTGCTGACCGACGGCGAGGCGCAGCTCCTCGCGGACACCCCGGCCCTGGGCAAGGCCGGGCCCGTCGAGGGCTGGATGCCGTTCGGCCGGGTATTCGAGACGCTGGCCTGGGGGCGCCGGCACGTGGTGATGGGCGCCAATCAGGTTGACCGGTTTGGCAATCAGAACATCTCGGCGTTCGGCCCGCTGCAGCACCCGACCCGGCAGATGTTCGGCCTGCGGGGCGCGCCCGGCAACGCGATCAACCACGCCACCAGCTATTGGGTGGGCAACCACTCCAAGCGGGTGTTCTGCGAGGCCGTCGACGTCGTCTGCGGCATCGGCTGGGACAAGGTGGACCCGGACAACCCGGCGTTCCGCTTCGCCAACACCTACCGGGTGGTGTCCAACCTCGGGGTCTTCGACTTCGGCGGTCCGGACCACACGATGCGGGCGCTGACGCTGCACCCGGGAGTGTCGCCCGACGACGTTCGTGAGGCCACCTCTTTCGAGGTGCACGGCGTGGACGAGGCGGGCGAGACCAGGCAGCCGACGGACGAAGAGCTCCGCCTGATCCGCGAGGTGATCGATCCGAAGTCCCTGCGCGACAGAGAGATCCGCTGATGATCATTCCGCCTCTCCCCCGCAAGCGGGAGGTGCCCCCACTGCATCGTCGGCGGTGGCGATGAAGTTGCGCACGCCGCTGACCGAGCTGGTCGGTGTCGAGCACCCAGTGGTCCAAACCGGGATGGGATGGGTGGCCGGCGCCCGGCTGGTGGCCGCCACCGCCAACGCGGGTGGGCTGGGCATCCTGGCTTCGGCCACCATGACGCTCAACGAATTGGCCACGGCCATCGGCAAGGTCAAGGCGGCCACCGACAAGCCGTTCGGCGTGAACATCCGCGCCGACGCCGCTGACGCCGGCGACCGCGTCGACCTGATGATCCGCGAGGGCGTGAAGGTGGCGTCGTTCGCCCTGGCCCCCAAGCAGGAGCTCATCGCCCGACTGAAAGAGGCCGGCGCGGTGGTGATTCCGTCGATCGGCGCGGCCAAGCACGCGCGCAAGGTCGCGGCCTGGGGCGCCGACGCGATGATCGTGCAGGGCGGCGAGGGCGGCGGGCACACCGGCCCGGTCGCCACCACGCTGCTGCTGCCGTCGGTGTTGGACGCCGTGCAGGGCACCGGAATTCCGGTGATCGCGGCGGGGGGCTTCTTCGACGGGCGCGGGCTGGCGGCCGCACTGAGCTACGGCGCCGCCGGCGTGGCGATGGGCACGCGCTTTCTGCTGACCTCCGACTCGACCGTGCCCGATGCGGTCAAGCGGCGCTACCTGGATGCGGCGCTGGACGGCACGGTGGTCACCACCCGGGTGGACGGCATGCCGCACCGCGTCCTGCGCACCGGACTGGTCGAGAGGCTGGAAAGCGGTTCGCCGGTAAGGGGTCTCACCGCGGCCGTCCGCAATGCGGCGAAGTTCAAACACATGTCGCAGATGACCTGGCGATCGATGATCCGCGACGGCCTGGCCATGCGCCACGGCAAGGAGCTGACCTGGTCACAGGTGGTGATGGCGGCCAACACGCCGATGCTGCTCAAGGCCGGGCTGGTCGAGGGCAACACCGAGGCCGGCGTGCTCGCCTCGGGCCAGGTGGCCGGCATCCTCGAGGACCTGCCGTCGTGCTCGGAGCTGATCGACTCGATCGTGCGGGACGCGATCAAGCATCTTCAGGCGGCGTCGGCACTCGTCGACGAACGGTAAGCCGGCGACCAAAGACCCTGGCTTCGGCCCGGTGCGCGGCGTCACCCTGGATGGATGATGACACTGGAACCGGCAACCTGGCCCACTCCGCTCTTGAACGCGATTCGCACTTCCAACAAATACCTGCTCAACCCGCTGATGCTGCGGCTGGCCGGCCGCAAGAACTGGTATGCGGCGGCGATCGAGCACACCGGACGGCGCTCGGGCAAGGCGTACACCACACCGGTCGTCGCCGAGCGAACCACCGACGGCTTCCTCATCCCGCTGCCCTACGGCACCGACGTGGATTGGTTGCAGAACCTTCGTGCCGCGGGGCGAGCGACCATCTACTCACACGGCGAGAAGTACGAGGTGGTCCAGCCCGAGATCATCGACGCGGCCGAGGCCCTGCCCATGGTGTCGGCTTCCCGGCGGCGCACCTTTGAACGTGTCGGTATCGAGGCGTACGTGCGGGTCAAGGACCAGCCGGCGGGCTGAACAACATGCCGATTGCGCGGGATTAAGCTCAGAACTAAATATGGATCGAATTAAGCTATAGTCTTCATATGGCGATGATGAAGGCGATGCCTTCAATCTGTGCGACGCTGATCGGCGATGTCGTGGGATCCCGGCGGGCCCGCGACCGGGCCGCCCTGCATCGACGCGTCGCCGCCGCCCTCGACCAGGTCGCCGCCGGAGCGATCGACCCACCCTCCTTCACCGTCGGGGACGAGTTTCAGGGCAGCTATCCCGCTCTCGGTGGTGCCATCGATGCGGCCCTGACCGTGCGCCTGCTCCTTGCACCCGACATCGACGTCCGATTCGGGCTCGGGTGGGGCGCGGTGACCGTCCTCGATGCCGACGCGGGAATCCAGGACGGCCCCGGGTGGTGGACTGCCCGCGAGGCCATCCAGCAGACGGCGGAGACCCAGCGGCAGCCCGGTTTCGCGCTGGTGCGCACGACATTTCGGGCGGCCGGCGAGACGCGCACGGACGTCGCCGCCGTCAACGCCGCGCTGATGTGTCGGGACCATCTGCTTGGATCGCTCGATGAGAGATCGTTGCGGATTGTGAGGGGGCTGATGACCGGCCGGACCAAAAAGGAGCTCGCCGCCGCCGAGGGCATCAGTCCGTCGGCGGTGTCACAGCGCACGAGCCGCGATGGATTGGACCTGATTCTCCTTGCCAGCCAATACCTTCGGGGGCTGCCGTGAGTGTCATCGCCGTCCTGCTCACCGCCCTCGGCATCGCCGACCTGTGTCGGCGCGCCGTGCGTGCGGCATGGGTGCCGCTGGCCGTCGGACCGGTCGTGGTGGCGGCGCTCGCGGCGCTGGGCGCCCTGTGGCATGCCGGCGACATCCCGCTGCTGGTCCTGGCGGCCGCCTCGGTCGTGGCATGGGAATGGCTGTGCGCGCGCAGCGAACGCAGCGGCGGCCACCAAGCCGCGCCGCTGGGGGTGTTCACCGCGGCGCTGGCCCTGCCGACGCTGATGTCCGGATGGTCGTCGCCGGTCAACGGCGCCATCGCGCGGTGGATGGGTTGGGTGCACTTGCCACTCAGCCACGTCACACCCGACCGGCTGCTCATGATTGTCGGCGTCGTGCTGGTGCAATTCGCGACCGCGAACCAGCTGGTCCGCCTGGTGCTCGGCTCGGTCGGAGCGGTGCGCCCGGCGGGTGAGCCGCAACCGTCGGACCGGCTCAAGGGCGGCCGGCTGCTGGGCCCCATGGAACGCCTGCTGATCCTCAGCCTGGGCGTCGGTGGGCAGGTGGCCGCGGCCAGTGCCGTCGTCGCCGCCAAGGGCATCATCCGGTTTCCGGAGTTGGCCGCCCAGAAGGGCCGCGACGGTCAGGTCGGGATCGACGAGGTGACGGAGTACTTCCTGGTTGGCAGCTTCACCAGTTGGCTGCTGGCCCTCGGCGGCATCGGCCTGGTGCTGGCCACCCGGTAAGTGCAACGGCCAGTGTGTAATTCACGACGCGACACGCCGAGCGGGCGTCGTGAATTGCACACTCGGCGACGAGGACGCGCGCCCGGCCGCCGTCCGCATCGCGGCAACCACCCGGGCAATCAACGTCCCCTGCCGATGGCGGAGGAGGTCGCTGCTCACCCTGACGATCGTCCAGCCCAGGTCGAGCAACGCGGCGTGCCGGTCGATGTCGCGTTGGCGCTGCGCAGGGTCCGTCCAGTGTTGGGGTCCGTCGTACTCGATGCCGACCAGCAGCTCGCGATAGCCCATGTCTATGCGCGCAACGAAGTCGCCGTATTCGTCGCAGACCGTGATCTGCGTTTGTGGCGCAGGCAATCCGGCGTCGATCAACACCATCCGCGTTCGGGTCTCCTGCGGAGATTCGGCACCGCGGTCCACGAGCGGCAGTACGTCCCGCAGGCGTACCAACCCCCGGGACCCGCGATGCTGGGCCATCACGGCCTCGACGTCGGCGATCTTGAAGTCGGTGGCGTTCGCCAGTGCGTCCAGCCGCTGGACGGCTTGCAGCCGCGCGGATGTCCACCGCCCAATGTCGAAGGCCGTGCGCGCAGCTCCGGTTACCGGCATGCCGTCGACTTCGACTACCTCACCGGGAAGCAAACTTTCGTTGTGCACCGTGATGCCTGCCGGCGGCCTCCGGCTGTGGTGTAGCAATTCGGCGTCAAGCGCCGGGCTCACCCACTTGGCGCCGAGAAGCGACGCCGCAGAATTGCCGGCAATGACTCCCTTGCGCCGCGACCACAGCCATGCCGCGAAGGCACGCTCGCGCGCCGTCAATTCGACGCCCGCCGGTATGTACACGCCCGGGTAGACCGCTGCATGCAGCGAGCGCATTGCGCGCTCCGGCATGGCCCTGGCGGCTAAGGCCTCGCTGCCCAAAAATGCTTCGATCATGTCGCTGATGCTGCCAAGCACCACTGACACCGCCTCGAACGTGCAATTCACGACGCGACACGCCGACCGGGCGTCGTGGATTGCACGCTCGGCGACGAGGACGGACCAGACGGGCCCCCCAGCCGCTACAGCCGTTCGATGATGGTGACGTTCGCGGTGCCGCCGCCCTCGCACATCGTCTGCAGGCCGTAGCGGCCACCGATGCGTTCGAGCTCGTTGAGCATCGTGGTGAAGAGCTTGGCGCCGGTCGCACCCAGCGGATGCCCGAGGGCGATCGCACCACCGTTGGGGTTGACCTTCTCCGGGTCGGCCTTCGTCTCCTTGAGCCACGCCATCACCACCGGCGCGAACGCCTCGTTGATCTCGACGGTGTCGATGTCGTCGATCGACAGGCCGGTCTTGTCGAAGGCGTAACGAGTCGCGGGAATGGGCCCGGTCAGCATGAACACCGGGTCGGCGGCCCGGGCACTGATGTGGTGGATGCGCGCCCGCGGGGTCAGCTTGTGGTCCTTGACCGCCTGCTCGGAGGCCAGCAGCACCGCGCTGGCGCCGTCGGAGATCTGGCTGGCCATCGCCGCCGTCAGCCGACCGCCATCCACGAGCGTCTTGAGGCCGGCCATCTTCTCCAGCGACGACTCACGCGGTCCCTCGTCGACCCGGAACGGCCCGGATTCGGTTTCCACGGTGATGATTTCGTTGTCGAAGTGACCCGCGCGAATCGCGGCGAACGCGCGCTCGTGGCTGGTCAGCGAATACTGCTCCATCTCTTCCCGGGACAGGTTCCACTTCTCGGCGATCATCTCCGCGCCGCGGAACTGAGAGATCTCCTGATCGCCGTACCGATGCAGCCACTGCTTGGACTCGTTGGTGGGCGAGGTGAAGCCGAACTGCTCGCCCACGGTCATCGCCGACGAGATCGGGATCTGGCTCATGTTCTGCACGCCGCCGGCCACGATGAGGTCGGCCGTGCCCGACATGATCGCTTGGGCGCCAAAGGAAATCGCCTGCTGACTGGAACCGCACTGCCGGTCCACGGTGACGCCGGGAACCTCTTCGGGGTAGCCGGCGGCCAGCCACGACAGCCGCGCGATGTTGCCCGCCTGCGCGCCGATGGCGTCGACGCAACCGGCGATCACGTCGTCGACGGCGGCGGGGTCGACGTCAACCCGGTCGAGCAGTCCGCGCCAACCCAGGGCACCGAGGTCCACCGGGTGCACCCCGGCCAGCGATCCGTTTCGCTTGCCGATCGCGGTGCGCACAGCGTCGATGACGTACGCCTCAGGCATTTTCAGACTCCTTCTTTGGTAATCCCACCGAGAACGATGGCGAGGTATTGCTGACCCACCTGTTGGGCGGTGAGCGGTCCGCCGGGTTGGTACCAGCGCACCGACACCCAGGTGGTGTCACGGATGAAGCGGTAGACGAGGTCGACGTTCAGGTCGGGCTGGAAGTAGCCCTCGTCGATGCCCTGGTTGATCACCTCGACCCACATCTTGCGTTGCTGGCGGTTCATGTCCTCGATGTAGGAGAACCGGGGCTGCGACAACAACCGCTGGGCTTCGTCCTGGTAGATGACCACCTGCGCGTGCCGATGCTCGATCGCCTCGAACGACGCCATGAACAGGCCTTTGAGCCGCTCTAGCGGGTTGGCCTCGCTGTCCATGATCTCGCGGTAGCGGGCGAACAACCAGTCCAGGAAACTGCGCAGCAATTCGTCGACCATCTCCTCCTTGGAGGAGAAGTGATGATAGAGACTGCCCGACAGGATGCCCGCGCTGTCGGCGATGTCGCGCACGGTGGTGGCGCGCAGGCCGCGCTCGGCGAACATCGTCGCGGCGAGTTCCAACAACTCGTCGCGGCGACTGTTCGCCTGGCCGGCCACTCGTTCCACCCGGCCAGGATATCAACCAAGCGCTTGCTTGGCCAGCTATCGACTCAGGGATGCTGGCTGGAGACCGAGATGACCTCGCCGGTCAGATAACTGGAATAGTCGCTGGCCAGGAACGCGATGGTGGCCGCCACCTCCCACGGCTCGGCGGCCCGCCCGAACGCCTCACCGGCCGACAACCGGTCGAGCAGGTCCGCCGACGTAGTCTTGTCCAGGAACTTGTGCCGGGCGATGCTCGGGGACACCGCGTTGATCCGCACTCCGTATTCGACGGCTTCGATTGCGCTGCAACGGGTCAACGCCATCACCCCCGCCTTGGCGGCCGCATAGTGCGCCTGCGAGTGCTGCGCCCGCCAGCCCAGCACGCTCGCGTTGTTCACGATCACCCCGCCATGACCGGCCTCGCGGAAGTAGGCCAACGCCGCCCGGGTGGCCCGGAACACCGACGACAGCGTCACGTCCAGGACGCGGTCCCACTCGTCGTCGGTCATGTCGACTACCGGCGTCTGCCCGCCCAGCCCGGCGTTGTTGACCAGCACGTCGAGCCGGCCCATCCGTGCCGTGGTCGAGGCAATCAGCGCGTCCACCTGCGCGGTGGAGGTCACGTCGCACAGCACGCTCTCGACCCGGCCCAATCCCAGCCCGGCCAGTTCGTCGGCGGTCTCCCCCAGCCGTCGCTCGTGGTGGTCGGACACCACCACGTCGGCCCCCTCGACCAGGGCCCGCCGCGCCGTCGCCGAGCCGATGCCGGTGCCCGCCGCCGCGGTCACGACGACCACCTTGCCCTGCAGAAGGCCATGCCCGGCAACCTCTTTCGGAGCTTCGGACAGGCTCATCCCTTTACCTCCCGGGGCAGGCCGAGCACCCGCTCGGCGATGATGTTGCGCTGGATCTCGTTGGACCCGCCGTAGATGGTGTCGGCACGGGTGAACAGGAACAACCGCTGCCATTCGTCGAATTCGCCGTCCGACAGCGTCATGCCGGACTTGCCCACCACGTCCATGGCCAACTCCCCCAACGAGCGATGCCAGTTGGCCCACAACAACTTCGACACGTTGTCCTGGCCCGGCTGTTCGACATCCATGGTGGCGAGTGCATACGAACGCATCGCCCGCAGCCCGGTCCACGCCCGCGTCAGCCGCTCCCGGATGAACGGGTCGTCGGCGGCGCCGTTGCGCCGTGCGAGGTCGGCCAGATTGGAAAGCTCACGCGCATAGCGGATCTGCTGGCCGAGCGTCGACACGCCGCGCTCGAAGGTCAGCGTGCCCATCGCGACCCGCCAGCCGTCACCGGGCTCGCCCACCACCAGTCCGGCCTCGGTGCGCGCGTCGTCGAAGAACACCTCGTTGAACTCCGAGTCGCCGGTCAGCTGGACGATCGGGCGGACCTCCACCCCGGGCTGATCGAGCGGCACCAGCAGATAGGACAGCCCGGCATGCCGCTTGGAGCCCTTCTCGGTGCGGGCCACCACGAAGCACCACTGCGCCCAATGCGCCAGCGACGTCCACACCTTCTGGCCGTTGATGACCCACTGGTCGCCGTCCAGCTCCGCGGTGGTGGACACGTTGGCCAGATCGCTGCCCGCGCCCGGCTCGGAGTAGCCCTGACACCACAGCTCGGTGACGTCGAGGATCTTCGGCAGGAACCGCTGCTGCTGCTCGGGGGTCCCGAAGGCGATCAGCGTCGGGCCCAGCAGCTCCTCGCCGAAATGGTTGACCTTGTCCGGGGCGTCGGCGCGGGCGTACTCCTCGTAGAAGGCGACGCGGTGCGCGGTGGACAGCCCGCGGCCCCCGTGTTCGACCGGCCAGCCCAGACAGGTCAGCCCGGCCTTGGCGAGGTGCTGATTCCATGCCCGGCGCTCTTCGAACGCCTCGTGCTCGCGCCCCGGCCCGCCAAGCCCCTTCAAAGCCGCGAATTCGCCGACCAGATTGTCGGCGAGCCACTGGCGGACCTGCGCCCGGAACTCCTCGACGTCCTGCATGCCCTGTAGGCTAACCTACCAAGCACTTGCTTTGTTAGGCCGTCGGTAACTGCGCGCCGCGGACCGAACCTAGAGGAGCATTCGATGACCTGGGCCCACGCCCATAGGGCAGGGGACGATCCCCGCACCGTGCCCGCGGCGCTGGATCGCTTGGCGGCCCAGTTCCCCGATCACGACGCGTTGGTCACCGACGAGCGGTCGTTCACGGCGGCCGCGCTGCGCGACGAGGTACACCGGGCGGCGGCCGCGCTGATCAGCCTCGGCGTGGCGGCAGGAGACCGCGTGGCCGTCTGGTCGCCCAACACCTGGCATTGGGTGGTCGCCTGCCTGGCGATCCACCACGCCGGCGCGGCGATGGTGCCGCTGAACACCCGCTACACCGCCGAGGAGGCCGCCGACATCCTGGCGCGCACCGCCGCGCCCGTGCTGTTCGGCATGGGGCGATTCCTCGGCAACGACCGCGTCGCCGACCTGGATCGCGGGGCCCTGCCCGCGCTGCGGCACATCGTCAGGATCCCGATCGACGCGGAAGACGGGACGTGGGACGAGTTCATCGCCCGCGGCTCCGACCAGGAGGCGGTTGCCGCCCGCGCCGCCGCCGTCGCCCCCGACGACGTCAGCGACATCCTGTTCACCTCGGGCACCACCGGGCGCAGCAAAGGCGTCCTGTGCGCTCATCGGCAGTCGCTGTCGGCCTCGGCGTCGTGGGCCGCCAACGGCAAGATCACCAGCGACGACCGCTACCTGTGCATCAACCCGTTCTTCCACAACTTCGGGTACAAGGCCGGCATCCTGGCCTGCCTGCAGACCGGCGCCACGCTGATCCCCCACCTGACGTTCGACCCGCTGCGCGCGCTGCAGGCGATCGAGCGCCACCGCATCACCGTGTTGCCGGGCCCGCCCACCATCTACCAGACCCTGCTGGACCACCCGCAGCGCAAGGACTACGACCTCAGCTCGCTGCGGTTCGCGGTGACGGGGGCCGCCACCGTGCCCGTCGTCCTGGTCGAGCGCATGCAATCCGAGCTCGACATCGACATCGTGTTGACCGCCTATGGGTTGACCGAGGCCAACGGCATGGGCACCATGTGCCGCGCGGACGACGACGCGGTCACCGTCGCGACCACTTGCGGACGCCCGTTCGCCGATTTCGAATTGCGCATCGACGCAAGCACTCCCGGCGAAGCGGGTGAGGTGTTGCTGCGGGGACCGAACGTGATGCTGGGCTACCTCGATGACCCGGCAGCGACGGCGGCCGCCATCGACGCCGACGGCTGGCTGCACACCGGTGACATCGGCGCCGTCGACACGGCCGGCAACCTGCGCATCACCGACCGGCTCAAGGACATGTACATCTGCGGCGGGTTCAACGTCTACCCCGCCGAGGTGGAGCAGGTGCTGGCCCGGATGGAGGGGGTGGCCGACGCCGCGGTGATCGGTGTCCCCGACGAGCGGCTCGGGGAGGTCGGCCGGGCGTTCGTGGTGGCCCGGCCCGGCGCCCACCTCGACGAGCAATCCGTCATCGCCTACACCCGTGAACATTTGGCGAACTTCAAGGCCCCGCGGTCGGTGCGGTTCGTCGACGCGTTGCCGCGCAATCCGGGCGGCAAGGTGGTCAAACCACAACTGCGAGAGTGGACCTGACGTGGATCTGCAACTAGACGAGGAGACCCTGGCGTTACAGGCCGAGGTCCGGGACTTCCTGTCGGCGAACGCCGACGCGATCCCGACGAAGTCCTACGACAACGCCGAAGGCTTCGCCCAGCACCGGCATTGGGACCGGGTGCTGTTCGACGCCGGGCTGTCGGTCATCACGTGGCCCAAGAAGTACGGCGGCCGTGACGCGCCGCTGCTGCACTGGGTGGTGTTCGAGGAGGAATACTTCCGGGCGGGCGCCCCGGGCCGAGCCAGCGCGAACGGCACGTCGATGCTCGCGCCGACGCTCTTCGCGCACGGCACCGAAGAGCAACTGGACCGCATCCTGCCGAAAATGGCCAGCGGGGAACAGATCTGGGCGCAAGCATGGTCGGAGCCCGAGTCCGGCAGCGACCTGGCGTCGCTGCGGTCCACCGCGACCAAGACCGACGGCGGCTGGCTGCTCAACGGGCAGAAGATCTGGAGTTCCCGCGCGCCGTTCGCCGAAATGGGCTTCGGCTTGTTCCGGTCGGACCCCGAAGCCGAGCGCCACCACGGCCTGACCTACTTCATGTTCGACCTGAAGGCCAACGGAGTCACCGTGCGACCCATCGTCCAGCTGGGCGGTGACACCGGCTTCGGCGAGATCTTCCTCGACGACGTCTTCGTCGGAGACCACGACGTGATCGGCACGCCCAACGAGGGCTGGCGGGCCGCCATGAGCACCTCGAGCAACGAGCGCGGCATGTCGCTGCGCAGCCCGGCGCGCTTCCTCGCGGCGGCCGAACGATTGGTGGAGTTGTGGAAGGACCGCGGCTCCCCCGCGGCGTTCGCCGATCGGGCGGCCGACGCGTGGATCAAGGCCCAGGCGTACCGCCTGCAGACGTTCGAAACGGTGAGCAGGTTGGCGGCCGGCGGTGAACTCGGCGCCGAATCCTCGGTGACCAAGGTGTTCTGGTCGGACCTCGACGTGGCGATACATCAGACGGCGCTGGACATCCTCGGCGCCGACGGGGAGCTGGCCGGCCAGTGGACCGACGGCCTGCTCTTCGCGCTCGGCGGCCCAATCTACGCCGGCACCAACGAGATCCAGCGCAACATCATCTCCGAACGGCTGCTGGGCCTGCCCCGAGAGAAGAAGTGACGTGGAATTCCAACTAGACTCTCAGCAGCGCGACTTCGCGGCCAGCATCGACGCTGCGCTCGGCGCGGCCGGCCTGCCCGGCGCGATCCGCGCGTGGTCGGCCGGCGACACCGCGCCCGGCCGCAAGGTGTGGGGGCAGCTGGCCGACCTCGGCGTCACCGCCCTGGCCGTGCCCGAGAAGTTCGACGGCATCGAGGCGCACCCCGTCGACCTGGTCGTCGCGCTCGAACGCCTCGGACGCTGGTGCGTGCCCGGGCCGGTGGCCGAATCCATCGCGGTGGCACCGGTTTTGCTGGCCGACGATGACCGCTGCGCCGCGCTGGCATCGGGAGAGCTGATCGCCACCGTCGCGTTGCCGCCACACGCGCCGCGCGCCGTGGACGCCGAGACCGCCGGGGTGGTGCTGCTGGCCACCGAGGACGGCGTGAGCGAGGCGGCACCCGGTGACCGGCATGAGTCCGTCGACCCCAGCCGGCCGCTCTACGACGTGTCCGCGACCGGGGCCGCCTGGCAGGCCGATGTCGCGCGCGCCTACGAATTCGGGGCGCTGGCCACCGCCGCGCAGCTGGTCGGGGCGGCCGAGGCGCTGTTGCGCGACACCGTCGGCTACGCCAAGCAGCGGACGCAGTTCGGCAGGGTGATCGGTTCGTATCAGGCGATCAAGCACAAGCTCGCAGACGTGCACATCGCGATCGAGCTGGCCCGCCCGCTGCTCTACGGCGCGGCGCTGGCGCTGGCCGACCACCCGGGCCGAAGCGCCCGGGACGTCAGCGCGGCCAAGGCCGCCGCCTCCGAGGCGGGGCTGCTGGCGGCCCGCTCGGCGCTGCAGACCCATGGCGCGATCGGGTTCACCCAGGAGCACGACCTGTCCCTGTGGTTGCTGCGGGTGCAGGCATTGCGTTCGGCCTGGGGGACTCCCGAGGCACATCGGCGGCGAGTGCTGGAGGCGCTCTGATGCGCGCCGCGACGATGCAGAACGTAGCGATGTGGGGGCACCACCCGCTTGCGGGGGAGAGGAGCGGCGCTCTGATGACTGAAGAACGGGAGATGCTGCGGGAGACCGTCGCGGCCCTGGTGGCCAAGCACGCAAACCCGGCGGCGGTGCGCGCGGCGATGGAGTCCGAACGCGGCTACGACGAGTCGCTGTGGCAGCTGCTGTGCGAGCAGGTCGGCGCCGCCGCGCTGGTGATCCCCGAGGAACTCGGCGGCGCGGGCGGCGAACTGGCCGACGCCGCAACGGTTTTGCAGGAGCTGGGCCGCGCACTGGTGCCTTCCCCGCTACTGGGGACCACGCTCGCGGAGCTGGCCCTGCTGGCCGCGCCCGAGCCTGACGCCGAGACGCTGGGCGGGCTCGCCGAGGGCACCTCGATCGGCGCGCTGGTGCTCGACGCCGACTACGTGGTCAACGGCGATGTCGCCGACGTCGTGATCGCCGTCGAAGACGGCCGGCTGAGCAGGTGGACCCGGTTCAGCGCGGAGCCGGTGGCCACCCTGGACCCGACCCGCCGGCTCGCGCGGGTACAGCCGGAGCAGGCCGAGACGATCGGCACCGACCCCGGGATCGCCGACGCCGCGGCCATCCTGCTGGCCGCCGAGCAGATCGGCGCCGCGGAACGCTGCCTGGAGCTCACCGTCGAATACGCCAAGAACAGAGTGCAATTCGGGCGGCCGATCGGCAGCTTCCAGGCGCTCAAGCACCGGATGGCCGACCTTTACGTCATGATCGCCGCGGCCAAGGCCGTCGTTGCCGACGCGTGCACCGAGCCCACCCCCACCAATGCGGCCACCGCGCGCCTGGCCGCCACCGAGGCGCTGTGCACCACGGCCGCCGAAGGCATCCAACTGCACGGCGGGATCGCGATCACCTGGGAGCACGACATGCACCTGTACTTCAAACGCGCCCACGGCGGCGCGCACCTGCTCGACACGCCGCAGGAAGTGCTCGCCCGACTGGAAGCCGAGGTGCTCGAAACGTCGTGAACGACCACGTCGCCCCGCGCGCCGCCATCCCGCCGTTCTACGTGATGGACGTGTGGCTGGCGGCCGCCGAGCGCCAGCGCAGCCACGGCGATCTGGTGAACCTGTCGGCCGGCCAGCCCAGCGTGGGAGCGCCGGAGCCGGTCCGCGCGGCCGCCGCCTCCGCCCTGCACCTCAACGAGCTCGGCTACACCGTGACGCTGGGCCTGCCCGAGCTGCGCGCGGCGATAGCGGCGGACTACCGACGCCAGCACGGGCTGGTAGTCGAGCCCGACGACGTGGTGATCACCACGGGCTCCTCCGGCGGATTCCTGCTCGCGTTTCTGGCGTGCTTCGACGCGGGCGACCGGGTCGCGCTGGCCAGCCCCGGCTACCCGTGCTACCGAAACATCCTGTCCGCGTTGGGATGTGAGGTGGTCGAGATCCCCTGCGGACCCCAGACCCGCTTCCACCCCACCGTGCAGATGCTCGCCGAACTCGACCCGCCGCCCCACGGCGTGATCGTCGCCAGCCCCGCCAACCCCACCGGGACGGTCATAGCGCCGTCCGAACTGGCCGCCATCGCGGCGTGGTGCGAGAAGTCCGGTGTGCGGCTGATCAGCGACGAGGTCTACCACGGCCTGGTCTATGAGGGCGCGCCGCCGACCAGCTGCGCCTGGCAGACCTCGCGGGACGCCGTGGTGGTCAACAGCTTTTCGAAATACTGGGCGATGACGGGCTGGCGGCTGGGCTGGATGCTGGTGCCGCCGGCGCTGCTGCGCGCGGTGGACCGCCTGACGGGCAACTTCACCATCTGCCCGCCGGCGCTGTCGCAGATCGCCGGGGTGGCGGCCTTCACCCCGGAGGCGATCGCCGAAGCCGACGGCAACCTGCACCACTACGCGACCAACCGCGCGCTGCTGTTGGACGGGCTGCGCCGAATCGGCATCGACCGGCTGGCGCCCACCGACGGTGCGTTCTACGTCTACGCCGACATCTGCGACCACACCGACGACTCGATGGCGTTCTGCTCGAAGCTGTTGCACGACACCGGCGTTGCCATCGCACCGGGCATCGACTTCGACACCACGCACGGCAATTCGTTCGTCCGGCTCTCGTTCGCCGGGCCGACGGACGACATCGAAGAGGCGCTGCGGCGAATCGGCGCCTGGCTCTAAGCGTCCAGGATCTTGTCCAGGCGTGCCTCGAGCGCGCCGCGGCCGGCGACGTCGGACACGTTGATGCCGAACCGGTCCCTGAGGGTGTCCACCACCGCCGCCGCGTCGTCGAGGCGGATCTTCTCGGTGGCGTCGCCGCGGTGGATCGCCAGATTCCGGCCGGCCAGGTTCAGCCGGGCGTCGTCGGTGACGCGCGCGGCCGTCAGTCCGGTCACGAAATGCGACGCGGGGTGGGTCGAGACGAACCAGCTGCCCACTTGCAGGTCGATGTCGGGCGCCGTCCGGGTGCTGAACTCGTAGAGCGGTTGCCACTCGCCGCGGACCTGAGCCCGCAGGACCAGGCCCTCGCCGCGGTCCTCCAGCCGGTAGGGCTCGTGCGTCGTGGGCTGCACGCTGCCGGTCTCGATGCGCAGGGGCGAGGGGGGTGTCATCCCGCCGAAGCCCACGTCGACGAGGTAAGCACCGTGGGAGCCCGGGAACGTCACCGCCAACACGGTGTGAGTCTGCGACGGTGATGGCGAGTCGGGCGGCCGCATCCACACCACCCGCCCGGCCAGGCGCCGCACCCGGAAGCCGAGCTCGGTCAGCACGTAGCCCATCAAGCCGTTGTGCTCGTAGCAGTAGCCGCCGCGGCCCCGGTGAACCAGCTTGCCGGCCAGGGCGCCCGGGCTCAGGTCGTCGACCGGCACCCCCAGCACCGGATCGAGATTCTCGAAGGGAATCGCTTTGGTGTGGGCGCCGACCAAATCCTGCAGGACCTCCAGGTTGGGCGCCGCGGCGCCGCCATAGCCGATGCGGTCGAAGTACTCGCCCAGGTTCAGCGTCATAGAGCCATTCTGCTGGCACCGCCATCAGCGGGCGTGCGACGGCCCGTAGCGGGTATGCCCTTCGTCAGCCCAATTCTTACCGCGAAGGAGGAGCCCATGGCCGACGTCGACCTCTACCTCGATCCGGTCTGTCCGTTCTCCTGGGTGACGGCGCGCTGGCTGCGCGACGCCGCCCAGTCCACGCAGACGCCGGTCGTCCTGCGGCAGATGAGCCTGGCGGTACTCAATGAGGGCCAGGACGCGGACGACGCCAAACAGCAACGCATGATGGAGCGGTCGACGCGGCTGGGACGGCTGTTCGCCGCGGCCGTCGACGAGCGTGGACCCGACGCATTCGAGGGCCTCTACGACTCGGTGGGCCGGCGCATCCATGTGCGCGGGGACGAACTCGACACGGACGCGATCCGCGAAGCCCTCGCCGAGAACGGCCTCGAGGAACGCCTCGCCGAAGCGCTCGACGACAGCGGCTTCGACGACGCGGTGCGGCGGGCGCACCAGGCCAGCCAGGAAGCCCTCGGCGACGAGGCCGGCAGCCCGATCATCGCCGTCGGGGGCCGCGCCTTCTCCGGACCGGTACTGACCCGGGCGCCGAACGGGCACGACGGCGTCCGGCTGCTGGAGGCGGTGCTCACCATGGCCGCCGTTCCCGAGTTCGCCGCGCTGCAGCGGCCGCACCAGGGGCCACCGACCATCGACGCCTGAGCCCGCCACCCGGTTAAGTCTTCGCGGGCTCCGTCCTGGCCCGGTCACCAAGGTTGCCGAAAGAGGCACCGGTGAGGTTCTGAGCGCTTAACCTTGAGCTCGCCCGTCACATGTTTCGCGGAGGGTCGAGCGCCAGCAAATGCCTGAAGAGCCCCGTTCCGACACTGTCGCACCGGTACCGAGCGGCATCGCCGCGGAGCTGGCGGCAGCGGGGTTCGAAGATGCGCGCCAGGTAGCCCGGGGCGGGGCGGGGGTGATCTACTGCTGCTACGAGACCGCCCTCGGGCGAAGCGTAGCGGTGAAGGTGTTGCCGTCGCACATCGACGACGACAGTAGGGAACGGTTCCTTCGCGAGGGCTACGCGATGGGCGGGCTCTCCGGGCATCCGAACATCGTCAACATCCTGCGGGTCGGCGTCACCGCGAGCGGCAAGCCCTACATCGTGATGCCGTACCACTCGGCGGATTCGCTGGCGGTCCGGCTGCGCCGCGAGGGGCCGGTGCCCTGGCCCGAGGCCTTACACATCGGTGTCAAGCTCTGCGGCGCACTGGAAACCGCGCACCGCGCCGGGACCCTGCACCGCGACATAAAGCCGGCCAACATCCTGGTCAACGATTACGGCGAGCCGCAACTCAGCGATTTCGGGATCGCCCACATCGAAGGCGGGTACGAGACGGCGACCGGGTTCTTCTCCGGCACGATCGATTACACCGCGCCCGAGGTGATGACGGGCAATCCGGCGACGGTGGCCTCCGACATGTATTCCCTCGGCGCCACGCTCTACGCGCTGATCGCGGGCAACGCCGCGCACGAACGCAAGAAGGGCGAGGACCTGATCGCGCAGTACCTGCGGATCAGCACCACCGGGATTCCGGACATGCGGCCCGACGGCATCCCCGACGCCGTGTGCTCGGCGATCGAGCGGGCGATGTCGATCGACCCCGCCGAGCGGCCCGCCTCGGCCGAGGAGTTCGGCCGCGAGCTGCAGGCCGCCCAGCGCCGCAACGGCCTGAAACCGGACGCGATGGCCATCACCGGACGCCCCTCGGCCGTGGCGGCGGACGTCCCGTTCGCCCCGCCGGTCCCACCGGGCGTGCACAGCGAAGTGGCGCGGCCGCCCGCCCCGAACACGTCGGGCCCGGCCCCACCCCCGCGGGGGCCGGCCGGGCACGACGACCCGACCTCCGCCATCAGCGCCCCGGTCGACCACGCCATGGAGACGGCGCCCTTCCCGCAGTCCGGGCCCGCCGAGCTGTCCGAGGCGGCCAGCCTGCTGCGCGGCGGACACGGTTCGGCGACGCAACCGAAGGTGCCGCCTCCCCAGGCCACCGCGCCGTCGGGTCGAAGCGGCGGCGTCCAGGGCCCGCCGCGTGGCCCCGGTGCCCGGGTGGCCGCGTGGTTCGCGGAACCGGGCCAACAGCGGAACCGCATCGCGATGGCGGCCGGCGCTGTGGCCGCGATCCTGCTGCTGGTGGCCGCCGGGATCTATGTCGCGCTGCCGAACGACAACAACGCCGGTTCGAAGGGCGCCGCGGGCCAGCCGACCGCGCAGCCCCCGATGCAGTGGAAGCCGATCACCAACGCACGCATTTCGCGGGACGCGGCGGCCACCACCCAGGCCGACGGCACGATCTGGATCTTCGGTGGGATCCGCAGCGACGGCGGGCTCACCGGACTGCAAGAGGGGTACGACCCCGTCATCGACAGTTGGAAGGTCGGCGACGACCTGCCGGTCCCCGTCTCGCATGCGATGGCCGTCACCTGGCAGGGCAATCCCGTCGTGCTCGGCGGCTGGAAGTCCGAGGGCGGCAAGAACGTGGCGAGCGACCAGGTCTGGCGGGTCGTCAACAGCCGCTGGGTCGAGCTTCCGCACCTGCAGCAACCCCGGGCGGCCGCGGCGGCGGCCGTGGTCGGCGACCGCCTGGTGGTCACCGGCGGTGTCGACGCGAGCGGCGCGCTGCTGAACACCACCGAGGTGTTCGACGGCAACACCTGGACACTCGGCGCGCCGATCCCGACTCCGCGCCAGCTGCTCGCGGGGGCGTCGGACGGGAAGCTGATGTACACCGTGGGCGGCACCACCGGCACCGCCGACCTGGCGACGGTCGAGGCGTACGACCCGGGCGCCAAGGCCTGGGCGGCGATGCCCGCGCTGAGCCAGCCGCGCAGCGACTCGGGCGTGGCGGTCGTCGACGGGCGTCTGGTCGCCGTGGGCGGCGTATCGGCGGGACAGGTCCTCAAGAGCGCCGCGGCGTTCGACCTGATGACGAAGACGTGGTCGGGTCTGCCCGACATGACCACCGGCCGGCACGGCCTGGCCGTCGACGCCGTGGAGAAGTCCGTGTATGCGATCGGCGGGTCCACCGCCGTAGGCGACGGGCAGCTCACCTCGTCGGCCGAAGCGCTGAAGCTGCCGGCGCGCAGGATCCAGCCGGCGGCGCAGTGGCGCTCGCTGCCCGACGCACCGACGCCCCGGCTGATGATGGCCTGGGCCGTCCAGGGCGACAAGATCTGGATCGTGGGCGGCCTGCGCAACGGCGCGGCGCTGCAGACCGTCGAGAGCTACGACCCGCGCACCGGCGCCTGGCAGACCGGTCCGCCGCTGCCCATCCCGCTGCATCACGCGACGGCGGCGACCTACCGCGGCGAAGTCGTCGTGCTCGGCGGCGCCAGCGATCAACTCGCCGACGCGTCGGACAAGGTGTTCGCGCTGCGCGGCGGCAACTGGGTCGAACTGCCGCATCTCACCCACGCGCGCGCCGCGCCGGCCGCGGCGGTGGTGGGCGACAAGCTCATCGCGGTCGGTGGCCAGAACGCCAAGCAACTCGTTCCGCAGACCGAGGTCTTCGACGGCAGTTCGTGGAAGGACGCCGCCGACATGCCCACGCCGCGCGAACATCTGGCCGCCGTCTCGGACGGCACCTACCTGTACGCGATCGGCGGGCGGTTCCTCTCCGCCGACAAGAACTCCGCGGCCAATGAGCGGTTCGACCCGCAGTCGGGCGCCTGGACCAAGCTGGTGGGCATGCCCACCCCGCGCGGGAGCTACGGCGCGACCTACATCGACGGCCGCATCGTGGTCGCCGGCGGCGAGGAACCGACGATGGTCCTGAACGTGGCCGAGATGTACGACATCGCCGACGGGAAGTGGAGCACCCTGCCCCCGATGCCCACGGCGCGCCACGCGGAAGTGGTGGCGACGGTCGGAAACACCGTCTACTGCATCGGCGGAGCGAACCGGCCGACCCACGAGGGCCCGATCGCCACGGTCGAGGCGCTCGACTTCATGTAGCAGTGGTGACCGCGCACTCCGCTCAGTCGCCTGGCGCGGGCGATGCGCTCAGCATTGCGCGGACATCGGGGCAATAGGTGGAATGGGCAACGCTCACCATGGATGCGACCTCTTTGAGCGACACCTTCCGCGAATCCAAATTCGGGTGGATGGCCTGGGCGATCTGATCATACGAGTAGCCCCAGGCGATGTCGTCGCAGATGAGACGCCCCATCGTGGTGAGAGGAACGTCGTGATCGGCCGGCCAGGTAAGACCGAGGGTGTGCAGCCGGGCCAAGTAGGCGTCGTCGGCAGCGTCGGCGCTCGCCGTGCCCGGGTTCATCAACACCACGGCCCCGGCCATCATGGGGACGGTCAGACCGGCGAGCCGGCGCGGTGAGAACATCTCTGTGCTTCCTTTCCCGTGGTGCAACCGAAACACCAAGCGGCTGAAGTGGATTACGAGTTTGCTCGCCTCACCAGGAGACACCGGGGAGAGCGGAAGGAGCGTTGCGCGTGAGTGCAACAACCATGCTAAGCAAACTAGACGAGGCGGTTACGTGTGTCAGCCTTGGCGACATTTGCATTTGATATGTGTTGAGCCCAGCGCAAACACATCACCGAATCGCGGGCAGGCCCGATTCGCCTCCAGCGGAGTTGGCAATCAGAGCCAGGTGTCCTGGTTGGTGGTGGTGAGGAACGCCTCCAGGTCGTCGCGCCACTGCGCCGGGGTGGTCTTGTCCGGTTCGATCCCGGTGTATTCGCCGCGATAGAACAGCAGCGGGCGGGGCTTGATCTTGGGTGCCTCCGACAGCGACTGCACCGCGCCGAACACCACGAAGTGATCGCCGCCGTCGTGCACGGACGCCACCGTGCAGTCGATGTGGGCCAGCGAACCGTCGATGATCGGCGAGCCGAGTTCCGAAGGGTGCCAGTCGATCCCGGCGAACTTGTCGGGCTCCTTCGATCCGAACCGCGCCGACACGTCCTTCTGCTTCTCCCGCAGCACGTTGACGCAGAACCGGCCGGTGGCCTCGATCGCCTGCCAGGACCGCGACACCTTGGTGGGGCAGAACAGCACCAACGGCGGGTCCAGCGACAGCGCCGCGAACGACTGGCAGGCGAAGCCGACCGGAACGTCGTCGTGCACCGTGGTGATGATCGTGATACCGGTGCAGAACTGGCCCAGCACCTGGCGGAAGGCCCGCGGATCGATCGGCGCAGACATGACTATCCGCGGGCGCCGACGGTGAAGTCGTGGCCCCACAAACTCACGGCGGTACTTTCCCGGGCCACCCAGTCGTTGTCCTCGACTTGCCTTCCCTCGCAGCCGAATTCGATGTCGAACCCGCCGGGCGTCTTCATATAGAACGAGAGCATCAAGTCGTTGACGTGCCGGCCCAGCGTGGCCGACATCGGCACCTTGCGGCGCAACGCCCGGTCCAGGCACAGCCCCACGTCGTCGGCGTTCTCGACCTCCATCATCAGGTGCACGATGCCGCTGGGCGTCGGCAGCGGGAGGAAGGCCAGGCTGTGGTGGCGCGGGTTGCAGCCGAAGAACCGCAGCCACGCGGGCGCGCCGTCCGCGGGCCGGCCCACCACCTGCGGCGGCATCCGCATCGAGTCGCGCAGCTTGAAGCCGAGCACGTCGCGGTAGAAGTGCAGCGCCTCGTCGTCGTCGCGGGTGGACAGCACCACGTGGCCCAGCCCCTGCTCGCCGGTGACGAACCTGTGCCCGTAGGGGCTGACCACGCGGCGGTGCTCCAGCGCGACCCCGTGGAACACCTCCAGGCAGTTGCCGGACGGGTCGGCGAACCGGATCATCTCGGCGACCCGGCGATCCGCCAGTTCGGCGGCGGTGGCCTCCTTGTAGGGCACGCCCTCGAGGTCGAGCCGGTTCCGGATCTCTTGCAGGCCTTCGGCGTTGGCGCATTCCCAGCCGGCCTCCATCAGGTGGTCGCGCTCGCCCGGCACGATGACCAGCCGGGCCGGGAAGTCGTCCATCCGCAGGTACAGCGCACCCTCGGTGTTGCCTTTGCCCTCGACCATGCCGAGCACCTTCAGGCCGTATTCACGCCAGGCCGCCATGTCGGTGGCCTCGATGCGGAGATAGCCCAGCGATCGGATGCTCATCACGCGCCTCCCAGGAAATCGACGGTCAGCTTGTTGAACTCGTCGAACTTCTCCACCTGCGCCCAATGCCCACACTGCCCGAAGACGTGGAGTTGCGCACGCGGAATGGTCTTGAGCGCGACCAGCGCGCCGTCGAGCGGGTTGACCCGGTCCTCCCGGCCCCAGATCAACAGCACGGGCTGGCGCAGCCGGTGCACCTCGCGCCACATCATGCCGAGCTCGAAATCGGCTCCGGCGAAAGACATTCCCATCGCCCGGGTCGCGGTCAACGATTCCGGCGTGCTGGCCAGCGCGAACCGCTCGTCGATCAGCTCCGGCGTGATCAGCTTCTGGTCGTAGACCATGACGCGCAGGAAGGCCTCGAGGTTCTCCCGGGTCGGTTCGGCGGAGAACTTTCCCAGCCGCTTGACGCCCTCGGTCGGATCGGGGGCGAACAGGTTGATGCTCAGCCCGCCCGGCCCCATCAGCACGAGCCGCCCGGCCCGGTCCGGGTAGTCCAGGGCGAACCGGACCGCGGTGCCCCCGCCCAGCGAATTGCCCACCAGCGGAACGCGTCCCAGCTCGAGCTGGTCGAAGAGGCCCTTGAGCGCCCGCGCCGCGTAGTGGTTGAACTGGCCGTGCTCGGCGCGCTTGTCGGAAAGCCCGTAACCGGGTTGGTCGACGGCCAGCACGTGGAACCGCTGCGCCAGCACCGGGATGTTGCGCGAGAAGTTCGTCCAGCTCGCCGCGCCCGGACCCCCGCCGTGCAGCAGCACCACCGTCTGGTCGTTGCCGACCCCGGCCTCGTGGTAGTGCAGCTTGAGCGGTCCGTCGACATCGACCTCGGCGAAGCGCGACGTGGACTCGAACGTCAATTCCCCCGTTGTTGCCGTCACGGCTAGACCATGGTGTCGCCGGGCGGCAACCCGAACTCGTTGTTCCCGAAGATCTGGTAGGCCCGCTCGGGGTCATTGGCGGCGTGCACCCGGCCGGCGTGCGCGTCGCGCCAGAACCGTTGCACCGGTTGGTCGTTGCCGAGGGCGGTGGCGCCGGAGGCCTCGAACAGCCGGTCGATCGACGCGATCGCGCGCCCGGTCGCCCGCACCTGGTCGCGGCGCGCGCGGGCGCGCAGCTCGAAGGGGATCTCCTTGCCGGCGGACAGCAGCGCGTACTCGTCGGCGACGTTGCCGCTCAACTGGCGCCACGCCGCGTCGATGTCGCTGGCCGCCTCGGCGATGCGCACCTTGGCGAACGGGTCGTCCTTGGCCTTCTCGCCGGCGAACGCCGCGCGCACCCGCTTGCCCTGGTGCTCCACGTGCGCGTCGTACGCCCCGTAGGCCATGCCGACGATCGGCGCCGAGATGGTGGTGGGATGCATTGTGCCCCAAGGCATCTTGTAGACCGGGGCGGTGTTGGTCTGGTACCCGCCGGCGGTGCCGTCGTTCATCGCCTTGTAGGACAGGAAGCGGTGCCTGGGCACGAAGACGTCCTTGACGACCACGGTGTTGCTGCCGGTGCCGCGCAGACCGACGACATGCCACACGTCGTCGATGCGGTACTCGCTGCGGGGGATCAGGAAGCTGCCGAAGTCGACCGGGCGGCCGTCCTTGATCACCGGGCCGCCCAGGAAGGCCCACGTGGCGTGGTCGCAGCCCGACGACCAGTTCCAGGAACCGTTGACCAGATATCCGCCGTCGGTGACCACGCCGGCGCCCATCGGGGCGTACGAGGACGAGACCCGCACGTTGGGGTCGTCGCCCCAGACCTCCTCCTGCGCCTGCTGGTCGAACAACGCCAGGTGCCAGTTGTGCACGCCGATGATGGAGCTCACCCAGCCGGTGGAACCGCACGCGCTGGCCAGCCGCCGCACCGCCTCGTAAAACAGGGTCGGATCGCATTGCAGCCCGCCCCACTGTTCGGGCTGCAGCAGGGTGAAGAAGCCGATGTCCTGGAGATCCTGAACGGTTTCGTCGGGCAGCCGCCGCAAATCCTCCGTCGCCTGAGCGCGCTCCCTGATCCGCGGCAGCAGATCATCGATGTCAGCCAAAACCGACTGCGCGTCACGCTGTTGAATGGACGTCACTTAAGTTTGCCTCCTGAGAGTGCGGACTTACACCAGAGACTAGAACACGTTCCGATTTGTGTCGAGCAGGGTATTCCTGCGGCTGGTAGCGATATGGATCCGGTTTTCTGTAACATGTTCTAGTTGTGACGAGAGGGAGGATGGGTCTTGGCCGAGGCCAATCTCGACGAGCCACTCGGTGACCACGTCCTTGAACTGCAGATCGCCGAGGTCGTCGCCGAGACCGACGACGCGCGGTCGCTGGTGTTCGCGGTGCCCGACGAGCCGGGTGACCCCGACATCCCGCCCGAGCGGCTGCGCTACGCGCCGGGCCAGTTCTTGACGCTGCGCATCCCCAGCGAGCGCACCGGCTCGGTGGCCCGCTGCTACTCGCTGTGCAGTTCGCCGTTCACCGACGATGCGCTGACCGTCACGGTCAAGCGGACCGCGGACGGGTACGCATCGAACTGGCTGTGCGAGCACGCCCGGGCCGGCATGCGGATCCACGTGCTGGCCCCGTCGGGCACCTTCGTGCCGAAAACGCTCGACGACGACTTCCTGCTGATGGCCGCGGGCAGCGGGATCACCCCGATCATGTCGATCTGCAAGTCGGCCCTCGCCGAGGGCGGCGGCCAGGTGACCCTGCTGTACGCCAACCGCGACGAGAAGTCGGTGATCTTCTCCGACGCGCTGCGCGAATTGTCCGCCAAGCATCCCGACCGGCTCACGGTCGTGCACTGGCTGGAATCGCTGCAGGGGATGCCGAGCGTCGCGGCGCTGGCAAAGCTCGCCGCCCCCTACACCGATCGGCCCGTGTACATCTGCGGGCCCGGACCCTTCATGGACGCCGCCCGCGAGGCGCTGGAATCGCTGAAAGTGCCTGCCGCGCAAGTGCACATCGAGGTGTTCAAGTCGCTGGACTCCGACCCGTTCGCGGCGGTGAAGATCGACGACACCGCCCCGGGCGACCAGCCGCCCGCCACCGCCGTGGTGCAGCTGGACGGGGAAACCCACACCGTGTCGTGGCCGCGCAACGCCAAACTGCTCGACGTGCTGCTGGCGAAGGGCCTCGACGCGCCGTTCTCCTGCCGCGAGGGCCACTGCGGCGCGTGCGCGTGCACCTTGCGCAGCGGCAAGGTGAGCATGGAGGTCAACGACGTGCTCGAGCAGCAGGACCTCGACGACGGCCTGATCCTGGCCTGTCAATCCCACCCCGAATCTGATTCGGTAGAAGTCACCTACGACGAGTAGTGGCGGGATTAGGTTCACCGTTAGGGTTGGCGAACCGAGAGGGGAGCAGCATGAAGCGGCTGATGACGGGGATGACGGTCGTCGGATCGGCGTTGGTGTTGCTGCCCGCCCCCGCCGCCGGCGCGGCCAGCAACACCGCGACCACGTTGTTCCCGCTGGACGGACCCAACCAGCTGGAGACGCGCACCGTCCTCAATTGCTTCAAGTCCGACGGCCACTGCGACTTCACCGCCGGAGCGGACATGCTGACCCCCGACGGGGTGACCGGCTTCCCGCCCGGGCTGTGGGCCCGCCAGACCACCGAGATCCGTTCGTCGAACCGGCTGGCCTACCTGGACGCGCACGCCACCGGCCAGTACGAGCGGGTGATGAAGTCCATGGGATCCGACGAGATCACCACCGTCTACTTCGGCGAGGGCCCGCCGGACAAGTACCAGACGACGGGCCGCATCGACTCCACCGATTGGCAGACGGGCCAGCCCAAGACCGACAACAACGTCATCGTCTGCACCCACATCCAGGTGGTTTATCCCGGGGTCAACACCACCTCACCCAGCACCTGCGCCCAGACCACGTTCTCCTAGGGCCGCGTGGGTTCACGGATCCGGCTGGACCGTCGGTCAAGGCACTGGGCTTTGAGTTAACTGCCGTGTTGGGCAATGCCACGAAGTGACCGCGCGATCCGCCCGGTGGCCCAGAGCCCGTAGAGGGCGGCGCGTTTGGAGACCAGACCTGACACGGGGGCGAGGACGACGTGCCGCATGCCGGCGTCGCCGAAGGCCCGAAGCCTGGCGACCACCTGGTCGGGGGCGCCCCACAGGAGCGGGCCCTCGCTGACCAGGTCGTCGGGTACCGCGGCGATCGCCGCGTCCATCGTCGCCCGGTCGTAGTCGCCGGGCACGAAGTCGACGAGCGGGTTGAAGTGTTCGCCAAAGGGGTGCACGGTCCCGGCTTGGCGCCACAGGTCGCTGGGCGCCATCAGTCCCAACGACCTGATGACCTTCGTCCTGAGCATGGCTCGCGCCTCGCGCTCGGTGGGTGCGATCACCGCGAACCGGTGCAGCGCAGGGGTGATCGAGGCCGGGTCACGCCCCGCCTCACCGGCCGCGGCTCGCACCGTCGCGAGCTTGTCCGCGTATTCGCGCGGCGACACTACCGCGGTGGGGTACCACCCGTCGCCGTAGCGTCCGGTCAGTGCAAGCATCCGCGACCCGTGTCCGGCGATCCAGATCTCCGGAGCCCTGCCAGGTGCGGGTTTGAGATCCATCGGCGCGCGCTCGAGCCGAAAATGCCTGCCCGAGAACGTGATCGGCCCTCGCTGCGACAGGCAGAGCCGGATGATTTGCAGGGCCTCCTCCAGGCGGCCGACCGGCCCGGTGGGGTCCAGCCCGTAGGGGTCGATGTTCATCCGTTCGCCGGCTCCGATGCCGAGGATGGGTGCGCGCTTGGTCAGATGGGAAAGGGTCATGATGGCTTGCGCGATCAGGACGGGGTGCCGCCTGATCGACTCGGTCACCCCCACGCCCAGGCGCATACGGCCCACGCGCGACGCGAGGAAACCGAACAGCACTTGATAGTCGAAGAACTCGTGCGGGGTCGGGCGCTGCGCGGCGAGCCACGTCAGCTGCCGGTCCCAGATGACGCTGGGGAAGACGTTCTGGAAGTGATCGATGAGCATGACGGAGTCCAGCCGCATCGCGCGGGCTCCGACGAGATAGGCGCGAGTGGCACCGAGCGGGGGCTGGGTGCCGAGCTGCAGGCCGACCGCGATCCCCGAACCGGTCACGACGGCCTCACCCGATGAGACCGGGACGAACCCGGTTGCCGGTGCCCGGTGACGGTCTTGTAGATCTCGAACCAGCCGACACCAACGACTCCGGCGACGACGGCCACACCCCATTGACCGGGCGTGATCTGACCGAACTTGAACGCGTGGCGCAAACCCGGAACGGACAGCACGACAACGAGAAGCGCGGTGGCCCCGCCCAGGACCCATTTGAGCGTTGGGTTGCGGCGCTGCTGAAACGCCCGCCACACCGGCAGCCGCCACGAGCGATTCACCAAGATCAGCGCCAGGTTGCTCACGACGAGCGTGGCGAACGTGATCGAGCGCACGACGTCGTTCGACTGTTCGGTCAGCACGGCCCACACGTAGACCGCCGCGGTGGCGGCCAGCGCCGACAATCCTTGCAGCGCGGCGATGGTCAGTACGCGCCGGCCGAACATCGGCTCGTGCAGCCCGCGTGGTGGTTGTCGCATGATCGCGGGATCGATCTGCTCCGCCTCGAAGACCACCGAGCAGGCGGGGTCGATGATGAGTTCCAGGAACGCGATCTGCACGGGGAGCAGGACCAGTGGCCAGTGCGCCACGAATACGGGGATCAGTGACATGCCGACGATCGGCAGGTGCACCGCGATGACGTAGGCCATCGCTTTGCGAAGGTTGTCGAAGATGCCCCGGCCCTGACGTATCCCGCCCACGATGGAGGTGAAGTCGTCGTCGGTGATCACCAGGGCGGCCGATTCGCGCGCGACGTCGGTGCCGTGCGCTCCCATCGCGATGCCGATATCGGCGGCCCGCAGCGCGGGGGCGTCGTTGACGCCGTCGCCCGTCATTCCGACGACCTCGTCGTTGGCCTGCAGCGCCCGCACCAGCGCAAGCTTCTGGTCGGGAACCATCCGAGCGAACACGCTCACCGAGCGAATGCGTTCCGCCAATTCATCTTCGGGGATCGTGCCGAGATCGGAACCGGTGATGCAGCCGGCGGCATGGTCGAGGCCGATTTCGCGCGCGATGGCCAGGGCCGTCCCGGGGTAGTCGCCGGTGATCATGATCGTCCGTATCGCCGCGCTGCGGCATTCCTCGACGGCGGCGGCCACGCCGGGGCGGACCGGGTCGTGCAGGCCGACGAGACCGAGGAATTCGAAGTCGAAGTCATGCTGTTGCGTGGGCAGTGCGCTGTCGGCGTCGAATCCCGCGCGCGCGACCGCCAGCACCCGCTGGCCGTCGGCGGTGGCCTGTTCGACCTGAGCGGCCACCGACGCCAGCCGTTCGGCGCCCAGGTGACACAGATCGGCGATCGCCTCCGGGGCGCCCTTGGCGGCGATCACATAGCGTTCCCCGTCGGGTGAGCGCCAGACGTGCGACAGGGCCAAAAGGCCTTCGGAGAGCGGATATTCGCGGACCAGCTCCCAGTCGTCGTGCAGATGCGCGGTGCCGGACAGGTATTTCGCGCCAAGATCCTTGAAGGCCTTGTCCATCGGATCGAACGGATCGATGGGTGAGGCGAGCACCGAGAACTCCGCGATTGTGTGGAACGCCTCCGGCAATAATTGGCCATCGCAGGTGAAAGTTCGCCCGCCGGCGATCAGCTGCCGCACCGTCATTTGGTTCATGGTCAGGGTGCCGGTCTTGTCCACGCACAGCACGGTCGCCGATCCCAGCGTCTCGACCACGGGGGGCCGGCGCGTCAGCACATGCTTGCGCGACATCCGCCAGGCACCCAGCGCCATGAAGACGGTCAGCACAACGGGGAACTCTTCGGGCAGCAGCGCCATCGCGGTCGCGATGCCGGCGAGTAGCCCGGCCAGCCAATTGCCCCGGGTCAACCCGTAGACCACCACCACGGCCGCCGCGGCGGCCATCCCGAAGACCGCCAGAACCCTTACCAGCCTGTTGATTTCGCGCTGCAGCGGCGTGCGTTGCGGCTCGATGGTCCGCAGGGCCGCGCCGATCTTGCCCAGCTCGGTGCCCGCGCCGATGGCCTTGGCGACCGCCATGCCATGGCCTTTGACCACCAGGGTGCCCGAGAAGACCCACGGCGTCGCGTCCCCGCCCGCATGCCCCATCGGCGCCGACATGGCGGAAGAGTCCACCGCGACCTTTCGCACCGGCACGGACTCACCCGTCAGCGCCGATTCGTCAACCGAGAAGTTGGCACAGTCCACCAGCACGGCGTCGGCCGGCACCCGGTCGCCCTCGGCCAGCATCAGCAAGTCACCACGGACGACGTCCCTGCCCGCTACGCGTCGCTGCACCCCGTCGCGCATGACCAGCGCCCGGGGCGAGGAGAGGTCCCGCAGCGCGGCCAGCGCCCGCTCGGTCTTGTGCTCCTGGTAGATCGAGATCACGATCACCACGACGACAAACGCCATCAACATCACGCCGTCGAGCGGCTCGGCCAGCAGGAAATTGACCAGGCCGGCACCGAGCAGGAGCAACAGCATGGGCTCGCGGATCACGTCCCACGCCTCACGGAAGATGTTGCGCTGCTTGGCTGTCGGCAACTCGTTGGGGCCATCGACCGCCAGCCGGCGTGCGGCCTCCTCCGACGTCAGCCCAAGGGTGGTCGCATCAGCTGTCAGCGACACGTGATGCCCTGCCCCCGTCGTCGCTTGTGCAAGACCACGGCACGTCGCGCACCCACGACACGGCTCCCTTCCTCGCACCGGCGTTTGACACCCAGTAGAGCGACCGCTTGACGGGCCCGGCCAGGGCCGAAAGGCCCCGACACGAACACGCTCCACGAGATTACCGGCGCGGGCGCCCGATGAGCTGGCCGCGGCGCAGCGTAGCCGTGGCCATGCGCCGGAAAACCGGTCGCCTGCATACACTTCTGGCGGTCAGCGGCTCTCGCCGAGGACTTCGGTCTCTAGCCCCGGCGTACCGGATGGCCGAAACTGTTCTGGCGATGCGCGCGACCGGCCGATGGTGAACATCGGGCGGCGCGAGCGATCCGCCCGGACTGACGATGGGTGATCACATGAAGGTCAGCCTCACGGGGACGCAGCAGACCGCGCTGGTCACCCTCTACGGCAAGGCGCTGGACAGCCGCCGGCCCGATTCCATCCTCGGCGACCGCGAAGCCGATCGCGCCGTGCGGCGCCTCGACTACGACTTCGGCGACTTGCGCATGCGCCCTCGCGATCAACAATCCTCCGCGATGCGCTCCAAGGCCTACGACCGGCGGGTCATGCGATTCCTCGACGGTCACCCCGATTGCGTCGTCTTGCATCTGGGCTGCGGACTCGACACCCGGGCCTACCGGGTCAACCCGCCGGCCACCGTCGACTGGTATGACATCGACCTGCCCGACGTCATCGCACTGCGGCGAAAGCTGTTTGATCCACGCCCCGGGCTGCACGTTGTCTCCGCCTCGATCACCGACCCGGAGCTGCTCGGCGGGATCGCCGCCGACCGGCCGGTCCTGGTTGTCGCCGAGGGGCTGACGCCATATCTGCGTCGCACCGACGGCCTGGCGATGCTGCGGCGCATCGTCGGGCACTTCCCCGCGGGTCTATTGCTTTTCGATGGCTACAGCCGCGCGGGAGTGTGGCTGCTGCAGCGTTATCCGCCGGTGAGAGCCTCAGGCGCGCAGCTCGATTGGAGCATCGGCGACCCGCGCGAACTCGAAAGGGCGGTGCCGGGGCTGGTGTTCGACGGCGAATGGTGGGTCGCCGATGCGGAAGACATCAAGCGGCACTTCTCACCGATGTACTGGCACGTGATGCAGATCCTGTTCCACATCAGCCCGATCAGGCGACTCGGGCGCGGCCTGCAATACCACTTCGGACCGAACGCCGGCGGGCAGAGCGCCGTTGGGCCCGGGCGGCGCTAGCGCGGCAGGCCGAGGAGCCGCTCGGCGGCTACGGTGAGCAGGATCTGCTCGGTGCCGCCGGCGATGGTCAGGCAGCGGGTGTTCAAGAAGTCGTACACCGCGTGGTTGCGGACCAGCCCGCCGCCCTCGGAGACGTCCATCATGTACTCGGCCAGCGCCTGCCGGTAGCGCACGCCGATGAGCTTGCGGACGCTGGACTGCGCGCCCGGGTCCTGCCCGCCGACGGCGAGCTGGGCGATCCGCTGGTCCAGCAGCGCACCGGTCTGGGCGATCACGATCAACCGGCCGAGCCGATCCTGCTGCGCGGCGTCGAGGTCGAGCTTCGCCAGCACCCTGAGCAGCTCCTCCATCGGGTTGCCCAGCGCGGTGCCGGTGGCCATCGCGACGCGCTCGTTGGCCAGCGTGGTCCGCGCCAGCCGCCAGCCGTCGTTCACCGCGCCGACCACCAGCTCGTCGGGGACGAACACGTTGTCCAGGAAGACCTCGTTGAACAGCGAGTCGCCGGTGATCTCGCGCAGCGGCCGGATCTCGATGCCGGGCGAGCGCATGTCGACGATGAAGTAGGTGATGCCCTTGTGCTTCGGCGCGTCGGGATCGGTGCGGGCCAGGCACACACCCCAGCGCGCCTTGTGCGCCGCCGACGTCCAGACCTTCTGCCCGGTGAGCAGCCAGCCGCCCTCACCCCGCACCGCCTTGGTACGCAGCGACGCCAGGTCCGAGCCGGCTCCCGGCTCGGAAAACAGCTGGCACCACAGGAATTCACCGCGCAGGGTGCCCGGCACGAAGCGCTCGATCTGCTCGGGGGTGCCGTGCTCGAGGATGGTCGGCGCCGCCCACCAGCCGATCACCAGGTCCGGGCGGATCACGCCGGCCGCCGCCATCTCCTGATCGATCAGCAGCTGTTCGGCCGGTGACGCGGAGCGCCCGTGCGGAGCCGGCCAGTGCGGCGCCTGCAGCCCGGCCTCGGCGAGCGCCGCCTGGCGCTTCTCCTCGGGCAGCGCGGCGACCTCAGCGATGGCCGCGGCGATCGCCGCACGCTGGCCCTCGACGTCGGTGAGGTCGATTCCCAGCCGCCGCCGCACGCCGGCCTGGGTCAGTTCGGTGACGCGGCGCAACCAGCGCTCGGCGCCGCCCAGGAAGCGTCCGATGGCGTGCGCCCGGCGCAGGTACAGGTGGGCGTCGTGCTCCCAGGTGCAGCCGATGCCGCCGAGGACCTGGATGCAGTCCTTGACGTTGGCCTTGGCGGCGGCGATACCGATGCTCGCGGCCAATGCGGCCGCGATCGAAAACTGCTCGGGATCGGACTCCGCGGCGGCGCGGGCGGCGTCGGCGGCGGCCACCTCCGCCTGCTCGGCGCGGCACAGCATCTCGGCACACAGGTGCTTGACGGCCTGGAAGCTGCCGATCGGCTTGCCGAACTGCTCGCGGACCTTGGCGTAGTCGACGGCGGTGTCCAGTGACCACCGCGTCACGCCGGCGGCCTCGGCCGCCAGCACGGTCGCCGCCAGCTCCTCGACCCGCGCCGGCGACGCCGCGATCACGGTGGCCGGTGCCGACGTCAACACCACCCGGGCGAGCGGCCGGGAGAAGTCGGTGGCCTCCAGCGGCTCGATCTGCACGCCTTGCGAGGCGGTGTCGACCAGCAGCCACTTGCCGTCGGCGGGCAGCAGCAGGACACCACCGTCGGCGGCGCCCAACGCCCACGGCAGGACACCCGACACGCGCGAGCTGTCGGCGTCGAACTGGGCGTCACCTTCCAGCGCCAGCCCGGCGAAGCGTTCGCCGGCGGCCAGCTGCCCCAGCAGTTCGGGATCGGTGACGACGAGCGTCGCCAGCGCGGTGGTCGCCACCGGGCCGGGCACCAGCGCCTTGGCCGCTTCCTCGACCATCGCGCACAGATCCTCGACGCTGCCGTCCGCGCCGCCGTGCTCCTCGGGGATCGCGACACCGAAGATGCCCAGCTCGGCCAGGCGGGCGAAGACCGGGCGCCACGCGTCCGTGTCGCCCCGCTCGACCTCGCGGATTGCCGTCGTCCCGCCGGGCCCCGACGTCGCGTTGCGGGCCCAGTCGCGCACCAGGGCGCGCGCGGCGAACTGCTCGTCTGTGACGGTCGCTACCACCCTCGGGACCTCCGCGTCCTTCGACTCGACGTGACCTGGGGCCTACGACCCCTAGCTCTCGATTGTCCTGTCTGCCTCGGGTCGCTGCGCAACCCGACCACGTCGCAGACTAGAACGTGTTCTAATAGTGCCAGCGATCGACCGTCAAGTCGAACGCCATCGCAGCAGCACATGCGGCTGTCCCGGCGGTACGGAGGTGGGAAATTCACACTCAGCATGCGTATCGTTTGCAAGCGAGCCGCCAGGAACAGGAGCAACCCCGCAGATGCCAGCCAGTGCCAACTCGAAGGCCACCTCGAGCCGCGCTTCTGACTCGCAGCCGCGCGAGGTGATGAACGTGGCAGTGCTGGCCGAGTCCGAACTCGGCTCTGAGGCCCAGCGGGAGCGGCGCAAGCGCATCCTGGACGCCACCATGGCCATCGCGTCCAAGGGTGGCTATGAGGCGGTTCAGATGCGTGCCGTCGCGGACCGCGCCGACGTCGCGGTGGGCACTCTGTACCGGTATTTCCCGTCGAAGGTGCACCTGCTGGTTTCGGCGCTGGGCCGCGAATTCAGCCGCATCGACGCCAAGACCGACCGCTCGTCGGTCGCCGGGGGCACGCCGTTTCAACGGCTGAACTTCATGGTCGGCAAGCTCAACCGGGCCATGCAGCGCAATCCCCTGCTCACCGAGGCCATGACGCGTGCCTATGTGTTCGCCGACGCCTCGGCGGCCAGCGAGGTCGACCAGGTCGAGAAGCTCATCGACTCCATGTTCGCCCGGGCCATGGCGGACGGGGAGCCGACCGAGGACCAGTACCACATCGCCCGGGTGATCTCGGACGTGTGGCTGTCCAACCTGCTCGCCTGGCTCACCCGGCGCGCCTCGGCGACCGACGTCAGCAAGCGCCTGGACCTGGCCGTGCGGTTGCTGATCGGGGACCAGAACGGCGGCTAGCGGCGATCGCAAGCGCGGCGTAGCCGGGCGCTGGGGGTACCCCCGCGAAGCTGGGGGACGGGTCGCCGCCATCAGGGCTAGGCGGGCGGACCGGCGGTGCGGCCCCGGATCAGCTGGGTGCCCAGGACCTCGGCGACGGGCAGGCCCGACCGCGGCGGACTCAACAACAGCTCACCGGCCCGGCGACCCTTTTGCAGGCTCGGCTGCGACACCGTGGTCAAGCCCCGGCCGACCGCGTCGGGCACCCCGTCGAAACCGGTGACGGTCATCTGCCCGGGCACGTAAATGCCATGTGCGCGAAGGTAATCCATGGCGGACAGGGCCAATATGTCCGCCGTGCACATCAGCGCGGTGATCCGCGGGTTGGCCTCCAGCGCCGCCTTGGCCGCGGCCCCACCCGAGTCCGGCAGGTGCTCGTAGCTCTCCACCACGGTCAGCGCGCCGGGGTCGACGCCGGCCGCCGTCATCGCCTCCCACACCCCGGTGATCCGTTCGCGCTGCACGTCGAAGGCCGGCGACCGTAACCGGTCGACGTCCACCAGCCCTTGCCGCCGGTCCCGGCCGAGCCGCATGGTCAGCAACCCGATCTCGCGATGCCCCAGGCCGAGCACGTAGTCCGCCAGCTCGCGCATCGCCGCCCGGTCGTCGATGCCCACCCGGGACACACCGGCGAGCCCCTTCGGCTGGTCGACCACCACGACCGGCAACCGGCGCTGCAGGACGACCTGCAGGTAGGGGTCGTCTTCGCAGACCGAATACACCACGAAACCGTCCACACCGGCGCCCAGCACCGCGCTCATCCCGTCCTCCATGCTGCGGCCGGGCCCGACGGCCACCAGCAGCAGCCCCTGCCCCAGCTCTTCGCAGGACTGGGCGACCCCTGCGACGAAGTCCCGGGCCGCCGGGTCGCTGAAGAAGTAGGTCAGCGGTTCGGCCATCACCAGGCCGACCGCGCCCGCCTTGCGGGTGCGCAGGGATCGCGCCACGGGGTCCGGACCCGGGTAGCCGAGCCGCTTGGCCGTCGCCAGCACGCGTTCGCGCAGGTCGGCGGAGAGTTGATCCGGCCGGTTGAAGGCGTTCGAGATCGTGGTGCGCGACACCTTCAGTTCGTCGGCCAGCGATGCCAGAGTCGCACGCCGGCGCGGTGCGGGACCCACGTTCGGTGACGCTACAGCGGATCGACTGTCGCGCCTACGCGGCGGCCGACCGCCAGTTTGTAATGGAAACGATTTTCATTAGTATTGTGGGTCGGCCGGTCGGCCAGTGAGAGGATTTCGGACGTGCGCATGGCGCTCAAGCGGGGACGACGCGCGGTGCGTGATGCGCTGCGTTGGCTGCCTGCCGCGCTGGTCCTGCTGGCCGCCGCCGCGCTCACCGGTTGCGGCGGCACGGCGCACCCACGCGCGGCCACCGTCGTGGCCTCCACCGGCGTCTGGGGCAGCGTGGTGCTCGCCGTCACCGGCCGTCACATCCCGGTGAACTCCATCCTGACCGGGGCCGACACCGACCCGCATTCCTATCAAGCCAGCCCCTCGGATGCCGCGGCCATCGCCGACGCCACCCTGGTCGTGTACAACGGCGGCGGTTACGACCCCTGGGTCGAGCAGGTGCTGGCGGGGCATCCGGGCGTGCAATCGATCGGCGCCTACTCGTTCCTCAAGGGGGCCGGCGCGGGACAGCAGCCGGCCAACGAGCACGTCTTCTACAACCTCGGCGTCGCCAAGTCGGTGGCCTTCGCCGTCGCCGACCGCGTGGCCGCCATCGACCCGGCCCACGCCGCCGAGTACCGCGCCAACGCCGCCGAGTTCTGCCGCGGCGCGGACGCGATCGCCATCTCCGAACACGCCATCGCGAGCGCCTACCCCGGCACCCCGGTCATCTCGACCGAGCCGGTCGGCCACTACCTGCTGGCGGCCACCGGACTGGTCAACCGCACACCGCCCGCCTTCACCGCCGCCAACGAGAACGAGACCGATCCCTCGCCGGCCGACATGGCGTTCGTCCTCGACCTGATCAACCACCGCCAGGTGTCGGCGGTGCTGGTCAATCCGCAGACGTCCACCGCGGCGATCAACGGTGTGCGGGACGCCGCGCAGCGCTCGGGCGTGCCGGTGACCGAGGTGAGCGAAACCCTGCCCGCCGGAACCGATTACCTGACCTGGCAGCGCAACACGGTCAACCAGCTGCTGACCGCGCTGCAGTCGGGCCGGTCCGTGCAGCCATGACCCTCGATGCGGCCCGGGCCGTCGACCGCTACCCGGACACCGTCTCGCTGCGCGGTGCCCGGCTGGCGTTCGGGGACCGCGTGCTGTGGGACCACCTCGACCTGTCGGTGTCGCGCGGCGAGTTCATCGCGGTCCTCGGTCCCAACGGCAGCGGCAAGACGTCGCTGCTCAAGGTGCTGCTGGGGCAGCTGTCGCTGTCCGCCGGTGTCGCGCTGGTCGACGGAAAGCCGATGACCTCGGGCAGCGAACGCGTCGGCTACGTGCCGCAACACCGGCCGATGGACCACGACGTGATGCTTCGGGGACGCGACCTGGTTCGGCTGGGCTTCGACGGTCACCGGTGGGGCGGCCTGCCGCTGAGGGGCGCCGACCGGGCACGCCGCCGCGCGGCGGTGGCCGACGCGCTGCGGCAGGTCAACGCCGAGCACCTGGCGGACGTCCGGGTGGGCGTGATGTCGGGCGGGGAGTTGCAGCGGATCCGCATCGCGCAGGCGCTGGTGAGCGATCCGATGCTGCTGCTCTGCGACGAGCCGCTGCTGGCCCTGGACCCGGCGAACGCCAAGCTGGTGTCCGCACTGATCGACCGCCGCCGCCGCGAGGCGGCGACCACCGTCATCGTCGTGACCCACGACGTCAACGCGATCCTGCCGTACGTGGACCGGCTGGTGTATCTGGTCGACGGCCGATTCCGCATCGGCACCGTCGACGAGGTGATGACCACGGAGACGCTCTCCTTGCTGTACCGGGCCGACATCGAGGTGGTGAAGGTCAAGGACCGCTACGTGGTGGTGGGCGACACCAACGACGGTGCGCACCCGTGAACCACCGGCTCACCGACGTCCTTGCGCACCTGCTCGACTTCGACGTCACCGCGCACCTGCTCGGCCACGACTTCGTCCGCCAGGCGCTGCTCGCCGCCGCGCTGCTGGGACTGGTGGCGGGGCTGATCGGGCCGTTCATCGTGATGCGCCAGATGTCGTTCGCCGTGCACGGTTCCAGCGAATTGTCTTTGACCGGAGCGGCTTTCGCACTGCTGGTCGGGTTCTCGGTGGGGCTGGGAGCGCTGGTGGGCAGCGCACTGGCGGCCGCGCTGTTCGGCGTTCTGGGGCGGCGGGCCCGCGAACGCGACTCGGTGATCGGCGTGGTGCTGGCCTTCGGGCTCGGCCTGGCGGTGCTGTTCCTCTACCTCTACCCGGGCCGCACCGCGACCAGCTTCGCGTTGCTCACCGGTCAGATCGTCGGCGTCAGCTACACCGGGCTGACCATGCTGGCCCTGGTGTGCCTGCTCGTCATCGCGGTGCTGGGCATCTGCTACCGCCCGCTGTTGTTCGCCACCGTCGACCCCGACGTCGCGGCGGCCCGCGGCGTGCCCGTGCGCGCGCTGGGCATCGTGTTCGCCGCGCTGGTCGGTGTGGTGGCCGCCCAGGCCGTGCAGATCGTCGGGGCGCTGCTGGTGATGTCGTTGCTGATCACCCCGGCGGCCGCGGCCGCCCGCGTGGTGGCCTCGCCGGCGACGGCGATGGTGGCCTCCGTCGTCTTCGCCGAGGTTTCCGCCGTCGGCGGCATCGTGCTGTCGCTGGCGCCCGGCGTCCCGGTGTCGGTCTTCGTCGCAGGCATTTCCTTCCTGATCTACCTGGTCTGCTGGCTGCTCGGGCGCCGGCGGGAAGTCGCCGCCTAAGCTTGTCGCCATTGACGGGCCCCGCGTCCGAAAGGCTGTGGTGCGTAGGCAAATCCCGATCCTGCTGCAGGCGGCGGCGTGCGGCCTGACGGCCGGCTGCACCACCATCGTCGGTGGTAGCGCCGCGCCCGCGGACACCCGCGGTCCGCTGCCGGGGGCGCCGGTTGCGGTCACCGCCCTCGACGGGCTGCTGCTCGACGACAGCAAGCTCAACGAGATCGTGGGCGCGGGCATGCGGATCCGGTATCGCACGCAGGAGATGTGGGACTCGAGCCAGACGTTCAGCGACAAGAGCTGCTTGGCGATGGCCGGGCCGGCCCAGCAGGCCGTGTACGCGGACACCGGCTGGACCGCGGTGCGCGGCGAGCGACTGGACGACAGCTTCGACGACCCCAAGGTGCGCAACGGCTCCGTCAACCAGGCCGTGATCGCCTACCCCGCGGCCCGGCAGGCCAACGCGTTCTACGACGCCTCGGTCCGGAGGTGGTCCGCCTGTGCCAACCGCCGGTTCGTCGACCATCCCCCCGGCCAGCCCGAGATCGCGTGGGCCGTCGCCGATTCCCACAAGGTCGGCGGCACGCTCAGCACGTCCGAAGAGCAGGAGGGCAGCCAGGACGGCTGGCGGTGCCAGCGCGCGCTGACCGTGCGCAACAACATCGTCGTCGACGTGGCCGCCTGCGGCTCCTTCTTGTCCGGTGGGTCCGCGGTCGACGTCGCCCAACAGATCGCGGCCGCGGTGGTCACCCGCTAGGTGCCGGGGAAGACGACCGCCTCTGAAGGACGGCGCCGGCGCCGCCCCATAAGCTGGGCGGGTGGCCCGCATCGACCTCAACGCCGACCTGGGCGAGGGCTTCGGCGTCTGGCGCCTCGGCGATGACGACGCCATGCTGCGGATCGTCACCAGCGCCAACGTGGCGTGTGGATTCCATGCCGGGGATCCGGCCGGCCTGCTGCGGGTCTGCCGGTCGGCCGCCGAGCGCGGTGTTCGGATCGGGGCGCAGGTGAGCTATCGCGACCTGGCCGGCTTCGGCAGGCGCTTCATCGACGTCGCCGCCGACGACCTCGTCGCCGATGTGGTGTATCAGATCGGCGCGCTGCAGGCGATCGCGCGCGCGTCGGGCTCCGCGGTTTCCTACGTCAAACCCCATGGTGCGCTGTACAACACGATCGTGACCCACCGCGAACAGGCGGCCGCGGTCGCCGACGCGGTGCGAATGGTGGACCCGGCGCTGCCCGTGCTGGGCCTGGCCGGCTCGGCGTTTTTCGACGAGGCCGCGCGCCGCGGCCTGCGCACGGTGGCCGAGGCCTTCGCCGATCGCGCCTACCGGCCCGACGGCCAGTTGGTGTCGCGCCGCGAGCCCGGCGCGGTGCTGCACGACCCGGCGGCGATCGCCGAGCGCGTGCTGGGCATGGTGACCTCCGGCCGGGTCACCGCTGCCGGCGGCGCGTCCGTCTCGGTCGACGTGGAATCGGTTTGCGTGCATGGTGATTCGCCCGGTGCGGCGCAGATCGCCGCCGCCGTCCGCGATCGGCTGCAGGCCGCGGGTGTCGAGATCGGGGCGTTCGCCTGATGCGGCTCAAACTCGGCCGGCCCGACATCGCACGGTATGCGGACCGGTTCGACGCGCCCGCCGCCGAACCCGGCTCGCTGTCGGTGTCGGTGCTGTGGATGGGCGTGGCGACGCTGCTCGTCGACGACGGGTCGTCGGCGCTGCTGACCGACGGCTACTTCTCCCGGCCCGGCCTGGCCCGGGTGGCCGCCGGCAGGGTGGCGCCGGCGCCGGCCCGCGTGGACGGCTGCCTGGCCCGGGCCAAGGTGTCCCGGCTGGAGGCCGTGATCCCGGTGCACACCCACATCGACCACGCCCTGGATTCCGCGCTGGTGGCCGAACGCACCGGCGCACTGCTGGTCGGCGGTGAGTCGGCGGCCAATGTCGGGCGCGGACACGGGCTGCCCGACGAACGGATCGTCGTCGCCCAGAGCGGCGAGCCGATCACGCTGGGCGCCTACGACGTGACGCTGGTGGAGTCCCATCACTGCCCGCCGGACCGCTTCCCCGGCACCATCGACGCGCCGCTGACCCCGCCGGTCAAGGCCTCCGCCTACCGCTGCGGTGAGGCCTGGTCGGCGCTGGTGCACCACCGGCCGTCGGAGCGGCGGCTGCTGATCCAGGGCAGCGCCGGCTTCGTCAGGGGCGCGCTGGCCGGCCACCGCGCCGACGTCGTCTACCTGTCGGTCGGGCAGCTGGGGCTGCGGCCGCGGTCCTACCTGATCGACTACTGGACCGAGACCGTGCGCGCGGTGGGGGCGCGCCGGGTGCTCCTCATTCACTGGGACGACTTCTTCCGGCCGCTGTCGAAACCGCTGCGGGCGTTGCCCTATGCGGGCGACGACCTCGACGTGTCGGTCCGCATCCTCGACGAGCTGGCCGCGCACGACGGTGTCGCGCTGCACCTGCCGACGGTGTGGCGGCGCGAGGACCCCTGGGCGTGAAGCGGCCTTAAGACATTGACCCTGACACTTGCGCTGGCGCTGCTCGCTGCCGTCCTGGCGTTCGCGGTGGTGCGTCCGAAGGGCCTGCCGGAGGCGGTGGCGGCCGTTCCCGCGGCGCTCGTCCTGGTCGCGGTCGGCGCCATCTCGGTGCGCCAGGCGGCCGACGAGGTGGCCGGGTTGTCGGGGGTGGTCGGGTTTTTGGGCGCGGTGCTGGTGCTGGCCAAGCTGTGCGACGACGAGGGCCTGTTCGAGGCCGCGGGCGCCGCGATCGCGCGCGGCCGCGTCGGGTCGGGCGGCCTGCTGCTGCGGGTGTTCGTCATCGCCTCCCTGATCACCGCCGTGCTGAGCCTGGACACCGCGGTGGTGTTGCTGACGCCGGTGGTGCTGGCCGCCGTCCGCCGGCTGAAGACACCGGTGCGGCCGTACGCCTATGCCACCGCGCACCTGGCCAACGGCGCCTCCCTGCTGCTGCCGGTGTCGAACCTGACCAACTTGCTGGCGTTCCACACCGCCGGCCTGTCATTCACGCGGTTCACCCTGTTGATGGCCCTGCCGTGGCTGGGCGCGGTGATCACGCTGTACGCGATATTCCGCTGGTTCTTCGCGGGCGACCTGCGTGTGCAGCCCGAACCGGAGGACGACGGGCAGGCGCCGCGCCCGCCGGTGTTCGTGTTGGTGGTCGTCGGGCTGACGCTGGCCGGGTTCGCGGTGGCCCAGTCCGTCGGGGTGGCCCCGGCCTGGGTGGCGCTCGCCGGCGCCGCCGCGCTGGCCGTGCGCAGCCTGAACCGCGGGCACACCTCGGTGGTGGACATCGCGCGCTCGGCGCACGTGTCGTTCCTGGTGTTCGTGCTGGCGCTCGGTGTCGTGGTGCGGGCGGTCATGGTCAACGGCATGGACAGGGCGATGTCGGCGGTGCTGCCGTCCGGTTCGACGCTGCCCGCGCTGCTGGCCATCGCCGCGGTGGCCGCCGCGCTGGCCAACGTCGTGAACAACCTGCCCGCCACCCTGGTGCTGCTGCCGCTGGTCGCCCCGAGCGGACCGGTCGCCATCCTGGCCGTTTTGCTCGGGGTGAACATCGGACCGAACCTGACCTACGTCGGTTCGCTGTCCAACCTGTTGTGGCGGCGCGTGCTTCGCCAGCACGATGTCGATGCCGGCGTCGGGGAATACACCCGGCTCGGGCTGTGCACGGTGCCCGTGTCCCTGGTTGTCGCGGTGGTCGCGCTGTGGGCGTCGGCGCGCCTGCTCGGCGGCTAACCGCTGTGGTAGGCCGGCGGCAGCGGCATTCCGAGTTCGGCCATCACGCCGCGCAGCAGCGTCGGGAAGTCGGTGATGAGTCCGTCGACCCCGTCGGCGATCTGTTCGCGCATGCCGGCCGCGTCATCGACGGTCCACGGGATCACTTCCAACCCCAGCGAATGCGCGCGGTCGACATAGGGTTTGCCCGTGACGAGGCGGTAGTCGGGCGAGATGATGTCGGCGCCCACCAGCTTCGCCCCGAGCATCGGGTCATTGATGGCGGCCGGGTTCTCCCCCGCGAGCCATGGCGAATCCGGCACCCAGGTGTCCTGGCTGTACAACGCCACCAACGGAATTGACGGCTCGTCCCGGCGCACCATCGGCAGGGTGCGCCAGTCGAAGCTTTGTATCTCCACCCGGCCGACTTTGCCGGCTGACCTGACCGCCGCCAGTATCACGTCGACGAACTGTCGGGGATCGGCCGACGTGCCGGGGTGGTCGGCCGCCACCTTCGTCTCGATGTTGTAGCGCACCGCGGCGCGGTAGGAATCGGCGAGGTCGAACACCTCCGGCAGGATGGCTATCTTGTTGCCCCGTACCACCTCGGCGTCGGGAAACTCCGCCAGCCGCCGCCCGCAGTCGAGCGTGCGGATCTGCGCCAGGGTGAGCTCGTGCACCAGCTTGCCGACGTAGGGATACTGCGGATCGCCGGCGAACGCGGGTCCGGTGTCGGTGCATTTCTGGGCGTCGATCGTCGGGTCGTGCCACACCAGCGGCTGGGCGTCCCTGGTGAGGTTGATGTCGAGTTCGAGTGTGCTGACGCCCAATTCGAGTGATTTGGCGAAGGCCCGCAGCGACTCCTCGGTGGTCTCGCCGCGTCCGCCGCGATGCGCCTGTAGGTCGAAGGCGGCTGCTTGCGCCGGGGCCGCCGCCGGCGGCGCGAGCACCGCCAGCGTCAGCAGTACCGCACCCAGGCGCGCGAGCCGGGCGCGCACCGGAGTCAAACCCTGCGCTGGCGGGCGATCTCGGCGAGCACCACCCCGGCGGCGACCGAGGCGTTCAGCGATTCGGCGTGCCCGGCCATCGGGATGGACACCACCTCGTCGCAGTTCTGCCGTACCAGCCGCGACAACCCCTTGCCCTCGGACCCGACGACAACCACCAGCGGGTCGGCGCCGTCCATGTCGTCGACCACGGTGTCGCCGTCGGCGTCCAGGCCGATCACCCGGATTCCGCGATCGGCCCAATCCTTCAGCGTGCGAGTGAGATTCGTGGCCCTGGCGACCGGGATGCGGGCCGCGGCGCCGGCGCTGGTGCGCCACGCCACCGCCGTCACTGACGCCGAACGCCGCTGCGGGATCAGCACGCCGTGGCCGCCGAACGCCGCGACCGAACGCACGATCGCGCCCAGGTTGCGGGGATCGGAGATGTTGTCCAACGCCACCAACAGCGCGGGCGGCGAGCTCATCGCCGCCGCCAGCAGGTCGTCGGGATGGGCGTAGTTGTACGGCGGCACCTGCAACGCGATGCCCTGGTGCAGGTGGTTGGCGGTCATCCGGTCCAGGTCGGCACGCGGCACCTCGAGGATAGAGATGCCCGAATCCGCCGCACGGGCAACGCTTTCGGTGACGCGTTCATCGGCCTCGGTGCCCAGGGCCACGTAGAGCGCGGTCGCCGGGACACCGGCGCGCAGGCACTCCAGCACGGGGTTGCGGCCGAGCACGGTCTCCGTCTCGTCGGTGGGCCGCTTGCTGGGCCGCCGCGGCTGGGACTGGGCGCGCTTGGCCGCGGGATGGTTGGGACGCAGGTGCGCCGGCGGCGTGGGACCGCGTCCCTCCAGCGCCCGGCGGCGCTGGCCGCCCGAGCCCACGGTGGCCCCCTTCTTGGTGCCCGCTTTGCGTACCGCCCCGCGGCGCTTCGAATTGCCGGCCATCTAGTTATCGCGCTGCTCTTCGCGGGCCGACAGCTCCCACTGCGGTCCGTCGGCGGTGTCGGTGACCTCGATACCGGCGAGCTTCAGCCGCTCGCGGATCTCGTCGGCGAGCGCCCAATCGCGTTGTTCGCGGGCCTTTTCCCGGTTCTCCAACTCGGCCCGCACCAGCACCTCGACGGCCGCCAGAGCCGCCGACGTCTCGTCGCGGGTTTCCCAACGCTCGTCGAGCGGGTCGCAGCCCAGGATGCCCATCATGGCGCGGATCGCGCGCGCATGCTGCAGCGCGCCGTCGTGATCGCCGGTGTCGAGGGCCCGGTTGCCCTCGGCCCGGGAGTGGTGCACCTCGGCGAGCGCCGCCGGCACCGCCAAGTCGTCGTCGAGCGCCTCGGCGAACCGCGGGGTCGGATCGCCGGGCTCGACGCCACCGACCCGGACCCGGACGCGGTGCAGGAATTCCTCCACGCCCACATAGGCTTTCACCGCATCCTGCAGGGCGGTGTCGGAGAATTCCAGCATCGAGCGGTAATGGGCGCTGCCCAGGTAGTAACGCAGCTCCGCCGGCCGTACCCGCTGCAACAACGCCGGGATGGCCAGCACGTTGCCCAGTGATTTGCTCATCTTCTCGCCGCCCATGGTGACCCAGCCGTTGTGCAGCCAGTACCGGGCGAATCCGTCACCGGCGGCACGGCTCTGCGCGATCTCGTTCTCGTGGTGCGGGAAGACCAGGTCCATCCCGCCGCAATGGATGTCGAACTCCGGCCCCAGATAGGTCCGCGCCATCGCCGAGCATTCCAGGTGCCAGCCCGGGCGCCCGCGCCCCCAGGGCGTGGGCCACGACGGCTCGCCGGGCTTGGCGGCCTTCCACAGCGTGAAGTCTCGCTGGTCGCGCTTGCAGGTGGCCACACCCTCGCCCTGGTGGACGTCGTCGATCTTGTGCCCGGACAGCTGGCCGTACTCCGGATAGCTGAGCACGTCGAAGTAGACGTCGCCCCCCGCGGGGTAGGCGTGGCCGGTTTCGATCAGGCGGTCCATCAATTCGACCATCTGGGTGATGTGCCCGGTGGCGCGCGGCTCGGCCGACGGCGGCAAGACGTCCAGGGCGTCGTAGGCGGCGCTGAACGCGCGCTCGTAGGTGGCCGCCCACTCCCACCACGGTCGGTCCGCCGTGGCGGCCTTGTTGAGGATCTTGTCGTCGATGTCGGTGACGTTGCGGATGAACGCGACGTCGCAGCCGCGGGCCATCAGCCAGCGGCGCAGGATGTCGAAGGCCACGCCGCTGCGGACATGGCCGATGTGCGGCAGGCCCTGAACCGTGGCGCCACACAGGTAGATGGAGACGTGGCCCTCGCGCAGCGGGACGAAATCACGCACGGCACCGGCGGCGGTGTCGTGTAGCCGCAAGCGGGCGCGATCGGTCACGACGTGCCAGCTTACCGGGTGGTTCCGGGGTGCCCGGCGCTGCGCGGGCCTTATCCGACCGGGATCACCAATGCGGTGGCGATGGCGGCGCGGCCCTCGCCGCGACCGGTCAGCCCCAGCCCGTCGGTCGTCGTCGCCGACACCGAGACCGGAGCCCCCAGCAATTCCGAGAGCACGCGTTGCGCCTCGGCGCGGCGCGGGCCGATCCTCGGCTCGTTGCCGACCAACTGCACCGCGGCGTTCCCGATCCGAAAGCCGTCGCCCGCCACCAGGCCGGCGACGTGGCGCAGCATCCCGGCGCCGCTGACGCCCTTCCAGCGCGGGTCGTCGACCCCGAAGACCGCGCCGATGTCGCCCAGCCCCGCGGCCGACAACAGCGCGTCGCACAGCGCGTGCGCCCCCACGTCGCCGTCGGAGTGACCGGCGCAGCCGTCGGCGCCGGGAAACAGCAGACCCACCAGCCAGCACGGCCGGCCGGGTTCGACCGGGTGGACGTCGACGCCCAGCCCGACCCTTGGCAGCGGCTCGCTCACCGGCGCACGACCGCTTCGGCCAGCAGCAGATCGAGCTGGGTGGTGATCTTGAACGCCAGCGGGTCGCCGTCGACCACCTGGACCTGGCCGCCGACATGCTCGACCAGCGAGGCGTCGTCGGTGAAATCGGCGGTGCCGGCGCGCTGATAGGCCCGCAACAGCAGCTCGCGCGCGAAGCCTTGCGGCGTCTGCACGGCGCGCAGGCCGGCCCGTTCGGGCGTGCCCAGGACGACCCCGTTGGCGTCCACGGCCTTGATGGTGTCATGCAGCGGCAGCGCGGGCACGACGGCGTTGTGCCCGGCCCGCAGCGCGTCCACCACCCGCGCGATCAGCGCGGGCGGCGTCAGGGCGCGGGCGGCGTCGTGCACCAGCACGTACTCGGGATCACCGGCGAGGGCCGTGAGCGCCAGGCTCACCGATGTGGTTCGGTCGGGCCCGCCGGCGACGACGGTCGCTCGCCCGCCCAGCGCCCCTTTGGCCTCATCGACCCGGGACGCCGGCACCGCCACCACGACGTGGTCGACGACTCCGGATTCCAGCAAACCGCCGACGGCGCGGTCCAGCAGGGTGCGCCCGGCGACCTCACAGAATGCCTTCGGGATGCCGGCGCCCAGTCGTTCGCCCGAGCCTGCGGCCGGAACCACCGCGACGACCGTGCCCGAGGCGGGCGTCCCCGTGACCACCGAAGCGTCAGGGCGTTCAGGAAGCGGCGGCCAGAACCTCGTCGAGGATGGTTTCCGCCTTGGCGTCGTCGGTGCTTTCGGCGAGCGCCAATTCACCGACCAGGATCTGCCGGGCCTTGGCCAGCATGCGCTTCTCGCCGGCGGACAGACCGCGTTCCTGGTCGCGGCGCCACAGGTCGCGAACCACCTCGGCCACCTTGTTGACATCGCCGGAGGCCAGCTTTTCCAGGTTGGCCTTGTAGCGGCGCGACCAGTTGGTCGGCTCTTCGGTGTGCGGAGCCCGCAACACCTGGAACACCTTGTCGAGGCCTTCCTGGCCGACGACGTCGCGGACGCCGACGTACTCGGCGTTATCGGCGGGAACTCGAACGGTCAGGTCTCCCTGCGCCACCTTCAAGACGAGATATTCCTTTTGTTCCCCTTTGATGGTGCGGGTTTCAATCGCCTCGACTAACGCAGCACCGTGATGCGGGTAGACAACGGTGTCGCCGACCTTGAAGATCATCTGATTCGAGCCCCTTTCGTTACTTCAGTCTAACACGGCCGCCCAATCGCGCGAGGAGCAACGATGCAGGTCAGGGGCACAACACGCGCAGATTAGGGGTTGACACGGGGAGCAGAACGTGCAGTGACGCACATTACCAATGCGTTCAACCGGCCCCGAGAGCGGCCCCCACGCGGCCCCGAGGGACCCCGGGGAAGGGCCGCAGGGCTGGTCTCGCGCCCCGCGCTACCGTCCGCGAAACCTTCCTACTACTGTGCATAGTTGCATCAGTCGAACCGGCCCAGCAGGAGGCATTGAGTGAACCGCTTCGAGACGAGCCTCCCCGTCCGCCTGTCCCCGCCGACCGTCCGGGCCGCGCTCGTCGGGCTCGTCGCGGTGGTCTCCCTTCTGCTCAGCGGTTGCGGGGCCGGCCAGGTCTCGCAGATGGCCGTCCAGGAGCCCGCGATCAACGGCAACAAGGTCACCTTCAAGAACGTGGCGCTGCGCGACATCCGCATCCAGGCCCCGCAGACCGGCGACTCCATCCAGCCGGGGCGGGCGGTGGACTTGTTGTTGGTGGCCATCAACCAATCGCCCGACACCCCGGACAGGCTGGTGAGCATCACCAGCGACATCGGCGCGGTGGCGTTGAGCGGAGACGGTCGACTGCCCGCCGGCGGCATGCTGCTGATCGGTACGCCGGAGGGCCAGAAGGTGCCGCCGGGCCCCATGGGTTCCAACAACTCGGCCAAGGCGACCGTCATGCTCGCCAAGCCGATCAGCAACGGCCTGCTGTACGACTTCACCTTCAACTTCGAGAAGGCCGGTCAGGCCACCGTGCTGGTACCGGTTTCGGCCGGGCTGGCCCCGCCGCAGCAAAGCTAGACGGGCGTATCCGCCTGTCATAGCCGGGACTTGTCGTACCGCCCCGATACCGTCATGGGGTGGCTAATCCGCGCTCCCAATACCGCTGCTCCGAATGCCAGCACGTCACCGCCAAGTGGGTGGGCCGCTGCCTGGAATGCGGCACCTGGGGCACCGTAGACGAGGCGCCGGTGCTGAGCGCGGTCGGCGGCCGTCGCACCAGGATCGCTTCGGCTTCGGCCTCGCGCGCGGTGCCGATCACTTCCGTCGAACCCAATGCCAGCCAACACCGCTCGACGGGCGTCGGAGAACTCGACCGCGTGCTCGGCGGCGGGGTGGTGCCGGGTTCGGTCACGCTGCTGGCGGGCGATCCCGGCGTGGGCAAGTCGACGCTGCTGCTCAAGGTGGCCCACCGCTGGGCGCTGTCGGGCCGGCGCGCGCTCTACATTTCCGGTGAGGAGTCCGCCGGCCAGATCCGGCTGCGCGCGGACCGGATCGGCTGCGGAGCCGAGGAGGTCTATCTGGCCGCCGAATCCGACGTGCACACGGTGCTGGACCACATCTCGACGGTGCGGCCCGCGCTGGTGATCGTGGACTCGGTGCAGACCATGTCGACGACGGAGGCCGACGGCGTGGCCGGTGGGGTCACGCAGGTGCGCGCGGTCACCGCCACGCTGACCGCGGCCGCGAAGGCCAACGGCGTCGCGCTGATTCTGGTCGGCCACGTCACCAAGGACGGGGCCATCGCCGGTCCGCGCTCCCTGGAGCATCTGGTCGACGTGGTGCTGCACTTCGAGGGGGACCGCAACGGATCGCTGCGCATGGTGCGCGGGATCAAGAACCGGTTCGGCGCGGCCGACGAGGTCGGATGTTTCATGCTGCAGGACAACGGGATCGAGGACGTGTCGGACCCGTCGAACCTCTTCCTGGATCAGCGGCCGGCGCCGGTCCCCGGGACGGCGATCACCGTGACGCTGGACGGCAAGCGGCCGCTCATCGGGGAGGTCCAGGCGCTGCTGGCGACCCCGGGGGGCGGCTCGCCGCGCCGCGCCGTCAGCGGCATCGACCACTCGCGGGCCGCGATGATCAGCGCCGTGCTGGAGAAGCACGGCAGGCTGGCCGTCGGTGTCAGCGACATCTACCTGTCCACCGTCGGCGGCATGCGGTTGACCGACCCCTCTTCGGATCTGGCCGTCGCAATGGCGCTGGCCTCGGCATACTCCGGCCTACCGTTGCCGACGACGGCGGTGATGATCGGCGAGGTGGGGCTGGCGGGCGACCTGCGGCGGGTCGGCGGGATGGAACGGCGGCTGGGCGAGGCCGCGCGCCAGGGATTCAGCATCGCGCTCATCCCCGACGGTGACGACCCCCGGCGTGAGATAGTCCCCAGCGGGATGCGGGCGCTGCGGGCACCGACCATTGTCGCGGCGCTGCAACACATGAAAGCCATCGCCGAGCCGCGCAGTGGCTGGACGCACAACGTGCTGGGGCCGCACAATGACACGCTGTGACCCGTCCGACACTGCGTGAAACCGTCGCCCGCCTGGCACCGGGCACCGGGCTACGGGACGGCCTGGAGCGCATCCTGCGTGGCCGCACCGGCGCGCTGATCGTCCTCGGCAACGACGAAAACGTCGAGGCCATCTGTGACGGCGGCTTCGCGCTGGACGTCCGGTACGCGCCCACCCGGCTGCGCGAGCTGGCGAAGATGGACGGCGCGGTGGTGCTGTCCACCGACGGCAGCCGCATCGTGCGCGCCAACGTGCAGCTGGTGCCGGACCCGTCGATACCCACCGACGAATCGGGGACGCGGCACCGCTCGGCGGAACGGGCGGCGATCCAGACCGGCTACCCGGTGATCTCGGTGAGCCACTCGATGAACATCGTGACCGTCTACGTGGGCGGGGAACGCCACGTGGTGGCGGATTCGGCGACCATCCTGTCGCGGGCCAACCAGGCGATCGCGACCCTGGAACGGTACAAGACCAGGCTCGACGAGGTCAGCCGGCAACTCTCGCTCGCCGAGATCGAGGATTTCGTCACGCTGCGCGACGTGATGACGGTGGTGCAGCGGCTCGAGCTGGTCCGGCGCATCGGCCTGGTGATCGACGACGACGTCGTCGAGCTGGGCACCGACGGGCGCCAGCTGCGGCTGCAGCTCGACGAGCTGCTGGGCGGCAACGACATCGCGCGGGAGCTGACCGTGCGCGACTACCACGCCAGCCCCGAGCCGCTGTCCAAAGCGCAGATGACCGCGACCCTCGACGAGCTCGACGCCCTATCGGACACCGAGCTACTCGAACTCACCGCCCTGGCAAAGGTTTTCGGCTATCCGACGACGGCGGAGGCGCAGGACTCGGCGGTCAGCCCGCGCGGCTACCGCGCGCTGGCCAGCATCCCCCGGCTGCAGTTCGCCCACTCCGACCTGCTGGTCCGGTCGTTCGGGACGCTGCAGGGCCTGCTGGCGGCCAGCGCCGGCGACCTGCAGTCGGTGGAGGGCATCGGCGCGATGTGGGCCCGCCACGTGCGGGAGGGGCTGTCGCAGCTCGCGGAGTCGACTATCGCCGACCCGCTCAGTTAGCCGGTCGGGATCGGCGCGGCCGGCGGCGCCTCGGGCGGCGGCGCGACGGCCGGTTGGCCCGGCCCCGGGCCCGGCGGCGGTGGCGGCTGATTCATGATGAACGGAACGGGCTGCGAACGCAGGTTGCCCAGCTGCACCACGAGGTTGTAGGTGCCCGGGCCGATCGCCGGCCGCGGCAGCGGGCAGTGCGGCGCCGAGCCCATCCCCGTCCACGTCACCGCGGTCGTCACCTGCTCGCCCGGGGTGAACGTCTTGATCAGCGTCTCGTTGGACGGCGCGCAGTCCAGGTTGGACCACAGCCGCTTGTTGTCCAGCGAGTACACGTAGGCCGCCAGCACGGCGGCTCCCACGTCACGCTTGCACGCCACCAGGCCGATGTTGGTGACGACCATGGTGAACTTTGGCTGATCACCGATGAAGTACTGGGGCGCGTTGGTCAGGCCCTTGACGGCCAGCGTCGAATCGGGGCAGTCGTCGCCCTCTTTCAGCACCGGCGGCGGCTGCACCGCGGCGGTCGGGGTGGGCATCTCGGGGTTCTGCCCCTGCTGCGGCACGGCCGGGTTGGGCTGCTCCCCGGGGGCCGCCGGCGGAGGCGCCTGCGGCGCGGGCGAACCGGGCTTGCTCTGAGCGGAATTGGGCTTGCCGACACTGGCGGGCTTGGCGCCCGAGTTGTGTCCCATGAAGGCGATGACCGCGGCGACCACGATCCCGACGACGACGACCGCGACGCCCACGGCCAGGCCACGGCGCCGCCAATAGATCTCGGTGGGTAGCGGGCCACGCGGTTCCAGATCCAGCACGTTTGCAGCGTAAGCCCAGGTCACGTCGAGTTGCCTGACCCGCCCCGGCGTGTCGCGGTGTTTGCTGGCTGACCGTCGTGTAAATGACGGGCCAGAAACGGCTCACTCCCCCGCTATTCGCCGATGTCGCCGACGTGGTCGACCAGCACGGCCCGGCCGTCGGCCAGGTGGTAGGTGGCGCCGGCGATCGCCAGGGTGCCCGCGGCCACCCGCTCGGCGATCGCGGACGAACGCGACATGAGCTGGGCGACCGTCTCGCGCACGTGGCGCTCCTCGAACTCGTCGACCCGGGTCAGGCCGTCGCGGCGGCCCATCAGGATCGAGGGCGCGACCCGCTCCACCACGTCTCGCACGAAACCGCCCGGCACCGAACCGTCGTTGATGGCGGCCAGGGCGGCCTTGACGGCGCCGCAGCTGTCATGGCCCAGGACGACGATGAGCGGCACCTCGAGCACGACCACCGCGAACTCGATCGAGCCCAGCACCGCCGAGTCGATGGCCTGCCCGGCGGTGCGCACCACGAACATGTCGCCGAGGCCCTGGTCGAAGATGAGCTCGGCCGCAACCCGGCTGTCCGCGCAGCCGAACACCACCGCGGTGGGCCTCTGCCCGCCGGCCAGGCGGGCCCGGTGTTCGACACTCTGGCTCGGATGCTGAGGCTTCCCGGCGACGAATCGCTCGTTACCCTCTTTGAGTGCTTTCCATGCGGTTACCGGACTGGTGTTAGGCATGGCTGACATCATGCCGCATCCGCCGGCGGACGGCCCGAAACACATATCAGTTACCGACCTTCTTGACTGGTACGAACGATCGCGCCGCGACCTGCCCTGGCGGGAGCCCGGCGTCAGCGCGTGGCAGATCCTGGTCAGCGAATTCATGTTGCAGCAGACGCCGGTGTCGCGGGTGCTACCGGTCTGGACGGACTGGGTGTCCCGGTGGCCCACCCCGTCGGCGACCGCCGCGGCCAGCGCCGCCGACGTGCTGCGGGCCTGGGGCAAGCTGGGTTACCCGCGGCGGGCCAAGCGTTTGCACGAATGCGCGACCGTCATCGCGCGCGAGCACGACGACGTCGTCCCCGCCGACGTCGACACCCTGCTGACCCTGCCCGGCATCGGCAGCTACACCGCCCGCGCGATCGCTTGTTTCGCCTACCGCCAACGGGTTCCGGTGGTCGACACCAACGTGCGCCGGGTGGTCGCCCGGGCCGTGCACGGGCGGGCCGACGCCGGCAACCCGTCCGCGACGCGCGACCACGCCGACGTCGACGCCCTGCTGCCGGCCGACGATGCGGCGCCGCGGTTTTCGGTGGCCCTGATGGAGTTGGGCGCGACGGTGTGCACGGCACGGGCGCCGCGGTGCGGGTTTTGCCCGCTTGCCCGGTGCGCGTGGCGGGAGGCCGGATACGCCCCGGCGCAGGGGCCGGCCCGGCGGGTACAGACCTACGCCGGAACCGACCGTCAGGTCCGCGGCAGGCTGCTGGATGTGTTGCGCGCCAACGACTCGCCGGTCACCCGGGCGGAGCTCGACGTGGCGTGGCTGACCGACACCGCCCAACGCGACCGCGCACTGGATTCGCTGCTGGTCGACGGCCTGGTGACCCGGACGGCCGACGGCCGATTCGCGCTGCTGGGCGAGGCGTAGCGGCCGCGCGTCAGAGATCGTTGCCGGCGTAGGACTGGTTGAAGCTCTTGTTGGCCAGCGGGAAGTCGGGGACGATCGTGTCGGCCATCGCGACCGGCAGTGCCGGCCAGTTGAACCACGACGGGTCGACGATCTTCGCGCGCGTGATCCGACCCGCGGCGTCGGTCTCGGCGCGGTGCACGATGGTCCCGCGCCAGCCCTCGACGATGCCGATGCCGCTGCGGGGCATCTGCGGCGCCGGCACCCGCACCTCGTATGTGATTGGGCCGCAGTGGGATTCGGTCAGATGGCACGCCAGGTCGGTGGACGCGGCAAATTCGTCGCGCCGCACGGTGTAGCGGGCCAGCACGTCACCCGCGGCGGCGCCGACCTCGGTGACGGGCAGCGCGACGGTGGGGTGTTCCACTCGGGCGTCCGTGCGCATGCCGCTCGCCCGCGCGACATAGCCCAGGCAGCCGAGGGCCTGCGCGTCGTCGCGGTGCAGGGCGGCGGTCCCGGCGAAGCGGTCATAAACAACGGTGTTGTGCAGAGTCAGCTCGGCGATCTCGGCGAGGTCGTCGGCGATCCGCCGCAGCGCGGCGACGTCGGGCAGCGCCCGCAGCGTGACGGCGCCCGGGCGGATGGCGCCGCGCAGCAGCCGATGCCCGGTGACTGCGGCGTTGAGTCGCAACAACTCTTCGCGGATGCGTTGCGCGTGCGCGTTCGCCAGCCCGAAGGCGACGTCGTTGGCCAGCGCGCCGAGATCGGCGGCGTGGTTGTAGAGCCGCTCGAGTTCGACCAGCAGCGCCCGCAACCGGTGCGCCTCGTCGGGAAGTTGCATCCCGAGCGCGTCCTCGACGGCCAGGCAGTGGGCGAGTGCGTGCCCGACAGACGTGTCGCCGCTGACGCGTTCGGCCAGTTCGACCGCGGCGCCGGCGGGCCGGCCGTGAAACAGCTTCTCGACGCCCCGGTGGACGAACCACAGTCGGGCCTTGAGCCGCAGCACGGTTTCGCCGGCGACGGAGAACCGGAAGTGGCCGGGTTCGATCAGCCCGGCGTGCACGGGCCCCACCGGGATTTCGTACACCCCGGGCCCCTCGACGGTGACAAACGGAAACCGGCCGGCGGCATCGAATTCCGGGACGGCCGCGGCGTCGCCGCGCATCGGGTACCACTGTTCGGGCCAGTGGGCATGCCGCACCAGCCGGCGCGCCTTGGGATGCCCGACGCACCGGATGCCATACAGGTCCGCCATTTCCCGCTCGAAGCGGCTGGCGGCAAACGACAGATAGGCCAGCGATCGGATCGCCGAAACATCCTTGGGCACCACACATTCGAGCTCCACGCGGCGATCCGGCCATCCGGCCAGGAACAGATAGACGACGCGGAATGCCGAACCGTCGTCGTGCGCGGCCACCAGGCCCAGACGAAACCCCTTGCCCAGCAGGTCCTCAGCCGTTTCCGCCAGCCGGTCCTGGGCCAGCCGGTGGCGCTGCCATTGCGGCCTCACCGCGGTCCCCCGACGGCGCCGGCCGCGATGGTGAACAGATCGGTGAGCGGCCCGGCGGTGACGCCCAGGGCGATCGATGCGGCGACGCCGACGACCAGCGCGGCGGCGACCGTTCGCGGGACCGCGATCTCGGGTGCGGCGGCCGGCCCGCCGAGCAGGATGCGGCCGGCGTTGCGGGCCAGCGCGGCGAAGGCGATCGCGACCAGCAGCATGCCGGCGGCGAGGGCCCAGGTGAGCCGGGCGTCGGCGAGGGACCGGGCGATGGCCAGCTCGCTGGCGAACATCGCGAACGGCGGCAGGCCGAGCAGGACCACCACCCCGACGGCGAGTGACACACCGATGAGGCGGGAGCGCCGCAGCACGGCGGTGATGTCGGCGATCGTGGTCGACTCGTGAGCGGCCTGCAGCTGGCCGCTCGCCAGGAAGAGCACCGTCTTGCCTATCCCGTGAGCGAGGACGTGCAGCAGCAGCGCGGCGATGGCCAGCGAGGTTCCCGCCGCCGCGGCGATCGCGATCAGACCCATGTTCTCCATGGACGAATAGGCCAGCATGCGTTTGATGTCGGGCGTGACCGTCAGCATCAGCGCGGCGACCACCAGCGTCGCCAGCCCGATCACCAACAGGCCCGACCGCATGAAGGTGGGCCCGGTGGCGGCGCCGATCACCGGCTTGAGGCGAATCAACACCGAGAAGGCCACCGACAGCAGCACCCCGCTCATCAGCGCCGAAACCGGCGCCGGGGCCTGGCTGTGGGCGTCGGCCAACCAGGTGTGGAACGGGAACAACCCCGCCTTGGCGCCGTAGCCGACGAGCAGCAGTCCGCCTGCCAGCCGGGCGATGCCGGGATCGAGCCCGCCGGCGTGCGCCGCCAGGACGTCGAGGTTCAGGGCGGCGGCGGCCGGCGCGCCGGCATGCTGGGCGGCGTAGTACAGCAGCACGGTGCCCAGAAAGGCGACGGCGATGCCGACCGAGCAGATCACGACGTACTTCCAGGTCGCCTCGAGCGCGCCACGGGTGCGGCGGTGCCCGACCAGGAAGGCGGTGATCACCGTGGTCGCCTCGATCGCGATCCAGATCACGCCGATGTTGTTGGCGCACACCGCGACCACCATCGCCGCCAGGAAGCCGGCCGTCAGGGCCCCGTACACCCGGGCACCGCGCAGATCGGTGTGATCGTGCGCGAGTTCGGCGTCGAGGTAGCCGATGCTCGCCCAGGTGGCCAGTGTGGCAACGATGCCGATGACGATCAGCATCGTGGCGGTGAGCGCGTCGAGCCGCAGCAGCCCGCCCAACGCCAACCGGGCGCCGGACCCGACACCGAAGGCGAGCGCCGTGCCGCACGCGAGGACCGTCAGCGCCGATCCGACGATCAGCGTCGCGGTCGCCCGGCGCCAGCCGGCGACCAGGACGGCCACCGAGGCGCCGACCGGGGTGAGGATCGCGGCGAGCAGTAAACCGGTCATCAGTCGTGCAGCTCCTGTAGCGCGTCCAGGTCGGCACCGCCGAAGGCATGGGACAGCCGGCCCGTGAGCACGCCGATGACGATGACGGCGAACAACACGTCCAGCGAGGCGCCGAGTTCGACGATGAGCGGCACGCCGGCCGTGAGCAGGAACGCGGTGGCGGCGATTCCGTTGTCCAGCATGAGGAATCCCGCCGCCTGCGACACCGCGTGCCGCCGGGTGACCATCACGAGCAGGGCGATGAGCACCACCGCGGTGGCGGCCGGCACCGCGGTGGTGGTGGCGGCGGGCTGCAGGTTCACCAGGGGTCCGGTCACGGCGAACGCGGCCAGCGTCAGCGCGGCGGTGATGAGCAGCGACGTGGCGGTGTTCACCAGCGGGGTGGCTTCCCGGCGCGACCGCGAATCGGCGCCGGCCGCGCGGGCCAGCAGTCGCGGCAGCACCGCAACCCGCAGGAGCAGCACCGCCACGCCGACGCCGATGAGCGCGCCGTCGCGGTCGTACACGCCCCGCAGCACCGGGATGGCGGCCAGGGCGGCGCCCTGCCACGCCAGCAACCGGATGATGGCGGCCAGGTCGCGGCGCCACACGATCAGCACCGCGGCCAGCAGCAGCCCGCCTGCGGCGAGGTCGACCAGGACCGAGAACGTGCCGTAGGTCATGCCGGCACCACGAAGAAGTTGGCGGCCACGACCGCGAGCACCGCCAACAGGAACGACCCCGCCAGCAATTCGGGCACCCGGAACAGCCGCAGCTTGGCGATGAACACCTCGACGGTGGCCAGCACTCCGGCGAGCAACGCGACCTTGGCGGCCACCGCCGCGATGCCGACGACGATCTCGACGGCGCCGGGCCGGCCGCCGGCAATGCCCCAGGGCGCGAACAGGTTCGCCAGCAGCGCCAGCAACACCGTCAGTCGCATCCCGGCCGCCCACTCGACCAGGGCCAGCCGCGGGCCGGCGTATTCGAGGATCATCGCCTCGTGCACCATCGTCAGCTCGAGATGGGTGGACGGATTGTCCACCGGCAGCCGCCCGGTCTCGGCGACGATCACGATCACCAGCGCGGCGAACGCCAGTACCGCGGCCAGCGACACCACCTGCCCGGGATGGGCGATCGTATTCGACACCAGCGCACCGAGATTCGCCGACCCCGCCGGCATGGACAGGGCGAAGACCGCGAGCAAGATGGTGGGTTCGACGAGTGCGGCGATGGTGATCTCGCGACTGGCGCCCATGCCGCCGAACGAGGTGCCGGTGTCGATGCCGGCCAGGGTCAGCGCGACGGTCCCGACGAACAGCAGCCCCACCACGGCGAACAGGTCGGCGCCGGCGTCCAGGGGCGATCCGGTGGCGACCAGCGGCGCGATCGCGGCGATCAGCAGCGTGGTTCCGGCGACGACCGCGGGTGCGGCAGCGAACACCGCCGTCGTGCCGCGCGGGGTGACCTGTTGCTTGCCAAGCTGTTTGACGATGTCACGCCAGGGCTGCAGGACGCCACCGCCAACGCGGCCTTCCCAGCGGGCGCGCACCTGCCGGGTCAGCCCGACCACCAGCGGGGCCCCGACCATGACGCCGCCGACCTGAACCGCACCCGCGAGGTAGGACATGGCGTTCATCGGGCGGCCACCAAGACGATCAGCACACCGAGCGCACCGTAGGCCAGATACAGGTGCACGCTGCCCGGGTGGGCGCGGCGCACCAGTCCGGCTGCGGCCGCGACCGCGCGGATCACCGGCGGATAGCAGCGTTCCTCGATCGCGTCGGCGATTCTGCTGCGGTAGGTGATCTTGTCGGCCAGATAACGTGACTCGGCGGTGTGCGTGACTTCGACGTCGGTGTCGGGGCGCAGCACGTCGTCGAAGATTCGTTGCAGCGGCTCGGCGAACGACGTGGCGGTGTATTGCATTCGCGGCGTGAGATCCTCTGCGCCGCAAGCCCATAGCGGCGGCGCGGCGGATGCCGGGCGACGCCCGGAGCGCCAACGGCCCAGCAGGGCCGCGGTCAGGGTGGCCAGCACGACACCCGCCGCGATCACCCCGGGCGCGATCGAGCCCGGGGGGCCGGGCAGCCGCACCACGGCCCCGATGCCGTTGAATCGCACCGAATCGGCCGCGGGGAGCGCCGCGATCGCCCGGCGCAGCGCGGGCCCGACGGCCGAGGGTGCCACCGCCAGCACCAGGCAGGCCGCCGCCGCGACCGCCATCCCGGCCAGCATGGTGCGCGGCGACTCCCGAGCCTGCGCGGCCTCCTCCGAGCGCGGCCGCGCCAAGAATCCGATCCCGAACGCCTTGACCATTGCCGCCACACCCAGACCCGTGGTGAGCGCTACCGCGCCGACCGCCAGCGGCGTGGTCAACGCCAGTACGGCGGAATGCTGTCGAGCGGCGTGGATCAGCGACTGCAGCAACAGCCACTCGCTGACGAACCCGGCGCCCAGCGGCAGTCCCGATGCCCCCAGCGCGGCCACCCCGAACAGGATTGTCGTCGCCGGCATCCGCCGGGCCAGGCCGCCCAGCCGGTCCAGGTCGCGCAGCCCGGTCGCGGCCAGCACCGAACCCGCGGCGAGGAATCCGAGGCTCTTGAACGCCGCGTGCGCGACGAGGTGCAGCATCGCGGCGGCCGCCGCGATCGTCGCCGGGCCGTTCGCGCCGGCGGCCGCGAACAGCGTCGCGGCGCCCAGCGCCAGCGTGATCAAGCCGAGGTTCTCGGTCGTCGAATAGGCCAGCAGCCGTTTGAGATCGGTGGCCACCGAGGCCTGCACCACCCCGTAGAGCGCCGACAACCCGCCGACCACCATCATGGTCAGCCCCCACCAGCGCGGGCCGGGACCGAGCAGTTGCAGATCGACGCGGCAGATGCCGTAGACGCCGAGGTTCACCATTGCGGCACTCATCAGCGCCGACACCGGGCTCGGCGCCTCCGGGTGGGCGCGCGGCAGCCACGCGTGCAGCGGCACCAGCCCGGCCTTCGAGCCGAAGCCCGCCAGCGTCAACAGGAACACCGCGGTGCACGCGCCGGGGGGTATCCGGTGCAAGTCGGCGAACCGGTCCGCCGCACCGGCAGCCGAGAGCACCATCAGGCCGATCAGGATTGCCACGAAGCCCAACTGGGTCATCACCGCGTACACCAGCGCGGCGGAGCGGACCGCCGGGTGGGTGTGGTGGGCGAGCACCAACACCAACGACGCGACCGCCATCGACTCCCACACCAGCAGGAAGGTGGTGACCGAGGCCGCCGCGGGCACCAGGAGCATGGCCGCGACGAAGGCCGGGAGCACCGCCAGGGTGACGGGCCCCAACTGCTCGCGCCGGGCATACCCGATCGTGTACAGCCCGGCCACGATTGCGACCGCCCCCGTGAGCGCCATGAAGAATCCGCCCAGCGGATCGAGGCTCAGCTCGACACCCGCCAACGGAAGCAGCCACCCGATGCGGACCGCGCGCGCCGGACCGAACATTCCCAGCGCGCCGGCCCACACCCCGCCGACACCCAGCAGGGCGGTCAGCGTGCCCGCACAGATCGGCGGGAAGGCGTTGCGGCGCAACAGCTCTGGAGCGGGCACCATGCGGTCCGCCAACACCGCGGTCACTTGCCGGTCACCGACCGCAGAGCCGCGACGATCTCGCTCGGCGCGGGCGGGCAGCCCGGGATTTCCACGTCGACCTCCACCAGCTCCCCGACCGCGCCCGCCACGCCGTAGGCGGCTGCGAAAACCCCCCGGTTGATGGCGCAATCCCCGCACGCGATCACCCGGCGCGGCAACGGCGTGGCCTCGATAGTGCTGCGCAACGGGCCGGACATGTTGTGCGTCACGACACCGGTCACCAGCAGCGCATCCGCGTGGCGCGGCGAGGCCACCAACCGGGCGCCGAACCGCTCGGCGTCATAGACCGGCCCGAACGCGCCCGAGATCTCCACCTCGCACCCGTTGCAGGACCCCGCGTCCACGTGCCGGATCTGAAGCGAACCCCGCACCCCGGCGGGCGGATCGGTCACCGGCTCCGGGGCCGGTGGTGCCGGTTCGGCGATCCGACCGGCCTTGAAGGCTTTGCTGACCCAGCCCATGTGCGCTACTCCGCACCGCCGCCGGTCCGCAGGCCCTCCAGCATCGCCACGCGGTCGCTGAGCACCCCGGTGAGAACCTTGCGCGCCACCATCAACAGTTCGGCGATATCGGGCGACGCGATCGAGTAGATCATCGTGTTGCCGTCCCGCAGCGCGTCGACCACACCGGCCCGGCGCAGGACGCCGAGCTGCTGGGACAGGTTGGACGCTTCGAGCCCGACCTCGGGCAGCAGCTCGGCCACCGACTTGTCGCCCCCCACCAGCAGCTCCAGAATCCTGATCCGCGCGGGATGCCCCAGCGTCTTGAAGAACTCCGCCTTGAGCTTGTACAGCGGCTCGGTCACCACCCGGCTCCTGAAGATTACAAACTTTCTACGCTTGAACGATTGAAGAATTTATCATATTGCTGTGGCGTTCCCAACGAGCGGTCCGACATCCGGCTGTCCCGGCGTGCGCGCCGGCCGGATCGCCGGCGCTCAGCCGCGCGCGGGCAACGTGGCCAGGAAAGACTCGACCGCGTCGCCATACGCCCGCGGCGCCTCGTCGTGGATCAAGTGACCGGCGCCTTCGACATGCACATACGTTGCGGCAGGGTGAGTTTCGGCCATCTCACGCATCTGGCCAGCAGGGGTGACCGAGTCGCCCGCCTCGATGAGCAGCGCTGGGGCCCGCACCGCCCGCCACTGCTCCCAGAAGTCTCGGGTGCCCCATTCGGCGGCGATCTCGATCCACCGCGCGGGGTGACCGTGCAGGCGCCAACCGGTGGCGGTGCGGTCGAAGGCCTCCAGGAAGTAGCGCCCCGCGACGGCCCCGAACTCCTCGATCACCCGCTCCGCGGAGTCGAACTCGACCGGAAGCGCGTGCAGCCACGGCTCCCACGCACCGGTGGTGCGGCCGCGGAAGTCCGCGGCCATGTCCTCGAGCACCAGCGCGGACACCAGTTCGGGATGCTGCGCGGCCAGACACCACGCGTGCAGGGCGCCCATCGAATGACCGAGAAGCGTGACCGGCGCCTCGAGCGTGCTCACGGCGTCGGCCAGGTCGGCCACGAACCGCTCGGTGCAGATCGGGTTCGGGTCGTCGACGCCGCGGCCCCGGTGCCACAACGCGTCGTAGGTGTACACGGCGCCCAGGCGAGTCAGCCACGGCAACTGCCGGGACCAGGTGGTGCCACGCCCCATCAGGCCGTGCACCAGCACCAACGGCGCGCCTTGCCCCCCGCGGCAAGTGAGCAGATCACCGGGCATGTCACCATCCTGCGTGCCCCGCCCTGCAGTTGGACAGGCCGGGCGAGAGGGTAGCCTAGCGGCATGCCGCCAGTGGTGAAGATCAACGCAATCGAAGTACCCGCCGACGCCGGCCCCGAGCTGGAGAAGCGGTTCGCACACCGGGCGCACGCGGTCGACAACCAGCCCGGCTTCCTCGGGTTTCAGCTGCTCCGCCCGATCAAGGGCGAGAACCGCTACTTCGTCGTCACGCAATGGGAGTCCGAGGACGCGTTTCAGGCGTGGGCGCAAGGGCCTGCCATCGCGGCCCATGCCGGGGAGCGGGCGAACCCGGTCGCGACCGGGGCATCGCTGCTGGAATTCGAGGTTGTGATGGACGTTGCCGGCAACAAGCAGGCTGGCTAGCGGGTTCTGGGCCCGGCGCCGCGCAGTGGCGTTGAGCGCCGCCGCCGCACTGGTAGTGATGTGCGCGCCCGGTTGCGCGCCCTCCCCCTCTCCGCAGGCGAACGCGGCCAACCCCGGCCGCCAGATCGATGTCCGCACACCGCCGGGCATCCGGGCCCAGCAGACGCTGGACATGCTCAACTCGGACTGGCCCATCGGCCCGGTCGGCGTCGGCACCCTGGCCACACCGGACATGGTCAAGCCGGTGCAGACCACCATGGAGTCACTGTGGTGGGACCGCCCGTTCACCCTCGACGGCGTGGATCTGGGCGCCAGCGTGGCCACCTTGCACCTGACGTCGTCCTACGGTGCGCGCCAAGACATCCGCATCCACACCGACGACGGTGGGTGGGTCGATCGATTCGAGCTCGAGACGCAATCGCCGAAGATCAACTCGTGGCACGACATCGACGCGGTGTTGAGCAAGACCGGCGCCCGCTACTCCTACCAGGTCGCCAAGGTCGACGACGGGCACTGCGACCCGGTCGCAGGCACCAACACCGGTGAATCCTTGCCGCTGGCATCGATTTTCAAGTTGTACGTGCTGCACGCCGTCGCCGGCGCGATCCGCGCCGGCACGGTCTCCTGGGACGATCAGCTGACCGTCACCGACAAGAGCCGGGCGGTGGGCTCGTCCGGATTGGCTTTGCCTGCCGGAGCGCATGTCTCGGTCCGGACGGCCGCCGAGAAGATGATCGCGACGAGCGACAACATGGCGACCGACCTGCTGATCGGGAAGCTGGGCACCCACGCCATCGAGCAAGCGCTCGCCACGGCCGGCCACCACGACCCGGCCAGCATGACGCCGTTCCCCACGATGTACGAGCTGTTCTCGGTGGGCTGGGGCAAGCCCGATCTGCGCGAGCAGTGGCAGCGCGGTTCACCGCAGGTCCGTGCCCGACTGCTGGCCCAGGCCAACGACACTCCCTACGAACCGGATCCGACGCGCGCCCACACTCCGGCGTCGTCGTACGGCGCGGAGTGGTATGGCAACGCCGAGGACATCTGCCGGATCCATACGGCCCTGCAGGCCGACGCCGTGGGCAAGGCGGCACCGGTCAAACAGATCCTCTCCGCGGTGTCGGGCATCCAGCTGGACCGCAACGTCTGGCCGTACATCGGCGCGAAAGCCGGTGGCCTGCCGGGTGATCTGACCTTCAGTTGGTACGCCGTCGACAGGACGCAGCAGCCGTACGTGGTCAGCTTCCAGCTCAACTGGCCGCGCGACCACGGGCCGACCGTGACGGGGTGGATGCTGAAGATCGCCCAGCAGGCCTTCGCGCTCATCGCGCCGCGATAGCCCTCACCACACAAGCGCCCGCCGGGCGGCGTTCGGGACGGTGGTGACGAGGTCTAGTTTGGCCGCATGCCACAAGAACGCGTCGCATCACCGTTGATGCTCGAACTCGAACCGGTCGTCAGCGAAACCTACTCCCGCCACATCGAGGCGGCCACCCCCTGGTATCCGCACGACCATGTGCCATTCGATCGAGGTCAGAACTTCGCGTCCCTGGGTGGCCGGGATTGGGATCCAGCTCAGGTCACGCTTCCGGATCACGTCGTCGACGCGGCGGAGATCATGCTGATCACCAAGGACGCGTTGGTGGGCCAGCACCACCGGCTGGCGGAACACTTCCTCCTGACGGGCTGGTGGGGCAAGTGGGTCGGCCGGTGGGCGGCCGACGAGAACTTGCACGCGTTCGCCCTGCGGCAAAACCTCGTACTGACCCGCCAGATCGACCCGATCGCCAACGAGATGGTCCGCGTCGAGCATGTGACGAAAGGCCAAGACACCGATGACCACACCCAGGTGGAGGCCATGGTGTTGATGGCGCTGCGGGAATCCACCCACGCGGTGTTCCTGCGGCGGCTGGCGGCGCGGATCGAAGAACCTGTCCTGCGCCGCCTTGTCGAGGTCATCGCGGCCGACGACGAGCGCCACGAGACATTCTTCGCCGAGATCGTCCGCGCCTGCTTGCGGATTGTGCCCGCCGCGACGATCTCGGCGATCGTCGCCCGCGCGCTCGAGCTGGAAGTAGTCGGTGCAGATATCGAGGCGTATGAGGGCAAGGTCCGCAACGTCGCCGAGAGCGGCATCTTCGGCCAGGACACGCTGCGGGACGCCATTTCCGACCGCATCAAGAAGTGGAATCTGGCGGGGCTTCCCGAGTTGAGCAACTTCGTCGTCGCCTGAGCCGAGACCGACCGCCGGTTGAGCCATGGGCCAGATAAGTGACGCACACCACACGCGACCCGGGACTTTTGGCCCTTCCGGCCGGTGTGTCGCCAGACGAGACTGCAGAATTTGCCAGAGTCGAGGTCCGAACGAAAAGAGGTAGTGCGGTTGTCTGTGCAGATGGGTCATGATCGGCGGCAACTCAAAGTGGCTGCGTCTCATGACGTTCCCCACCGCGCCGGTCACGCATGCGGTGGTGGACGGTGACCGAGGACTTGAGAACGGCAGCGCTGGCGCCACGCCGCGAGGTGGTCCAACTCGACGAATTCGAGGCGATGCGGCTGCTGGCCAGCATCGACCATGGGCGGGTGGTGTTCAACGACAAGGCGCTGCCCACGATCCGCCTGGTGAACCATCTCGTCGACGACGGGCGGATCATCGTGCGCACCCGCCTGGCGGCGAAGGTCTCCACCGTGGTGCGATCCGGCGCTGACGCCGGTGTGGTGATGGCGTATGAAGTCGACCGCCTCGACCCCGAGCGGCGCGCGGGCTGGAGCGTGGCGGTCACCGGGTGGGCGACCACGATCACCGACCCCCAGCAGCTCGCGCGCTACGAACGACTCCTACACCCGTGGGTGAACATGACCATGGACACCATGATCGCGATCCGACCGGAGATCATCACCGGCATCCGCATCGTCGACGGCGCTCCCGAATAGCCGACGCGCTCGCTCCGCTGATAGCGGCTACCAGCGGAGCGTCCAACAGCCGCCACGGTAATGCAGGGCGGTGCGACTGATCGGCGCAATGTCCATCCGCCAGAACGATTTCGCGGGGACGTCGAGCGCCAGCAGAATCGCCGCCCGGATCACCGCAGGGTGCGTCACCGCGACGGTGGCGGCCGCGTTCTCGGTCAACGAGTTCAGCCATCGGGCCACCCGCTGCATCAGCTCGGTGATCGACTCGCCGCCGTGCGGGGCGCGGGTCGGATCGGTCAGCCAGACCATCAGGTCGCCGGGCGGCACGTCCTCCAGCCTCTTGCCCTGCCAGGGACCGCAATTCAGGTCGGCCAGCAGCGGATCCACGGTGGCGTCGAATCCCAGCAAGCCCGCCGTTTGTCGGGCCCGTCGCTCGGGCCCGGTGAAATAGCTTACGCCGCGGCGGAATTGAGCGGCAGCGGCTTCGGCCTGGCGGCAGCCGACGTCGTTGAGGGGTTCATCGCCGGGGAAGCGCGCGGCGGCTATCGCGTCGGTCATCGCGTGCGCCACCAGCGTCAGCCGGACAACCTCCGTCACGCCGCGATGCCCGCCGCCCGTCCACTCCCGGTGCGCTCCCCGAGCAGCCGCCCGGCGAGCGTCCCGAACACCACGCCGATGGTCACCCACAACACCAACTGCGTGGCCAGTGAGAGCAGCCTGAACTCGTAGAGGGTGCCGGCGGGAAAGCCCGGATAGACGATCGACCCCGAAGCGTCGCGCAGCGGTTCGGGTGTCTCGGCGACGCTCGGAAGCAGCACCATCACCACGGCAACGGCCGCGACGTATGCACCCGCCGCCAGCAGCCGCCCGTGCCACGCGCCGAACCGGGCCGTCAGCAACCGCGCCAGCCACACCGCGGCGAAGGCCAGCACCACCGACGCCAACACCATCACCAGATACCAGCCGGTGCGCGCCCCGATCGTGTCCGCCTGCCCCACCGCCGGTGGATTCGGCGGATACTTCACGAACGGCACCAAGTAGACCGCGACGAACGCTGCCACCGCGAGCAGCAGCGAAAGCGCCTGCACCCCAACGTCTTTCGTCCGCGCCACGAGCACGCAGAGCAGCACGGCGAACAGAGCACCGACCGCGACACCGAAGATGAGCACACCGAAACCCAGCCCGGCGTTGGACTGCACGCCACGGCTGAACAACTCGGCGCCATGCTCGTGCACGCCATGGGCGTTCTCGGCGTCGGCCCGGCCGTCCTCGAAAGCGATCGCGCGGCCGATCACCGGCTCGGCGCACAGGCGGGCGAAGACGAAGGCCAGCACCGCACCGACTGCACCCGCCACCAGGCCGCGCCCGATCAGACGCTTCTCCACGCGATCAGTGGCAGGGGAAGCCGAGCAGATGCCGCGCGTCGTGCAGGAATTCGTGCACGTGCGAATCGCCGCCGAACAGCGACACGGCGCCCTGTTCGACGCCGACGAAGTAGAGCGCCAGCAGCGCCAGGAAGGCGGTCGCGGTCAACCAGAGCGCGGCGCTCGCCGCCGACAGGTCAACGGATCGGACACGGACAACTCGCTGGCGATCGGACATCGTCGGCTCCTTCTGGGGATTACGCGTCCCCGTTGGCTGCGACGAGTTTCGGGTCTGACTGTGGACAGTGGCGCGACCGTTCTGGAATTTCACCAGATTCCGTTACTCGTCAGGGCAGACGCCAGTAAACCACGGGCGGCCGGACAAGCGAAACGGGCGGCGGTCCCATGCGGAACCGCCGCCCGTTTCGTTCGACCGCTACGGGGTCTCGGGCGCGGCGTGCGCCCCGGCCTTCGCCAGGTCCGGCTCGGCCGGCGGCTTGCGGGCCCCGGTGAAGGTGAACACCGCGTCCTCGCCGGCGCTCTCGCCGTCCCAGTTGTCCACGTCGACCGTGACGACCTGCCCCGGTCCGACCTCCTCGAACAGGATCTTCTCCGAGAGCTGGTCCTCGATCTCGCGCTGGATGGTGCGCCGCAGCGGGCGGGCACCCAGCACCGGATCGAAGCCGCGCTTGGCCAGCAGCGACTTGGCCTTCTCCGTCAGCTCCAGAGCCATGTCCTTGGTCTTGAGCTGGCCCGCGACCCGGCTGATCATCAGATCGACCATCTTGATGATCTCGTCCTTGGTCAGCTGGTGGAAGACGATGATGTCGTCGATGCGGTTGAGGAACTCCGGGCGGAAATGCTTCTTCAGCTCGTCGTTGACCTTCTGCTTCATCCGCTCGTAGTTGTTCTCGCCACCACCCTGCGTGAAGCCCAGGCCGACCGGCTTGGAGATGTCGGACGTCCCGAGGTTCGAGGTGAAGATCAGCACGGTGTTCTTGAAGTCCACCGTGCGTCCCTGCCCGTCGGTGAGCCGGCCGTCCTCGAGGACCTGCAACAGGCTGTTGTAGATCTCCTGGTGGGCCTTTTCGATCTCGTCGAACAACACCACCGAGAACGGCTTGCGCCGCACCTTTTCGGTGAGCTGGCCGCCCTCCTCGTACCCGACATATCCCGGCGGGGCGCCGAACAGGCGCGACGCGGTGAACCGGTCGTGGAACTCGCCCATGTCGATCTGGATGAGCGCGTCGTCGTCGCCGAACAGGAAGTTGGCCAGCGCCTTGGACAGCTCGGTCTTACCGACGCCGGACGGGCCGGCGAAGATGAACGAACCCGACGGGCGCTTGGGGTCCTTCAACCCGGCGCGGGTGCGGCGGATCGCCTTGGAGACCGCCTTGACGGCGTCCTCCTGGCCGATGATCCGCTTGTGCAGCTCGTCCTCCATGCGCAGCAGGCGGGTGGTCTCGGCCTCGGTGAGCTTGAACACCGGGATGCCGGTCCAGTTGCCCAGCACCTCGGCGATCTGCTCGTCGTCCACCTCGGCAACCACGTCCAGATCTCCCGAGCGCCACTGCTTTTCGCGCTCGGCCCGCTGGGCGACCAGCTGCTTCTCCCGGTCCCGCAGGCTGGCGGCCTTCTCGAAGTCCTGCGCGTCGATCGCGGATTCCTTCTCCCGCCGCGCGTCGGCGATCTTCTCGTCGAACTCGCGCAGGTCTGGCGGAGCGGTCATCCGGCGGATCCGCATCCTCGCGCCCGCCTCGTCGATCAGGTCGATCGCCTTGTCCGGCAGGAACCGGTCGTTGATGTAGCGGTCCGCCAGGGTGGCGGCGGCCACCAGCGCCGCATCGGAGATCGACACCCGGTGGTGCGCCTCGTAGCGGTCGCGCAGCCCCTTGAGGATCTCGATGGTGTGCTCCACCGTCGGCTCCCCGACCTGCACGGGCTGGAAGCGGCGCTCCAGGGCGGCGTCCTTCTCGATGTACTTGCGGTACTCGTCGAGCGTGGTGGCGCCGATGGTCTGCAGCTCGCCGCGGGCCAGCTTGGGCTTGAGGATCGACGCGGCGTCGATCGCGCCCTCGGCGGCACCTGCACCGACGAGCGTGTGCAGCTCGTCGATGAACAGGATGATGTCGCCGCGCGTGTTGATCTCCTTGAGCACCTTCTTCAGGCGTTCCTCGAAATCACCGCGGTAGCGCGAGCCGGCGACCAGCGAGCCGAGGTCCAGCGTGTAGAGCTGCTTGTCCTTCAGCGTCTCCGGCACCTGGCCGTGCACGATGGCCTGCGCCAGGCCCTCGACGACGGCGGTCTTGCCGACGCCGGGCTCACCGATCAGCACCGGGTTGTTCTTGGTGCGCCGGCTCAGGACCTGCATGACGCGCTCGATTTCCTTCTCGCGGCCGATGACCGGGTCGAGCTTGCCCTCCATCGCGGCGGCCGTCAGGTTGCGCCCGAACTGGTCGAGCACCAACGAGGTCGACGGGCTGCCCGATTCGCCGCCGCGGCCACCGGTACCGGCCTCCGCGGCCTCCTTGCCCTGGTAGCCGGAGAGCAGCTGGATGACCTGCTGGCGCACCCGGGTCAGCTCGGCGCCCAGCTTGACCAGCACCTGGGCGGCCACGCCCTCACCCTCGCGGATGAGGCCGAGCAGGATGTGCTCGGTGCCGATGTAGTTGTGGCCCAGCTGCAGCGCCTCACGCAGGCTCAGCTCGAGAACCTTCTTGGCGCGCGGCGTGAACGGGATGTGCCCGGACGGCGCCTGCTGGCCCTGGCCGATGATCTCCTCGACCTGGCTGCGCACGCCCTCGAGCGAGATTCCCAGCGACTCCAAAGACTTCGCGGCGACGCCCTCGCCCTCGTGGATCAAACCCAGCAGGATGTGCTCGGTGCCGATGTAGTTGTGGTTGAGCATCCGGGCCTCTTCCTGCGCCAGGACGACGACCCTGCGGGCACGGTCGGTAAAACGTTCAAACATCGGTGGTTACCTGCTCTCCCTCACCATCGGTACTGGCCTCTTAGCGGCCCACCGGCCCCTGTTGGGACCGGAATCGCATACCTTCCATCCACTGTAATGGTCGGTCTGCCAGGGGGCATAACCTTGCGGTTGCTCACTGCTGAAACACCCGCGCGCCCGTTTCGGGCGATCTCCCCTGTGATCACAGCGCCGTTACCGGAGCAACGTGGCCGGGCCCCAATTCGTTTCCTCAATCCGCGGGCAGGCCTTTCGCCGCCAGCGAAATGACAAACCGGCGCCAAGGCCGTTGCGGCCCGGGCGCCGGTTTGCAGGTTCGTCAGGTCGCCGCGTGGAATGCGTCGATGACGTCGGCGGGGATGCGGCCCCGCGTCGACACGTTGTGGCCGTTGCGGCGGGCCCATTCGCGGATCGCCGCGCTCTGCTCGCGGTCGATCGCGCCGCGGCCGCGCCCGGAGCCGGAACGCCCCCGCCGCCGCCCGCCGACCCGGCGCCCGGCTTCCACCCACTGCTTCAGGTCGTTGCGGAGTTTCGCGGCATTCTTGGACGAAAGGTCAATCTCATAGGTCACCCCGTCAAGCCCGAATTCGACCGTTTCATCGGCTGCGCCGGCACCGTCGAAATCATCGACCAAGGTGACGGTCACTTTTTTCGCCATTGGCTTATCCTCGCATTTCGTCCTGAGCAGTTGCTGAGCAGATTGGGTGCGCCTCCCCGGGCAATCAATCTGCCATAACAAGGCAGCATACTCAATCCGGCCGCAAAGCGCACAGTTGCACTTTTCAGCCGGAGTGTGGCCGAACAATCGGGAACAAAACTGTCTCTCGAATTGACAGCCCGGTCAAAGTCATCAACAACCGATCGATACCCATTCCGGTTCCCGTACACGGCGGCATCGCATACTCGAGCGCGGCGAGAAAGTCTTCGTCGAGCGCCATGGCTTCGTCATCGCCGGCCGCCGCGGCGCGGGCTTGCGCGGCGAATCTCTCCCGCTGCACGACGGGGTCGTTCAATTCGGAGTACCCGGTGGCCAGTTCGACCCCGCGGATGTAGAGGTCCCACTTTTCCGTCACACCGGGGATGCTGCGGTGCTGACGCGTCAAAGGCGTTGTCTCGACCGGAAAATCCCGCACGAAGGTGGGCGCGGTCAGCGTGTTGCCCACGGCGTGCTCCCAGAGTTCCTCGACGAGCTTTCCGTGGCCGTAACCCCGGTCGCGGGGGATTTCCACCCCGAGCCGCTCCGCGATCGCCCACAGGCGGTCGGCCTGCGTCTCGGGGGTGATCTCTTCCCCGAGTGCCGCCGACAGGGACGGGTACATTTGAATCGACGCCCATTCTCCGTCTATGTCGTAGACACTGCCGTCGGGCAGCGGTAGTTGTCTGGTTCCGATCGCCTCATCAGCGACCTCTTGAATAAGCTCCCGCGTGACGACCTCCGAATCGTCATAGGTTCCGTACGCCTGGTAGGTCTCCAGCATGGAGAATTCCGGAGAATGAGTGGAATCGGCGCCCTCGTTTCGGAAGACTCGATTTACTTCGAAGACCTTGTCGAAACCACCGACGACGCAGCGCTTGAGGAACAGTTCCGGCGCGATCCGCAGGTACAGATCCATGTCGAGCGCATTGGAATGCGTGACGAACGGGCGCGCCGCCGCGCCGCCCGCCAGCGTCTGCAACATCGGCGTTTCGACTTCGAGAAACCCGCGCCGTTCGAGCGCGTTGCGTATCGCGCGGACCACGGCGATTCTCTGCCGCGCCACCGTGCGGGCCTGGGGACGCACGATGAGGTCGACGTAGCGCTGCCGCACCCGCGCCTCCTCGCTCATCTCCTTGTGGGCCACCGGCAACGGCCGCAACGACTTGGCCGCGATTTGCCAGGAATCGGCCAGGACGGACAATTCGCCGCGGCGTGAGCTGATCACGTTGCCGTGCACGTAGACGATGTCGCCGAGGTCGACGTCGGCTTTCCAGGCGTCCAGCGATTCGCGGCCCACCTTGTCGAGGCTGAGCATCACCTGCAGGCTGGTGCCGTCGCCCTCCTGCAGCGTCGCGAAGCACAGTTTCCCGGAGTTGCGCGCAAAGATCACCCGGCCGGCGACGCCGACGACGTCGTCGGTCGCGGTGTCGACCGGCAGGTCGGGATGGTCGGCGCGCACCTGCGCCAGGGTGTGGGTGCGTTCGACGGCGACCGGATAGGGTTCGCGGCCCTCCGCCAACAAGCGAGCGCGCTTGTCCCGGCGGATGCGGAACTGCTCGGGCAGGTCTGCTGCGGCATCCTCACTGGCGTCACTCACGAGCTGCCAGCTTAAATGACCTGGTATGGCCGCCGGTCACGGGCATCGAGCGTGCGTTCGGGGCTTTACGTGTGCGCCCCGGGCGCAAATTGCGGCCGCGTCCCTGCCAGGGTTCACCCGCGACGCCCTGGGCGCACACTCGATGCGGTTCTCCCGCTCAGCGCGCGGACTTCAGCCGGCCGCGCTGGGCGTCCCGGTTGCGTTCGAATACCAGCCGCAGTCCGTGCAGGGTCAGATGCTGGTCGTAATGGCTGGCCGTGTGCAGCTCGGGCAGCAGCAACGGTGCCGTGTGTCCCGTCGCCACCACCGCCACGTCGTCGCCGGCGAAGCCCTCGACGTCCTCGCGGATGCGTCCGACCAGGCCGTCGACCAGCCCGGCGAACCCGAACACCGCCCCGGCCTGCATGCATTCGACGGTGTTCTTGCCCACCACCGAACGGGGGCGGGACAGTTCCACCCGGCGCAGCGCGGCGGAGCGCGCCGCGGCGGCGTCCGAGGAGACCTGCACGCCCGGGGCGATCGCGCCGCCGAGGAATTCGCCCTTGGCCGACACGACGTCCACACAGATCGAGGATCCGAAGTCGATGACGATCGCGGCGCTTTGGAAGCGGTGGAATGCGGCCAGGCAGTTGACGATCCGGTCGGCGCCGACTTCCTTGGGGTTGTCGACCAGCAGCGGGATGCCGGTGCGCACACCCGGCTCGATCAGCACGTGCGGCACCGACGGCCAGTACTGGTCGAGCATGATCCGCACCTCGTGCAGCACCGAAGGAACGGTGGACAGCGCGGCGGCGCCGGTGAGCCGCTCGGAGTCGTCGCCGATCAGGCCGTCGATGGTCAGGGCCAGCTCGTCGGCGGTCACCTCGGACTCCGTCCGAATCCGCCACTGCTGCACGACCTTTGCGTGCTCCTTGGACCCGGAGATCAGCCCCACGACGGTGTGGGTGTTACGAACGTCGATGGCCAGCAGCACGGTTACCCCGCAACGATTCTGGGATCCAACAGCTCGGCGGCGGCGGATACGTCGTCGGGCACGAAGGCCGGATCGTGGCCCAGGTCGATCGGCTTGTTGTCGGCGTCGACGAACACGATCCGCGGCCGGTAGGCCCGCGCCTCGGCCTCCTCCATGGTCCCGTATGCGATCAGGATCACCAGGTCACCGGGATGCACGAGATGTGCTGCCGCGCCGTTGATTCCGATCACGCCACTGCCGCGTTCCCCGGTGATCGCATAGGTGACCAGGCGGGCACCGTTGTCGATGTCGACGATGGTCACCTGCTCGCCCTCGAGCAGGTCCGCAGCGTCCATCAGGTCGGCGTCGATGGTCACCGAGCCGACGTAGTGCAGGTCAGCCTGCGTGACGGTGGCGCGGTGAATCTTCGACCTGAGCATCGTCCGTAGCATCAATTCCTCCAAGATGATTCACGGGTGTCCCGATATCCGTCCGGCCCCACGGGTGCCGGCGAAGTCTCGATCTCGATCGCGATGTTGTCCAGCAGCCTGGTGCTGCCCAACCGGACGGCGACGACCAGCCGGCCGGTTCTGTTGGCGCCCAACGGGCCCAGGTCGGGGTCGCGCAACTCGAGGTAGTCGACCGTGAGCTCGGGCACGGCGTCGAGCACCGCGCGCGCCGCGTCCAGCGCGGCCCGGGGGCCGGCGTCGGCGGCGTGCGCCGCCGCAGTCAGCGCCGCCGACACCGCCACGGCGGCCTCGCGCTGCACCGGATCGAGGTAGCGGTTGCGCGACGACATGGCCAGCCCGTCGGCTTCGCGCACGGTGGGCACGCCGACCACGGCGACGTCGATGTTCAGGTCGGCGACCATCTGGCGGATCAGCACGAGTTGCTGATAGTCCTTCTCGCCGAAGAACACTCGGTCGGGACGCACGATCTGCAGCAGCTTGCACACCACGGTCAGGACACCGGCGAAGTGCGTCGGCCGCTGCCCGCCCTCGAGGTCGGCGGCCAGCGGGCCGGGCTGCACGGTGGTGCGCAGGCCGTCGGGATACATCGCCGCCGCCGTTGGCGCGAAGACGATTTCGACGCCTTCGCCGCGCAGCAGCGCCAGGTCGTCGTCCAGCGTCCGCGGGTAGGCGTCCAGGTCTTCGCCCGCGCCGAACTGGAGGGGGTTGACGAAGATCGACACCACCACCACCGCGCCGGGCACCCGCTTGGCGGCGCGGACCAGCGTGAGGTGCCCGTCGTGCAGCGCGCCCATGGTGGGGACCAGCATCACCCGGCGACCGGTGTGCCGCAGCGCGCGGCAGACGTCGGTGACCTCGCGCGGGCGCGAGTACAGGTGGAGTTCGCCGGCCTTGAAGGGGGGCCGCTTGCCCGGTGTCATCCCGCCAGCACCTCGACGACGTCGGCGGGCGCGTGCGCGCGCCGGGCGGTCCGCAGGGCGTTCACCCGGTACGCCTGCGCCAGTTCCGGGTCCACGCGATTCAGCGCGGCCAGGTGCCCGGCGACCGCGCCCGCGTCGCCGCGCGCAACCGGCCCGGTCAGCGCGGCCTGCCCGCGTTGCAGGGTGTTCTCCAGCGCGGCCCGGGCCAGCGGCCCCACGATGCGTTCGGCGATGCCGCCCGGGGAGTCGTCGACGGATTCCTGGCCGAGCAGTTCGCTGCCGCGCAGCGCGGCGCGCAACGCCTCGAGCGCGTCCGCGAGCACCGTGACCAGGTGGTTCCCGGCGTGTGCCAGAGCGGCGTGGTAGAGCACCCGCGCTTCCTCCCGCACGCAGAACGGTTCGCCGCCCATCTCCAGGACGAGCGACTGCCCGATCGCATACCCCACGTCGTCGGCCGCGGTGATGCCGAAGCAGGTGTCGGGCAGCCTGCTGATGTCCTCGTCGGACCCGGTGAACGTCATCGCCGGGTGGATCGCCAGCGGTATGCAACCGTCCTGGGCCAGCGGGGCGAGGATGCCGACGCCGTTGGCGCCGGAGGTGTGGGCGACGATCGTGCCCGGCCGCACGGCGGACGTCGCGGCCAACCCGGACACCAGGCCGGGGAGTTCGTTGTCGGGGACGGCCAGCACCAGCAGCTCGGCGCCGGCGGCGACGTCGGGCGGCGGCATCACCGGGGTGTCGGGCAGCCAGCGCTGCGCCCGCTGCCGGGACGCGTGGGAGATGGCGCTGCACGCCACCACGACGTGGTCGGCCCGCTCCAGCGCGACACCGAGCGCGGTGCCCACCCGGCCGGCCGAGATGATCCCCACTTTGAGCCTGGCCGGGCGCAAACCGTCGAACTGCACCATCGCAGACGACCTCACAGATTTCTTCGTTCGTTCCGGTCCCACCCCGTGGGTACCGTTCGGTCACTCAAACTGTAGTCGATTGGCCGGCCCCGACCAATGCAAGCCCAATGTGAGGAAGCTCCCAGCTCAGCCGTCGCGGCGACGACGGCGGCCCCCCTCCGGCGGCTGGATCTGCAGCCGCGCCAGCAGGTCGGCAACCGACTGGCCGCCCGTCTGGGCGGCCTCGCCCGGGCCCTCCACGCCGTCGAGTTCGGCGCCGCCGTGCCGCGGCGCGTGCTCCGGCGGGGGCGGCGGGGCCAACCGCGGTGGTAGTTGCTCGGCGGCAGGGGGCGGCGAGCACCTATGAA
>NZ_LQOU01000015.1 GCF_002102155.1 Mycobacterium europaeum
CACCGCCTCCTCGACGAGGGCTGGACCACCCGAAAACGCGCCAACGGCGACACCGAATGGATCCCACCGCCGCACCTGGACCGCGGGCAACCACGCACCAACACCTTCCACCACCCCGAAAAGATCCTCGCCGAAGAGGATGACGAAGAAGCCGACGAAGCAGGGGCGGCTTAGCCCGCCGGCCCTCCGGCCTTCGGCGCCGCCGAGCCGACCGCATCACTGAGCGAGGCGAACCCGCCGTCGCGCAGCCGGCGCGCGATGCCGTCGTGAATGCGCTTGGCCCACAGGCCTCCTCCGTAGATGAAGCCGGTGTAGCCCTGCAGCAGCGACGCGCCCGCGGTGATCCGCTCCCACGCGTCGTCGGCGGTCTCGATGCCCCCGACGCTGATCAGCGCCAGGCGATCGCCCACCCGCCCGTAGAGCCGGCGCAGAACCTCGGCGGACCGGTGCGCCACCGGCGGCCCGGAGATGCCGCCGGGGCCCAGCGCGTCGACCCCCGGCGTCTTCAGGCCCTCGCGCGACACGGTGGTGTTGGTGGCGACGATCCCGGCCATGCCCAGCTCGACCGCCAGGTCGGCGACGTCGTCGAGATCGGCGTCGGAAAGGTCCGGCGCGATCTTCACGAGCACCGGTGTGGAGGTGACGGCGGCCTCGGCGAGGACGGCGGACAAGATGGGCCGCAGCGACTCGACGGCCTGCAGGTCGCGCAGGCCCGGCGTGTTCGGCGAGCTGACGTTGACCACCAGATACGACGCCAGCGGCCCGACCAGGCGGGCGCTGGCCCGGTAGTCGGCGACGGCGTCGGCGGCCGGCGTGGACTTGGTCTTGCCGATGTTGACCCCGATCGGGATGTCGGGACGGTGACGCGCGAGTTCGATCGCCAGCGCCCCGGCGCCGAGGTTGTTGAAGCCCATCCGATTCAGCAGGGCGCGGTCGGCGGGCAGCCGGAACATGCGCGGGGGCGGGTTGCCGGGCTGCGCGTTCGCGGTGACGGTCCCGACCTCCGCGTACCCGAAGCCCAACGCGCCCCAGGTCATCAACCCCTTGCCGTCTTTGTCGAAGCCGGCGGCCAGCCCGAGTGGCCCCGGGAAGCGCACCCCGAACACGGTGCTCGCCAGCGCCGGATCGGTGGGCCCGAGCAGGCGGTGCAACACCCGCCGGGCGACGGTGACGGCGGTGGCGCCGCGCAGCACCGCGAAGACCAGCGTGTGGATGCGCTCGGGCGGAATCAGGAAAAAGAGCCGTCGCACCAGGCCGTACACGATGCCTTCGCGAGGTAGGGTCACCGTCACAGTTGCGGCTGGTCGGGTCGCCGGTTGTCCAGTCGAGACTTCTTGCGGCGCAACAACACTCGCCTGCTGCCGTCGGTGTAGAGGCGCACTCGGGTCAGCTCCCAGCCCCGGTATTCGGCCTCGATGGACAGCCGGATGGACGCGCTGAGCCGGGTCACCTCGGGCGGCAGGCGCAGTGGCACCCACTCGTATTCGTCGGACAGTTCGGTGTCCCAGCCCGCGGGCAACTGGCTTCGGTGCGACGCCGTCAACGCCCACCCGCCGCGTTTTCGATGACCTGAACCCCCGCACCGGACCCGGACACCACGTACAAGGTGTCCGACGCTTCGTCGAAGCCCAGTGAGTTCGGTTGCTGCACGGTTGGGTAACGCACCTTTTCGACGGGAATTCCGGTGGACAGATCGTAACCAATGACCATATTAGAAGCGGTCTGCGAAACCCAGGCCAATGCGCGCGAGCCGGCCAGGCCGTACGGCGCCTGGGGCACCGGGTAGGCCTGGCGCAGGATCAGGGGGTCGACGCCGTACACGAGCAGTTGGCCGCCCCGGGTGTCGGCGACCAGGATGCGGCCCCAGGGGTCCGCGGCCATGGTGGTCGCCCCTTCGCCGGCCCGCAGCGCCTGTTGGACCCGGCCGTCGGCGCCTATCGTGGTCACCGAGGTCTGCCCCCGGTCCAGGACCGCCGTCGTATTCCCTTGCGTGGCAAGGCAATCGACGCGCGCGAAGATCTTGGTCCGGCTGCCGGCGGTCGCGGTGGCCACGGCCCCGGGTGTCGGGGAGGTGAGGGTATAGACGGCCCCGTCGGCGCTGCCCAGCACCAGCTTGCCGTCGGCGCGTTGGGCGACCGCGGTGAAGTCGGTCTGCTGAGCGTCGGCGACGCTCACCTCTCCCGTGTGGCCGGTGCGCAGGTCGACCACGAAATAGCCGCCGCGGGCAGCGAGGAAGAGGGTGCCGTGGCCGTCATCGGTCATGGCGCTCGCCGGGCCCGGCAGGTCGATGACGCGCGGTGCGGCCTCCGGGGCGTCGAAGACGGTGACGCTGGACCGCCCCGCCGGGGCGGCGCCGGGCGCCAGCACGGCCAGTCGGTGGGTGCCGCCGTCGAAGGCGGCCGCGGCCGCGTGCACCGGCAGCGGGCGCACCGTGCCGGCGGGGTTGTGTGACACCGGCGGGGACACCGCGGGGGCGGCCGGTTCGATGGTGGGCGGCGCGGACTTGAATGTATTGGACGAACAACCCGTCACCACGCTCAGCAAAATTGCGACGCCGAGTGTAACGCAGTGAGCTGCCGATTGATCACGACCGCGCAGTGACAGCAATTATTTTCCCTCGTGCAGTGAATGTGGACTTCCCACTCTAAGGAACGCCTTCGCATCCAATATCGCCATGTCGCGCACATCAAGTCTCACGGGCGAGGTATGGTCGGCTCATGGCCGTCATCGTTGACCGGCACAGTGCGGAAAAAGAGTTTGCTGTCGAAGACATGTCGACAGGAATATTCGCCAGCGGCTATGGACAAGTCGGTGATGGGCGCAGTTTCTCGTTCCACATCGAGCACGGCTCACTCGTCGTCGAGATTTACCGGCCGCGCCTTGCCGGGCCAGTTCCGCAGGCCGATGAGGTGGTCGCCACCGCGGTCCGCAGCCTGGTCGACATCGACCTCACGGACCAGCGCAGCCTGACCGCCGCCGTGCGGGACTCGGTGGCGCACGCGGTGCCGGTGGCGCGCTAGCCACGCGCTGATCATCGGGTCCGGGTTGCACCGGGTACGGTCGTGATCGTGGTTGACCCAATGTCTCGGACTTCCCGGTTGGGCACCGCGGCATGACGGTGATCCTGCTGCGCCACGGCCGGTCCACCTCGAACACGGCCGGCGTCCTGGCGGGTCGCTCGGAGGGTGTCGACCTCGACGACAAGGGCCGCGATCAGGCCGCCGGGCTGATCGACCGGATCGGCGACCTGCCCATCCGCGCGGTGATCAGTTCCCCGTTGCTGCGCTGCCGGCGCACGGTCGAGCCGCTGGCCACCGCGCTGTGCCTGGAGCCGTCCATCGACGACCGGCTCGCGGAAGTGGACTACGGGGACTGGACCGGCCGCAAGATCGCCGAGCTGGCCGGTGAGCCGCTGTGGAGGGTCGTGCAGGCCCACCCGAGCGCGGCGATGTTTCCCGGCGGCGAGGGTTTGGCGCAGGTGCAGGCCCGCGCCGTGGCGGCCATCCGGGAACACGATCGACGGCTGGCCCTCGAGCATGGCGGGGAACACGGCGGCGACGCCCTGTGGGTGGCCTGCACTCACGGGGATGTCATCAAGGCGGTCATCGCCGACGCGTACGGCATGCACCTGGACGCGTTCCAGCGGGTCACCGCCGACCCGGCCTCGGTCAGCGTGATCCGGTACACCGAACTGCGCCCGTTCGTGTTGCACGTCAACCACACGGGTGCGAAATTGGCCGCGGCGCTGCGGGCGGGACCGCCGCCCCAGGATGGGGCGAAGGCCAAGACCGACGGCGAGACCCCGGCTGCGCCAACGGAACAGGCACCAACCGAACAGGCGCCAACGGAACAGGCGTCAACCGAACAGGCCGTGTCTGGGCAGCAGCCGGCCGGGCTCGTGCCGTCCAGCGACGCGGTGGTCGGCGGCTCGACCGATTAATTCCGCTTAAAACAGGCAGAGCGGGGCAATCGAATCGCACGGCGAAGGCAACAGCCGGTATTTTGGAGGTGCCATGGCCCGCGCAATCCACGTCTTCCGCACACCCGACCGCTTCGTGGCCGGGACCGTCGGCCAGCCCGGAAACCGCACCTTCTACATCCAGGCGGTGCACGATTCGCGGGTGGTGTCGGTGGTGTTGGAGAAGCAGCAAGTCGCGGTGCTGGCCGAACGCATCGACGCGCTGCTGCTCGAGGTGAATCGCAGGTTCGGCACGCCGGTTCCGCCGGAGCCCGCCGAGGTCGAGGATCTCAACCCACTGGTCACGCCCGTGGACGCCGAGTTTCGGGTCGGAACGATGGGCCTGGGCTGGGATTCGGAGGCGCAGACCGTGGTGGTCGAATTGCTGGCCGTCACCGACGCGGAGTTCGACGCGTCGGTGGTGCTCGACGACACCGAGGAGGGGCCCGACGCGGTGCGCGTGTTCTTGACGCCGGAATCGGCGCGGCAGTTCGCCACGCGCTCGAATCGCGTCATCTCGGCGGGACGGCCCCCGTGCCCGCTGTGCGACGAACCGTTGGATCCGGAGGGCCATATCTGCGCGCGCGCCAACGGCTACCGGCGCAGCGCGCTGCTCGGGCCTGACGATGAACTTGAGGCCTGACGACCGTGAGGTGTTGCGGAACGGCGAGCTGACGGTCCTCGGACGCATCCGCTCTGCCAGCAACGCCACCTTCCTGTGCGAGTCCACGCTCGGCGAATCGACCGTGCACTGCGTCTACAAGCCGGTCTCGGGCGAGGCCCCGCTCTGGGATTTTCCCGACGGGACGCTGGCCGGCCGCGAACTCGCGGCGTACCTGGTGTCGACGCAGTTGGGGTGGAACATCGTGCCCTACACGGTGATTCGTCACGGGCCGGCCGGCCCCGGCATGCTGCAGCTGTGGGTGGAGCAGCCGGGTGACGCGGCCGGCTCCGACCCCAGGCCCGGCCCCGACCTGGTCGACCTGTTTCCCGCCGGCGAACCGCAGCCGGGTTACCTGCCGGTGCTGCGCGCCTACGACTACGCCGGCGACGAGGTCGTCTTGATGCACGCCGACGACATCCGGCTGCGGCGGATGGCGGTCTTCGACGTGCTGGTCAACAACGCCGACCGCAAAGGGGGCCACGTCCTGCGCGACATCGAGGGCCACGTCTACGGTGTGGACCACGGGGTGTGCCTGCATGTCCAGGACAAACTGCGGACGGTGCTATGGGGCTGGGCCAACCAGCCGGTCGACGAGACAATGCTCGAGGCGGTGGCCGGTCTCGTCGACGCGCTGGACGGCTCGTTCTGCGACGAGCTGTCCGAGCTGATCACGCGGGCGGAGATCGCGGCGCTGCGCCGGCGCGCGCACGCGCTGCTGAACGATCCGGTGATGCCGGGACCGAACCGGCACCGGCCGATTCCCTGGCCGGCCTTCTGAGGCGATGGCAAGCGCGGCGCAGCCGGTCGCAGCCGGTCGCCGACCCGCCCTTCTAGTGCCCGGCCTTCTGAGGCCCTCGTGGGCGTCGGAGATACTGGGTCGGTGAGCCAGGGCCCGGATGAGCTGACCGATGCCGCACTGGCTGCCGAACTCGCCGCGGACGCGGGGGAGTTGCTGCTCAAAGTGCGCGAAGAGATCGGCTTCGGTCAGCCGTGGGCGCTGGGTGACGCCGGAGACAGCCTGGCCAACGAGCTGATCCTGCGCCGGCTGGCCGCCGAGCGCCCCGACGATGCGGTGCTCAGCGAGGAGGCCTACGACAACCTGGTCCGGCTCAAGCACGACCGGGTCTGGATCATCGACCCCCTGGACGGCACCCGCGAGTTCTCCACGCCCGGCCGCGACGACTGGGCCGTGCACATCGCGCTCTGGCAGCGGCCCACCAACGGCCGGCCGGAGATCACCGACGCGGCGGTGTCGCTGCCGGCCCGCGGGAACACGGTGTACCGCACCGACACCGTGACCGCCGACGCCGCACGCGTCGGCGTCCCGCACACGTTCCGGATCGCCGTCAGCGCCACCCGGCCGCCCTTCGTGTTACACCGCATGCGGCAGTCGCTGGCCATCCAGCCGGTGGCGATCGGGTCGGCGGGCGCCAAGGCGATGGCCATCATCGACGGCGAGGTCGACGCCTACCTGCACGCGGGCGGCCAGTGGGAGTGGGACTCGGCGGCACCGGCCGGGGTGGTGATGGCCGCGGGCATGCACGCCTCGCGCCTGGACGGCTCGCCCATGCGCTACAACCAGTTCGATCCCTACCTGCCCGATTTCGTGATGTGCCGCGCCGAGGTGGCGCCGATCCTGCTCGCGGCCATCCGCGACGCATGGCGCTAACCACGCGCGTTTAGAGTCGATGCCATGCAGTCTTGGGCGTTTCCCCCGGTTCCGGTGTTGCCGGGGCGTGGCCCCGAGCTTCGGCTGTATGACACCTCCGACCGGCAGGTGCGCCCGGTGGCGCCCGGTTCGACCGCCACCATGTATGTCTGCGGCATCACCCCGTATGACTCCACCCACCTCGGCCACGCGGCCACCTACCTGACCTTCGACCTGGTCTACCGGCAGTGGCTGGACCTCGGCCACGCCGTGCACTACGTGCAGAACGTCACCGACGTCGACGATCCGCTCTTCGAACGCGCCGACCGCGACGGTGTCGACTGGCGCGAGCTCGGTGATCGGGAGGTCACCCGGTTCCGCGGGGACATGGCCGCGCTGCGGGTCCTGCCGCCGCGCGACTACGTCGCGGCCACGCAGGCGATCCCCGAGGTGATCGAGCTGGTCGAGAAGATGCTGGCGTCGGGCGCGGCGTACGTCGTCGACGGCGAGTACCCGGACGTCTACTACCGCGCTGACGCCACGCAGCAGTTCGGCTACGAGTCCGGCTACGACCGCGACACCATGCTGCGACTGTTCGAGCAGCGCGGCGGCGATCCGCACCGGCCCGGCAAGACCGACGAGCTGGACGCGCTGCTGTGGCGGGCGGCGCGGCCGGGGGAGCCGAGTTGGCCGTCGCCGTTCGGGACCGGGCGGCCCGGCTGGCACGTCGAGTGTGCTGCGATCGCGCTGAGCCGGCTCGGCAGCGGCCTGGACATCCAGGGCGGGGGCAGCGACCTGATCTTCCCGCATCACGAGTTCACCGCCGCCCACGCCGAATGTGTCCGGGGGGAGCGACGATTCGCGCGGCACTACGTGCACGCGGGAATGATCGGCTGGGACGGGCACAAGATGTCCAAGAGCCGCGGCAACCTGGTGCTGGTGTCGACGTTGCGGGCGCAAGGCGTCGAGCCGGCGGCGATCCGGTTGGGTCTGCTGGCCGGGCATTACCGCGCGGACCGGTTCTGGAGCTCCGACGTGCTCGACGAGGCCAACGCCCGGCTGCGGCGCTGGCGCACCGCCACCGGGCTGCCCGCTGGCCCGGACGCCGCCGACGTGATCGCGCGCGTACGCCAGTACCTGGCCGACGACCTGAACACTCCCAAAGCCCTTGCCGCGCTTGACGGCTGGGCCACCGACGCTCTGGAATACGGTGGTCACGACAGCGAGGCGCCGAAATTGGTGGCGACCGCGGTCGATGCGCTGCTCGGGGTGGAGCTGTGAACACCGAGCTGTAAAGGCGGTACCTTGGCGGCCATGACATCGCTGCAGGACCAAGTTGTTTTCATCACCGGCGGTGCCCGGGGCATCGGTGCCGCGGTCGCCCGTCGGCTGCGCAACAAGGGCGCCAAACTCGTGCTGACCGATCTCAACGACGCCGAGCTGAGCGCGCTGGCCGCCGAACTCGGCGAGGAGCACGTGCTGACCGCGGTCGCCGACGTGCGCGACCTGCCGGCCATGGAGGCCGCCGCCGCCCGGGCCGTCGAACGCTTCGGCGGCATCGACGTGGTGGTGGCCAACGCCGGCATCGCCAGCTACGGGTCGGTGCTGCAGGTCGACCCCGAGGCGTTCAAGCGGGTGCTGGACATCAACGTGCTCGGCGTCTTCAACACCGTGCGGGCCACGCTGCCCGCGGTGATCGAGCGCCGCGGTTACGTGCTGGTCGTCTCGTCGCTGGCGGCGTACGCCGCGTGTCCGGGCCTGGTCCCGTACAACGCGTCGAAGGCCGGCGTCGAGATCCTCGCCAACGCGCTGCGGCTGGAGGTGGCCCATCACGGCGTCCGCGTCGGCTCGTCGCACATGTCGTGGATCGACACCGCGCTGGTCCGCGACACCGAGGCCGACCTGCCGGCCTTCGGCAAGCTGCTCGCCAGTTTCCCGTGGCCGTTGAACAAGACCACCACGGTCGACAAGTGCGCGGACGCCTTCGTCAAAGGCATCGAGGGCCGCCGCAACCGGATCTACTGCCCGGGCTGGGTCGCCCTGTTCCGCTGGATCAAGCCGGTGCTGTCCACCCCGGTCGGCGAACTGCCCCTGCACAAACCCACGGCCGAGCTGCTGCCCCAACTGGACGCCCAGGTCGCCGCGCTCGGGCGCTCCACCAGCGCCTACAACCAGGGCCTCGGCAAGAAGCAGCTCTAGCGCCCGAAGCCGGGCCGCCGGCGGCGCAGGTAGCGCTCGAATTCCGCCGCCAGCGCGTCGCCGTCGATCTTGCCCAGCGCATCATTCATGTCGACCTCGGCGTCGCCGCGCTGCTCCAGCGACAGCACGTATTCGGCCAGGTCCTCGTCCTCGGTGGCCATCTCGGTGATCGCCTGCTCCCACTCCTCGGCATCCGTCGGCAGGTCGCCCAGCGGAACCTCGATGTCGAGCACGTCCTCGACGCGGCGCAGCAGCGCCACCGTCGCCTTGGGGTTGGGCGGCTGGGACACGTAGTGCGGCACCGCCGCCCAGAACGTCACCGCCGGGATCCCCGCGGCCACGCAGGCGTCCTGAAAGACCCCGGCGATGCCGGTCGGGCCCTCGTAGCGGCTTTCCTCGAGCCCGAAGCGTTTCGCCGACTCGGGGCTGTAGGCCGCACCGGAAACCGGAACCGGCCGGGTGTGGGGCGTGTCTGCCAGCAGGGCGCCCAGGATGACCACGGTGTCCACGTTGAGCTTGTCGGCGATGGCGACCAGCTCGGCGCAGAACGTGCGCCAGCGCATGTTGGGTTCCACGCCGTGCATCAGCACCACGTCGCGGTCGCTGCCCGGGGGCCGGCAGTGCGAGATGCGCATCGCCGGCCACACCAGTTCCCGGGTGACGCCGTCGACCTGCCGGATGACCGGGCGGTTCACCTGGTAGTCGTAGTACGCCTCGTCGTCGATCTCCAGGATCGGATCCGCTTCCCAGATGGCCTCGAGGTGCTCGAGCGCGTCGCTGGCCGCGTCGCCGGCGTCGTTCCAGCCCTCGAACGCCGCCACGACGATGGTGTTGTGCAGTTCGGGCAGTGCGGCTCCTCCATTAGGGGGGCCCTCGGGCGGGGTCACAGAATCAGCGTACGGGCTCCCGTCCGCCGCCGAGGCGGACCGTGCGCGGTCGGCCGGGGCGAAATACTTCGGCCGCGAACTGGTTAACATTGGTAACTACGACATCGCCGACACGATTCGCCGGATGGCGCTCACGGGCACCGCGGACGCCAAGCGGATCGGGTCGAGCTGGGCGTCCAGGCGTCGGGTGACGACGTAGACTTTTTTGGTCGAGAGGCGTTGCAACGGGTCCGGGTCTTACAGCCGGTATCCGCCACGCTCGGCAGAGTCAAGGACGCCTTCCGCTACGGAAGGAACGTATGTGAGCGCCTTGGACACCTCCGCACCGAACACATTCGTGCCTAACGTCCGCCCCGACTGCACCGACGAACTGACGGCAGCGCTGCGCCAGCGGATCATGGTGATCGACGGCGCGATGGGCACGGCGATCCAGCGCGACCGGCCGGACGAGGCCGGCTACCGCGGCGATCGGTTCACGGAGTGGCCGACCGCCCTGCAGGGCAACAACGACCTGCTGAACCTGACTCAGCCGCAGATCATCGAGGGGATCCACCACGAGTACCTCGAGGCGGGCGCCGACATCCTGGAGACCAACACGTTCAACGCGAACGCGGTCTCGCTCGCCGACTATGGCATGCAGGACCTGGCCTACGAGCTGAACTACGCCGGGGCCGCCCTGGCCCGCAAGGCGGCCGACGAATTCAGCACCCCGGAGAAGCCGCGCTACGTCGCCGGCGCGATCGGGCCGACGACGCGGACCGCGTCGATCTCGCCCGACGTCAACGACCCCGGGGCCCGCAACGTCTCCTACGACCAGCTGGTCGCCGCCTACCTGGAAGCCGTCAACGGCCTGGTCGACGGCGGTGCCGACCTGCTCATCATCGAGACGATCTTCGACTCGCTCAACGCCAAGGCCGCGGTGTTCGCCGTCGAGACGCTGTTCGAGGAGCGCGGGCGCCGCTGGCCGGTGATCATCTCGGGCACCATCACGGACGCTTCCGGGCGGACGCTGTCCGGTCAGGTCACCGAAGCGTTCTGGAACTCGATCAGGCACGCGCGGCCGATCGCGGTCGGCCTCAACTGCGCGCTGGGCGCGCCGGAGATGAGGCCCTACATCGCCGAGATGTCGCGGATCGCCGACACTTTCGTCTCCTGCTACCCGAACGCCGGCCTGCCCAACGCCTTTGGCGAATACGACGAGTCCCCCGAGCGTCAGGCGAGCTACATCGCCGACTTCGCCGAGGGCGGTCTGGTCAACCTGGTCGGTGGCTGCTGCGGGACGGCGCCGCCGCACATCGCCGAGATCGCCAAGGTCGTCGAGGGCAAGCCGCCGCGCGAGGTGCCGGAGATTCCGGTGGCCACCCGGCTCTCGGGCCTGGAGCCGCTCAACATCACCGACGACTCCCTGTTCGTGAACATCGGTGAGCGCACCAACATCACCGGCTCCGCCCGGTTCCGCAACCTGATCAAGGCCGAGGACTACGACACCGCCCTGTCGGTCGCCCTGCAGCAGGTCGAGGTCGGCGCGCAGGTCATCGACATCAACATGGACGAGGGCATGATCGACGGCGTCGCCGCGATGGACCGGTTCACCAAGCTGGTCGCGGCCGAGCCGGACATCAGCCGCGTTCCGGTGATGATCGACTCCTCCAAGTGGGAGGTCATCGAGGCGGGCCTGAAGAACGTGCAGGGCAAGCCGATCGTCAACTCGATCTCCCTGAAGGAGGGCGAGGAGAAGTTCGTCCGCGAGGCGCGGCTGTGCCGCAAGTACGGCGCGGCCGTGGTCGTGATGGCCTTCGACGAGCAGGGGCAGGCCGACAACCTGGAGCGCCGCAAACAGATCTGCGGGCGCGCCTACCGGATCCTGACCGAAGAGGTCGGCTTCCCGGCCGAGGACATCATCTTCGACCCGAACTGTTTCGCGCTGGCGACCGGTATCGAGGAGCACGCCACCTACGGGATCGACTTCATCGAGGCCTGCGCCTGGATCAAGGAGAACCTTCCCGGGGTGCACATCTCCGGCGGTATCTCGAACGTGTCGTTCTCGTTCCGGGGCAACAACCCCGTCCGCGAGGCGATCCACGCGGTGTTCCTGTTCCACGCCATCAAGGCCGGCCTGGACATGGGCATCGTCAACGCCGGCGCGCTGGTGCCCTACGACTCGATCGACCCAGAGCTGCGGGACCGCATCGAGGACGTCGTCCTGAACCGTCGCGAGGACGCGGCCGAACGGCTCCTCGAGATCGCCGAACGGTTCAACAGCAAGGAAGACGCCGGTGACACGGCGGTGGCCGAGTGGCGCAGCCTGCCGGTGCGCGAACGGATCACGCACGCCCTGGTCAAGGGGATCGACGCCCACGTCGACGCCGACACCGAGGAGTTGCGGGCCGAGATCGCCGCCGCGGGTGGCCGCCCGATCGAGGTGATCGAGGGTCCGCTGATGGACGGCATGAACGTCGTCGGTGACCTTTTCGGCTCGGGCAAGATGTTCCTGCCCCAGGTGGTGAAGTCGGCCCGGGTGATGAAGAAGGCCGTGGCGTACCTGCTGCCGTTCATCGAGGCGGAGAAGGCGGATAACACAGCGTCCGGCACGTCCAAGTCCAAGGACACCAACGGCACGATCATCATGGCGACCGTGAAGGGCGACGTTCACGACATCGGCAAGAACATCGTCGGGGTCGTGTTGCAGTGCAACAACTTCGAAGTGATCGATCTCGGGGTGATGGTGCCCGCCCAGAAGATCCTGGACGCGGCCAAGGAGCACGACGCTGACATCATCGGGCTGTCGGGACTGATCACCCCGTCCCTGGACGAGATGGCCAACTTCGCGGTCGAGATGGAACGCGAGGGGATGGAGATCCCGCTGCTGATCGGCGGCGCGACCACCTCGCGCGCCCACACGGCGGTGAAGATCTCGCCGCGCCGTAGCGGTCCGGTGGTCTGGGTCAAGGACGCCTCCCGCTCGGTGCCGGTGGCCGCCGCGCTGCTCGACGACAAGCAGCGTCCGGCCCTGCTGGAGGCCACCGAGGCCGACTACGCGTCCCTGCGCGAACGGCACGCCCAGAAGAACGAGCGGCCGATGCTGACGCTTCAGAAGGCCCGCGCGAACCGGACGCCGATCGACTGGGACGGCTACACGCCGCCGGTGCCCGCGATAGGTGCCGGAGTACGAGAATTTCGTGAGTACGACCTGGCCGAGTTGCGCGAGTACATCGACTGGCAGCCGTTCTTCAACGCCTGGGAGATGAAGGGCCGGTTCCCCGACATCCTCAACAATCCCGCGTCGGGCGAGGCCGCCCGCAAGCTCTACGACGACGCCCAGGAGATGCTCGACACGCTGATCAAGGAGAAGTGGCTGACGGCCAACGGGGTGATCGGGTTCTTCCCGGCGAACGCGGTTGGTGACGACATCGAGCTGTACACCGACGACACCCGTACCGAGGTGCTGACGACGTTGCACAACCTGCGCCAGCAGGGCGAGCACCGCGACGGCATCCCGAACCGGTCGCTGGGCGACTACATCGCGCCCAAGGACAGCGGTCTGGCCGACTACGTCGGCGCCTTCGCCGTCACCGCGGGGCTCGGCAGCCAGGAGAAGATCGCGGAGTTCAAGGCGGCCCTCGACGACTACAGCGCGATCCTGCTGGAGTCGATCGCCGACCGGCTGGCGGAGGCTTTCGCCGAACGCATGCACCAACGGGTCCGCAAGGAGTTCTGGGGATTCCAGCCCGACGAGCAGTTGGACAACGCAGCGCTCATCGACGAGAAGTACGTGGGAGTCCGCCCTGCCCCCGGCTACCCGGCCTGCCCGGACCACACCGAGAAGGTGACGCTGTGGGACTTGATGGACGTCAAGGGACGGACCGGCATCGAGTTGACCGAGTCGATGGCGATGTGGCCCGGTGCCGCCGTCAGCGGCTGGTATTTCTCACACCCGCAGTCGCAGTACTTCGTGATCGGTCGGATGGCCCAGGACCAGGTCGCCGACTACGCGAAGCGCAAGGGCTGGACCCTGCAGGAGGCCGAGCGCTGGCTCGCCCCGAACCTCGGCTACAACCCCGAGGACTGAGCCGTAGACTCCAGCACCGGTGCCACGTCAGTCGAGGCGCTGGACGCACCGTCCTGGTCGTGCCGAACCAGGGGGAGGGATGTTCATGCTGGTGCGAGAGTTGAACCGCATTGCCGACATCGCCGTGGAAGCCGTCAACGTCACGGTCCTGCATGTCCGGCGCATCGTCGGGGTGCTGTGTACCGCGCTCGGCCGCACGAAACGCGAAGTGAGCGACTTAGCCTGGGACTACGGCGATCTGGCGGCAACCGTTCGCTTCTCGGCCCGTAGCAGCCGTGCGTCCAGCGCGGACGACGGTCGGGTCGGGCCCAGCGAGCACTCTGCCGAGGTGATATCGATCGACGTGCGTCGCCGAAAGGCCAACTGAGACCACCCCGGCCGCGCGGTCCCTAGACGTGCGGTCCCTAGACGCGCAGGACCGGGGCCAGGGCCGACAGCGGGATGTGCGCTTGCACGGTGCCGCCGTCCACGAACCACTGCATGACACCGGGCGTGAAGTTGAGCGGTTCGTCGTGGCCCACCGGGTAGTCCGGCATGTAGAGGATCAACTCGTCCGGTGTCACCGCCCAGGCCTTGTACGCCCCGGAGTAGACCTTGTCCGGGGTCCAGCGGTCGACGACGAAGGGGTAGGTTCCGGGGTCGTGGGGCGGCGGCGCCTGGTTGAGCGCGGTCTCGATAAACGGTTGGGCCAGTGGGGGAATGGCGGTCAGCGGGTTTGACGTCGTCAGGTCCGCCAGCTGCACCCGCCGGCCACTTGCCATGTCGAACGTGAAGGTCCGGTAGGCGTTGTTGGGCTTCGGCCCGTCGGCATGGTAGTCCTCGTGGAACACCGCGCTGAGCAGGTTGCCGTGGCGGAATACCTCGAAGTTCTCCTCGCCGTAGCTGTCGGCGGCCATGGCGCCGTTGGCAGTTTTCCAATTGTTGACCAGGGTGCGCAGGTAGTCGCGGATCACCGGGCCGGTGGTCGGATTGTCCACCAGGTCGTCGGGCACGGCGACCTTGATGTCCCGGACGGCGTTGCGCTCCGACGTCACGGAGGTGTGGCAGTACTGGCCGTCCCAGTCGCCACCGAGTTCGCCACAGAAGGACGGGGCGGATGCGCGCGCGTGCGCCGTGCCGGGAAGCGTTGCGGCGGCGATCATCACCGACGCCGCGAGTATTCGGCGCATCACAGCAGCTGGACCTTGCTGGCCCGCCAGCGACCGTCGACCTTCTCCATGGTCATCTTGATCCGGCTGCGGTCGATGCGCGGGTCGGGCGCGGCCGTGTTGGTGACGGTCTGGTCGATGAAGACGAGCACGACGACCTTGTTCGTGGATTCGGACTGAATCGCCGAGTCCACCACCACGCCGTGCGCGGTCGCCTTGTTGTCGATCAGCAGCTGCCGGAGCTTGACGCTGGACTGCGTGTACATGTCCTTGAATTCGCCCGTCGCGCCGTCGAGCACCTGCCGGAAGTTTTCGTCGACCTTGTTCGAGTCGATGCTCGTCAGCACCTGCGCGTAGGCGATCGCCGCCTGTTGGGCCCGGTCGCCGGCCAACTTGACCTGATGCTCCTGCCAGAGCCGCCAGCCCAGGAACCCCGAAACAGCAAGTGACGCAATGAGTAGCGTCGGCAGCACGCCGCGACGCAGATGGCGCTTCCAGCGGCGCTTACCGCGCTCGGCCGCGGAGGGCTTGCGTTTGAGCAGCGCACCTTCGTCTTCGCCGGCTAATTCACCGGCGGGCATCTCGTCGACGTCTTCGATTGCGACGTCTTCGATTGCGGCGTCCGGTGTTTCGGCGTCCGGCGTTTCGGCGTCCGGTGTCACCTCGGCATGCGCCTTGGCCCTCGGGTTCTTCTCGGTGGTCACGATCACGGTCATCTCCTGGGGATCGGGTCAGCTGGTTTACGGCTCAGTGCGGCGGTTCGATCGGCAGCGGCGGACCGCCGTAGGGGGTGGGAATGGTGTAGCGGCCCCGCGGCGTCGGATCGGTTCGCCGGCCCAGGTCGGCCCCCGGTGGCGGGCCGGCGGTGTCGTCGCCGCCCGGCCGCGGCGCGTTCTTGGCGCCGCGGATCGAGACCGCGGGGTCGTCATCGCGGCAGTAGGTGTACATGAACGGCTCGTAATAATCGGCGGCCGAAGAGGCGTGCGCCGGTGTCCCGTAGTCGCACACGTAGCGGGGGTAGAGGTCGGCCGTCGCCCAGACGCCCCCGTCGTGGAAGGTGCTCGTCACCGCGTCCAGCACCGACCCGCGGTAGTCGGGGAACAGCGCGTTGAGCGCGGGGACCCGCAGGTAGAGCAGCTGCGACATGGTGGCCATGCTGCCCAGCAACTGCACCATCGTGTCGGAATTGTCGGCGAACAGGTTGTCGACGGCCGAAAGCGTGCGTGGCGTCTGATCGGTCAGGCGGCGATAGCCGGCCTGCATCCTGGCGACACCGGTCAGCGTCCTGTTGAGTTCGGTTGCCGCAGCGCCCAATCCGGCGTTTTTGTCGCTTGCCAGGTTGAGCACCACCCGGCTGGTCTTGATGATGCTGGTGGTTTGCGGCAGCACCGAATCCAGCGTCGAGAGCAGGAACGTGCCGCCGTCGACGATGGCGGTCAGCTTCGCCGGACCTTCCTTGCTCAGGCTCAGTTCCTTCTTGATCAACTCGATCTGGTGGGGGTCGACCTGGGCCAGCAGTCCGTCGGCGTCGCCGAGCAACTGCGCCAAGCTGACCGGCACGTCGGTGTGGTCGCGCGCGATGACGCTACCGTCGCGCAGAAACGGCCCGGCGTCCGATGCGGCCTCGAAGTTGATGTACTGCTCACCCGCGGGCGAGAGCGCCGACACGTGCACGACGCTGTTCGCCGGGATCCGCACCTTGGAGTTGATGCTGGCGACGGCATCCACCCCGTTGTCGGTGATCTGTAGCGACTCCACCCGGCCTACGCGCACCCCGCGCAGGGCGACATCCTGGTTGGGCAGCAGGCCGCCGGAATCCGGCAATTGCACGGTGACCCGGTAGGAGGAGGCGAACGGCTTCACCCGCAACGCGCCGATCAGCAGGTAGGCCGTAGCGACGATCAGGATGAGCGCCAGTCCGGCCACCGACAACCAGACCTGTTGGCGGTGACCGGTGCGCACCACTCGGACAACGAAACCGGCAAAGTTGTCGATGGCGCGGATCACGGTTGCCGTCCCGATGGCGGTTCCGGTGGCGGTCCCGGCGCGGGCGCCGGCGGGGCGCCAGGGGCGACATCGATCTGGCCCGGGACGGTCGGATCCGGAATGACGGGCACCTGCGGCGAGTTCGGTCCCCGGCCCACCACCCGTTCCTGCAGCCGCCACAGGGTGTACTTGAGTGTGCCGACGAGCAGGTTCACGTTGTAGTGGTGGGGTCCGTGCAGCCCGATATCGCCGGGGAACCCGATGTCGGGCAGCGACCCGAGCATGATCTTGTCCACCCCCACGTTCACCGAAATCGAGTTTCCCGCAGTCGATTTGACCAACGCGGGAATCAGCCGGTTGATCGAGAGCCAGCTGGTATCCGGGCTCATCGCGACGTCGTTGGCGGCCGCGGCGACCGTGTTGAGGTCGCGGATGATGCTGCGGCCGCTGGTGTCGGTCCCGCCGATCGACGGGAACCGGGCCAGCAGCCGGGAGGTGTCACCCACCTGCACGGCCACGTTGGAGAGCTGGGTGGTGTTGTCGGCCAGGGCCGCGGTGGCGGGGCGGGCGGCCGCCATCAGGTCGGTGACGGTCTGGTTCTTGGCGTCGAGCTGATCGGCCAGTTGCGACAGCTGGGTCAATGCGGCCGAGATCTGATCGGACCGGGAATCCAACTTGCCGAGCAGCTCGTTGGACTTGCGGATCATGTCGCCGAACGCCTGGCCCTGGTCACCGGTGGCCTTGCCGAAACCGTTGATGATGTTGGTGAAATTGCGCACCGCCCCGCCGTTGACCAGGATCGCCGCGGAGCTCAGCACCGACTCGACGGTTGCGGCCGCCGCGGTCGAATCGAGGCCGATGGTGTCGCCGTCCTTCAACAGCGGCGCGTCCGGTTCGCCCGCGGCCGGCGGCTTCAGCGCCACGAACACGTCGCCCAGCGGTGTCGCGGTGCGCAATTCGGCGGTGCTGCCCCGGGGCAGTTGCACGCCGTCCCTGATGCGCAGCCGGGTGACCGCCGTGTAGTTGCGGGCGACCATCGATTCGAGCTGCCCGACGTCGGCGCCGGCGAGCTTCACCTTGGCGTTCATCGGCAGGTTGAGCGCGTTGGAGAAGACCGCGTTCAGCGAGTAGCCACCAGAACCCAGCCCCGGCGCCGGAAGGGGCAGGCTGGCAAGCCCGTTCGTGGCACACCCCGCCGTCACCATCGCGGCGGCCATCACCGTCAGCACGCCGCGCGCGCCCGCGGTCATCATTTCTGCCCCATGGCGGCCATGCCGTCGAGCACGTACGTCAACCCGAAATCGGGGCCGAAGTCCTGGATGGTCCCGGTGCTGCAGCCCAGTTGCCGAAGCCCCATCAGGTTGCAGATCTCCTTGGTGTACTGGCTGTCGAAAAGCAATCGGTCCGTGAGGAAGCGGGCGCGCACGCTGCCGTTCGCCCGGTCGACCATGTTGTAGGCGTTGTCGGCCACCAGCGGAGCCAGGTCGAGGAGTTCGGCGAGGTCGCGCCGCTGGTCGGTCACCACCTCCAGGGTGGCGTTGCCGCTCAACGCGGCCCGCTTGATGTTGTCGCGGTTGGCGTCGAGCAGGTCGCCGGCCCGCTGGATCAGCTGGTCGAGTCTGCGTCCGGTGCTGCCGCTGCCGATGTCCTCGTCGGCCATGATCTGGCTGACCTGGTGGATGGTCGAGGCGAACTCGCGCAACTTCGAGTCGTTGGCGGCCACGGCGTCGAACAGGGTGCTGATGTTTCTGACGATCGTGGTGATCTGCTCGCGGGTCGTCGCGCCGCGGTCGCTGGACAGGCGCAGCGCCTTGGACAGCTCGCCCAGCGCCGCCTTGATCCGTTCGCCGTTGCCGTTGACCACTTCGGCGCCGCCGTTCAGCACGTCGGCGACCGGGCCGCCACCGTGGCCGTCGCCCTCGAGCGACTTGGTCACCTTGTCCAAAACGTTGAGGACGCTGCTGAATTCGACGGGCGTTTTGGTCCGCGGCAAGCCGATGGTGTCGTGATTCTCCAGCGTCGGCCCACCGCGATAGGGCGGCGTGAGCTCGATCTGTCGGTCGGTGAGGATGGAGGTCGACACCGTGACGGCCTGCACGGTGGCGGGAACCTTGACGTGGCGGTCGACGGTGAATTCGACTTCGACGTAGCCGCCCTTGGCGTTGATCTTGGTGACCTTGCCGACCGGCATCCCCAGCACCGCCACCACGTTGCCCTCGTAGAGGCCCGAGGCGTTGTCGAATTGGGCCGTCACGGTGATCGTGTCCTCGTCGGAACCCAGGTACCACCAGCCGATTCCGACCGCCGCGGCGACGACAGCGAGCACGGCGACGATGGCCGCCATCCTGGTCGCGAGGTTGAATCCCGCCTTCTTCACCGGCCCCTTCACTTGCAGTCCTTGAAGTACTGGATCATGCCGAACTGCTTGGCACGGCCGCTGATCGCGCACATCCACGAGTCGATCAGCGGAACGTTGGGGGCGTTGAAGTTGATCGCGTTGCCGTCACCGGTGAGGTTGGCGGCCTCGCGGAAGAAGATCGGGCTGGTTTGCAGCATGCTGTGCAGCAGGTCGTCGTGTTGAGCCATCAAGTCGGTGAAGTCCCGCATGTCCTTGATCAGCGAGTCCAGCCCGGACCGGTCGTTGACCACGACCTGACTCATGGTGTCGACGAGGCTGGAAAGGGATCGCATCATCGCGTGGAAAACGGCGCGCCGCACGACGAATTGGCCCAACAGGTCCTGGCCCTGGTCGACCAGATTGCCGATGCCGGCCTGCTGGCGCCGCAGCGTGTTGGTCACCTGCTCGGTGCTGCGCAGCAGCTGTCCCAGTTGGTCGCGTCGTAGCGCGATGATTGAGGACAAGGTGTTGATATTCGAAATGGCCTGGGGGACAACCGCGGGCAGCCCCTCGAGCTGCTTGCCGAGCACCGCGAGCGACTGTGCGAACCGGTCGGAGTCGACCTGCTCGAACGTGGTGGTGGCGTCCTGCAGCGCCGCTTGCAGGTCGTAGGGGACCTCGGTGTGCGCCAGGTCGAAGGTGTTGTCGGGCAGGTGCGCCGGGCCGGCGGGTTCCAGCGCCAGGTAGCGCGAACCCAGGATGGTGTGACCTTGATCTGCGCCCGGGAATCCTTGCCCAGCGCGATGTTGTCCCGGATCTTCAGGCCCGCCTCGACGTGGTCGCCGACGAGTTTCATGCTGGTGACGTTGCCCACCGGGATGCCCGCGACCACGATCGGGTTGCCCGCCCGCAGCGAGGCCGCCTGCAGGAACTCCGCGGTGTAGTGCCGGTATCCGGCGCCGAGCGCGTGCACGAGCAGCATGATGGCGATGAGCACCGCGACCACCGCGACGGCGATGAACCCAAGCCACGTCTTGCTGTAGCTTTCCAGCGGACGCCTCTTCATCCGCTCCCACACGGACTCGTCAGCCATCGGCCGTGCTCCTGCACCTCGGGGTGTGCCACGCCGTGTTGCCCGGCGTGGCGGCGTTGACGATGATCGGAACGACGTCGTTGAGCCCGGGGAAGAACCCCATGAAGTTCACGTCGCAGACGTAGGCGTTGCCGTAGGCGCCCTGGTTGCCGACCCGGGTCAGCCCCTTGAGTAGCAGGGGTATGTTGTCGCCGAAGAACGCCACCTGCGGTTCGACGTCCATGATGTGCTTGGTGACACCGGGCTGACGATCGACGAATTCGCGCAGCGCCGGGTACACGTCCGCCGCCGAGGCCGACAGCCGGCCGGTCACCCGCGCGAGCGAGCCCACCGAGGCGACCAGGTCCGGGCGCCGCGCGTCGAGTTCGCCGACGACGCTGCGGGTCTGGGTGATGACACCGTCGAGATCGTCGTTCTGTCGGGCCAGGTTGCCCATGACCTTGTCGAGGTTGGTGATCACACTGCCCAGCGCCTCATCCCTGCCCGCGAATGTCTCTGTGAGGGTGGAGGTCTGGCCGACCAGCGTGGCCAGTGACGACGTGTCGCCCTGCAGCGAGGCGATGATGCCCTTGGTGAGGTTGTCGGCGTCGTGGGGGTTCAACAGGCTGAACAACGGTTCGTAGCCGTTGAGGAGCGTGGTCACGTCGAACGAGGGTTCGGTGCGTTCCAGCGGGATGGTGCTTCCCGGGGGGAGCAGCGCCGGACTGCCTTCCTTGCCCAAAGACAGTCCGAGATAACGCTGGCCGACGATGTTCTGGTAGGTGACCGACGCCAGGGTGTTGCCGAACAACCGCTGTTCGGACTGCACCACGAACGAGACCTTCGCCAGTTTCCCGTCGAGCTCGATCTTTTCGACCCGGCCCACGCGCACCCCGGCCATCCGGACGTCGTCGCCCTCGCGAAGCCCGTACACGTCGCTGAACACCGCCGAATACTCGGCGGTGTTGCCGGCGACGTCGCGGCGCAGGCTCACGTACACCAGCCACGTCAGCGTCAACGAGACCACCATGAACAGGGTCAGCGCGATGAGCGGGCCGCGAAACTTCACTTGGGCTCCCCGGGTCGAGGAGCCGGTGCATGAGCTATGGACACCGTCGTTCCGCGGGCGACCGGACCCAGCAGCAGTTCGGTGGCGTCCGTCGCGGGCGCGCCGGTGATCACGCCCAGCATGTTCCGCTCGTATTGGCTCCCAACGGGTCCGACGTTCCCCCCGTAGGCGGCCCGGAACGAGGCTTGCGGTATCCACGGCGCCTTGGGGGCCACCGGTGCGACCCACGGTTCGTGCGGTTGCGGCGTCGCCGGCGCGCCGGGTGACGGGTTATCGGGGTTCGCGCTGCCGGGGACGGGTGGTGACGGCGTGATCCCGGCGGGCAGCGGGGGATTGGGGTCGGACAGGTTGGGGTTCGGGTTGATCAGCGGTGGGCCCACGGCCACGAGGTTGCCGTCGGGGCCGATCACGGTGCCCGGGGGCGGGGCCAGGTCCTTGGGCGGCTGGTAGTTCTGCGGCAGCAGCACTTCGGGCAGATCGGGACGCACCGGAATCAGCGGCGCGGTGAAGCAGCTGGGGCCCTTCAGCTCGCCGTAATGCGGGCAGTCGGCACGTGTGTACGTGGAACTCGGCGTGAACGTCAGCATCGCGCGCATGTTGCCGAGATTGGTCCGGGGGTTCCAGACCTGCTCCATGAACTGGTTGGCCAGGTTGTCCAGCTTGACGACGGCGGGCACGAAGTTGTTCGACTTCTGCGCCAGCACGCCGAGCACCGGCGTGAAATCGGTGGTGATCTGGATGAGTTGGTCGATGTGGTTGCCCAACGATTGGCGCGTCGTGCCGACCGTGTAGTCGGCGCCCGAGAGCAGTGAGGCCAGCTGCCCGCGTGTCTCGGCGAAGGTTTGCATCGGCTCGACGGCCTGATGCAGTGCGTCGAGAAGGTCGGGGGCGGTCTGCGCCAGCCCGCGCGTCGCATCCAGCAGCGCGGACACCGTAGAGGGGCCGGTGTCGGTGCTGACAATCGAATTGAGCTGGTCGAGAAGGCGATTCAGTTGAGCGCCGGCGTTGAGCAGGCTGACCCGGCGGTGGTCGGTGGCGGCACCGAGCGCGGCCAGAATCCCCACGGACCGGTCGTCACGTCCGCGCCCCGCCGCGGCGAGCACGTCGCGCAACTTGCTGACGGTCGTTTGGAAGAGAACGGTCGGAAGCCGATTGTCTTCCGGTATGTGCGCGCCTTCGCGGATCTTCTCGCCGGGGCCCTCTTGATTCGGGGAGCCCACCAACTGCACCGATGACACGGCGAACACGTTGCTGGGCACCACGCGTGCGGTCACATTGGCCGGAATCGACGTGGCGTATTCCCGTTTGAGGTCGATGTGGACGTAGTTGGGTTTGCCGTGCGCCGCGGGGACGACGCCGTTGACCATGCCGACGAGTACGCCGTGGTACTTGACGTCGGATTTCTGCGGAAGGCCGTCACCGACGTTCACCAGATCCGCGACCACCCGCACGTAATCGTTGAGCCGGCCAGTCGATTTGACCACCATCGCGGTGGTGAGCAGGGCGCTGACCGCCACGACCGCGATGCCGATGCCGAACAGCTGGCGGTCGGAGGGGCCGCGTCCGTCCAGCTCAAAGGAATTGGGCATGTTCCACCGACCTAGCCGCCGAATCTCGCGCCCGAGTCCACGCCCCACAGCGCCATGGTGAGCAGCATGTTGGCGATGATCACCACGGTGATGCTGGCCCGCATGCCGTGTCCCGCCGCGACGCCGACGCCCTCGGGCCCGCCGCCCGCGTAGTAGCCGTAGTAGCACTGGATCGTCGACGCGATCCAGACGAAGATGACGGCCTTGATCAAGGAGTACACGATGTCCTGTCCGGCCAGCATCAGCGTGAAGTAATGCAGGTAGGAACCGGTCGAGCCGCCACTGCTGATGCCCACCACCAGTTGGGTGCTCAGGTAGCCGATCGCCAGGCAGGCGGCGTACAGCGGGACGATCGCGACCACCGAAGCGATCAGCCGGGTGGTCACCAGGTAGGGGATCGGGCGAATCGCGATCGATTCCATGGCGTCGATCTCCTCGGCGATGCGCATGGAACCCAGCTGGGCGGTGAAGCGGCAGCCGCCTTGCATGGCAAAGGCGAGCGATGCCATCAACGGAGCCAGCTCGCGGGTGTTGACCAATGAGGAGACGAACCCGGTGGCGGGCCCGAGGCCGAGCAGATCCAGGAAGTTGTAGCCCTCGATCCCTACGAGCGCACCGACCGTCATGCCGAGCACCACGGCCACCCCCGCGGTGCCACCGCCCACCACGATCGAGCCGTTGCCCCAGGTGATGTTCGACAACAGCCGCAAGAACTCGCCGCGGTACTGCCGCAAGGCAAGCGGCACGGCGACCAGCGCGCGGACGAAGAAGACCAGCAGATGGCCCAGCCGGATGATCGGTACCTTCCCGCGGCGGTAGAGCCGGACGAGTGGGACCGAGATCGGTGCGAACGGTTGATACGCGGAGGCCGTCACGTCACAGCCCCGTTCTGGGCGACAGCATGATGTAGAGCTGGCTGATCGCGACGTTGACGATCATCAGCAGCAGGATCGCCTCGACCACCGCCGCGTTGACCGAGTTCGCGACGCCCGTCGGTCCGCCCTTGGTGGACAAGCCTTTCTGGCTTGACACGACGGCCACGATCGCGCCGAACACGATCGCCTTCACCAGCGCCAGGATCATGTCGCCGGTCGTCGCGAACGACGCGAACGTCGACACGAAGCTGCCCGGCGCCCCGTTCTGGAAGTACACGTTGAACATGTAGCTCGCGAAGAAGCCGGCGAAGCACACGACGCCGGTGAGGGCCACCCCGATCATCACCGCCGCGGCCAGGCGGGGGACGACCAGACGACGGATCACCGAGACGCCCATCACCTCCATCGCGTCGGTTTCTTCGCGCATCGTCCGCGAACCCAGGTCGGCGGTGATGGCCGAACCGACGGCCGACGCCATGAGCACCGCGGCCACCAGCGACGCCCCCTGTCGAATGACCGCGAGACCGCTGGCGGCCCCGGCCAGCGAGGTGGCCCCGACCTGGCCGGCCAGCAGCGCGAACTGGATGGAGAGGGTGACGCTGATCGGCAGCGACACCAGGATCGTCGGCAACACGGCGGTGCCGGCCATGAATGCGCCCTGCCGGACGAACTCCTGCCACTGGAACCGCCCGGTCACCAGGTCGACAAAGAAGTATTGAACGGTGCGCACACCCAAGACGAACTGTTCGCCGACCGTCGTCAGCGAGGCGACCGGGTGACGCCTGACGTACCCGACCGACCAGCTCCGAACGGCGGCGACGCCATCGAGTTGCGCCGTCATCGTGGCGTGAGCTGGAGTCCAGCCAGCAAACTCATGACACCGGTCATGGCGTGTCGGCTACCGCTTTCATCGGCCCTCTCCCCACCCGTTGAATCCCTGAGTGCCGAGCAGACGACTTCGGACGCCATTGACGCGATTTGATGCGAATCCTTATTAAAATAGTGTCAACAAGCCCTAAGAATCTGCAGTTCGTCGGTGTGTGCTGCATCACAGTAGCGTACTTGATAGGGACTTTCAATAGTGTAGAGTCACTCATCTGAGTTCGTCGTTGGACGGCATCATGGGGCTGGAATGTCGGATTGACGAAGGTGATGGCATGCCGTCAGCAAACACCGGTTCGCTGCGGGACCGGCGCCGGGCCGCGCTGCTCTCGCAGATTCAGCAGACCGCGCACCGGCTGTTCGCCGAGCGCGGCTTCGAGGCGGTGACGACCGAGGACATCGCGGCGGCCGCGGGGATTTCCATCAGCACCTACTTCCGGTATGCGCCGACCAAGGAAGGCCTGCTGGTCGATCCGGTCCGGGAGGCGGCCGCCGAGATCGTCGGTTCCTACAGCGCGCGGCCGGCACACGAGTCGCCGGTCGAGGCGCTGATTCAGCTGTTTGTCACACACGCCAAAGACGTCAGCGAAGTCGACGATCTCGATCTGTGGCGTCATGCCGTCGCGACCGCGCCCCACCTGTTGAGCAAATCCGTGCTTGTCAGCGAAACCGACCACCGCGAGTTGATCGAGCAAGTCGCGCACCGGATGGGTGTCGACGCGGCAGCCGACATCCGGCCCGCGCTGTTGGTCCATACCAGTTTGGCCACAGTGAAATTCGTCCTCGATGGGTGGCTGACCGCGGATATCGTCGCGAGCCCGCCGTTTCACGTGCAATTGGAAGAGGCGTTGCGGATCACGCTCGCCGGATTCGACTGACCGGTCGGCCGAAAACGCCGCCGGAGCGAAACCGCCGTGACTTTGCTCGCCACCGCGTGAAACAATCGCTGGCCGTGAAGACCTTCGAGGATCTGTTCGCCGAACTCGGTGACCGTGCGCGCACGCGGCCGGCCGGCAGCGCGACGGTCGCCGCGCTGGACGGCGGCATACACGGGCTGGGCAAGAAGATCCTGGAAGAGGCCGGCGAGGTGTGGCTGGCCGCCGAGCACGAGCCCGACGAGGCGCTGGCCGAGGAGATCAGCCAGTTGCTCTACTGGACGCAGGTGCTGATGATCGCCCGCGGACTGTCCCTCGACGACGTGTACCGAAAGCTGTGACCATGCTGCGCGTTGCGGTCCCCAACAAGGGCACGCTGAGCGAGCCGGCCAGCGAGATTCTCTCGGAGGCGGGCTACCGCCGCCGCACCGATGCCAAGGACCTCACCGTCATCGACCCGGCCAACCAGGTCGAGTTCTTCTTCCTGCGGCCCAAAGACATTGCGATTTATGTGGGTTCGGGTCAGCTGGACTTCGGCATCACCGGGCGAGATCTGGTGCGCGACTCGGACGCGCCGGTCCGCGAACGGCTGGCGCTGGGCTTCGGGTCGTCGAGCTTCCGGTATGCCGGCCCCGCCGGGCGCGAGTGGACGACCGCCGATCTGGCCGGCAAGCGCATCGCCACCGCCTACCCCAATCTGGTCCGAAAAGACTTGGCGGAACGGGGCATTGAGGCAACCGTCATCAGACTCGACGGGGCGGTGGAGATTTCGGTGCAGCTGGGCGTGGCCGACGCCATCGCCGACGTGGTCGGTTCCGGGCGCACCCTGAGCCTGCACGACCTGGTGGCCTTCGGCGATCCGCTGTGCGACTCGGAGGCGGTGCTGATCGAGGGCGCCGATCCCGACGGTCAGGACGGGACTCGTGCGGCGCGCGATCAACTGGTGGCGCGGATCCAGGGCGTGGTGTTCGGCCAGCAATATCTGATGCTCGACTACGACTGCCCGCGGTCCGTGCTGGACCGGGCCACGTCGATCACGCCCGGCCTGGAGTCGCCGACCATCGCGCCGCTGGCCGACCCCGACTGGGTCGCCATCCGCGCGCTGGTGCCGCGTCGCGGCGTCAACGAGATCATGGACGAACTGGCCGCCATCGGCGCCAAAGCGATTCTGGCCTCCGACATCAGGTTCTGCCGGTTCTGACCGAACGGGTGCGGAGCCCGCGGCTGTGTTAGCGTCCGCCTAGGGCTGCTTGCCCGTGTCACCCCCATGGGCCGTCATCCCTGCCGTTGCCGGGTCGTCTCCCAGGAGGGTCTTCGTGACACATGCGCTCATTCTGCTGCTGGCTTTGCTGATCGGTGTCGTCGCCGGGCTGCGCTCGCTGACGGCTCCCGCCGTGGTCGCCTGGGCCGCCTTCCTGGGCTGGATCGACCTGCACGGCACGTGGGCCTCCTGGATGGCCAACATCGTCACCGTCGTCGTGCTCACCGTCCTGGCCGTCGGTGAACTCATCAACGACAAGCTGCCCAAGACGCCGGCCCGCACCGCGCCACCGATCTTCGCCGCCCGGATCGTCATGGGTGGGTTGGCGGGCGCGGCCCTGGGCGCCTGGCCGCACTGGACCTTCTCCGCGCTCGGTGCGGGCGTCATCGGCGCCGTGCTCGGCACCGTCGCCGGCTACCAGGCACGCAAACGGCTGAGCGCCGTGGCCGGAAGGGACCTGCCCATCGCGCTGCTGGAGGACGCGGTCGCGATCGCCGGCGGACTCGCCATCGCTGCGGTGACGGGGCACGTGCTGACCGAATACCTGCTGACGGCCGTTAAGTGACAAAGCATTTCGATGCGATCATCGTCGGCGCCGGGCAGGCCGGCCCACCGCTGGCGGGGCGACTGACGGCCGCCGGGCAGCGGGTCGCGCTGGTGGAGCGCAAACTGATCGGCGGCACCTGCGTCAACACGGGGTGCATCCCGACGAAGACGCTGGTGGCCAGCGCGTACGCCGCTCACCTGGCCCGCCGCGGCGCCGACTACGGCGTGGCGACCGGGCCGGTCAGCGTTGACATGGCGAAAGTCAAGGCGCGCAAAGACGAAATCATGCTGGGCGACCGCAAGGGTGTCGAGGACTGGCTGGCGGGCATGGACGGCTGCACCGTTTTTCGCGGGCACGCCCGTTTCGAGGATCCGCACACCATCAGCGTGGAGGGCGACCTGCTGCGCGCCGACCGCATCTTCCTCAACGTCGGTGGCCGCGCCGTGGTCCCGGACATTCCCGGGCTGGCCGGCGTGGAGTTCCTGACCAACGTCTCGATTCTCGAACTCGACACACTGCCAGCCCATCTCGTCATCCTCGGCGGCAGCTACATCGCGCTCGAGTTCGCCCAGATGTACCGGCGCTTCGGGGCCCGGGTGACGGTCGTCGAAAGGGGTGCGCGCCTGGCGTCCCGGGAAGACGAGGACGTATCCGCCACCATCCGCGACATCCTGGAGGACGAGGGCATCGACGTCGTCGTCGGCGCCGATGACGTGCGAATCGCGAAGACGGACAGCGGTTTTGAGCTCACGCCGAGCGCGGGCGCCGCCCCCATCGCCGGCAGTCACCTGCTACTGGCCGTGGGCCGGCGGCCCAATACCGACGACTTGGGGCTGGACGCGGCCGGCGTGCGGACCGACGCCCGCGGTTACATCGTGGTCGACGACGAGCTCAAGACGAACGTCGAGCACATCTGGGCGATGGGGGACTGCAACGGCAAGGGTGCCTTCACCCACACCTCCTACAACGATTTCGAGATCGTCGCCGCCAACCTGCTCGACGGTGACCCGCGGCGCGTGAGCGACCGCATCACCACCTATGCCCTCTACATCGACCCACCGCTGGGGCGGGCGGGCATGACCGTCGCGCAGGTCCGTGCGTCGGGACGCAGGGCGCTGGTCGGCAAGCGGCCGATGACACGAGTCGGTCGGGCGGTGGAAAAGGGTGAGACGCAAGGCTTCATGAAGGTCGTGGCCGATGCCGACACGCGAGAGATCTTGGGGGCGGCAATCTTCGGCGTCGGCGGCGACGAGGCGATTCACGCCATCCTGGACGTCATGTCGGCCAAGGCGCCGTACACCACGCTGGCGCGGACCATGCACATCCATCCCACCGTCAGCGAACTCGTTCCCACCATGCTGCAGGAGATGACACCACTACCGGGCTAGTGGTGATCGCGAGCGGGGCCGTGGCGATCGCGAGCACGGTCAGCGGTAGCCGAGCGAAGCGGGTCGCCACCAACAAACTAGCGCGCGGTGGGCGCCGGCCGCCGGGACCGGCGTCGCCTGGTGCGCGCGCCGGACGGACCGTGATGCGCGGCGGCGGCCGGTTGCGGCCGGCGCGCCGCGACCGGCGCGGGAGCGACGGCCCGCCGGGGTGAGGCCTGGCCGGCCAGCGCTTCGATGACGGGGGAGGCCGCGGTGACCTGTTGGGGGACGGCGCGGATGGCGGCCTTGCGCATCATCGATTCGGTGTCGCGGCGTTGCTCGGGCAGCACGATGGTGACCACGTCGCCGGAGGCGCCGGCCCGGGCCGTGCGGCCGGACCGATGCAGATAGGCCTTGTGCTCCGGCGGCGGGTCGACGTGCACGACCAGCTCGATGTTGTCCACGTGCACGCCGCGCGCGGCGATGTCGGTCGCCACCAGCACTCGCGCGTCACCGGCCGCGAACGCCGCCAGATTCCGGTCGCGCACGGACTGGGACAGGTTGCCGTGCAACTCGACCGACGCGATACCGGATTGGGTGAGCTGGCGGGCCAGCTTGCGGGCCTGGTGCTTGGTCCGCATGAAGAGGATTCGCCGGGAGTCTCCCGCGGCCAACCGGTGCACCAACTCCTTCTTGGCCTGCGGGCCGTCGACACAGAAGAGGTGGTGTGTCATGGCGGGTGTCACGGACTTCGGTTCGGCGATCGATCGGGTCACCGGGTCGCTGAGGAAGCGCTTCACCAGGGTGTCGACCGCCGCGTCCAGGGTGGCCGAGAAGAGCATCCGCTGGCCGTCCGCGGGGGTGGCCGCCAGGATGCGGGTGACGGTGGGCAGAAAGCCCAGATCGGCGAGGTGGTCGGCCTCGTCGATGACCGTCACCTGCACCGCGCCCAGGTTGACGAGGCGTTGCTTCATCAGATCATCGAGCCGGCCGGGGCAGGCGACGACGATATCGACGCCCGACCTCAGCGCGGCGACCTGCTTGTGCTGCGGCACCCCGCCGTAGATCGTCACCACGCGCAGGCCCCGTACCGCGGCAAGCGGCTGGATGGTCGCGGCGATCTGGGTCGCCAGTTCCCGGGTGGGCGCCAACACCAGGCCGGTCGGCCTGCCCGGCCGCCGATCGCGGGCGTCGAGCCGGCTCACCAGCGGAATCGAGAACGCGAGCGTCTTGCCGCTGCCGGTCTTGCCGCGGCCCAACACGTCGCGGCCGGCAAGCGTGTCCGGCAGCGTCTCGATCTGGATCGGAAACGGCCGGTGGGCACCGCCCTCGGCGAGGGCGTCAACCAGCGGCGGGCTCACCCCGAGGTGAGCAAAGGTTTTGTCTTCAAGCATCTTTCATGTCCTACAGCTTCGGTGGTAACGAAATTGCCCGTACGGCAACATCGATCGTCGCGACTCGAGGCTGTGCGGTGCGCACCTAAGTCATCTCGGACTCGGCGCCCCGCGGGGATCTGAGAAGAAATAACGAATCGATCACGACTTGCCGGCCAAGCCAATCGGCGGCCAACGTTGTCACGAGCCTACCCCATGCGCCGCCCGGGCGCTTACCGGGGCGTCGAACCGCCGGGAACCGACGTCACGCCGCGGGCTCCGCCGGATCCGAAACAGGTTGGGCGGGTGAGTAATCCGGCCAACCGGGGTAGGTCGGCGGGGTTCCCCCGAACAGCGGGCAGTGCTGCTGGTGGGGGCACCAGTCGCACAGCCGCGACTGGCTGGCACGGAAATCGCCCGTCTGCCCGGCGGATTGGATGGCGCGCCAGATCGCCATCAGGGTCTTCTCGAAGCGCAGTAGCTCGTCGTGGTCCGGCGAGTAGTCCAACACCTGCGCGTCGGCCAGATAGATCAGCCGCAGCCGGGTGGGCGGCACGCCGCGCGTGCGCAGCAGGGCCACCGCATAGAACTTCATCTGGAACATCGCCTTGAACTCCGCCAGGGCCCGCGCGGCCGGCGGCGCCTTGCCGGTTTTGTAGTCGACCACGCGTAGCTCTCCGGTAGCCGCGACGTCGATCCGGTCGATGAATCCGCGCAGCAGCGTGCCGTCGGCGAGCTCCACCTCCACGCGCTCCTCGCAGCACTGCGGGTCGAAGCGGGTCGGGTCCTCGAGCCGGTAATACCCGGACAGCAACGTGCGTGCCTCGGCCAGCAGCTGGCCGCGCTGCTCGCGATCGAACTCGCCGGCCAGGTCGGGCGCCGAGGCGATGACCTGGTCCCAGGCCGGCTCGAGCAGTGCCAGGGCGGTCTCGGGACCGCGCTGCGCGGAGGGCAGGCCGTAGAGCTGCTGCAGGGCGGCGTGCACCACCGAGCCGCGCAGTTGGGCGGCCGACGGCGCCTCGGGCAAGCGGTCGATCGCCCGGAACCGGTACAGCAACGGGCACTGCTTGAAGTCGGCCGCCCGCGACGGCGACAGCGCCGGCTTGGCGGCCCGCCGCGCGCGCTCCTGCAGCTGGTCGGTCATGCCCGCAGCGTAGAACCGGGTGCCGACAACCCCGAGCACCGCCGGCGGCGAGTCGGCTGGCACGCTAGACGGCGTGTCCGCAACCGGCCCGTTCACCGTCGGGGAACGCGTTCAGCTCACCGATGCCAAGGGCCGGCACTACACGATGTCGCTCACGCCCGGCGCGGAGTTCCACACCCATCGCGGCTCGATCGCACACGATGCGCTGATCGGGCTGGAGCAGGGCAGCGTGGTCAAATCCAGTAACGGCGCACCGTTTCTGGTGCTGCGCCCGCTGCTGGTCGACTACATCATGTCGATGCCCCGGGGGCCACAGGTCATCTACCCCAAGGACGCCGCGCAGATCGTGCACGAGGGCGACATGTTCCCGGGTGCCCGCGTGCTGGAGGCCGGGGCGGGCTCGGGGGCGCTGACCTGCTCGCTGCTGCGCGCCGTCGGGCCCGGCGGGCGGGTGGTCTCCTACGAACAGCGCGCCGATCATGCCGAACACGCCCGCCGCAATGTGTCGGTGTTCTTCGACGGGGCGCCCGCGAACTGGGAGCTGATCGTCAGCGACGTCGCCGACTCGGACCTGCCCGACGGCTCCTTCGACCGCGCCGTGCTGGACATGCTGGCGCCCTGGGAGGTGCTCGACGCGGTCTCGCGGCTGCTGATCCCCGGCGGCGTGCTGATGGTCTATGTCGCCACCGTGACGCAGCTGTCGCGGGTCGTGGAGGCGCTGCGGGCTCAGCAGTGCTGGACCGAGCCGCGGTCATGGGAGACGCTGCAACGCGGCTGGAACGTGGTCGGCCTGGCCGTCCGGCCACAGCACTCGATGCGCGGGCACACCGCGTTCCTGGTGTTTACCCGGCGGCTCGCGCCCGGCGTCGTCGCGCCGGCGCCCTTGGGCCGCAAGCGCGAGGGCCGCGACGGCTAGCGGCGATCGCAAGCGCGGCGTAGCCGGGCGCGGCGGGTCGTCGCCAGTACAGCCAGCCACCAACGGTCAAGCTAGTCGTCGCTGCGCTGCAGCCCCCGCCGCACCGCGAGCAGCTCGAACTCCGGGTGCGCGGCCACCAGCCGTTCGGCCGCGTCCAGAACGTCGACCGCGTGGCTCCGGTCGCCGGACACCGTGGCCACCCCGATGCCCGCCCGTCGATACAGCTCCGGTGAACCCGTCTCGGCCGCCGACACGCTGAACTTGCGTCGCAGCTCGGCGACCACGGGGCGGATCACCGACCGTTTCTCTTTGAGCGATCGGACGTCGCCCAACAGCACGTCGAATTCGAGCCAGCCGACCCACATGCCGCGCGTCAACCGGGCGGACTCGTCGCCGGGGCGGGCGCCGGTGCCGGGGGCGGGTTGGGCGGCGGCACCGCCGGCGAACTGCCCAGCGTCAACAGCATCTCGGCGGTTCGCCGGGACAACTGCCAACCGCCTTGAAAGGGCGTGAATTCCATGGGGAAGTGGAAGCTGCCGTTCGCCGGCTGGGCCGTGTTGACGTCGATCGTCGCCACCACGTCGGAGGGGGTCTTGTCCGACCAGGCGATGTCGTGCGCGACGAAATTCATGGGCAGGTAGCCGTTGTCGCGCAACGCGTTGCTGAACTTGTCCAGGCTGGCGGCGCTCTCGGGGGTCGCGCCTTCGACCAGGCTCACCTTGTTGATACCGGGTACGTTCGGGTCGGCCAGCCGGGCCAAGATGTCGGTGAGGGCTTCGGGCGGCGGCAGCGGGGTAGTCGGAGAGACGACAACGGTGCTCGACGTGGCCGGCGCGGCAGCGGGCGCGGAGGAGGCGATCCTGGGTTGTTGATGCGACGAACATCCGGGGATCCCGACCGCCACCACCACCACGGTGGCGGCGCTCAACGTCGCGCGCAGGTGCCGGTGCATCCGGTCGATCAGGCGGGTCGCGGGGTCGGGGCGCTTTCCGGGGCGGGTGTCCGCCGCGCGGTGGGGCCAACGGGTGCAACTGAACTCACACCGCCGGTCGCCACGCCGGCGCCGGTCGTGCCGACTAAGCCCGTGGCGAGGCTTTTTGCGGTCACGGCGGCCCTTTCGATCGGCGAGATTAGTGGCCGAGGTTACCAGCGTGACGAAAATCTTAACTTTTCGTGGGTATTTGACTCCGCACATCATTGGCCAATCGCCGGTAGCTTTGAAGTATCCACCGCGCCAATTCGGTGTGGGAAAGGAGCGCAACATGGGTGGCTCAGAGCGTTCTGAAGCATTCGGTACCCCCAGCGAGTCGGGCATGTCCAGCGGCGATGCTGCCGAGTTGGAAGAATTGCGCCGCGAGGCAGCGTTGCTGCGCGAGCAACTCGAGCACGCGTCCGGGGCGCAGGGCGGCACCCGCTCGGCGCGCGACGTGCATCAGCTCGAAGCGCGCATCGACTCGCTGGCGGCCCGCAACTCGAAGTTGATGGAGACGCTCAAAGAGGCGCGCCAGCAACTACTTGCATTGCGGGAGGAAGTCGATCGGCTCGGACAACCGCCGAGTGGCTACGGTGTGTTGCTGGGCGCACACGAGGACGACACGGTCGACGTGTTCACCTCGGGTCGCAAGATGCGACTGACCTGTTCGCCGAACATCGACGTCTCCTCGCTGCGCAAGGGCCAGACGGTTCGCCTCAACGAGGCGCTGACCGTCGTCGAGGCCGGCACCTTCGAATCCGTCGGCGAGATCTCGACGTTGCGCGAGCTACTGGCCGACGGGCACCGGGCACTGGTCGTCGGCCACGCCGACGAGGAACGCATCGTGTGGCTGGCCGAGCCGCTGGTCGCCGAGGACCTGCCGGAGGGGCACCCCGACGCGCTCAACGACGACAGCCGCCCGCGCAAGCTGCGGCCGGGCGACTCGTTGCTGGTCGACACCAAGGCCGGCTACGCGTTCGAACGCATCCCCAAGGCCGAGGTCGAAGACCTGGTCCTCGAAGAGGTGCCCGACGTCAGCTACTCCGACATCGGCGGCCTGACGCGCCAGATCGAGCAGATCCGCGACGCCGTGGAGCTGCCCTTCCTGCACAAGGAGCTGTACCGGGAGTACGCGCTGCGCCCGCCCAAGGGCGTGCTGCTGTACGGCCCGCCGGGCTGTGGGAAGACGTTGATCGCCAAGGCGGTGGCGAACTCGCTGGCCAAGAAGATGGCCGAGGTGCGCGGCGACGACGCGCGTGAGGCGAAGTCCTACTTCCTCAACATCAAGGGTCCGGAGCTGCTGAACAAGTTCGTCGGCGAGACCGAGCGCCACATCCGGCTGATCTTCCAGCGGGCGCGGGAGAAGGCGTCCGAAGGAACGCCGGTGATCGTGTTCTTCGACGAGATGGACTCGATCTTCCGCACCCGCGGCACCGGGGTCTCGTCGGACGTCGAGACCACCGTGGTCCCGCAGCTGCTGAGTGAGATCGACGGGGTCGAGGGGCTCGAGAACGTCATCGTGATCGGCGCCTCCAACCGTGAGGACATGATCGACCCCGCGATCCTGCGGCCCGGCCGCCTGGACGTGAAGATCAAGATCGAGCGGCCCGATGCCGAAGCGGCGCAAGACATCTTCTCGAAGTACCTGGTCGAGTCGCTGCCGCTGCACGCCGACGACCTCGCCGAGTTCGGCGGGGACCGCACCGCGTGCATCAAGGCGATGATCGAGAAGGTCGTCGAGCGGATGTACGCCGAGATCGACGACAACCGGTTCCTGGAGGTCACCTACGCCAACGGTGACAAGGAAGTCATGTACTTCAAGGACTTCAACTCCGGGGCGATGATCCAGAACGTCGTCGACCGGGCGAAGAAGAACGCGATCAAGTCGGTGCTGGAGACCGGCCAACCGGGTCTGCGCATCCAGCATCTGCTCGACTCGATCGTCGACGAGTTCGCCGAGAACGAGGACCTGCCCAATACCACCAACCCCGATGACTGGGCGCGGATTTCGGGTAAGAAGGGCGAGCGGATCGTCTACATCCGCACCCTGGTCACCGGCAAGAGCTCGAGCGCGTCGCGGGCCATCGACACCGAATCCAACCTCGGCCAGTACCTGTAAGGCTGTTCAGCCCACGCCGGCGCTCAAACCTGGCACACCACGCGCCACGGTTTGAGTGCCGGCGAGGTGTTGCTAGCGGTCAGTCCGCCAAGCGTCAGCCGGTCACCAGCGAGTAGCTGTTGGTCAGGTTGTCCTGCAGCACCTGGGCCGCCCTGCTCCTGGTGTCCACCCGCAGCTCGTCGGTGAGCACCCGCGGCTGGTAGGTCCACCCGGCGGGCAGGTCGAGGCGGTCGGCGAGCCGCGGCAGGTCGGCCCGCGACAGGTTGGGGTCGGCGACCTGGCTCAGGGTCTGCATCACCCAGTGCTGTCCCTGCGGGTCGATGAGTTCGTAGATCTGCTCGCCGGCGTTGAAGACGAAGACCGTGTGGCGGTTGACCTTGTTGGGGATGTAGGGCGCCGGATTCATCGACGACAGCAGGACGGTGGCCTGCTGGATCATCTCGATCCCGCCGAAGGTTTTCGTCACCTGCGGACCCTGGGCTTCCTTTTCGATGGCGTTCATCAGCCAGTACCGGGGACCGTTCAGCAGGGCTGCGGCCACACCGTTTTCGGCGGCGATGGCATGCGGGTCCAGCGCGGACCACAGGTCGGCGGGGCAGTCGTTGAGCGGGAAGCTGTTGTAGACCGTTGCCTGCGGACCGGCCTCGCCGGCGGTCACGAGCAGCACTTCGCCGTAGCGTTTTCCGGCCAGATCGAGTGCGTGTTTGCCGACGTGGTCGGACTGGGGGGCGGACACACGGTGAAGTTAATCACTGCGGTCGGTGCCGTCAACAGCGGGCGCGGTGGGCGCGCCGGGGAAACGACGCCCCCGCACCGGTGGGTATCGCGTAGGCCGCGGGCGTGGGCACCGAGCGTGGCGACGGCCACCGCCTGCCTCCCCAACGCCCCGCCGCGCGGGGCGCATCGTCGGCGGGCGGAGCTTGATTGCCCGCCTCCTCAACGCCCCGCCGCGCGGGGCGCATCGTCGGCGGGCCTACGCTTAGGCCATGCAACGGATTATCGGGACGGAGGTCGAGTACGGCATCTCCTCACCGTCGGACCCGACGGCCAACCCGATCCTCACCTCGACCCAGGCGGTGCTGGCCTATGCCGCCGCCGCCGGCATCCAGCGCGCGAAGCGCACCCGCTGGGACTACGAGGTGGAATCACCGCTGCGGGACGCCCGCGGTTTCGATCTGAGTCGTTCGGCCAGCCCGCCACCGGTGGTCGACGCCGACGAGGTCGGCGCGGCCAACATGATCTTGACCAACGGGGCGCGGCTCTACGTCGACCATGCCCACCCCGAATACTCGGCGCCCGAGTGCACCGACCCGCTGGACGCGGTCATCTGGGACAAGGCCGGCGAGCGGGTCATGGAGGCCGCCGCCCGGCACGTCGCCAGCGTGCCCGGGGCCGCCAAGCTGCAGCTGTACAAGAACAACGTCGACGGCAAAGGCGCCTCCTACGGCGCCCACGAGAACTACTTGATGTCGCGGCAGACGCCGTTCTCGTCCATCATCGCCGGGCTGACCCCGTTTCTGGTGTCCCGGCAGGTGGTGACCGGCTCCGGCCGGGTCGGCATCGGGCCCTCCGGTGACGAGCCCGGCTTCCAGCTGTCCCAGCGCTCGGACTACATCGAGGTCGAGGTCGGCCTCGAGACCACGCTCAAGCGCGGCATCATCAACACCCGCGACGAACCGCACGCCGACGCCGACCGGTACCGCCGGCTGCACGTCATCATCGGCGACGCCAACCTCGCCGAGACGTCGACCTACCTGAAACTGGGCACCACGGCGTTGGTCCTCGACCTGATCGAAGTCGGCCCGGAACACGGCATCGACCTGAGCGACCTCGTTCTGGCCCGCCCGGTGCATGCGGTCCACGCGATCAGCCGCGACCCGTCGCTGCGGGCCGCGGTGGCCCTGGCCGACGGGCGCGAGCTGACCGGCCTTGCCTTGCAACGGATTTACCTGGACCGGGTGGCCAAGTTGGTCGACAGCCGCGACCCCGATCCCCGCGCGGCCGACATCGTGGAGACCTGGGCGCAGGTGCTCGACCAACTCGAGCGCGACCCGATGGAATGCGCCGAGGTGCTCGACTGGCCCGCCAAGCTGCGCCTGCTCGAGGGTTTCCGGCAGCGGGAGAACCTGAGCTGGTCGGCGCCGCGGCTGCACCTCGTCGACCTGCAGTATTCCGACGTTCGGCTGGACAAGGGGCTGTACAACCGCCTTGTCGCGCGGGGTTCGATGAAGCGTCTGGTCACCGAGCACCAGGTGCTCGAGGCGGTGGACAACCCGCCGACCGACACCCGCGCGTACTTCCGCGGTGAATGCCTGCGCAGGTTCGGCGCCGACATCGCGGCGGCCAGCTGGGACTCGGTGATCTTCGACCTGGGCGGCGACTCGCTGGTGCGCATTCCGACGCTCGAGCCGCTGCGCGGCAGCAAGGCGCACGTCGGGGCGTTGCTGGACTCGGTGGACAGCGCCGCCGAACTGGTGGAACAACTCACCAGCTAAGCCGGTTAGACCGGGGAACGTCGGGGTTGACCGGTAGGGTAGAGAAATACCAGCGGGCAGTGTGGCTCTCAGGAACCAGGCAAGCCGCTGAACAAGTTCAGATGAAGCAGGAGGCCGGCGATGGCTCAAGAGCAGACCAAGCGTGGCGGTGGTGGTGGCGAGGACGACGACTTCGCCGACAGCACGGCCGCGGGCCAAGAGCGCCGCGAGAAGCTAGCCGAGGACACCGACGATCTGCTCGACGAGATCGACGACGTCCTCGAGGAGAACGCCGAAGACTTCGTCCGGGCATACGTCCAAAAGGGCGGACAGTGACCTGGCCCTTCTCCGATCGCCTGTCCACTAACTCCGCACTCCCGGCAAATCCCGCCGTAGACCTGTCATCCTTTGCTGACTTTCTGCGCCGTCAGGCGCCGGAGCTGCTGCCGACCGGCCTCGGCGGCGGCGCGCAGGCCGATGGGGCCGGCTCGCAGCTGCCGCACGGGACCACCATCGTCGCCCTGAAATACCCCGGTGGCGTGGTCATCGCCGGGGACCGGCGTTCCACCCAGGGCAACATGATCGCCGGGCGCGACGTGAAAAAGGTGTACGTCACCGACGACTACACCGCCACGGGCATCGCGGGCACCGCGGCCATCGCGGTGGAGTTCGCCCGCCTCTACGCGGTGGAACTCGAGCACTACGAGAAGCTCGAGGGTGTGCCGCTGACGTTTGCCGGAAAGGTGAACCGGCTCGCGATCATGGTGCGCGGCAACCTGGCCGCGGCGATGCAGGGCCTGGTGGCCCTGCCGCTGCTGGCCGGCTACGACATCGACGCGCCCGACCCCGAGGGGGCCGGCCGGATCGTCTCCTTCGACGCCGCCGGCGGCTGGAACCTCGAGGAGGAGGGCTACCAGTCGGTCGGTTCAGGGTCGATCTTCGCCAAGTCGTCGATAAAGAAGTTGTACTCACAGGTGACCGATGCCGATTCCGCACTGCGGGTCGCCATCGAGGCGCTCTACGACGCGGCCGACGACGATTCGGCGACCGGCGGCCCTGACCTGGTCCGCGGCATCTACCCTTCAGCGGTTACCATCAGCGCCGACGGCGCGGCGGAAGTGCCGGAGCGCCGGATCGCCGAATTGGCCCGCGAGGTCATCCAGAGTCGCTCGCGCGCAGACACTTTCGGCCCCGACGGCGGTGAAAAGTGAGCTTCCCGTATTTCATATCGCCCGAACAGGCGATGCGCGAGCGCAGCGAGCTCGCGCGCAAGGGCATCGCACGCGGCAAGAGCGTGGTGGCGCTGGTTTACGCCGGGGGCGTGCTCTTTGTGGCGGAGAACCCGTCGCGGTCCCTGCAGAAGATCAGCGAACTCTACGATCGCGTGGGCTTCGCGGCCGCCGGCAAGTTCAACGAGTTCGACAACCTGCGCCGCGGCGGGATCCAGTTCGCCGACACCCGCGGGTACGCCTACGACCGCCGCGACGTCACGGGACGCCAGCTGGCCAACGTCTACGCGCAGACCCTGGGCACCATCTTCACCGAGCAGGCCAAGCCCTACGAAGTCGAGCTGTGCGTTGCTGAGGTGGCGCATTACGGCGAGACGAAACCTCCTGAGCTGTACCGGATCACCTACGACGGCTCGATCGCCGACGAGCCGCATTACGTGGTGATGGGCGGTACCACCGAGCCGATCACCACCGCGCTCAAGGAGTCCTACGCCGAGAACGCCGACCTGCGCGACGCGACGCAGATCGCCGTGAAGGCGTTGCGGGCCGGCAGCGGGAACGGATCCAGCGAGGATCAGCCCTCTCCCGACGTGGGCAGCCTGGAGGTCGCCATCCTCGACGTCAGCCGGCCGCGACGAGCGTTCCGGCGGATCAACCGCGCCACCCTGGAAAGCTTGCTGCAAGACGGCGATTCGAAGCAGCCGGAAACCAAAGGCGAAGCCCCGGAAACCAACGGCGAAGCCCCGGAAACCAACGGCGGCTCCGCGGGCTGAATCGGGCGGCATCGGCCCGGCCGGTGGTGCTCGCTCAGGGCGGAACGCTCGGCTGGCTGCGCGACGCCGACGTTGCCGGCCAGCGTTCTTGGCGGCCGAGACGCCTCGGCGTGAAACTCGTCGGACCCGTAGGCGCGGCTTCCGCACCGTCCCGGTCGGAGAACCAGTACCCTCGATTACGTGCAGCGGCGAATCATGGGCATCGAGACCGAGTTCGGTGTCACCTGCACCTTCCACGGACATCGGCGCCTGTCTCCGGACGAGGTAGCTCGCTATCTCTTCCGCCGCGTCGTGTCCTGGGGGCGCAGCTCCAACGTTTTCCTGCGCAACGGCGCCCGCCTGTATCTCGACGTGGGCAGCCATCCGGAGTACGCGACGGCCGAGTGCGACAGCCTGGTGCAGCTGGTCACCCACGACCGCGCCGGTGAATGGGTGCTCGAGGACCTGCTGATCGACGCCGAGCAGCGGCTCGCCGACGAGGGCATCGGCGGCGACATCTACCTGTTCAAGAACAACACCGATTCGGCGGGCAACTCCTACGGCTGCCACGAGAACTACCTGATCGTGCGGGCCGGTGAGTTCTCCCGGATCTCCGACGTGCTGTTGCCGTTCCTGGTCACCCGCCAGCTGATCTGCGGTGCCGGCAAGGTGCTGCAGACGCCCAAGGCGGCGACGTTCTGCCTGTCGCAGCGCGCCGAGCACATCTGGGAGGGCGTCTCCTCGGCGACCACCCGCAGCCGGCCGATCATCAACACCCGCGACGAGCCGCACGCCGACGCCGAGAAGTACCGGCGGCTGCACGTGATCGTCGGCGACTCGAACATGTGCGAGACCACCACCATGCTCAAGGTGGGGACCGCCGCACTGGTGCTGGAGATGATCGAGGCCGGCGTTCCTTTCCGCGACTTCTCGCTGGACAACCCGATCCGGGCCATCCGCGAGGTCAGCCACGACATCACCGGCCGACGGCCGGTGCGGCTCGCGGGCGGGCGTCAGGCCAGCGCGCTCGACATCCAGCGCGAGTACTACAGCCGCGCCGTCGAGCACCTGCAGACTCGGGAGCCCAACGCCCAGATCGAGCAGGTCGTCGACCTGTGGGGCCGCCAGCTCGACGCCGTCGAGAGCCAGGACTTCGCCAAGGTCGACACCGAGATCGACTGGGTCATCAAGCGCAAGCTGTTCCAGCGCTACCAGGACCGCTACAACATGGAGTTGTCCGACCCGAAGATCGCCCAGCTGGACCTGGCCTACCACGACATCAAGCGGGGTCGGGGTGTGTTCGACCTGCTGCAACGCAAGGGCCTCGCGGCGCGCGTCACCACCGACGAGGAGATCGCGGAGGCGGTCGACCATCCGCCGCAGACGACCCGCGCCCGGCTGCGCGGCGAGTTCATCAGCGCCGCCCAGGCCGCGGGCCGTGACTTCACCGTCGACTGGGTCCACCTCAAGCTCAACGACCAGGCCCAGCGCACGGTGTTGTGCAAGGACCCCTTCCGCGCGGTCGACGAGCGGGTCAAGCGGCTGATCGCCAGCATGTAGCCCGCCTGTTCCCTCAGTCACATCAGCCCCACCAGGGCAGGCCATGCTCGACGCGCGAACGTGATATCGCCGGCGCTATCAACTTTGCGAGGGCGGTAATGCCCGCCAGCTCGTGGCTGATGTGGCGCATGTGAAGGCTGCGACTTGCCAACCGGTGCAGGCGCCGGCGAGTCACCGGTTATAACCTGATGCGAATGGCAACCTCGAAGGTCGAGCGGTTGGTCAATCTCGTCATCGCCCTGCTGTCCACCCGCGGGTACATCAGCGCGGAGAAGATCAGGTCCAGCGTGGCCGGTTACGCCGACAGCCCCAGCGCCGAGGCCTTCTCCCGCATGTTCGAGCGCGACAAGAACGAGCTGCGCGATCTGGGCATCCCGCTCGAGGTCGGCAGGGCGTCGGCCTGGGATCCCACCGAGGGCTACCGGATCAACCGCGACGCCTACGCGCTGCCGCCCGTCGAGCTCACCCCCGACGAAGCGGCCGCGGTCGCCGTCGCGACGCAACTGTGGGAATCGCCCGAACTGATCACCGCCACCCAGGGTGCGCTGCTCAAGCTGCGCGCCGCCGGGGTGGACGTCGACCCCATGGAGACGGGGCCGCCCGTGGCCATCGCGTCACCGGCCGGCGTGCCGGGTTTGCGGGGTTCGGAGGAGGTCCTCGGAATCCTGTTGTCGGCCATCGATTCCCGGCAGGTGGTGCAGTTCCCGCACCGGCCGTCGCGGACCGAGCCGTACAGCATGCGCACGGTGGAGCCGTGGGGGGTCGTCACCCAGAAGGGACGCTGGTATCTCGTGGGACACGATCGCGACCGCGACGCCACCCGTACGTTCCGGCTCTCGCGGATCGGCTCCGAGGTCAGGCCGATCGGTCCGCCCGGAGCGGTCGTCGTGCCCGGGGATGTGGACCTGCGCCAGATCGTGGCCCGCACGATCGCCGAGACCCCGACCGGCGGGCAGGCGCGCGTGTGGGTCGCCGACGGGCGTGCGACCGCACTGCGGCGCGCCGGAAGGCAGACCGGCACGCGGGAAGTGGGCGGCCGCGACGGCGAGGTGATCGAAATCGACATCGGATCCAGCGATCGGCTGGCGCGCGACATCGCCGGCTACGGGGCCGACGCCGTCGTGCTCGAACCGCAGTCACTGCGCGAGGACGTGCTGGCCCGCCTGCGCGCCCACGTGGGCGGGGGCGAGCCGCAATGACCGCGATCTCGACGCGGTTGATCCGGCTGCTCAACATGGTGCCGTACTTCCAGGCCAACCCGCGGGTCACCCGGGCCAAGGCCGCCGCCGACCTCGGGGTGTCGGCCAAGCAGCTGGAAGAGGACCTCAACCAGCTGTGGATGTGCGGCCTTCCCGGCTACTACCCGGGCGACCTCATCGACTTCCAGTTCGCCGGCGACACCATCGAGGTGACGTTCTCCGCGGGCATCGACCGGCCGCTCAAGCTGACGTCGCCGGAGGCCACCGGTCTGCTTGTGGCCCTGCGGGCGCTCGCCGACATTCCGGGTGTGGTCGATCCCGAAGCTGCCCGCAGCGCAATCGCCAAAATCGAGGCGGCGGCCGGCGCCGTCGGGCACGACACCACCGGATCGGCGGCAGCGGTCGATCAGCAAGCACCCGCCGAGAGTCGCGCCGCGGCCGCGGTGCGCACCGCGGTCCAGGCCCGACACGCGCTGGCCATCGACTATTACTCCGCGTCGCACGACACCCTGACCAGCCGGATCGTCGATCCCATCCGGGTGCTGCTGATCGGCGGCCACAGCTACCTGGAGGCCTGGTCGCGCGAGGCAGAAGGGGTTCGGCTGTTCCGCTTCGACCGGATCGTCGACGCCACCGAGTTGGACGAGCCGGCGGCCGCGCCCGAACTGGCCGTCCAGGCGCCGCCGGACACCTCGCTGTTCGACGGCGACCCGTCCCTGCCGTCGGCGAGGCTCCGGGTCGCGCCGTCGGCGTCGTGGATGTTCGAGTACTACCCGATGCGCGAGGTGCGGGAGCTGGCCGACGGATCGTGCGAGGCGGTGATGACCTATGCCTCCGAGGACTGGATGACGCGCCTGGTGCTGGGCTTCGGGTCGGCCGTGCGGGTGCTCGAACCGGAGTCGCTCGCACGACGTGTACGGGATGCCGCGGCGGCGGCGTGCGAGTCGTATCAGGCGCTTGCGCCCTGAGGTCACGGCGCGGGCGGCCCGGTGTATCGCCGCACTGCGGTAGCATCGGGTAGACGTCTGGAGGTAATCAAAGTGGGCAGTCTTAGTCCGTGGCACTGGGCGATCCTTGCGGTGGTGGTGATCCTGCTTTTTGGTGCCAAGAAGCTCCCCGATGCAGCACGTTCGTTGGGCAAGTCGATGCGCATCTTCAAGTCTGAGCTGCGCGAAATGCAGAGCGAGAACAAGTCGGAACCGTCCGCGTTGGACACGAACAGCGCGCCCTCCGCGGCGAACCCCACTCCCGTGCAGTCGCAGCGGGTCGACGCTCCGGCGCCGGCCCCCGAGCAGGGGCACTCTGAAGCACGCCCGGCTTAGCCCGCCATCATCGTCGCGGTGCCCGAACGCCACTGAACGAGCGTCGTGAAAGGTTTCAAGGTTTCAGCGCGCACTGCCGGCGTGCTGAGGCGCCTCAATCCGCGTAACAGGCGCAGCCGCACCAATCCCGACGCGACGATGTCGCTCGTCGACCACCTGACCGAGCTGCGCACCCGGTTACTGCTGTCGCTGGCCGCCATCCTGGTGACCACGATTTTCGGGTTCTTCTGGTACTCGCATTCGCTCTTCGGGCTGGAAAGCCTGGGCGATTGGCTGCGCCACCCCTACTGTTCGCTGCCCCAATCCGCGCGCGCCAGCATCAGCGCCGACGGACAATGCCGACTGCTGGCCACGGCGCCGTTCGACCAGTTCATGTTGCGGCTCAAGGTCGGCCTGACCGCCGGGGTCGTGCTGGCGTGTCCGGTGTGGTTCTACGAGCTGTGGGCCTTCATCACGCCGGGCCTGTACCAGAAGGAGCGCCGTTTCGCGGTCGGGTTCGTGGTCCCCGCGGCGGTGCTGTTCGTCGCCGGCGCGGTGCTGGCCTACTTCGTGCTGTCCAAGGCGTTGGGCTTCTTGCTGACCGTGGGCAGCGACGTGCAGGTGACCGCGCTGTCCGGGGACCGGTACTTCGGGTTCCTGATCAACCTATTGGTGGTCTTCGGGGTCAGCTTCGAATTCCCGTTGCTCATCGTCATGCTCAACATGACCGGGGTGCTGCCCTATGAAAAGCTCAAGTCCTGGCGGCGTGGCCTGATCTTCGCGATGTTCGTGTTCGCCGCAATTTTCACGCCCGGCTCCGACCCGTTTTCGATGACCGCCCTGGGCGTGGCGCTGTCGGTGCTCCTCGAATTCGCCATCCAGATCGCCCGCCTGCACGACCGGCGCAAGGCCAAGCGCGAGGCCCAGGCCGTCATCCCCGACGATGAGGCATCGGTCATCGAGCCGCCCACACCCCTCCAGCAGTCGGTCCCGGAGCCGTCGTTCACCGCCGGCCAGCATGACGATGTCACCTGAACCGACAGCGCCGCAGGACGTCGCGGAGCTCGTCGAGCTGGCCCGGTTCACCGCGGAGCTGCCGTTCGCGCTGGACGGCTTCCAGCAGCGGGCGTGCGCGGCGCTGGAACGAGGGCACGGCGTGCTGGTGTGCGCGCCGACCGGCGCCGGCAAGACCGTGGTGGGCGAATTCGCCGTCCACCTGGCGCTGGCCGCGGGCGGGAAGTGCTTCTACACCACCCCGCTCAAGGCGCTGAGCAACCAGAAGCACACCGACCTGACCGCACGCTACGGCCGCGACCGGATCGGCCTGCTGACCGGTGACATGTCGGTGAACGCCGACGCGCCCGTGGTGGTGATGACCACCGAGGTGCTGCGCAACATGCTCTACGCCGATTCTCCCGCGCTGCAAGGGCTTTCCTACGTCGTGATGGACGAGGTGCATTTCCTGGCCGACCGGATGCGCGGCCCGGTCTGGGAGGAAGTGATCCTGCACCTGCCCGACGACGTGCGGGTGGTCAGTCTGTCGGCGACGGTGAGCAATGCCGAGGAATTCGGCGGCTGGATCCAGACGGTGCGGGGCGATACGACCGTGGTGGTCGACGAGCACCGGCCCGTTCCGCTGTGGCAGCACGTGCTGGTGGGGAAGCGGCTCTTCGACCTGTTCGACTACGGGAACGCGGAAGCCGGCGAGCGGCCAGGTGCCGGACGTGAGTCGCGGGTCAACCCGGACCTGGCGCGCCACATCGCGCACCGCCGGGAGGCGGACCGGATGTCGGACTGGCGTGGTCCCCGCCGGGAGGCGGGAAGGCGTGGCGGCGGCCGCGGCGCCCCGGGCCGGCCGCGTTTCTACCGGCCGCCCGGTCGGGCCGACGTGATCGCGACCCTGGACAGCGAGGGGCTGCTGCCGGCGATCACGTTCGTGTTCTCCCGCGCCGGCTGCGACGCCGCCGTCCAGCAGTGTCTGCGCTCGCCGCTCCGCCTGACCACCGAGGAGGAACGGGCGCAGATCGCCGAGGTGATCGACCACCGGTGCGGCGATCTCGCCGACGCCGACCTGGCGGTGCTCGGCTACTACGAGTGGCGGGAAGGGCTGCTGCGCGGCCTGGCGGCCCACCACGCCGGAATGTTGCCGGTATTCCGGCACACCGTCGAGGAGCTGTTCACGGCCGGTCTGGTCAAGGCCGTGTTCGCCACCGAGACGCTGGCGCTCGGCATCAACATGCCCGCCCGGACCGTGGTGCTCGAAAGGCTGGTGAAGTTCAACGGCGAGCAACACATGCCGCTGACGCCGGGGGAGTACACGCAGCTGACCGGGCGCGCCGGCCGGCGCGGCATCGACGTCGAAGGCCACGCGGTGGTGCTGTGGAACCCCGCCGAAGAGAACACCGAGCCCGCCGCGGTCGCGGGTCTGGCCTCGACCCGCACCTTCCCGCTGCGCAGTTCGTTCGCCCCGTCGTACAACATGACGATCAACCTGGTGCAGCAGATGGGTCCCGAGCAGGCGCATCGGCTGCTGGAGCAGTCGTTCGCCCAGTATCAGGCCGACCGCTCGGTCGTCGGTCTGGTCCGCGGCATCGAACGCGGCACCGCGATGCTCGCCGAGATCGCCGGCGAGCTGGGCGGCCCGAAGGCGCCCGTTCTCGACTACGCGCGGCTGCGGGCGCGCATCTCCGAGCTGGAGCGCGCGCAGTCCCGCGCGTCGCGGCTGCAGCGGCGGCAGGCGGCCAGCGACGCGCTGGCCGCGCTGCGCCGCGGTGACATCATCAACATCACCCAAGGCCGGCGCGGCGGGCTGGCGGTGGTGCTGGAATCGGCCCGCGACGACGAGGATCCGCGCCCACTGGTACTCACCGAAAACCGTTGGGCGGGGCGGATTTCGACGGCCGACTACCCGGGGGTGTCGGCCCGCGTCGGCTCCATGCCGTTGCCCAAGCGGGTCGAGCACCGCCAGCCGCGGGTCCGGCGTGATTTGGCGTCGGCGCTGCGGTCGGCGGCCGCCGGGCTGACGCTTCCGGCCCGGCGCCGCAGCGGCCGCGGCGAGCACGACGGCGCGTTTCAGGACCCGGAGCTGGCGTCGTTGCGCGACGAGCTGCGTCGGCACCCGTCGCACAACAGTCCCGGCCTCGAGCCCCAGGTCCGGCAGGCCGAGCGCTACCTGCGCATCGAACGCGACAACGCGCAACTGGAGAACAAGGTTGCCGCCGCGACGAATTCGCTGGCGCGCACGTTCGACCGCATCGTCGGCCTGCTCACCGAGCGCGGCTTCATCGAAGGCCCGGACACCGATCCCCACGTCACCGCCGACGGCCGGCTGCTGGCCCGCATCTACAGCGAGAGCGACCTGCTGGTTGCCGAATGCCTGCGCACCGGCGCGTGGGCCGACCTGAAGCCGCCCGAGCTGGCGGCGGTGGTCTCGGCGGTGCTGTACGAAAGCAGGGGCGGTGAAGGCCCGGGCGCGGCGTTCGCCGCCGAAGCCCCCACTCAGCGAGTGCGGCAGGCGCTGCAGCAAACGTCGCGGCTGTCGCACGCGCTGCGCGCCGACGAGCAGACGCACCGGATCACGCTCAGCCGGGAACCCGACGACGGGTTCGTCAATGTCATCTATCGGTGGGCCAAGACCGGGGACCTGGCGGCGGCGCTGGCGGCCGCCGACCCGGGCGGCACCGGCTCGCCCCTGCTGGCGGGGGACTTCGTACGGTGGTGTCGCCAGGTTCTCGACCTGTTGGACCAGGTCCGCAATGCCGCCCCGGACGCTGACCTGCGGGCCACCGCCAAGCGCGCCATCAATGACGTTCGGCGCGGCGTCGTCGCTGTTGACGCCGGGTAGGCTGAGCCGGAGCTACCGTAGATCCCGAAACCACCACGCCGATAGTTCATGCCGAGACACAAGGGGCTGAGGAGAGACGATGAGCGGACCGCAGGGACCGGAGCAGCAGTGGCAACCGCCGGGCCAGGGTAGCGATCCTTCCTCCGAGCCCACCCAGGCCGGTTCGCCCTGGCAACAGCAGCCGGGCCAGGAAGCGACGTGGCAGACCCCCGCGTACACGCCGCCCGCCGAGTACCCGCAGTACCAGCAGCCCGCCGAGCCGGCGTACCCGCAGCAATACCCGCAGCAGCCCGGCTACGGGCAGCCCGGGCAGTACGCGCAGCCCGGCCAGTACGGGCAGCCCGGTCAGTACCCCCAACCGGGTCAGTACGGGCAGCCCGGTCAGTACCCGCAGCCGGGCCAGTATGGGCAGCCGGGTCAGTACGGCCAGCCGGGCCAATACGGGCAGCCGGGCCAGTACCCCCAGCAGTACCCGCCCTACGACCAGCAGCCGGCCAAGAAGCGGTCGACGACGGTGATCCTGGGCGTGGCCGGGGCGATCGCCTTCCTGCTCCTCGCGGTCGTCCTGGTGCTGGGCTTTTGGCAGCCCGGTTTCTTCGTGACCACCAAGCTGGACGTGAACAAGGCGCAGGCCGGTGTGCAGCAGGTGCTGTCGGATGAGACCAACGGCTACGGCGCCAAGAACGTCCAGAACGTCAAGTGCAACCACGGCCAGAATCCGACCGTCAAGAAGGGCGCAACTTTCGACTGCGACGTCAGCATCGACGGCGCCCCCAAGCATGTGACGGTGACGTTCCAGGACAACAAGGGCACCTACGAGGTGGGACGCCCGCAGTAGTCGGTTACTCCGGCAGCGCGTCGAGCGCCTTTTGCAGTCGGGCGATCGAGGACCCGACGCCCAGCGTGGTCGCCAGCTTGGCGGTGCGCTGCGGGTCGTCGGCCGCCAGCGGTAGCGCGTCGGTTGCGGTCGACAGGCTGACGGGCGCGTCGGTGGCGACCCGCACCACCCGCCCGGCGGCCTCGATGTAATCGTTGGCGCCCAGCAGTTTCGAGCGCAGACCCTTGGCCATCTTCGATTTCGGGTCCCGGGCGGCCGCCAGGATCTGTTCGAGCGACTCGTGCTGGGCCAGCAGGGTCGCCGCCGTCTTCTCGCCGACGCCCGGCACGCCGGGCAGGCCGTCGGACGGGTCGCCGCGCATCAGCGCGAACTCGGCGTAGGCAGGCCCCGCGCGATGCTCGGGGACACCGTAGTGTTCGGCGACCTCCGCGGGCCCGAACAGCGTGGCTTTGGTCAGTCCGCGGCCCAGGTACAACACCCGGACCGGGACCGGGTCGTCGGACACCACCTGCAGCAGGTCGCGATCCCCGCTGACCACCACCACCGGGTCACGACGCTCGCGGGCGGCCAGCGTCCCCAGCACATCGTCGGCCTCGAACCCTTCGGCGCCCGCGGTCGGGATCCCGAAAGCGTCCAGCAATTCCATGATCATGTCGATCTGCGGCGCGAGGTCGTCGGGAACCTCTTCGACGTCCGGTTCGCCCTCGGGCTCGGGCTCCGCGACGCGATGCGCCTTATAGGACGGGATGAGGTCCACCCGGAACTGCGGTCGCCAATCCAGGTCCAGGCAGACCACCAGCCGGCCGGGGCGTTGCTGGTTGATCACCACGGCCATCGAATCGATGAATCCGCGCACGGCGTTCACCGGCCGGCCGTCGGGCGCGGTGATCGAGGAAGGCACCCCGAAATACGACCGGAACCACATGCTGGCCCCGTCGAGCAGCACTAGCGGCGATCGCGAGCGCGGCGAAGCCGGGCGCTGCGGGTCGCCGCTGGTACCTGAGGGTCTGGTCATGCCGGTATCGTCTCACGCCGCCGAGCGCCGGCCGGGTTAGCCTGGCTGCCATGGAATCTCATCGGTTCGACACCGGGGTGTATGCGCGCCGGCTGAAGGCGGCCGCCGATGCGACCGCCGACGCGGGATTGTCCGGCCTGGTCATCACCCCCGGCTACGACCTGCGCTACCTCGTCGGGTCCCGCGCCCAGACGCTCGAGCGATTCACCGCGCTGGTGTTGCCGGCGTCCGGTGACCCGACGGTGGTGGTGCCGCGGCTGGAGCTCGCCTCGCTCAAGGGGTCGGCCATCGCGGATCTGGGTCTGGCGGTGCGCGATTGGGTCGACGGGGACGACCCGTACCAATTGGTGGGCGCCGCATTGGGCAGGGCGCCCGTCGCGACCGCGGTCACCGACTCCATGCCGGCGCTGCACCTGCTGCCGCTGGTGGGTGTGCTCGGGATGCTGCCGGTCCTGGCCACCGAGGTGATGCGCAAGCTTCGGATGGTCAAGGAGGAATGCGAAACAGACGCGCTGCGCAAAGCCGGCGCGGCCATCGATCGGGTGCACGCCCGGGTCCCGGAGTTCCTTGTCCCGGGCCGGACGGAAGCCGACGTCGCCGCCGACATTGCGGAAGCGATTGTGGCCGAGGGGCATTCGGAGGTCTCGTTCATCATCGTCGGTTCCGGGCCGCACAGCGCCGACCCGCACCACGGCTACTCGGATCGCGAATTGCAGGTCGGCGACATCGTCGTCGTCGACATCGGCGGCGCCTACGAGCCCGGGTACCACTCCGACTCGACCCGTACGTACAGCATCGGCGAGCCGGATCCCGCAGTGGCACAGCAGTATTCGGTGCTGCAGCGGGCGCAGCGGGCGGCCGTGGAGGCGGTGCGCCCCGGGGTGACGGCCGCGCAGATCGACGCCGCCGCGCGCGACGTGCTGGCCCGCGCCGGGCTCGCGGAGGCTTTCGTCCACCGCACCGGTCACGGCATCGGGCTATCCGTCCATGAGGAGCCCTACATCGTCGCGGGCAACGACCTGCCGGTGGCCGCGGGCATGGCCTTCTCCATCGAGCCGGGCATCTACTTCCCGGGCCGCTGGGGCGCCCGCATCGAGGACATCGTCGTGGTCACCGACGATGGCGCGCTGGCGGTCAACAACCGTCCGCACGACCTCATCGTGGTGCCCGTGGCATAGCAGCCGGGGCTCACCGGCGCGTACGTTGGGCTTGATGTCACTTGTGGATTTGACTCTCCTTCCGATTAGCATCGCACGCCACATCGCCGACGCGCTCCTGCATCCCGCCGCGACGGCGCCCGCGCCACCGGCTGAGCTCGTCGTCGTCGACGGGATGCCCGAGGGGGTGCCACCGGCCGCGCTGCGCCCCGAGCCGCAACTCCCGGTGCCTGCGGGATGGCCGTTCGGCGAGGAGTTTCCGCGCACCTGCGGCGCGGGCCGCCTGGCCGGCGGTGCGCTGTTTTGGACCGACTTCCTCTACGACGATCACGGCGCGACGGGCCTGCCGATCGGTGATCTCAAAGTGCAGGCGCCGCCACGGGGCACCTACGTCTATCCCGACGGCCCTGCGGCCCGCAACGGCGCCGACATCTTCCGCGTCGCGATCGGGCTCACCGCGACCCACACGTGGTGGCGGGTCGACTGGAATACCTTGCTGGACGCGTCGGTCCCCATCGCGCTGTTCACCCTCGACACGGACCCCGCCCGGACCGCGCCGGACCAATGGCCCGCCGGGGCCGGGGTGCGCTCGGCCGGAATCGACATGGCCTTGCTGGTTTCGGCCAGTGGTGCCGCGCTGATCGACCTGACCACCCAGTCGAGGACGCCCGTACCGCACAGCGTCGACATGGGATCGCGCACGTTTCTGGCCCAGGTGCCGCGCACCCTGCTGGAGCCGCGCGGCACCTGGAAAGTGCGGCTGGCGGCGGGGCTGGCCAATGCGGCGGGCGACGGGTTCGCCGACGTGCCCGCCGAGCACGGCGCGCTGCCCGGGCAACCCAATGTCTACAACGTGGCATTCCGCACCAACGAGCAGGAGCCGCCCCATCTGAACTTCTGGTCGGATGCCGCGCAGGCCGAGGCCCTGACCGCCGGCGACGTGTCGAGGTTCGCCGTGACGGTGGAGTGGGGGCGCCTGGCCGCCGGCGAGACCGCTCCCGAGCCGGTGATCACCGGCCCGTCGACGCGCTGGTATGTGTCCTCGATCGAGCTCGGCCAGGGCGTGGCCGCCGACGATATCTTGAGCACCAAGCCGCAGTTCCTCGGCCGGGTGCAGCCCTATTCGGTGTGTCTGCCGTCGAGTTTCAAGCCCGGCCGGAGCCTGCCGTTGACCCTGCTGCTGCATTCGCTTGCGTTGGGGCAGAGCCAGTTCGCCGCGATCGACCCCCGCCTGCTGCACCAAGTGTGCGAGGTTCGCGACTCGGTGGTCATCACGCCGCTGGCCCGAGGCCCGTCGACGTGGTACTTCGACACCGGGGAACTCGACGTGTGGGAGGTGTGGGCGCGCGTCGCCGAGCAACTGGGCACCGATCCCAATCGCACCGTGATCTCCGGTTACTCGATGGGCGGTTATGCGGCATACAAGCTGGGACTGACCTACCCGCAAGTGTTTTCGCAGGCCGTCGTGCTGGCCGGGCCGCCGACGTGCGGCGTGCGGCTGCTTCCCGACATCGACATCCCGGCCGACCTCGACCCGGACTCGCCCTGTGCCCGCGAGGGCGACACGTGGAAGCTGCTGGTGAATGCCCGCTGGTTGCCCTACGTCATCGCGCACGGGCTGGTCGACGAGCTGGTGCCATTCCCGTCGGCCGCCGAGCAGGTGCTCGAACTCGACCGGCTGGGCTACCGGCACCGCTTCACGGTGTATCCGTTCGAGGACCACATCGCCTGGGTGTTGCAGGACAAGTTCGAGGATCCGATCGCCCACATGGAAACCGGCCTGCGGCAAGCCGATCCGGGACACATCACATTCGCGTGGCACCCGCAACTGGTGCGCGACGACTTGGGTATCGGGCCGCATCGGGTGTGGTGGTTGTCGGGCCTGGCCGCGGATCCCGCGGTGACGGCGCGGCGCGGGGCCATCGCCGAAGTCGACGCCCGGTCCTATGCGCGCCCGGATCCGACACACACCGTTCGGCATCATCGCGGGGTCATCCTGAACTTCGACCCGACCCCGGGCGTGTACACCGAACTGGACTGGCGGGTAGGCCCGCCCGTCGGTCCGCTGCCGTATCTGACGCTGCGGCTCAGCGGCGTCGCCGCGATCACGGTGGATGTCCAGCGGGCCGGTCTGGCGGCGTTGCCGGCGTCGACCATCACGGTGGCCACCGATACCGCCGCGCGGATCACGCTGAGTGGACTGCCCGCCGGGGTCAGCGTGCACCTCGACGGTCAGCCGGCCGAACCGACCCTGGCGGTGCCGGTGGGACGGCACCGCATCACGCTGGCCGCGCGGGCTGTTGATAAACGAGTTGTGGCTGCTAGCGGCGGCCGCTAGCTTGGCAAAGCCATCATTGGGTGAGTAGCTTCTGCGCGCGGTCTCGACGAGAATTTCGCGCGTGGCTCCGTTGTCCGTCGACCCCGAGGCGATGTTCGCTGCGGGTAGTGCGGTGCAGGCCGCCGGTGAGGGGTTGGCGGCGAATCTGGCGGTGCTGACCGCCGGTTTTTCGGCGCACACCGGTGTTGACCGGGCCGGCGAGGTGTTCGGCTTGGCGTATCAGGAGAAGGCCGAGTCTGTGCTGAAGGCGGCCGCTGCCGCCGTCAACGCTTGCCGCAAAAGCGGGGCCGTCATCCAGCAAGGCGCGTCGAACTACTCCCACGTCGAGGCGGCTTCGACGCTGGGCGGTGGAGGCGGAGCTTTGGAGCCACCGTCCCCGCCGGCCGAGCTTGCCGCGCCGGGGCCGCCCGGGACGTGGGGGCCAGGCCAGCCGCCCCCACCGCTGTGGGCGCTCGTGCAATCGTTTGTCCTCGAGGCATGGCCCGATGGTGATGTGGCGGGTCTGCGTGCGGCTGCATCTCGTTGGCGTGCGTTCGGTGCGGCGGCAGAAGGTGTCAAGGGAACTCTCAACGCATCGAAGACGCTGTTCGACAGCCAACACATTCCTGAAGGCGAGAAGATCGACAACGCTTTGAGCGAAATCGGCTCGTCGACAGCGATTATCGGCGAGTTGTGCGGCTCACTGGCCCGTACCATCGACACGTTCGCGAACAGGGTGGACCACGCCCAAACCGCGATCCGGGATCTGTTGCGCCGGATCGAGTCCCTGGGCGACCTCGGTCACGACGTCATGCTCATCATCGACGGTGACGCCTGGGATGAGATCAAACAGATCGTTAAGGACATCAACGCAGTGCTGCAGCACCTTGGGCAGGAAGCCAGGGCCTGCGAGGAGGCGATCAAGTTCCTCGTGCAAGAGGCCGATCGCGCGGTCGTCACATGCGAGAAGTACGCGCGCCGCGGGCTGGTCCAATTCCTGGGAGACGACGTCGGTAACCCCGTCGCCACCGTCGCCGACACGTGGATCAATGGCTATACCGGTGTCCTCAAAGGTGCGGTCGGCGTGGGGCTGGGCCTCGTCGACCTGAGCCCGCACTGGATCGCTGCCGACCCCGAGGGTGCGGCCGCCACCTGGACGGGCGTAGTGAAAAATGCCTGGAAAGAAAGTTTGATCAATGCCGCGGTCAATCCCGAAGAATTTTCGGATGCGAGGCTGCAGGAGCTGAAAGGCCTTGTGCACGCCAAGGATTGGACTACGGCTCGGCCGGGATTGGGCGCCGGTGAAGTCCTCTTCGACGGCGTCACGCTGATCGCCCCGGGCCTCGGTGAGGCAGGTGCGGCGGCCGATGGTGCGGGTGCCGCCGCACGTGGCGCAGAGGAAGAGGCGGAGGCCGCGGGTGGGGCTGCTGGGCGTGCCGGTGGGGAAGGCGCGGCGGGAGCGCGTGGCGCGCTGACCGACATCACCAAGGCCGGCGGCGACGTGACCAAGGACCTCGAAGGCGCCACCGGGGACCTGCCGGAAATCAAAGCTCCGCCCGCCGGCGGTACTCCTGTCGGTCTACCGGCGGGCAAGCCACTCGAGGCGCCCGTCGAGGCGACACCACACCCGCCCGATGCTGCGCCGGGTGCGCATGATCCAACTGGCGTGCCGGGGCCGTCCGCTCCCGAGGCTCCGGGACCCGGCACCGGCGGCGGTCCACATGAGCCGGTGGCGGCGCCTGCGGCCGGTGGTCCGCACGACCCGGCACCAGTGCCGGCCGAGGCTCCCGCTCCTGCTGCACCTGCGGGCGGGGTCCCACATGAACCAGGATCGGTTCCTCCTGCGAGTCCCCAAGAACCGGTGTCGGCGGCGGAAAGTCCCCATGAATCGGTGCCCTCTTCCGTGGCTGATCCGCGCGAACCGATGCCGGCTACGGCACCCGAGTCAGCTCCGACGGCCCTACCCGCCGGTGCGGGCGACCGTGTGCCCGGGAGTGTTGCGCAGCTAGCCGAACACTCGCCGGCGCGTGCACCGGTAACGCCGAGCGCATCGCCGGTTGACACCGCCCCGGGCAATGCCGGCGCTCCACGATTTGCGGCCCCTCCTTCTGCAGCCCCCGCGCCTTCCTCTGCACCGATGGCTGCACCGCATTTCGGTGCATTTGGCGGTCGCCCTGCGGAAATGCCAGCCCCGGGGCGCGCATGGCACAGTCCCGGGGGCGCCGGTCCGCCGGACGGCCAGCCGCCGCACGGCGGAGAACCACCGGGGCCCGGCGACGGCCATCCGGCCGGCGGTAAGCCGGACGGACAACCACCGGGCGGCGACGGCCGGCGAGGGAATGGCTACGGAGATTCACCTGGTGACCGCGGGGAGGCGGGCCCTCACGACGGCGATGGCTCAAAGGGCCCGGGTGATGGTGGACATCCAGGCGGTCAACGCCAGGACCCTGTGCATTCGCACGAGCCTGCGGGAGATGGGTGGCATCGGTTACCGGATGAGCCTCTTGACCCGCATTACGGGGAACCGCTGAATGAACACTGGGATTTCGCTGACGATCCGGTTGATCCTTCGAAGATCGATAAAGACGTGGCGAAGCTCATTCGTGACCCCGAAGCACCATTTGGTCGTGACCCGCAAGGTCATCCTTACGCCGAAGAGGAATACGCAGAACGCTTCAATGACGTAGGGCCAGAAGGCCAGAATTGGTCTAAATTTCCCCTCAATGCCGGTGCCGTCCCGGGGACGCGGGTTGCCTACACCAATGCTGCATCCTTCCTGCGAGACTATGGCTCTTTCGTCGATCGGGTCGGCAAAACTAATGGTAAGTATCTAGCCGTCATGGAAGATGGCCAACCGGCTTCATGGGAGCAGAGGGCTCTCCACGTCAGCAGCCTCCGCGACCCCTACCACAGCTACACCTTCGGCGAGCTACCGGAAGACTGGACCATCGAAGTATCGGAGGTCGGGCCTGGAGTGGGCCAAGAGGGTGGGTCGATCCAAGTTCGGGTACTCGATGGGGATGGAAAAGTACAAATAATTGACAAGCTCATAGAGCGAGGAGTTTTGGAGTGATGACAGGCTCCGTGGATCTCTCTCCCGACCTACAAAGGTGGATTCGTCGCGCTGACTTGGGTATGGTTCAGGGAAGCCAAACGAACGATGGTCGAACGATCATCTGGAACACCGGCGGCGAAGCCCGATACTTCATTGGCGTCAATGATGGGTGGTACGTCGTCACATCCTCTGATCGTATGGGGCCCGAAGCGTACGATTTCGCGGGACGAACGATGCCGGTAGTGGAAAAATACCTGTACGGATTGTTTGGGGGATCCGCCCGAGGCGAGAATCTCCCGCGACTAAAGATCCCGTTTCGACGCGACGAGCTGCGGCCGGGCTACAGCATCAGCAAACGAGAATTTGCCGGACGAGAACGCCACGCGTTGGTTGATCAGTCAGGGATGGTTGTGGCTATTGCGGGTGTGGAAGACCTTGTCGAGTTATCTCATTATTTGGATGCGACTGAAAGGACGATAGAGGATTCCTATCTGTCTCCCGGCGGTAAGCCGCTCTTTGGCGTGCGAGATTCGAAAAATTCGTCATAAAACTAAATCTCGATGCTTGCTTTGTTGCGAGGTAAATTCGCCTTTTCATTGACCTCGAAAGTTTCGACAATTGGAATTTGAGGACGAATACGTTTCGCCCGTGTACCAATATTCTATTGGCATTGAAAAGATATCGTGTCGCTATTACCTGTCGATAGCGGTGAGCAACGGTATCGTGGATTACGAGGAATATTATGAGTTGACGCCGAATCAATATCGCCAATTTTTGCGTGATCCGGCCGATGCACTCGACTTCGTCGAAGCATGCCGGAGGCGCGAGCACGACGACCTACTCTTGCAGAGGCCCGGGAGTAACCGAGGAACGCCTGTATGACGGCATGTGAAAGAACTCAACTGAGCGCCAGAGGTGAGGAGAAAGCGGGATACGGCGTCATGAGGAAAATCGCCGGGAAGATCTTCTCTACGCCAGAAGAGGCTGGCGTGACTCCGCCGACGAAAGCGGAGTTGGCGGAGGCACGCAGAGCTTTCGATGAATTTGAGCAGAAAGTAAACGCTGTTGCTCCGGAAGACAGGGCGACAGATGTCTCGCCAAAGTTCTGGGATGACATTTCAGGGACGGAGTACGACCCTCGGAGGAAGGGCAGTTAGCAACGGTCCGATATGTCGGCGGGCGTGGCCTACGTCTCGCCCCGGTCCAGCAACCCGGAAGACCCCAGCACTCGCTCCACTCGCACCTCGATGACCACCCGCCGCGGATTCGGTCGCGGGGTCCGGTAACGCTGGGCGTACCGCAACTCGGCATCGCGGACAGCGTCGACATCGGTGTTTACCTTGGACCGGCCCTCCAGCGACAACCACCGCGCGCCGTCGACCTGACTGAGCACCGCCACGCCGCCGCGGTCGGCGTTCACCGCTTTCTGCGAACCGCCGGTGGTGATCACTCGCGCGATGTGCGTCTTGGGGTCGAACGTGAAACCGACCGCCACGACATGCGGTGAATTGTCGGCTCGCAGCGTGGTCAGCATGGCCAGATGCCGTTCGGACAGGAACGCCAGCGCATCGTCGGTGAGCCGGGTAGTGGTATTCGCCATCAACGCTCACGCTAGCGCAGGTCATAATCGCAGCCGTGGACGACACGGGCGCAGGCCCAGTACTGATCCTGGGCGGCCGCAGCGAGATCGGCATCGAGCTGGCGCGGCTCCTGGCGCCCGGGGCCACGGTGGTGCTGGCCGCGCGCAAGGCCGACCAACTCGACGAGCAGGTCGCCGCGGTGAAAGCCGCCGGGGCCCAAACGGTGCGCACAGTCGAGTTCGACGCCGACGACCTGGCGTCGCACGGTCCGCTGGTCGACTCGGTCGTCGCCGAGCACGGACCCATCACCACGGCGGTGCTGGCCTTCGGCATCCTCGGCGACCAGGCCCGCGCCGAGGCCGACGCCGCACACGCGGTCGCGATCGTGCACACCGACTACCTCGCCCAGGTCAGCATGCTCACCTATCTGGCGGCCGCCATGCGCCAGGCCGAAAAGGGCCGACTGGTGGTGTTCTCCTCGATCGCCGGCGCGCGGGTGCGTCGCGCCAACTATGTCTACGGCTCGGCCAAGGCCGGCCTGGACGGCTTCGCGAGCGGCCTGGCCGACGCCCTGCACGGCACCGGCGTGAAACTGCTGATCGTCCGCCCGGGATTCGTGATCGGACGCATGACGCAAGGCATGGATCCCGCGCCGCTGTCCAGCACGCCCGCACAGGTGGCCGGGGCCACGGCCCGTGCGCTGGCCAAGGGCCGACGCACCGTGTGGATCCCCTGGGCGCTGGGGCCCGCCGCTGCGGTGATGCGGCTGCTGCCGCAGTTTGTGTGGCGCAGGATGCCGCGATGATCCGCGCCGGTGACGATGCAGAGCGGAGCGAGGGGGAGGAACGGCGCTCATGATCATCGTGGTCGGCATCGGGGCCGACGGCATGGCGGGGCTCGCGGAAGCCTCTCGCGATGAACTGCGAAGGGCCACAGTAATTTACGGATCCAAACGGCAGCTCGACCTGCTCGACGGCACCGTGGCCGCACCGCGCCGGCAGTGGCCCTCGCCGATGCTGCCCGCGCTGCAAACCCTGCGAGACCGCCACCCCGAAGACATCCATGTGGTGGCCAGCGGCGACCCCCTCATGCACGGCATCGGGGGCACGCTGATCCGGCTGTACGGCCTGGAACACGTCCGGGTGATGCCGCACGTGTCCTCGGTGACGCTGGCGTGTGCGCGGATGGGCTGGAACGCCCACGACACCGAGGTGATCAGCCTCGTCACCGCGCCACTGCACACCGCGGTGCGCCGCGGCGGTCAAGCGATCGTGCTGTCGAGAAACGGGGCCACGCCGCAAGAGCTCGCCGCACTGCTGCAAGACCACGGCCGCGGCGACTCCGAGATGAGCATCCTCGAAAACCTCGGTGGCCCAACCGAACGGCGCCGGGAGAGCACGGCACGGCAATGGGCGCGGGACGCGCCCGAACACGTCGACGACCTCAACGTCATCGCCATCCGCTACCTGCCCGAGGAACGGCTGTCGCCGCTGCCCGACGACGCGTTCCGTCATGACAGACAGATCACCAAGCGCGGCATCCGCGCGGTGACGCTGGCGGCGCTGGCGCCACGCCCGGGCGAGCGGCTGTGGGACGTCGGCGCGGGCTCCGGCAGCATCAGCGTCGAGTGGTGCTTGAGTGGAACCGGTTGCAGCGCAGCCGCATTCGAGCGCGACGAACGACGCCGCGGCAACATCGCCTTCAACGCCGCGGCCTGCGGTGTGGGCATCGACGTCCACGGCGACGCCCCGGGCGCGTTCGGCGGCCTCGAGCCACCGTCAGCGGTCTTCATCGGCGGCGGACTCACCCAACCCGGCCTGCTCGACGCGTGCCTCGCCGGCCTGCCGACCGGCGGCCGCCTCGTTGCCAACGCGGTCACCGCGGAATCTGAAGCGCTTCTGGCACAATCGCATTCGCGTCTCGGCGGCCAGCTGCGACGGTTCCAGCACTACCACGGCGAGCCGCTCGGTGGCTTCACCGGATGGCGCCCGCAGATGCCGGTCACCCAGTGGTCGGTGACGAAATGACGGTGTACTTCATCGGCGCGGGCCCGGGCGCCGCCGACCTGATCACGGTCCGCGGCCAGCGGCTCCTCGAAACGTGCCCGGTGTGCCTGTACGCGGGATCGATCATGCCCGACGACCTGCTGGCGCTGTGCCCGTCCGGGGCGAAGGTCATCGACACCGGCCCGCTGACACTCGAGCAGATCATCACCGAAATCGCGGGCGCCGACGCCGCCGGCCACGACGTCGCGCGCCTGCATTCCGGTGACCCGTCGCTCTACAGCGCGCTGGCCGAACAATGCCGCCGGCTCGACACGCTGGGCATCGACTACGAAATCGTGCCCGGCGTACCGTCTTTCGCCGCGGCGGCGGCCGCGCTCAAGCGCGAGCTCACGGTCCCCGGTGTCGCGCAGACGGTGACGCTGACCCGGGTCGCCACGCTGTCGACGGCCATGCCGCCCGGGGAAGACCTGGGCACCCTCGCCCGCTCCGGCGCCACGCTGGTCCTGCACCTGGCCGCGGCGCAGATCGATGCCATCGTGCCGCAACTTCTCGAAGGCGGCTATCGGCCCGAAACACCCGCCGCCGTCGTGGCTTTCGCGAGTTGGCCACAACAGGTGGTGCTGCGGGGAACGCTCGCCGACATCGCTGCGCAGACGCACCGGGCCGGCATCACCAAGACGGCGGTGATCGTCGTCGGCGACGTGCTGGCCGCCGAGGGATTCACCGACAGCTACCTGTATTCGGCCGGGCGGACGCGGGGGAGCGGGCACTGATGCGCGTGCTGCTGCTCGGCGGCACCGCCGAAGGTCGCGCGCTGGCGAAAACCCTGCACCCGCACGTCGACATCGTCAGCTCGCTGGCGGGCCGGGTGCCCGACCCCGCGCTGCCGGTCGGCCCGGTACGCATCGGCGGCTTCGGCGGCGTCGAGGGGCTCCAGCGCTGGCTGCTCGAGGAAGGCATCGACGCCGTCATCGACGCGACCCATCCGTTCGCGGCGACCATGACCGCACACGCCGCCCAGGCGTGCGCCGAGTTGCGGATCCCGCACCTGGTGCTGGCCCGCCCGGCGTGGGAGCCTGGCGATGCGATCGTCGTCGAATCCGACACCCAGGCGGCCGAAACCGTTGCAAAGGAAGGCTTCTCGCGGGTGTTCCTCACCACCGGACGTTCGGGGACGAGGGCCTTCGCGGGCAGCGGCGCGTGGTTTTTGATCCGCGCCGTCACCGAACCCGATCCCGCGTCGCTGCCCCACCGTCACCAGCTGCTGCTATCCCGCGGCCCGTACCACTACGACGGCGAGGTCGCCGTGCTGCGGGAGCACCGCATCGACGCCTTGGTCACCAAGAACAGCGGAGGAAACATGACGCGGGCGAAAGTGGACGCCGCGGCGGCATTGAGCATTCCGGTGGTGATGGTGGCCCGGCCGCCGCTGCCGGCCGGGGTGAGCGTGGTGGGCAGCGTCGAGCAAGCCGCCGAATGGCTGACGGGACTGGATTAGCCGGTCAGGTCGTCGCGCTCGGCGTCGGCGGCCAGCAGCGCGTCGCGGGCGCGTGCCACCCGGGATCGGATCGTGCCCACCGGGCAGCCGCACACCGCTGCTGCGTCGGCATAGGACAGCCCGAGCAACTGGGTGAGCAGCAAGGCTTCTCGTTGCTCGGCGGTGAGGTTCGCGATCATCGTGGTGACCTCGACCAGGTCTTCGAAACCGCGGGCGTGGCGATCGCCGCGCAGAACGAGCTCCGGGTCGGCGCCGAGGGCGGCGCGGGGCCGCGACCGGACGTGGCGGATGTGATCGGCCACGACGCGGCGCGCGATGGAAAGCAGCCAGGTCCGGGCGCTCGAGCGCCCGGAGAACCGCTCGATGGCGCCGATCGCGCGCAAGAACGTCTCTTGGGTCAGGTCGTCGGCGCTGCCCGCGTCCGACAGATACGCCACGAACCGCCACACGTCTTGCTGGGTGGCTTTGATGAAAGCCTCGAGCGCCCTGTCGTTCCCGCGCGCGGCTGCCAATGCGAGCTCGGTAACGGCCTCGTCATCGCTGGGCGCGATCATGGCGAACCACCTTTGTCTCGCGGGCTCACCGAGTCTACGACGACCCGTCGTAGACTCGGTGGCGGGGTCGGAAGCCGATCGGTTGATGGGCCACAGGTGACCGCGCCCTCGTGCGGCGGGCGGCTCTGCCGGCCAGACGGCGTCGTCGGTTGCCCCGGACGCGCCCGCTCTGTCCGACCTCACCCGTTCCCGCGCCACCAGTAACGCGAAGGCAAGCCCCAACAGCAGCGGCATGTGACTGGCGATGCGTGCCGCGGTGACCTCGCCGGCGAAGGCATCGACGACCACGTAGCTCAGGAGCGCGACCGAATAGACGCCCGTAATCGCCGCCACCCCAATCGCGGCGACGGGCCAGATGCCGGCGGCCACCATCGCCAGCCCCAGCGCCAGCAACCAGGCGGTGGACTCGTGCATCAGATGTTCGCCGGACATCGCGCCATGCATATGGCTCGACACCATCCCGAAGTCGATGCCGCCGATTTGTGCGGCGGCGATCGCCACCTGGAACAAGCCGACACCGATGAGGCCCCAGCGGCGGTAGTGCTTGCGCAGCCAACGCATCCTGCGCTGGCGCCCGGAGGATTCCTCGCCGATGCTCGCCATGATCTGCGCAACCAGGTCGGGCCCGTCGCCCGGCTCAACGCCGGCCAGCCGGCGGGTCTGGGCCGCGGCGCCGATCAGCCAGGTGCGGCAACGCCGGCACGATTCGAGATGAGCGTCGACCTGCTGCGCGAGCACCTGGGGACGCTCGCCGTCCAGTCGAGCCGAAAGCGCCTCACGCGCCGCGTCACACCGCATCCCTGCATCGTTGCGCATGCCCGGTTCGGGTGCAAAGAGCATTCGAGACGGACCGCCGGGAACTAATCCGTCCGGCAAACCGACCACTGAACATCAGCAGCGCCAGCCCACCTTTGACATTCACCGAAGAGGTATTCGTGCCCGAAGGCCCCCGACGATGACCGCCCCGATCTGGATCGCCTTCCCCCCGGAAGTGCACTCGACCTTGCTCAGCAGCGGTCCCGGAGCCGGACCGCTGCTTTCCGCCGCCGCGACGTGGTCCTCGATGAGCGGCCAATACGCCGAGGCCGCAGCGGAACTCGGCGCGCTGCTGGGCGCCGTGCAGGGCGGTGCGTGGGAAGGCTCCAGCGCCGAACAGTACGTCGCGGCCCACGCGCCGTACCTGGCCTGGCTGCAGGAGAGCTCCGCCACCAGCGCGACCGCGGCCGCGTTGCACGAAATGGCGGCCGGCGCGTACACCGTGGCGCTGGCCGCCATGCCGACGATTCCGGAGCTCGCGGCGAACCATGCGACCCACGCGGCGCTGGTGGCAACGAACTTCTTCGGCATCAACACCGTTCCGATCGCGGTGAACGAGGCAGACTACGCGCGCATGTGGGTGCAGGCCGCCACGACGATGACCACGTATCAGGTGGCGGCCGAATCCAGCCTCGCGGCGGTCCCGGCCAGCACGCCCGCACCGCCGATCGTGGCTCCGGGCGCGGAGGCGAGCGTGGCGACCGCGCACGCCGCCGTCACCCAGCAGCAAGCCACCCAGACCTATCCGTCCTGGCAGGACCAGCTCACCGCCTGGCTGCAGCAGTACACCAGGAATTTCGCCTGGCCGGTGTCCAAGGACCTCAACCCCGGCGGCTGGCCGTTCCCACCGGTGCCGTTCGTCAACGGCCTCGCCTCGTTCTTCGGTCAGCTGGGATTCTCGCCGGCCCTTTCCAGCGCGCTCGGCTGGGCGATCTTCCACACGCTGATGATCTTCTGGCCGTTCATGCAGGCCGCCATCCAGATGGCCGTCGTGTTGGCGCCGATGGTCGTGTCCGTCCTGGGCGCCGCCGCGGCCGGCGGCGCGGCGGCCGCGGTCACCGCGGTGAGCGTCGCGGCCCCGCTCTCGGTCGCCGCGCCGCTGCCCGCGCCCGCGGCCTCCCCGGCGCCGATGGCGTCCGCGCCGGCTCCGGCCATCACCACCGCTCCGGCGAGCGTGAGCAACGCCCCGACGATGTCCAGCAGCCCCGCGTCGACCGTGGCCACACCCGCCGGGGGTGGACCGACCGGCGGGGGACCCGGGGTGGGCTTCGGGCCGACGGCCACGGACGGCATCGGCGCGGGTATGTCGGACGCCCTGTACGCCGCGGCGCTGTCGGGGCTGGCGGCCCGCGGCAGCGCCAGCGGCCGGGCGCGGCGCACGGCCGAGGAGCCCGCCCCCGACGACGTCGATGCGCCGGAGGCGGCCGCGGCGGCCGCAGGGGCCAAGAGGAAGGCGCGGGCGCGACGACGCCGCGCCGGTACCGCCACCGACCGCGCCTACCGCTACGAATTCATGGATCTCGAACAGGATTTGGATGCTGACGAGGAGGGCTTCGACGCCGTGCGCGCCTCTCTCGAGGACGGGGGGCCGCTCGGATTCGCCGGGGCCGCAGCGAGATCCGGTGTCAGCCAACCGGCCGGGCTGGCGACGCTGACCCGCGGCGGGCTGGGCGACGGCCCCGCCATGCCGATGATGCCCAGCAGCTGGGGTGGCGACACCTAGCCGACGGGATACCGCCGCGGCGTGAACACCCGGTCGCCGGAATCGCCCGGGTACCACTGCGTTTGGGAGGAACCGACGATCAGCAGGCAGCGCATGTCCACCTCGGCGGGATCCAGGTCGGCCAGCCGCACCACGCGCACGTCCTCGTCGGGGCCGGAAACGTTGCGGCCGACCACCACCGGGGTCCCGGGTTCGCGGTGTTCCAAGAGCAGGTCCCGCATCGCGGCAACCTGCCACGTCCGGGCCTTGGAGGCCGGGTTGTAGATGGCCAGCACGAGGTCGGCGGCGGCCGCGGCGGCCAACCGCTCGGCGATGATCTCCCACGGCTTGAGCCGGTCGGACAGCGAGATCACCGCGTAGTCGTGGCCCAGGGGAGCCCCGACTCGGCTGGCGACGGCCTGCGCGGCGGTCATCGCCGGAATGACCCGCACCTGCACTCCCGGCCATTCCTTGGCCTCTTCCAATACGGCGGTGGCCATCGCGAAGATCCCGGGATCGCCCGATGACACCACCGCGACGGACCGTCCCTGCTCGGCCAGCGCGCAGGCCAGGCGGGCGCGAGCGGGTTCGTCGGTGTTGTCGCTGGGATGACGCCGCTGGCCGTCGCGAACCGGGACGCGGTCCAGGTAGCCGCCGTAGCCGATGAGGTCGGTGGCGGCGGCCAGCTCGCGCCGGCTCTGCGGCGTCATCCAATCGGCGTCGCCGGGCCCCAGGCCCACCACCGCGACGCCGCCGGCCGGCGAAGGCTGCCGCCCACGCCGCCCACCCGGCAGCATGGCCAGCGAGAAGTACGGCACGCCCGCCTCGTCGACGTCGGCGGCGGGCAGGATACGCTGCCCGGCCGTGCTGGCCCGCTCGACGTAATACGCGTCGTCGAGCTGTCCGGAAGCCGAAAGAGCTTCGCGCACAGCGTGATACGAGCGACCGAGCTTCAGCACCACGGCGGCGTCGGCGTCGGCGAGGCGGCGGGTCAGCTCGGCGACGGGCAGGGTGCCCGGCAGCACCGAGAGCACCTCGTCACCGGCGACCAAGGGGGTCGCGATCGCCGCGGAGGCGGCGCTCACCGACGTCACACCCGGCACGATGACGGCGTCGAACCGCTCCGTCAGCCGGGTGTGCAGATGCATATACGAGCTGTAGAACAGCGGATCACCCTCCGCGAGCAGCGCCACATTGCGGCCCGCGTCGAGGTGGGCGGCGATGCGTGCGGCGGCCTCGACGTAGAAGTCCTCGAGCGCGCCGGCGTAGCCGCCGGGATGGTCGGTCACCTCGGTGGTCACCGGGTAGATCAGGTGCTCCTCGATCTGGCCAGGCCGCAGATAGGGCTCGGCGATGCCGCGCGCGATACTGCGGCCGTGCCGGGCGCTGTGGTAGGCCACCACGTCGGCCTCGCCGATCACCCGGGCCGCCTTGACGGTGACCAGCTCCGGGTCGCCGGGCCCCAGGCCGACGCCCCAGAGCGTGCCTCTCCGATTGGCCGCAGCGGTCATTCGCGGTCGCTCGCGATCGCGTTGACGGCGGCGGCGGCCATCGCGCTGCCGCCGCGGCGGCCCCGCACCACCAGATACGACATCCCGCGGGGACGGTCGATGAGCTCCTGTTTGGACTGTGCCGAACCGACGAACCCCACCGGGCCGCCGAGCACGCCGGCCGGCGGCGGCACCCCTTCGTCGATCAGCTCGAGCAGCCGGAACAGTGCGGTTGGCGCGTTGCCGATCGCCAGCACGGCGCCCGACAGCCGGTCGGACCACAGCTCCACCCCGGCGGCCGACCGGGTGGTGTGCCGGCGCGCCGCCAGCTCCGGGGCGCGCGGGTCGGCCACCAGCGACACCACCTCGTTGCCGGCGGGCAGCCGCGCACCGGTGATCCCGGCCGCCACCATCGACGAATCGCACAGCACCGGGGCGCCGTCGCGCAGGGCGGCGCCGACCCGGTCGACGACATCGTCGGTGAACGCGACGTGCTCGGCGACGTCGACCTGCCCGCAGGTGTGGATCAACCGGACCACCACGCGCGCGACGTCGTCCGGGAACCGGGCCAGGTCGGCTTCGGCGCGGATGGTCGCGAACGACTGGCGGTAGATCTCCGCCGCGTCGCGGATGTAGTCGAGCACCCGATTACCGTAGCTGGCGGTATCCGTCGCCGGTCGTCGCCAGTAGCACCTCACCGGCGAGCGGGCTGCCGCAGGCGCGGTCGCAGCCGACGAAGTGACGATGCACTCCCGAATCCGCGTCCAGCGCGCGGGCGGCGTCGGCCCGGACATCGGCGGCCGCGTGCGCGCACCCGGGGCTGCCGGTGCAGGCGCTGACGTTGAGCCAGGGCGAGTTCTCGTCGAACACCAGACCCAACGGCGCCAGCACCCGCAGCGCGACGTCGGCGACGGCCTCGTCGAGATCGCACACCAGCACCGACCGCCACGGCGTGATCACCACCGGCGCCTCGATCGCCGCCAGGTACTCCGCGACGCGGGCGGGCAGCACCCCCAGCGGCACCGCGGCGCCGAGCGCCACTCGGCCCTCTGAACCGGGCCGGTCCTGGTTGATCCAGCCCACCGGCGCCCGGGTGACCGCGGGGAAGGGGGCGGCGCCGAGTTCGACGCCGGGCAGCAGGCTGGCGATATCGTCCAATTCCTTGATGCGCCAAGCGGTTCCACGCGTGGCCGCAAAGCGCGTCGCGATGACGACCAGCGTCTCGACCACCTCGTCGGCGCTGAGCCGGACACCGGTGTCGCGCCCGGCCAGCAGCAGCGCGCAGCCCTCGGGGAACGCGTGCACGCCGACGTCGGCGCACAGGCCCGACACGTCGCCGCGCCCGTCGTCCAAGCCGAACCAGAACCGGCCGCCGAGCCCGGTCAGGCCGGGTTCGGCGCAGATCGCCGCGTCCAGTTCGGCCACCCACGGCCGCACGTCGGCATTGCCGCCGGCCCGGCCGGACAGCGGGGACGCCACAATGTTGCGGACCCGCTCGTGCGTCTCCGAGGGCAACAGGCCGGCCCGGGCGATCGCCTGCGCCGCCGCCGCCACGTCTGTGATTCCACGCACCTGCAGGTTGCCCCGCGCGGTGAGCTCCAGCGTCGCCGAACCGTGTTCGCTGGACACCCGCGCCAACGCGGCGAGTTGAGCGGCCGTCAGCGCACCGCCGGGCAGCCGGATCCGCGCCAGGGCGCCGTCGGCCGCCCGGTGCACCTGCAGCGCGCCCGGGCAGGCGTCGCTGTTGCGCGTCCTGGCCACCCGTCCACGGTACGGGCCAGCCGTCGCCGACCCCGCTGGGGAATTGGTTAATGGTGGCTCGCCAGGGTCCCATGACGGCGGACCTGGCTGCCGGGCTGGCTCGGCTATAAGCACCGTAGCGAGCGACGCGTCATGTCCCGAACAATCCGCCGCCGTCTCCGACGTGGCCGAACAGGTCTATAAGACTGAAATCAGCGCGCTCGATCCTGTGTTCGATCCCGCCCGGACGCGGGTTCCGGCGCAAGAGTGGGCGCGGCGCCAAGTCGGCCAGGGCGCCGGCGGAGGGCGCCGCAATATCGAAGTTGCCGTCAGGGTCGGCCGGCGGTTGGGATTCCTGCGGCTCGACCGGCCGTCCGCCCGTCCAGAGCGTGCGGCGTCCGATACGCGTAAGCGCGACGTCGACCATGTTACTGATGTTCCTTCCGAGCTGGGCTTGTTGCTATGCGTGTTTCCCGGCGCTTGGGCTCACCGGGTGAGCTTCTGCGCAATGGCAGTACAGCGAGTTACGAAGCCGGCAATCCCTAACTAATCGAATGGAGGGGCGATTCGTCGTCACCGCGATACAGCATGTATCAACCCATGATACATGCTGTATCGCGGTGTGGGGCATCTCTGTGGCGCACTGTTGCTCGGGCATACTTGTGCGGTGCGGACGGTCGAGTACGGACCGGGACGGTGCGCCGACGTCTACGGCGATCCAGCCCAGCCCACCGTGCTGCTGTGGCACGGCATGCAGATCGACGCCCGCGGCGCCTTCCGTCCGCTCGCCGGCATGCTCGCCGGGCGCGGCGCGGCGGTGGTGGCACCGGACTGGAACTCCCACGCCGACGACGGCGGGCGCGCAGACCTGCTGCGATCGTTGGACTTCGCCCAGCAGCGCGCGGGCGAGGGCAACGCGATCGTCCTCGTCGGGTGGTCGATGGGAGGTGTCGCCGCGGCTGCGGTCACCCTCGGCGGCGACGCGCGATTGGCGCACACCGTTTGCCTCGCGGGCGCCTTCATGGTCCCGGACCCGATCTTCGGTCGTCGCGTGACCGAGGGCCTCGCGGCGCGGCGCATCGGCACGCCGTTCACGCTGCTGCACGGGCCGGCCGACGACGTCGTCCCCGTCGCGGCCAGCAGGGACTTCGCCGCCGGCCTCCGACGGGTCGGCTGGCCGGTCGAACTGGTGGAGTTGCCGGCCGATCACGGGTCCATCGCCGGCGCCGACTATGACCGCGCCGCGGATCGCTACGAGCCGGGCACGAGCGAAGAGGCGGTGCGGGTGGCCGGTGAGGTCGCCGCCCGCATCGCGGCGACGCTGCTGTACGAATGAGGAGTGGCTGAGCCAACCATCCTGCTGCTGTCGACATCCGACACGGACCTGATCAGCGCCCGTTCCAGCGGCAAGAACTATCGGTGGGCGAACCCGTCGCGCCTGGATGAAGGCGTGGGGGCACCTCCCGCTCGCGGGGGACTGCCGGATTTGCTGGCCGGCGCCGCGATCGTCGTGGTGCGCATCCTCGGTGGCTACCGCGCGTGGCAGAGCGGTATCGACGCGGTGATCGCGAGCGGCGTGCCGACGGTGCTGGTCAGCGGCGAGCAAGCCGCCGACGCCGAGCTGACCGGCCTGTCGACCCTCGCGGCGGGCATCGCGGTGCAGGCGCACATCTACCTGGCGCACGGCGGCGTGGAGAACCTGCGCCAGCTGCATGCCTTCCTGTCCGACACCGTGCTGATGACCGGGTTCGGGTTCGGTCCGCCGGTGGTCACGCCGACCTGGGGCGAGCTGGAGCGACCCACCGCCGACGCCGGCGGTCCGACGATCGCCGTCCTGTATTACCGCGCGCAGCAGTTGGCCGGCAACACCGGCTACGTCGAGGCGCTGTGCCGGGCCATCGAGGACGCCGGGGGGCGGCCGCTGCCCGTCTACTGCGCGTCGCTGCGCACCGCCGAACCCGAACTGCTGCAACGGCTGGGTGACGCCGACGCGATGGTGGTCACCGTGCTCGCCGCCGGGGGACTGAAGCCGGCCGCGGTGTCCGCCGGTGGAGATGACGACAGTTGGAACGTCGAACACCTGGCGGCCCTGGACATTCCGATCCTGCAGGGGCTGTGCCTGACCAGCGCTCGTGCTCAGTGGAGCGAAAACGACGACGGGCTCAGCCCGCTCGACGTCGCTACCCAGGTGGCGGTGCCGGAGTTCGACGGCCGCATCATCACGGTCCCGTTCTCCTTCAAGGAGATCGACGACGACGGGTTGATCTCGTACGTCGCCGACCCGGAGCGATGCGCCCGGGTCGCGGGTCTGGCGGTCCGGCACGCCCGGCTGCGGCACGTCGCCCCCGCCGACAAGCGGGTGGCCCTGGTGTTCTCGGCCTACCCGACCAAGCACGCCCGCATCGGCAACGCGGTGGGCCTGGACACCCCGGCCAGCGCGGTCGCGCTGCTGCGCGCCATGCGCGAGCGCGGGTATCAGATCGGTGAGCTGCCCGGTGTCGAGGCCAACGACGGTGACGCCCTGATCCACGCCTTGATCGAGCGTGGTGGGCAAGACCCCGACTGGCTCACTGACGGGCAGCTGGCCGGCAATCCGATCCGGGTGTCGGCCAAGGACTATCGCGACTGGTTCTCGACGCTGCCCGCGGAGCTGACCGACGCGGTGACGCAGCACTGGGGCCCGCCGCCCGGCGACCTCTTCGTGGATCGCACCAACGACCCCGAGGGTGAAATCGTTATCGCCGCAATGCAAGCCGGCAACCTGGTGCTGATGGTGCAGCCACCCCGAGGTTTCGGGGAGAACCCGGTGGCGATCTACCACGACCCGGACCTGCCGCCCAGCCACCACTACCTGGCCGCCTACCACTGGCTGGACTCCGGTTTCGGCTCGCACGCGATAGTGCACCTGGGCAAGCACGGCAATCTGGAATGGCTGCCCGGCAAGACGCTGGGCATGTCGGCGGCCTGCGGATCCGACGCCGCGCTGGGCAACCTGCCGCTGGTCTACCCCTTCCTGGTCAACGACCCGGGTGAGGGCACCCAGGCCAAGCGGCGGGCGCACGCGGTGCTGGTCGACCACCTGATCCCGCCGATGGCGCGCGCCGAAACGTATGGCGACATCGCCCGTTTGGAGCAGCTGCTCGACGAGCACGCCAACGTCGCCGCGCTCGATCCCGGCAAGCTGCCCGCCATCCGTCAGCAGATCTGGACGCTGATCCGGGCCGCCAAGATGGACCACGACCTCGGCTTGACCGAGCGCCCGCCGGAGGACTCCTTCGACGACATGCTGCTGCACGTCGACGGGTGGCTCTGCGAGATCAAGGACGTGCAGATCCGCGACGGCCTGCACATCCTGGGCCAAAAGCCAACCGGTGAAGCCGAACTCGACCTGGTGCTGGCCATCCTGCGGGCCCGCCAGCTGTTCGGCGGCGAGCACGCCCTTCCCGGCCTGCGGCAGGCGTTGGGCCTGGCCGAGGACGGCACCGACGAGCGATCGGCGGTGGATGACACCGAGGCCGCAGCCCGCGAACTCGTCGCTGCGCTGCAGGCCAGCGGATGGGATCCCGACGCCGCCGAACGGATCACCGGGAACGAGGACGCGGCAAAAGTGTTGCGGTTTGCGGCCACCGAGGTGGTGCCCCGGCTCGCCGGCACCGCCGCCGAAATCGACCAGGTGCTCAACGCGCTCGACGGCCACTTCATCCCCGCCGGTCCCTCGGGCTCGCCGCTGCGTGGCCTGGTGAACGTGCTGCCCACCGGACGCAACTTCTACTCCGTCGACCCCAAGGCGGTTCCGTCGCGGCTGGCCTGGGAAGCCGGTGTGGCGCTGGCGGATTCGCTGCTGGCCCGCTACCGCAACGACCACGGGCGGTGGCCGCAATCGGTTGGGCTGTCGGTGTGGGGTACCTCGGCGATGCGCACCGCCGGCGACGATATCGCCGAAGTGCTTGCACTGCTGGGCGTTCGGCCCGTCTGGGACGACGCCTCGCGGCGCGTCGTGGGCCTCACGCCGATCCCGCCGGCCGAACTGGGCCGCCCCCGGATCGACGTCACCGTGCGGATCTCCGGCTTCTTCCGGGACGCCTTCCCGCACGTGGTGACGATGCTCGACGACGCGGTGCGGTTGGTCGCCGGCCTCGACGAGCCGGCCGAGGACAACTACGTGCGCGCACACGCCCAGGCCGACCTGGCCCAGCATGGCGATCAAAGACGCTCCACTACAAGGATTTTCGGTTCCAAGCCGGGCACCTACGGGGCCGGGCTGCTGCAGCTGATCGACAGCCGCAACTGGCGCGACGACGCCGACCTGGCGCAGGTCTACACCGCGTGGGGCGGCTTCGCCTACGGCCGCGACCTGGACGGCCGCGAGGCGATCGACGACATGAACCGCCAGTACCGGCGGATCGCGGTGGCCGCCAAGAACACCGACACCCGCGAACATGACATCGCCGACTCCGATGACTACTTCCAGTACCACGGCGGCATGGTGGCCACGGTCCGGGCGCTGACCGGCCAGGCGCCGGCGGCCTATATCGGCGACAACACCCGGCCCGACGCGATCCGCACCCGCACGCTGTCCGAGGAGACCACGCGGGTGTTTCGCGCCCGCGTCGTCAATCCGCGCTGGATGGCGGCGATGCGCAGGCACGGTTACAAGGGCGCGTTCGAAATGGCGGCGACCGTGGACTATCTGTTCGGGTACGACGCGACCGCCGGGGTGATGGCCGACTGGATGTACGAACAGCTCACCGAGCGCTACGTGCTGGATCCCGAGAACCGGAAGTTCATGGCCGAATCCAACCCGTGGGCGCTGCACGGCATGGCCGAACGGCTGCTGGAGGCCGCCGGCCGCGGCATGTGGGAAGAGCCGCAGCCCGACACCCTCGCCCGGCTGCGCCAGGCGCTGTTGGAAACCGAAGGCGACCTGGAGGGCTAGTTCCCTGGCGAGCAGACGCAGAATCGCACGCGAAGGCACCGTCCGATGCGATTCTGCGTCTGCTCGCCGGACCGGCGTCAGATGAAGTCCGATCCGCCGTCGACGTTTACGGTCGCCCCGGTGACATAGCCGTTTCGCCGCGACACCAGGTAGGCGGTGACGGAAGCGACCTCTTCGGGAAGTCCGGCACGCCCGAGGTCGCAGGGCTGGTGAAAGTTGTTGTCGATCCAGGTCATGACGTCGACCGGATCGGTGGCGTCGAGGCCATCGGCGGCCAGGATGTCCTTGAGGGCCTCCGTGAAGCTGGCCGTCACGATGGTTCCCGGGCACACACAGTTGACCAGAATGTCGTCCTTGGCAAGGCTCTTCGAGAGGTTCTTGGTGACGCTGGCCAGTGCGGCCTTCGATGCGGTGTAGGCGACGATGCGCGGGTTCTGCCGTTGAATCGAGTGTGCGGACAGCGTCACGATGCGCGCCCAGTCGGCGGAGCGCAACAGCGGCAACGAGGCGCGGATCGATCGCACAGCCGACATCGTGCCAAGGGTGAACGCCTCTTCCCATTGGGCGTCGTCCATCTGCTCGAAATAGCCGTCGCCCGGGCCGATCGTGTGAACCAGGCTGTTGAGGTGGCCCCAGCGCTCCGAGACGGCCGTGAAGCCGTCAGTGATGGACTCGGCGTCGGCCATATCCACGCTGATCCCCACGGCGTCGGGAGCGCCAGCCTGGCGCAGCGATTCCACCGCGGCGTCGAGCGCCCCTCTGCCACGAGCCATCACGGCCACCCGGGCCCCCTCGGCCGCGAGGGTTTCGGCGATGGCCAGTCCCATACCCTTACTGCCGCCGGTGACCACGGCCGTCGAGCCGGTGAAACCCAGGTCCATCGATACTCCTTCGGTCAGTCGGTTGAGCAGACTTGATCGACCGCTTCGGGTGCCACGCCCAACGCACGCAGGCAGAAACGGAGGGCGTCTGCGCGGACTTTGTCACGGTCGCAATTTCCGGTCCGCCACTGCCGGTTGGTGCTCGCCCACACCACACCGTGGATGAACTCGGCGTCGGTCACCGGGTCGATGCGGCGGAACACCCCGGCCTGCTGTCCGCGCTGCAGCACTGCGCTGAGCGGCTTGAGCATTTCCGCGTATGCGGGCTGGACCAGCCCGGGCGAGGCGAAGGTCTGCGATTGAGCTTCCAGCGACAGCCGCCGCAGATCGGATTTGATGTTCTCGTCGAACGCAAGGTCGAGTCGCCCGTCGATCCACGCCGCAACGGCTTCGATCTCTGTTGCGGCGGCCGACATTCGGCGTTGCAGTCGCCGCCGTTCCGCGCGCGCGGTGTCCAGGAACACCGCGGCCACCAGCTCATCCTTGGAGTCGAAATGCCGATAGAAGGCGCGGGTGCTCAACTTGGCGCGGTCCAGCACCGCGGCAATGCTCAATCCGCGAACTCCCTGCTCGCGCAGCGTTGTTGACGCGGCTACCAGAATCTCGCGGCGCACCGCCGGGTCCGGGTCCAGCTTGTCGCGTCGCCGCGCCCGGGGAGCGCTCATCGGCTCAGGCGGTTGCATCGTAGGCGGCGAGGTAGTCCGCAAATCGCTCACGGACCCCTGCGGCTGTGAGGCCATATGCGGCCAGGTCATAGTCGTGCGCACCACGAGAGCCGGGTTGGTGTCCTTCCGCCCACTGCTTGACCGACTCTGCGGTGGCGTCGGTAAAGCTCAACCCCAGGCGCTCATAGCTGGATTGCAGCGTGCGCACCGGATCAGCTTGCAGATCCGCGAACGAGACGTCGGCGAATCGGTCGTCACCCACCCGGCTGCGGAAATCCATTGCCCGCCGCACAGCTTCGACCCAGCTGTCCAGCTGTTCGGCGCCGAGCTCGTTGGCGTCGTTGCGGTCGCTGCTCCAGCTGCGCACGTACTGGATCAGGCTGCATACCGAGCCCATCACCTTGGCCGGGTCCCGGTGACTCCAGAGAAATTTCGCATTCGGGTAGGCCTCGACGAGTGCGTCGAGGGCGAACATGTGTACCGGGGTCTTCAGATGCCACAGCGTCGGCGGGCAATGCCACTGCAACAGCTTGAGGACCCGTCGGTGAAAGGTGTACGTCTCGCGCATGTCGCATTCCATCAGCCATGCCAGGTATCCCGGGGCGCGCACTGCTCCGTCAAAGTGGAAGGTGCGAAAGCTCATTCCCATCAGATCCTGGCATTCGGTCGCGGCCGTCGGCTCCGAGTTGTACAGCGTCCTCATCAAGGGGAACATGTCGTCGAGCATCTTCAGCCCCGCCTCGGCCTGCGCGATCCGCGGATCGACGTGTTGGGTGGCGCTCTCCGGCGGGGGTGTGGGCGCCTGCGACTCCCACATCCGCAGCGACCGGAATTGCGGATCGGCGGCCACCAGTTGGCTCAGCGCCGTGGTGCCGGTGCGGGGTAAACCGATCACGAAGACGGGTCCGTCAATCACCTCGTCGTCGATCTCGGGATGTTGTCGATAGGTGTCCTCGACCTTCAGGCGCTGAATCAACGCGTTGCTGATCGTCGCGTGCTGGATGACCTGGCCGATGTCGTTGAGGTCCGCCTCGGTGTTCAGCGCGTCGACGATGCGTTCGAGCCCCGCACGGTAGTACGAGGATCCGAAATCGTCGAGACCGGTTGCGGCACGGGCGCCGGCCTCCAACTCGTCGGCGTCAAACATCGTTATCCGAACCTTTCGCGCACGGCGCTGCGGCGCGCGGCGATCACCGACGCACGCTCTCGGGGTGTGACGGTCGCGGTGTCCGGGGGCAGGTGGGCAGGTATGTCGCCGAACGGCACGACGAGCGTCGACGGCGTCGGCGCGGTCTCGGTGCGCACGCAGCGCAGGATGATGGGGCCGTTGCTGTGGCCTGCGGTGTCAAGCCAATTCGCGACGCCGGGGTCTTCCGAGCACAGCACCACACGCACCAAGCCGTCGGAGTCCACCGTCGCCTGATGAGCGTTCAGGCTGGACTGGTGGCGCCCGTAATGGATCGTCTCCCACCACGGATTGCCGATAGAGAAGCTCCAGTAGAGGCCTTGTGGCGGCTCGACTTCCACGATGAGCGCCTCGTCCGGGCGCAGCTCCCACCGACCGATCACCGGCCGGTTCTCCGCGGCCGCCCCCATCGCGGTGCGGTCGATCGGCGGCAAGAACCCGTTCGTCGGCGCCGCGGCACCGAATTGCAGAAAGAACGCCAGGTTGTCTTTGACGAAGTCGCCAAGGGCAACCAACTGTCGCGACACCGCCACCGCGGCGTGGACCGAACGGTGCCCGGCGCCAGCCCCGTCGCCGACTCGCTCGATGTGCAGCGATGAAGCCACTTCGGTGTCCCAGTCGTAGAAGAAGTGCCGCACCGTCAACGTGGGATTGTCACCTTCGATCCGCATCCAATTGCCCGGTCGTTCGTCAGGCGACAGCGAGACCTCGAAGTTGCCGTCGGCGTCCACCTCGAGTTCGTCGACCAGTGCGTTGGCCGTTGCGGCGACGCCGTTCATCGTCTGCAGCCCGACGTAGCGTGCGGTGCCTCGATTCCCGAACAGTCGGTAACTGTCTCCGCCGCACAGCACGGCGCGGGTGTAAATGCAGTCGGGGCATTCCATTCCCCAGGTCACGAGGTCGTCGGTGCTGGTGGGCCGGACAGACAGGATCGGGTCGGTGTCGAACCGCAGCACCTCATCGATACCCGCGGTGAGCAGCACGAGCAGGTGGCGCATTCCCGCGGCGAGATCGAGTCGATTGCGACTGGCCGGATCCGATTGCACGATCTGTGCTGCGTCGCGGAGCCGTGTCTGCAGATATGACCACGCCTGGGAGAGGTCCGCATTGTCGTCGTCGGATCCCGAGAGCGCTGCCTCGGCGATCGAGAACGGCAGCCACGTCATCGGGTTCTTCGGATCGCTCATGCGTTTCCCCACTCCGGTCGCGGCTGCATGCGCTTAAGCGAAAACAATGTTTTCACTTAAGGGCTGACTATTGCAGCTGACGTCTGAGAATGTCAACGTCGCCGAGTAGGTTGGTACCGTGACGCCCACCTTCGCCGATCTCGCCAAGGCGCAATACATTCTGCTGACCACCTTCACCAAGGACGGCAGGCCCAAGCCGACGCCGATCTGGGCCGCGGCGGACAAGGACCGGTTACTGGTCATCACCCAGGAAAGGTCGTGGAAGGTCAAGCGGATCCGCAACACTCCGCGGGTCACGCTGGCCACCTGCACCATGCAGGGCCGCCCGACCAGCGAGGCCGCCGAAGGCACCGCCGCCATCCTCGACAAGTCGCACACCGCCACGGTCTATGACGCGATCGGCAAGCGTTACGGCGTGATGGGCAAGGTGTTCAACGTCTTCAGCAAGCTACGCGGCGGCATGGAGAACAACGTCGGTCTCGAGCTCAGGGTGGCGCAGGCCTGATCCTGCGGGGCGCCGCGTTGGTGGGCGACGACGGGGTGGCGGAACGCGCTACGTTCCGGCCGCCAGATGCTCGCCGAAGAAGGCGAAGACGCGGCCCCACGCGTCCTCGGTGGCCGCGCGGTCGTAGCCGAAGCCGGTGATGCGAAGCAGCGGCTGGGCGGGCAATTCGTTGGCGAAGCTGTGCCCGACTCCGGGGTAGACCTTGACGTCGGCGGTGATGTTCTTGCGGGCGACGGTCGCGCGCAGTTTCTCGGGCGCGCCCCGGCCCAGCGGGTCGCGGGCGCCGAAGCTGGCCACGATGGGGCACGCCCCGTCGAGGGTCTCGTCGAGGTGCCGCGGCAGGGGAGCGCCGTAGAACGGCGCGGAGGCACCGAAACCCTTGGGCGCCATCACGAGTGCGAACTGGCCGCCCATGCAGAAACCCGCGATGCCGACCTGGCCGGAACATTCGGGCATGGACTTCAGGTGATCGCGGGCGGCCAGGATGTCGTCGAGGGCGCGGCCGCGCTGCGTCTGCAGCTCCTTCATGACCCGGGTGATGCAGCGGATGCGCCCGCCCCGCGCGTACATGTTCGGCGTGATCGCCACGTAGCCGGCCTGAGCGATGCGCTTGTTGGTCGACTCTTTGTCCCTGCCGTAGCCGAACGCGTCGTGGACCACCACCACGCCGGGCCACGGGCCCTGACCGGTGGGCAGGTCCAGCAGCGCGTCGATCGGTCCATCCGGGGTGTCGATCTCAATCGTCGTCATATCGTCATCTAACTGCAATCGGCCCGGACGCCACCATGGGAACTTCGGCTCGGCCGGCGGACGTTGGCGTGACATGTTGTCACGGCTGTTTCTCGTCTACGCCGTCGTCGAGCTGGCGGCGATCACCGCCCTGGTAGCGACGATCGGGTGGGGTTGGACGCTGCTCGTGCTGCTGGGCAGCTTCGTGCTCGGCTGGGGGCTTTTGGTGCCGATGACGGGCTCGCACCTGCTCCGCCAGATCGGGCACCTGCGGTCCGGCCTCGCCGAGCGGCGTGCGGCGGTGCGGGACGGGACGCTGGTCACGCTGGGCGCCCTGCTGGTCGTGATACCCGGACCGGTCACCACGGTGTCGGGGCTCCTGCTGCTGGTGCCGCCCATTCGCTCGGCCGTCGGCCCGGGGTTGGCCGCTCTCGCGATGCGCGGTCTGCGGAGGCGCGTGCCGCTGCTCGCCGACACGGCGCTGTTCGGCGCCGGCGAGCGTCAGGGCGCGGCCGCGGGGGACGGCTCCCTCGACGGGTACATCGACGGCGAGGTCGTCGACGTCCGGGACATCCGGCCGCCCGCGCTGCCGAACGAGCCGGTGCGGGGCGGATTCCCGGGCCGGCCCGCCTGGGACTGACCACGGGCCCACCGGCACACGTAGCTTTGCCCTGTGAGCGAGACGTCCCCCACGCTGCTGGTCAACGGCCGGGTGCACAGCCCGACCCACCCCGACGCCACCGCGATGGCGGTGCGCGGGGACGTCGTCGCGTGGCTGGGCAGCGATGACGTCGGCCGCAGCCTCTTTCCCGGCGCCGACGTCGAGGACTTGGCCGGCGGTTTCGTGGCGCCGGGCTTCGTGGACAGCCATCTCCACCTCACCGCCACCGGTTTGACGCTCAGCGGCCTGGACCTGGGCGCGGCGCGCTCGCGGGCGCAGTGCATCCAGATGGTCGCCGACCACGCGGCCGCCCACCCCGACCGGCCCGTGTGGGGGCACGGCTGGGACGAGTCGTCCTGGCCCGAGAACAGCCCGCCGCGCACGGCCGACCTCGACGCCGTCCTCGGTGACCGGCCCGCCTACCTGTCCCGGGTGGACGTCCACTCCGCGCTCGCCTCGACCGGGTTGCGCCGGCTGGTCGCGGAGCTCCCGGCGGCGGCCGGCTACACCCCCGACCGGCCGCTCACCGGCGACGCCCATCACCTGGTCCGCGCCGCCGCCCGCGGCCTGCTGACGCCCGGGCAGCTGGCGCAGGCCCGGGCGGCCGCGCTCCGGGCCGCCGCGGCCGCCGGCATCGTCGCGGTGCACGAATGCGCCGGACCCGAGATCGGCGGGCTGGACGACTGGCTGCAACTGCGGGCCCTCGATCACGGCGTCGAGGTGACCGGCTACTGGGGCGAGGCGGTGAGCACGCCCGCGCGGGCGCGCGCGCTCATCGAGGAGACCGGGGCCCGCGGGCTGGCGGGCGATCTCTTCGTCGACGGTGCGCTCGGGTCGCGCACCGCCTGGCTGCACGAGCCGTACGCGGACGCCGCGGACCGGCTCGGCACCTGCTACCTCGACCCCGACGCCATCGAGGCGCACGTCCGGGCCTGCACCGAGGCCGAGGTGACCGCGGGTTTCCACGTCATCGGCGACGCGGCCGTGTCGGCGGTGGTCACCGCCTTCGAACGGGTCGTCGCGCGGCTCGGCGCGGTGGCCGTCGCCCGGTGCGGTCACCGCCTCGAGCACGTCGAAATGGTCAGCGAGGAGCAGGCCGCCCAGCTGGGGCGATGGGGCGTCATCGCCAGCGTCCAGCCCAACTTCGACGCGTTGTGGGGCGGCACCGACGGCATGTACGCGCGCCGCCTCGGCGCCCCACGAGGCAGCCGGCTCAACCCGCTTGCGCTGTTAGCATCCCAAGGCGTGCCCCTCGCGCTAGGTTCCGACGCCCCGGTAACGGGCCTCGACCCGTGGGCGAGCGTGCGCGCGGCGGTCAATCATCGAACCCCCGGCAGCGCGATCTCCGTGCGGGCCGCGTTCGCCGCCGCCACCCGCGGCGGCTGGCGGGCGGCCGGCGTCCAGGACGGCAGGACCGGGACGCTGGTACCCGGCGCGCCGGCCTCCTACGCCGTCTGGGACGCCGGGGAGCTGGACGTCCACGCACCCCGCGACGCCGTCGCGCGCTGGTCGACCGATCCGCGCGCCCGGGTGCCGGCGTTACCACGCCTCGGCCCGACCGATGCCCTGCCGCGCTGCCGTCGAACGGTGCATCGGGGCGCTGTCATCCATGGCTAGGGAGTGGTCCGGCCGGCACGGTCGTCCCGACGGGGCCGACGAACCCGGCGCGGTGGACGACGGCCCCGCGGCGCACCTGGATACCGACCCGATCAGCGACGAAGCCGAAGCCGAGCGCGACGACGAACCCGTCGACGTCCGGCCGGCGCCCGGGCCGCAACCCGAGGACGCCGACGGACTCGGCGCCCCGCAGCCTGGCGCGCCAGCGCTGACCGACCGCCTGGGGCGCGCGGAGCGCCGGGTGTCGGCGCGGCTGCCCGCCGTCCGGGCCGCCATGCTGCCCCGCCTGACCCGGCTGGTGTGCGCCGTCGCGGGGGGCGTGCTGCTGTTCACCAGCTTCCCGACGCTGAACTGGTGGTGGGGCGCGGTCGTCGCGGCCGCATTGCTGGCGTGGGTGCTCAAGCACCCGGCGACGACGCCGGCGGGCGGCTTGGGCTACGGGTTCCTGTTCGGGCTGGCGTTCTATCTGCCGCTGCTGCCCTGGATCAGCATGCTCGTCGGCGCTGTGCCGTGGATGGCGTTGGCGCTGACGTGTGCGCTGTTCCCCGCGCTGTTCGGGCTGTGCGCCGTGGTTGTGCGCCGGCTGCCGGGCTGGCCCGTCTGGTTTGCGCTGGTGTGGGCGGCCCAGGAGTGGCTGAAGTCGGCCGTCCCGTTCGGCGGCTTCCCCTGGGGCGTGGTGGCCTTCGGCCAGGCGCAGGGCCCCTTCTTGCCATTGGCCCAACTCGGCGGCCCGGCGCTGCTTTCGATGGCGATCGTGCTGGTGGGGTTCAGCGCGACCGCCATCGAGCTCGAGATCGTGAAATGGTGGCGCACCGGGAACCGGGCCCATCGCGGCGGCGACGAAGCGGCGAGAGCCGACGCGGCACCGCCGGCCGTGGTGTTGCCCGGGGTCTGCATCTGCCTGGTCTTGTTCGCGTCCGTCGTCGTCTGGCCCCAGGTTCGTCATGCCGGCGCCGGATCGGGCGGCGAGCCGACGGTCACCGTGGCGGTGGTGCAGGGCAATGTGCCGCGGCTCGGTCTCGACTTCAACGCGCAGCGCCGGGCGGTGCTCGACAACCATGTTCGCGAGACGCTGCACCTGGCGGAGGACGTGCGCTCGGGACAGGCGCCGCAACCTCAATTCGTGATCTGGCCGGAGGACTCATCGGACATCGACCCGCTGGTGAACATCGACGCCGCGCTGGAGATATCGCAGGCCGCGACCGCGATCGGCGCGCCGATCCTGATCGGCACCGTGTCCGAGCTGCCCGGCAGCCCGCCGGACAATCCGCAATACACCAACACCATGATCGTGTGGAACCCGGCGACCGGACCGGCCGACCGGCACGACAAGGAAATAGTGCAGCCGTTCGGCGAATACCTGCCGATGCCGTGGCTGTTCAGGCATCTCTCCAACTACGCCGACCGCGCCGGGAACATGGTGCCCCGCCCCGGCCGGGACATCGTGCACATCGCCGGGGTTCCGGTCGGGGTCGCCACCTGTTGGGAGGTGATCTTCGACCGTGTCCCGCGCAACGCGGTCCGCAACGGGGCCCAGTTGCTGGCCGTGCCCAGCAACAACGCCACCTTCAACAAGACGATGAGCGAACAGCAGCTGGGCTTCGCGAAGGTACGGGCCGTCGAGCACGATCGATACGTGGTGGTCGCCGGCACCACCGGGATCAGCGCGGTGATCGCGCCGGACGGGGCGGAGCTAGTGCGCACCGACTTCTTCCAGCCCGATTACCTGGACATTCAGGTTCGCCTGAAGACGAAGTTGACGCCGGCCACCCGCTGGGGCCCGCTGTTGCAGTGGCTCATGGTCGCGGCGGCCGGGGCGGCCATCCTGGCCGGGATACGGCACAATGGGTGGTTCCCGCGTCCGGTTCGCCGGAGGTCCGAGGCCACGGACGAATCCCCGGACGGCGGCATGCCCCCGGGCGAAACCCCACCGGGCGAGGTTGACTCGGACACCCCGCCCGACGGGGGCGGGGACCAGACGCCGCCGGATGACGGCGGTGACTACACTCCGCTCCACGAGGGCGGCCGACGACCGTCGCGTAATTTCGGGCGACACAGAGGAGCTACATGACCACCGGCCAGCCGGCGCCCCGGGACTCGGGCAGTCGCCCCAGCGAGCGCGTCCTGGTGATCATCCCCACCTACAACGAGCTGGAGAACCTGCCGGTGATCCACCGGCGGTTGAAGGACGCGTGCCCCCACGTGCACCTGCTCATCGTCGACGACAGCAGCCCCGACGGCACCGGCGAGCTCGCCGAGGAACTGGCCGCCGCCGACGCCGGTCGCACCCACGTGATGCACCGCACCGCCAAGGACGGGCTGGGCGCGGCGTATCTGGCGGGCTTCGCCTGGGGGCTCAGCCGCGACTACTCGGTGCTGGTGGAGATGGATGCCGACGGCAGCCACGCGCCCGAACAGCTGCACCTCCTCCTGGACGCCATCGACGCCGGAGCCGATCTGGCCATCGGCTCCCGCTACGTCGAGGGCGGGTCGGTGCGAAATTGGCCGTGGCGACGCTGGGCGCTGTCGTGGACGGCCAACACCTATGCGCGGCTCGCGTTGGGTATCGGCGTGCACGACATCACCGCCGGCTACCGCGCCTACCGCCGCGAAGTTCTCGAGGCGATCGGCCTCGACGCCGTGGATTCCAAGGGTTACTGCTTCCAGATCGACCTGACGTGGCGCACGGTGTGCAACGGGTTCGTCATCGCCGAGGTGCCGATCACCTTCACCGAGCGTGAACTCGGCGTCTCGAAGATGAGCGGATCGAACATCCGCGAGGCGCTGGTCAAGGTCACCCGGTGGGGTATCGAGGGCCGCACGAGCCGCGCCGGCACCCAGCGCGCGGACAACCGGAGCTAAGCCGGCGGGATCAGCCCCGGCGGCGTGACCGGATGATTTCGAGCCGCTCCTTGAGCAGCTCTTCGAGCTCTTCGACGCTGCGCCGTTCCAGCAGCATGTCCCAGTGGGTGCGCGGCGGCTTCACCTTCTTGGGCTCGGGCAGGTCACCCTCGATCAGGGTGCCTTCCATGCCGTTGCGGCACAGCCAGGTGCCGGGGATCTCCGCATCGTCGGCGAACGGAACCTCGAACTCCTCGCCGTTCTCGGTGCGGTACCGCGCGATCTGGCGCGGCGCGAGGTCGTGGTTGCGGTCGGTCTCGTAGCTCACGGCTCCGAGACGACTGCCCCTAAGGACGCGATCAGCCATGTTGCTACTCCTCTAGGTGCTTCGAACTTGTGGGCTGCTCTTGTGGGCTGCTGTAGTGCACTTCTGTCCGCTTGGCAAACGTCGTGGCGCTCTGCGTAGTTCCCGGTTCGGTGGCCGGCGTACGCGACGCGACCTTCAATGATACCGGGATCGCCGCGCGAACCCGACTAAAGTCGGCAGGCGTGAGCCGTCGACCCCATCCGCAACCCTGTCGCTGGTGCGGTCGCGACGTGTCCGACGCGGGGATGGGGCGTCGCCGCCAGTACTGCCGGCAGTCGTGCCGGCAGCGGGCGTACGAACAACGTGCCTCGTTGACCAGGGGCGCCGCCGGGGCCCCATTGGCGCTGCCCCCTGACGCCGTCGTCCTGTCGGCCGACGATGCGGTCGACCTGTCCGACCGCGTCTACCAGGTGCGCTGCGCGGCCGAGGACGTCGTCACCGCCCTCGAAGAGGGAGCCCGGGCCGCCGAACTGCGCGAACTGTGCGACGTGCTGATCCGGGCCGCCCGCGCGGCCGACGGCTGGCGCCGGGCCGGTGTCTGAGCCGTCCTGACCACTGTCGATGCACAGCCGGGTACAGTCGCGCCATGGAAGGCGCGTCAGTTGTATCCCGGCTTACCCGGATCGGGGCACGCCCAGGCATCCCCGGGCGCAACGGCGCGTTTTCGATCCCCTTGGACAAGGCGTTCCGCACGCCGAAGCCGGTCCTCCCGTAGCAGCCGGGAGCATCGGACGTTTTGAAATCCCGTCGGAGTTGGCGATACTCACCAGCGACATTCTTGGGCCGGAGCGGCACGACATCGCATCGTGCGGCAATTTCCGTGACTCGGCGAGAGTCGCATCAGGGCAGCTGACGGCCATGTTAGGCGAGAGGTATTGATGGTGGATCAACTCCAGCATGCGACCGAAGCGTTGCGCAAAGCGCTGGTCCAGGTCGACCGCCTGAAACGCACCAACCGTGCGCTGCTGGAGCGGTCGAGCGAGCCGATCGCGATCGTCGGGATGTCCTGCCGTTTCCCCGGCGGAGTCCAGACACCGGAAGACCTGTGGCGGATGGTCGCCGACGGCCGCGACGTGATCACGGATTTTCCCACCGACCGCGGCTGGGACCTGGCGAGCCTGTACGATCCGGACCCCGACGCGCGCCACAAGACATACGCGAAGACCGGCGGATTCGTCGACGGTGTCGCCGACTTCGATCCGGCCTTCTTCGGCATCGCCCCGAGCGAGGCGCTCGCGATGGACCCGCAGCATCGGATGCTGCTGGAGCTGTCCTGGGAGGCGCTGGAGCGGGGCGGGATCGACCCCAGCGGGCTGCGGGGCAGCGCGACCGGTGTGTTCGCCGGCCTGATCGTCCAGGGCTACGGCATGCTCGCCGAGGAGATCGAGGGCTACCGGCTGACCGGCATGACCTCCAGCGTCGCCTCCGGCCGGGTGTCGTACGTGCTGGGGCTCGAGGGTCCGGCGGTGTCGGTGGACACGGCATGTTCGTCGTCGTTGGTCGCCTTGCACATGGCGGTGCAGTCGCTGCGTTCGGGGGAGTGCGACCTGGCGCTGGCCGGCGGCGCGACCGTCAACGCCACCCCGACGGTCTTCGTCGAATTCAGCCGTCACCGCGGGCTGGCCCCCGACGGCCGGTCCAAGGCCTACGCCGGAGCGGCCGACGGCGTCGGCTGGTCGGAGGGCGGCGCGATGCTGATCGTCGAGCGGCTCTCCGACGCCCGGCGTTTGGGTCATCCGGTGCTGGCGCTGGTGCGCGGATCGGCGGTCAACCAGGACGGTGCGTCGAATGGGTTGACCGCGCCGAACGGCCCGTCGCAGCAGCGGGTGGTGCGTGCCGCGCTGGCCAATGCCGGCCTGTCGGCGGCCGACGTGGACGTGGTGGAAGGCCACGGCACGGGCACCACGCTGGGTGACCCCATCGAGGCGCAGGCGTTGCTGGCGACCTACGGGCAGGACCGGTCCGAGCCGCTCTGGCTGGGGTCGATCAAGTCGAACATGGGCCACACCCAGGCCGCGGCGGGTGTGGCCGGCGTGATCAAGATGGTTCAGGGCATGCGCCACGAAATGCTGCCGGCGACATTGCATGTGGACGTACCCAGCCCGCACGTCGACTGGTCGGCGGGATCGGTGTCGTTGCTGACCGAGGCGCAGCCCTGGCCTGCTGGGAGCCGGGTGCAACGCGCCGGCGTGTCCTCGTTCGGGATCAGCGGCACCAACGCACACGTGATCATCGAGGCGGCCCCCGCGCCCGAGCCGCGCGAGGACCACCCGAAACCCGTGGTCGTACCGTGGGCGGTGTCGGCGAAATCTTTGTCGGCGTTGAGGTCTCAGGCTGCCCGGCTGGCCGCGCATGTTCGCGCGCACGATGAGCTGGACGTCGCCGACGTGGCCTGGTCGCTGGCGGGCCGCGCGACCTTCGAGCATCGGGCCGTCGTCGTCGGTGGCGATCGGGATCGGTTGCTGGCGGGGCTGGACGAGCTGGCCGGCGACGATCTGGCGCGGTCGGTCATTCAGGGCAGCGCGGCACCGGCCGGCAAGAACGTCTTCGTGTTCCCCGGGCAGGGTTCCCAATGGCTTGGCATGGGCGTCGAGTTGCTGGACACCGCACCGGTTTTCGCCCAGCAGATCGACGCGTGCGCGGAAGCGTTCGCCGAATTCGTCGACTGGTCGCTGATCGACGTCCTGCGCGGCGCGCCCGGTGCTCCTGGTATGGATCGCGTGGACGTGGTCCAGCCGGTGCTGTTAGCGGTGATGGTGTCGCTGGCCGAACTGTGGAAATCGGTCGGGGTCAACCCGGATGCGGTGATCGGCCATTCACAGGGGGAGATCGCCGCCGCGTATGTCGCCGGCGCGCTGTCGCTGCGCGACGCCGCTCGGGTGGTCACGCTGCGCAGCAAGTTGCTGCGGTCACTGGCGCACCCCGGGGGCATGCTGTCGATCGCCTGCAGCACCGAGCGGGCGCGGGAGTTGTTGGCGCCCTACGGCAACCGTGTCAGCATCGCGGCCGTCAACGGCCCGTCGGCGGTGGTGGTATCGGGTGAGGTGGCCGCGCTGGAGGAACTCGTCGGCTTCTGCGCCGACCTCGAGCTGCGCACCCGCCGGATCGATGTGGACTATGCGTCCCACTCGGTCGAGGTCGAGGCCATCCGTGACGAGCTGATCCAGGCTCTGGACGGTATCGAACCGAACTCCTGCCGCGTCGCCTTCTTCTCCACGGTGACCGGGAATCGTTTGGACACCGCAGGTTTGGACGCCGCCTACTGGTATCGCAACATCCGGCAGACCGTGCAGTTCGACCAGGCGGTGCGCGCCGCCTGCGAGCACGGGTACCGCACGTTCGTCGAATCCAGTCCGCATCCCGCGCTGATCGCCGGCATCGAAGACACCTGCAACGACTGCACCTCCGGCGACTCCGAGGCGATCGTCGTTCCCACCCTCGGGCGCGATGACGGCGGCCTCGAGCGATTCCTGACGTCGGCCGCCGCCGCGTTCGTGGCGGGGGTGAGCGTGAACTGGCGCGGCCTCCTGGCCGGCGCGAGCTTCGTGGAACTGCCGACGTACGCCTTTGACCGGCGCCGGTTTTGGCTGTCGGGTGAGGGTATGGCGGCCGACGCCGCGGGCCTGGGGCTGGGCACCAGCGAGCACGCGTTGCTCAGCGCGGTCGTGGAGTTGCCCGCGTCGGGTGGGGTGTTGCTGACGGGTCGGCTGTCGCCCAGCCTGCAGGGCTGGCTGGCCGATCACGCGGTCTCCGGGGCCGCGGTGTTCCCGGGTGCGGGGTTCGTCGAGTTGGCGATCCGGGCCGGCGACCAGGTCGGCTGTTCGGTGGTCGATGAACTGACGCTGCAGGCGCCGCTGATGCTGCCCGCCGGCAGTTCGGTTGCCGTGCAAGTGGTTGTCGGTCCCGGCGAAGAGTCGGGACGGCGCGGAGTCTCGGTGTTCTCCCGGGCCGACGCCGGTTCGGGGTGGGTGTGCCACGCGGAGGGCGTGTTGAGCTCCCGCTCGATCGAGCCGAGCGCCGACCTGGCGGTGTGGCCGCCCGAGGGCGCGGTCGCGGTGGACGTGGCCGACGGTTACGACCGGTTGGCCGCCCACGGATACGGCTACGGCCCGGCGTTCCGGGGGTTGACCGCGACGTGGATCCGCGGCGACGAGGTGTTCGCCGAGGTCCGGCTGCCCGACGCGGCCGGAGGCGTCGGTGGCTTCGGAGTGCACCCCGCGTTGCTCGACGCGGCGATGCACGCCGTCATCATGGCGCAGCAGGCGGCGGGCCAGCCCGTCGACGTGATGCTGCCCTTCTCGTGGCAGGACGTTTCGTTGCACGCCGCGGGTGCGACCGCGGTACGCGCCCGCATCGCGCCGGCGAACCCACCGGCCGGCGGCGGCGCCACCGCGATCTCGATCGAGCTCGCCGACGGTCTCGGTTTACCGGTGTTGTCGGTGGGTGCAATGGTGGCCCGCCCGGTCAGCGAGCGACAGTTGCGCGCGGCGGTGTCGAGTTCTGGCCCCGAGCGACTGTTCGAGGTGGCGTGGTCGCCGGCGACCGCGGCGGCGGCGACCGGCCCCGCACCGTCCTACGAGGTACTGGAATCTCTGTCCTCCGAACAGGATCCGCTCACCGCAACGTACGAGCGCACCCATCGGGCACTGGCCGCGGTGCAGGCGTGGCTGACCGAACGCGACTCCGGCGTGCTGATCGTGGCGACTCGCGGCGCCGTGGGATTGCCGGGGGAGGACATCAGCGACCTGCCCGGCGCGGCGGTGTGGGGTCTGGTGCGTTCGGCGCAAGCGGAGCACCCCGGCCGCGTTGTCCTGGTGGATTCCGATGTGCCACTGGACGATCCGGCTGCCGCGTCGGTGCTCGCGGTGGGGGAGCCGCAGGTGCTGCTGCGGGCCGGCCGGCTCTACACGGCGCGGGTGCGGCCCAGCCGCGCAGCCGACGATCTCCTGGTGCCCCCGGCCGACGGGCCCTGGCGTCTGGGTATCGGCAACGCCGGCACCTTCGAAAACCTGCGGCTGGAGCCGGTTCCCAACGCCGACGCGCCGCTGGAGCCCGGTCAGGTGCGGGTGGCGCTGCGCGCCATCGCGGCCAACTTCCGCGACATCATGATCACTCTGGGCATGTTCACCCACGACGCCCTGCTCGGCGGTGAAGGCGCCGGCGTGGTGACCGAGGTCGGTCCGGGCGTCACCGAATTCGCCGTCGGCGACTCGGTTTACGGGTTCTTCCCCGACGGCAGCGGCACGCTGGTCCCCGGCGACGTGCGCCTGCTGCAGCCGATGCCCGCGGACTGGTCCTACGCCGAAGCCGCCGCCATCTCGGCCGTCTTCACGACCGCGTACATGGCCTTCGTGCACCTGGCCGATGTCAAGCCGGGTCAACGCGTGCTGGTGCACGCCGCGGCCGGCGGTGTCGGCATGGCCGCGGTCCAGTTGGGCCGGCACTTGGGTCTGGAGATCTTCGCGACGGCCAGCAAGGGCAAGTGGGACACGTTGCGGGCCATGGGCTTCGACGACGACCACATCGCGGATTCGCGCAGCCTCGAGTTCGAGGACAAGTTCCGGGCGGTGACGGGTAGGACCGGCAGGGCCGGAATGGATGTGGTGCTGGATTCGCTGGCCGGCGACTTCGTGGACGCCTCGCTGCGGCTGGTCGCGCCCGGCGGTGTGTTCCTGGAGATGGGCAAGACCGACATCCGCGACCCCGGCGTGATCGCGCAGGAATATCCGGGCGTGCGCTACCGCGCCTTCGATCTTTTCGAGCCCGGCCGTCCCCGGATGCACCAGTGGATGATCGAGTTGGCCGGTCTGTTCGACGCCGGCGTGCTCGAGCCATTGCCGGTGACCACGTTCGACATCCGGCGCGCCCGTGCGGCGTTGCGGTATCTGAGCCAGGCGCGCCACATCGGCAAGGTCGTCATGACTTTGCCTTCCGGGCCGGGTGGCGCGGAGGTGGCGGGCACCGTGCTGATCACAGGCGGGACCGGAATGGCGGGTTCGACGCTGGCCCGCCACCTGGTGACGCACCACGGGGTGCAGAGCCTGGTGTTGTTGAGTCGCAGCGGTCCCGACGCGCCCGGCGCGGCCGAGCTGGTTGCCGAGCTGGAGGAAGCCGGAGCCCGGGTGCGCGCGGTCGCGTGCGACGCCGCGGACCGCCAAGCCCTGGCCTCGGTGATCGGCGACATCCCGGCGAGCCACCCACTCACCGGGGTGGTCCATGCCGCCGGCGTGCTCGACGACGCGGTGGTCACGTCGTTGACCCCGGAGCGGGTGGATGCCGTGTTGCGCGCCAAGGTCGATGCCGCCTGGAACCTGCACGAGCTCACCCGCGACCTCGACCTGTCGGTGTTCGTCATGTTTTCCTCGATGGCCGGGCTGGTCGGGTCTTCGGGGCAGGCCAACTACGCGGCGGCCAACTGCTTCCTGGACGCGCTGGCCGCGCACCGGCGCGCCCACGGGTTGCCGGCGGTCTCGCTGGGCTGGGGGCTGTGGGACCAGGCCAGCGCTATGACCGGCGGGCTGGACGCCGCCGACCTGGCCCGGCTCGGCCGCGACGGCATCCTGGCCTTGTCGTCGGACGAGGCGATGGAGTTGTTCGACACGGCGCTGATCGTCGACGAGCCGTTCCTGGCGCCCGCCCGCATCGATCTGAGCGCGTTGCGCGCCCACGCCGCCGCGGTGCCACCCATGTTCGCCGACCTGGTCAACACGTCGGCGCGGCGCCAGGTCGACGACTCGCTGGCCGCCGCGAAGTCGAAATCGGCGCTGGCGCACCGCCTGCACGGGCTGCCCGAGCCCGAGCAACACGCCGTGCTGCTCGATCTGGTCCGCTCGCACATCGCCACCGTCTTGGGCAACACCACGCCGGAGGCGATCGACCCGGACAAGGCGTTCCAGGACTTGGGCTTCGACTCCCTGACCGCGGTCGAAATGCGTAACCGGCTGAAAACCGCGACGGGTCTGGCGCTTTCACCCACCCTCATCTTCGACTACCCGACACCGAACGGCCTGGCGGGCTACATCCGCGGCGAACTCGCCGGGGTGCCACAGGAAATCGCGCCCACCCCGGTGGTTCGGGCCGTCGGCGACGACCCGATCGTGATCGTCGGGATGGCGTGTCGCTATCCGGGCGGGGTGAATTCGCCCGACGACCTGTGGCAGATGCTCGTCGAGCGCCGCGACGTGCTCTCGGCCTTTCCCACCGACCGCGGCTGGGACCTGGCGGGCATCTACAACCCGGATCCCGACGTCCCGGGCACCTGCTATACCCGCACCGGCGGCTTCGTGGACGGTGTCGCGGACTTCGACCCCGCCTTCTTCGGCATCGCGCCCAGCGAGGCGCTGGCGATGGATCCCCAGCAGCGGATGTTCCTCGAGCTGTCGTGGGAAGCGTTGGAGCGGGCCGGAATCGAACCCGGCGCGTTGCGCGGCAGCGCCACCGGCATGTTCGCCGGGGTCTACACCCAGGGTTACGGCATGGGCGCGGCCCCGGCCGCGGAGGGCTTCCGCCTGACCGGGCAGTCGTCGAGTGTGGCGTCGGGCCGGGTGTCCTACGTGCTGGGGCTCGAGGGTCCGGCGGTGTCGGTGGACACGGCGTGCTCGTCGTCGTTGGTGGCGCTGCACATGGCGGCGCAGTCGTTGCGTTCGGGGGAGTGCGATCTGGCGCTGGCCGGCGGCGTCACCGTCAACGCCACGCCCGACATCTTCGTGGAGTTCAGCCGCATGCGCGGGCTGTCCGCCGACGGCCGCTGCAAGGCGTACGCGGGGGCCGCCGACGGCACCGGATTCTCCGAGGGCGGCGGCATGCTCGTGGTCGAGCGCCTCTCGGACGCGCAGCGGCTCGGCCATCCCGTGCTCGCCGTGGTGCGCGGATCGGCCATCAATCAGGACGGCGCCTCCAACGGATTGACCGCACCCAACGGCCCGTCGCAGCAGCGGGTGGTGCGCGCGGCGCTGGCCAGTGCCGGATTGTCCGCGGCCGAGGTCGACGTGGTCGAAGGCCACGGCACGGGAACCACGTTGGGCGATCCCATCGAGGCCCAGGCGCTGCTGGCCACCTACGGGCAGGACCGCTCCGAGCCGCTCCGGTTGGGGTCGATCAAGTCGAACATCGGCCACACGCAGGCCGCCGCCGGCGTGGCCGGTGTGATCAAGATGGTGCTCGCGATGCGCCACGGCCTGTTGCCGGCGACGCTGCACGTCGACGAGCCCAGCCCGCACGTCGACTGGTCGGTGGGATCGGTGGAGCTGCTCACCGAGCCGCAGCAATGGCCGGCGGACCGCGCACGCCGGGCGGGCGTGTCGTCGTTCGGCATCAGCGGCACCAACGCGCATGTGATCATCGAGGCCGCCCCCGTCGAGTCCGCGCCGGTCGTGGAACGCGGCACACTGCCGGTCGTGCCCTTGGCGGTGTCGGCGAAGTCGTTGGCGGCGTTGAGTTCCCAAGCCGGTCGGCTCGCCGAGCACCTACGCCGGCGCGCTGAGCTCGAGGTCGGCGATGTGGCATGGTCGCTGGCGGGCCGGTCGAACTTCGAGCACCGGGCCGTCGTCGTCGGTGGGGATCGTGACGAGTTGCTGGCCGGCCTCGATGGGTTGGCCGCCGGTGAGGCCGGGTCGGTCCTGCAGGGCACGGCGACGCCGGGCGGCAAGACCGTGTTCGTCTTCCCCGGCCAGGGCGCCCAGACGTTGGGCATGGGAATGGGCCTGCACGGCGCCTACCCGGTGTTCGCCGAGGCGTTCGACACGGTCGTGGCGGAGCTCGACCGGCACCTGCTGCGGCCCCTGCGCGAGGTCATGTGGGGTCATGACGAAAACCTCCTGAACACCACCGAATTCGCCCAGCCGGCGTTGTTCGCGGTCGAGGTCGCCCTGTTCCGGTTGCTCGAATCGTGGGGTGTCCATCCCGACGTCGTGCTGGGCCACTCGATCGGCGAGCTGTCGGCCGCGCACGTCGCCGGCGTGCTGTCGCTGGAGAACGCGGCCGTGCTGGTGGCCGCGCGCGGTCGCTTCATGCAAGCGCTGCCGGAGGGCGGGGCGATGATCGCCGTGCAGGCCGCCGAGGAGGAGCTGCGGCCGCTGCTGGTGGACTCCGAACAAGCCGGCGTCGGCATCGCCGCCGTCAACGGGCCTGCGTCGGTGGTCATTTCCGGCGCCGAGGACGAGGTGGCCGCGATCGCGGACCGGCTGCGCGCCGACGGTCGCCGCGTCCACCGATTGGCGGTTTCCCACGCGTTCCACTCGCCGCTGATGGACCCGATGATCGACGAATTCGGCACGGTCGCAGCCGGACTGGCCGTCGGCAAGCCGGTGATCCCGATCGTGTCGAACGTGACCGGAGAGCTGGCGGCCGACGACTTCGCCTCGGCGGCCTATTGGAAACGGCACATTCGCGAGGCGGTGCGGTTCGCCGACAGCGTGCGCCTGGTGCATTCGGCCGGCGGAAACCGCTTCCTCGAGGTCGGCCCCGCCAGCGGGCTGACGGCGTCCATCGAGGAAACACTTCCCGATGCTCCCGTGATCACCATGTCGGCGCTGCGCAAGGACCGCCCCGAACCGGTGAGCCTGACCCGCGCGGTCGCGCAGGGATTCGTCGCCGGGATGGACGTGGACTGGCGCGCGGCCATCGGGGGTGCCGGATTCACGGGCACTTTCGTGGAGCTGCCCACCTATGCCTTCGAGCGCCGGCGGTTCTGGCTCTCCGGCGGCGCCGCCGCGGTCGACGCCGCGGGTCTGGGGCTCGCGCCCGGCGAGCACCCGCTGCTGGGCGCGGTGGTGGAGCTGCCGGCGTCCGGCGGGGTGGTGCTGACGGGCCGGTTGTCGCCCGGCGCGCAGGGCTGGCTGGCCGACCACGCCGTCGGCGGCGTCGTGCTGTTCCCCGGCGCGGGATTCGTCGAGCTGGCGATCCGCGCCGGCGACGAAGTGGGCTGCGGCGTGGTCGACGAGCTGAACCTGGCCGCGCCTCTGGTGTTGCCCGGTTCGGGCTCGGTCGCGGTGCAGGTCGTGGTCGGCGGTGCCGACGACTCGGGTGCCCGTGCCGTGTCGGTCTTTTCGCGTGCCGACGCGGGTGCGGGTTGGTCGTTGCACGCCGAGGGCGTGCTGCGCGCCGGGTCGGTGCAGTCGAGCGCGGACCTGTCGGTGTGGCCCCCGGTGGGTGCGACCCCGGTCGACGTCGGGGACGGATATGAGCGGCTGGCCGATCGCGGGTACGGGTACGGGCCCGCGTTCCGCGGCCTGACCTCGATGTGGCGTCGCGGCGACGAGGTTTTCGCGGAGGTGACCCTGCCGGCGGACGCGGGGGTCTCGGTGGCCGGGTTCGGCGTCCACCCGGTGATCCTCGACGCCGCATTGCACGCGGTGATCTTGACCTCCGACGGTGACGAGCTCCCCGAAGGCTCGATGCTGGTGCCGTTCTCGTGGCAGCGGGTGTCGCTGCACGCGGCGGGCGCCACGGCGGTGCGGGCGCGGATCGTGCCGGTGAGTGATTCGGCGGTGTCGATCGAACTCGCCGACGGATTGGGGCTGCCGGTGCTCTCGGTGGGCTCGATGGTGGCCCGGCCGGTGACCGATCAGCAACTGCTGGCGGCGGTCTCGAATTCGGGACCGGACCGGCTCTTCGAGGTCATCTGGTCCGCTCAGCGGTCGACATCGGTGCAGCCCGTCTCGGTGTCCGCTTGGGGTGCAACGGAATCCGACGATGCCGCGGCGCAACCCGCGGCGGTGGTGTTCGAGTCGGCGCCGGTGGCCGGCGATGTCGTCGCCGATGTCTACGCGGCCACCCGCGCGGTGCTGCCGGTGCTGCAGTCCTGGCTGGCCCGCGAAGGGGCCGGCACCCTGGTGGTGGCGACCCGCGGCGCGATGGCGTTGCCGGGCGAGGACGTCACCGACCTTGCGGGCGCGGCGGTGTGGGGCCTGGTGCGTTCGGCGCAGACCGAACACCCCGGCCGGATCGTCCTGGTCGACACCGATGGCAGGTTGGACGACGAGTCCGTCGCCGCGGCCTTGTCGGCCGGTGAGCCGCAGGTAGTGCTGCGCGGCTCCACGGTGTACACCGCCCGGGTGCACGGCAGTCGTGCCGTCGGCGGTCTGCTGGTGCCCCCGGCCGACGGGCCGTGGCGTCTGGGCATGAGCAGTCCGGGCACCTTCGAGAATCTGCGGCTGGAACGCATCCCGGACGCCGACGCCCCGCTGGGCGGCGGACAGGTTCGCGTTGCGCTGTCGGCCTTGGCTGCCAACTTCCGCGACGTGATGATCGCGCTGGGGCTGTACCCGGACCCGGATGCCGTCATGGGTATCGAGGCGTCCGGTGTGGTCGTCGAGGTCGGCCCGGAAACCGGCTCGGGCGAGCGACGTTTCGCCGTCGGCGACCGCGTGATGGGCCTGTTCCCCGACGGCACCGGAACCATCGCCAGGACCGATCAGCGCTTGCTGGCCAAGGTGCCGGCCGGCTGGTCGCACACGGCGGCCGCGACGACCACGGTCGTGTTCGCCACCGCCTTCTACGCGCTGGTGGACCTGGCCGCGGCCAAGCGGGGCCAGCGGGTGCTGGTGCACGCCGCCGCCGGTGGGGTCGGCATGGCCGCGGTCCAGCTGGCCCGCCACCTGGGAATGGAAGTGTTCGCGACCGCCAGCCGTGGCAAGTGGGACACCTTGCGGGGCATGGGGTTTGACGACGACCACATCGCGGATTCGCGCAGCCTGGACTTCGAGGACAAGTTCCGGGCGGTCACCGGCGGGCGCGGCGTGGACCTGGTGCTGGATTCGCTGTCCGGCGACTTCGTGGATGCGTCCCTGCGACTCGTCGCCCCCGGCGGTGTGTTCCTGGAGATGGGCAAGACCGACATGCGCGAGCCGGAGGCCGTCGCCCGGGAGCACCCCGGCGTGCGCTACCGCGCCTTCGATCTTTTCGAGGCCGGGCCGGACCGCATCGCGCAGATCCTCGACGAGCTGGTCGCCCTGTTCGGCGACGACGTGCTACGGCCGTTGCCGGTGACCAGGTTTGACGTACGGCGTGCGCCGGCAGCGCTGCGGTATCTGAGCCAGGCCCGCCACGTGGGCAAGGTCGTGATGACGCTGCCCGATGCCTGGTCGGCCGGCACGGTGCTGATCACCGGTGCCACCGGGATGGCGGGTTCGGCGTTGGCCCGCCACGTCGTGACCCGCCACCACGCACACAATTTGGTGTTGGTGAGCCGGCGTGGTCTGGATGCGCCGGGCGCCGCGGAACTGGTGACGGAGCTCAGCGCCGCCGGCGCCCAGGTGCAGGTGGTGGCATGCGATGCGGCCGATCGAGAGGCACTGGCCAAGGTGATCGCCGATATCCCGGTGCAGCGGCCGCTGTCGGGCGTGATCCACGCCGCCGGTGTGCTCGACGACGCGGTGATTTCCTCGCTCACCCCGGAGCGCGTGGCGGCGGTGCTGCGGGCCAAGGTCGATGCGGCGTGGAACCTGCACGAGCTGACCCGCGAGCTGGATGTGGCGGCGTTCGTGATGTTTTCGTCGATGGCGGGATTGGCGGGCGCCTCGGGGCAGGCCAACTACGCGGCGGCCAACTCGTTCCTGGACGGGTTGGCGGTGTACCGGCGCACACGGGGGTTGCCGGCGATGTCACTGGCCTGGGGCCTGTGGGATCAGGCCAGCGGCATGACCGGCGCGCTCGGTGCCGCCGATCGCGCCCGGTTCGGCCGCGACGGGATCGTCGCGATGTCCTCGGACGAGGCGCTCGAGCTGCTGGACACCGCCCTGATCGTCGACGAGCCGTTCCTGTTGCCCGCCCACATCGACCGGGCCGCACTGCGGGTCAAGTTCGACGGCGGAACGCTGCCGCCGATGTTCGTCGATCTGATCAACGTGCCGACCCGGCGCCAGGTCGACGATTCGCTGGCCGCGGCGAAGTCGAAATCGGCCCTGCTGCAGCGGCTGGAGGGGCTGCCCGAGGACGAGCAGCAGGCGGTACTGCTGGACTTGGTGCGGTCCAACATCGCCACCGTGCTGGGCAACTCCAGCCCCGAGTCCATCGATCCGGACCGGGCGTTCCAGGAGTTGGGCTTCGACTCGCTGACCGCGGTCGAGATGCGCAACCGGCTGAAATCGGCCACCGGCCTGGCGCTGTCGCCCACGCTGATCTTCGATTACCCGAACTCCGGCGCGCTGGCCGGTTACATGCACCGAGAACTCGTCGGCGCATCCGAGCAGCAGAGTCCCGTGGCCGCGCCCGGGGAAGCCGAGATACAGCGCGCGGTGGGATCGATTCCGGTCAAGCGCCTGCGGCAGGCCGGGGTGCTGGAGCTGTTGCTGGCGTTGGCGAACGAGGACGGTAACGCGCAACCGACCGCCGAGGTGACCTCCGAGAAGGACATCGCGGACATGGATCTCGAGGACCTGGTCAACGCGGCGCTGATGGACGACGACGAATAATCATGGTCTTGGGCAGGGGCGCTCAGTGAGAATCGCCGTCACCGGGGCCGGCGGCGTGCTCGGCCGGGGTCTGACGTCCCGCTTGCTCAGCCAGGGCCACGACGTCGTCGGGATCTCCCGGCACCGGCCTGAAAGCTGGCCGAGTGCCGCCGAATTCGTCGCGGGCGACATCCGGGATGCCGGCGCGGTCAGCCGCGCGGTCGCCGGCGCCGACGTCGTCGCGCACTGTGCCTGGGTGAACAGCCCGGGCGCCGGGGCCCGCAGCGGCGACCAGGTCAACATCGGTGGCACGGCCAACGTGCTGCACGCGATGGCCCAGACCGGTGCCGGCAGGATCGTCTTCGCGTCGTCGGCACATGTTTACGGCGGCGGAGACGCGCCGAAGACCGAGCACGACGCGAGAACGCCGGTGACCGCCGACGGACAGTACAAGGCCCGGGTCGAGCAGATGCTCGAGGAATCGGACCTGGAATGGGTCGCGATCCGCTCCGCGCTGGTCCTCGGCCGAAGCGTCGACAACTGGGTGCGTCGGCTGCTGGCGCTGCCCGGCTTCCCCGACGGGTCGGCCGACCGTCTCATGCAGGTCGTCCACCTCGACGATGCGCTTCGGCTGTTCAACCGGGCGCTGGTGGACACCGAAATCGGCAGTGGCCCAGTCAACCTCGCCGCCCCCGGTGAGCTGACCTTCCGGCGGGTCGCCGCGGCGCTCGGCCGCCCCGTCGTGCGGTTGGGCTTCGAACTGGCCGAGCTGCGACTGGTGCACGGCGCCGCGTTCATGGATACCGCGCGGCTGCGTGAGCAGTGGGGATTCCGGCCCGCGTGGAGCTGCGGCGAATGTGTCGAAGACTTCGCGCTCGCGGTGCGCGGCCGGGTCACCGTGGGTAAGCGGGTGGTGTCGCTGCCATGGCGGATGGCCACCATCGCTGACCTCCCGTCGGTTGACGCGCCTTCCGAGGACGGGGTGAAACCCGAATGGGCCGGCCCGCCAGGGGATAACGGGGAATTCGACACCCCGATCGATCCGCGCTTCCCGACCTTTCTCGCGACCAATCTGTCGGAGGCGCTGCCCGGCCCGTTCTCGCCGGCGTCGGCCTCGGTGACCGTGCGGGGGCTGCGCGCCGGCGGCGTGGCCATCGCCGAGCGGCTACGCCCCGGCGGCATCGTCCAGCGTGAAATCGCCATGCGCACCGTCGCCGTCTTCGCCCACCGGCTCTACGGGGCGATCACGTCGGCGCATTTCATGGCCGAGACGGTGCCGTTCGCCAAGCCCTCGACCATCGTCAGCAACAGCGGATTCTTCGGGCCCAGCATGGCGTCGTTGCCGGTCTTCGGTGCGCAGCGTGCACGCTCCGAAACCAGTCGGATCCGCAAACAACTGCGGACCACTCGCAACATCGGGGTGTTCGGTGTCAACCTCATCGGCCTGTCCGCCGGCGCGCCCAGGGACACCCAGGAGTTCGTTGCCGATGTTGATCGCCTCGAACTCCTGGCCGACGACGTCACCCGGCTGGACGATCGTCGGCTGCTCAGCCTGATCTCGCTGGCGCGCGACGATGTGGTGCACGGCTGGGTGCTGGCGTCGGCGTCGTTCATGCTGTGCGCCGCGTTCAACGTCCTGCTGCGCGGCGCGTGTGGGCGAGACACCGCAGCGCCGGCCGGACCGGAATTGGTCAGCGCACGATCCGTCGAGGCAATGCAGCGGTTGGTGGTTGCCGCCCAACGTGATCCGGCCGTGACAGCGCTGCTGGCCGAACCGGGGGATCGGCTGGGCAAGCTGGCGGTCGAGGCGCCGGAGTTTCACGCCGCCGTACTGGCCGAGCTGACGCTGATCGGGCATCGCGGCCCGGCCGAACTCGAGATGCTGTCGATCAGCTACGCCGACGATCCCGAGCTGCTCGTCCGGATGGTGACCAAAGCGATGAGCGCTCCTCCCGCGCCCCAGCCGCGGCGCCCCCGGATTCCGCTGCACGCCAAGCCGATTGCGCGGCTGGCCGCGCGCCAACTCCGCGACCGCGAAGTCCGTCGCGACAAGGTCGTGCGGGCCAACTGGGTGCTGCGCAACCTGATGCGCGAGTACGGGCGCAGGTTGGCCGAGGCCGGAATCCTCGGCGCCGCCGATGACGTGTTCTACCTGCTCGTCGATGAGCTCGACGCGTTGCCGACCGACGTCGGGACGGTGATTGCCCGCCGCCGTGCCGAACAACGCCGGTTGGTCGCCGTGGTTCCGCCCACGGTGTTCAGCGGGAGCTGGCAACCAATCACGACGAAGTCGGCGGCTCTCACCAGCGGGGAAACCCTGCATGGTGTCGGGGTGTGCGGCGGGAAGGTACGCGGCCGCGTGCGCATCGTGCGCCCCGAAACCATCGACGATCTGCAGCCCGGCGAGATCCTCGTCGCCGAGGTCACCGACGTCGGGTACACCGCGGCCTTCTGCTACGCCGCTGCCGTGGTGACCGAACTCGGCGGCCCGATGTCGCACGCCGCGGTGGTGGCCCGCGAATTCGGGTTCCCCTGTGTGGTCGACGTGCAGGGGGCCACCAAGTTGTTGCCGCCCGGCGCCCTGGTCGAGGTGGACGGTACCTCGGGCGAAATCCGGGTGCTCCAACTGTCCAACGGGGACAACCCGTCACCGTCGGCGAGCGACCCGGGGCCCAACGTCGCGCATTAGCGGGCTCACTTGGTGTCGCCGGCTACCGGCCGCTCACGCTCCAAACCCCCACAGCACAAGTGGTTTTCGTATGAACGCCATTACTCTCATCGGCCTGTCCGGGCGGGCCGAATCCGTCGGAAACGCTTCTGCAGGGTGTCAGCACCCAGGACCGCCGGTATGGCGAGGAGCGCGGCCAGCAGGCCGATCCACGACGGGCCGGTCTGGCCGAGAAGGTGGGCCAGGGGCGGCAGGTAAAGGAACGCCACCAGCATGCCGACCTCGGCCCCGACGGCGACCAACAGCAGCCGGTTGGCCCGCCGGCGGAGTGCCCACACTGGCCGCGTGGTGCTGCGACACGCGAAGGCGTTGGCCACCTGCCCGAATACCACGGCGGTGAACGCGGCGCCCGAGGCGGCCAGCAACGCCGAACCATGCGGGAAGGGCGCGCCCGGACGCCAGCCGAGGGCGAGCATCGCGACGACGAAGGCGACCAGTTCCGCGGCGGCCTCGGCGGGGCCCAGCACCCCGAACGCGCGCCCGAACAGGGTGCGGTCGAGCAGGTGCCGGCGCGTCGGGGGCCGATCGAGAACGTGCGCGCCGGCCGGCTCGGCGCCCAGGGCCAAGGCCGGCAGGACATCGGTGCCGATGTCGAGAGCCAGGACCTGCAGCACCCCGATCGCGAGGGGGAATACCCCCGCGCTGAGGGCCCAGACGACGAACGGGGCGAGCTCGGCCACGTTGTCGGTGAGGTGGTAGGTGAGGAATCGGCGCAGGTTGGCGAAGGTGGCTCGGCCCTGTTCGACCGCGGCGACGATGGTGCCGAAGTCGTCGTCGAGCAGCACCAAGTCGGCGGCCTCGCGGGCCACGTCGGTGCCGGAACGGCCCATTGCCACGCCGATCGCGGCCTCGCGCAGCGCCGGGGCGTCGTTGACGCCGTCGCCGGTCATCGCCACGACATGGCCGCGGTGACGCAACGCTTGGGCGATCCGTAGCTTGTCTTCGGGCGTGACCCGGGCGACGACGACCCCGTCGTTGTCGAGCAGCGCACCCAGCTCCGCATCGTCGCTGGGCAGATCGTGTCCCGTCGCCACGAACTGGTCCGGACCCAGGAGGCCCACTTCGACGGCGATGGCCCGCGCGGTGTCGGGATGATCGCCGGTCACCATGGCCACCCGGATGCCGGCGCGACGGCAGGCGGCCAATGCGGCGGCCGCGCCCTGGCGCGGCGGGTCTTCCAGCGCGATCAGCCCCAGCAAAGTGAGGTCCCGCTCCGCGTCGGAGTCGGATTCGGGCGTTTCGCCGGTGAGCTCGCGCGCGGCGACCGCCAGCACGCGCAGGCCGCGGCGAGCCAGCGCCCGCAGGGTGTCGGTTGATTCGGGCGGAACGGTGCAGCGCGGAAAGACTGCGTCAGGAGCACCTTTGACGAACACCATGTTCCCGGCGACCACCGACATGCGGCGGCGACGGGTGTCGAACGGAAACCTCGCCACGTCCGGGGTCCGGTGAGCGTCGTCGTCGGCGCTGATGCCGACGCGGCGTGCGAAAGCATCCAGCGCCGCCTCCATCGGGTCCCCGTGCGCTACCCAGCGACCGTCCTTTTCGCTCACGCGCCCAGACGAGCAGCGCACGGCGACGCGGGCCAGATCCCGGAGAGCGGCCTCGCTGCCCGTGCAGTGCACCGTGGCCGTCGGTTCGTAGCCGTTGCCGTCGATGGTGGCGGTCCCGTCTGGCATCCACACCTCGACGACCGACATCTCGTTGCGGGTCAGGGTGCCCGTCTTGTCGGTGCAGATGAACGTTGTTGAGCCCAGCGTCTCCACGGCTTCCAGGTTTCGCACCAGCGCGTGCCGGCCGGCCATGCGCTGCGCCCCCATTGCCAGCGACAGGGTGACGGTGGGCAGCAGACCTTCCGGCACCACGGCCACCGTGACTCCGACCGCGAACAGAAACCCGGCGGAGGGCGGCATGCCGAGCAGTAGCGCGACGCCGAAGAAGACCGCTCCCACGGCGACCGCGACGGCAGCGATGAGGCGTGACACCCGGTCGAGTTCTTTGCGCAGCGGGGTCGGCGCGGGCCGCTGCGCCTGGGTCAGGCGGGCGATCCCCGCCAGCCTGGTGTCCCGGCCGGTCGCCTCGACCGTGGCCCGGCCTTCTCCTTCGACCACGAAACAGCCCGCAGCCACGCTCTCACCGACCCCCGGATGCTCGGGCACACTCTCTCCGGTCAGCGCCGAGGTGTCCACCGCCAGCGCGTGCACAACGCCCAGACGTAGGTCCGCCGAGATGCGATCGCCCTCGGCGAGCAGCACCACATCACCGATCACCAAGTCTTCGGCCGGTATCAGCCGGCGCACCCCGTCGCGGATGACGGTGGCGCGCCGTGGCAGGAGCTCACCCAACCGTTCCGACGCGTGCTCGGCACGTTGTTCCTGAGCGAACGCGAACAGCCCGTTGAGCACGATCACGACGAAAACCGCCAGACCCAGTTGCGGCATCCCCGCGATGAATGCCAGGCCGCCGGCCACCCAGAACAACAGCGCGAAAAAGTGCACCATCTCGGCGAGCAGCCGTCGCCAAGCCGGCATTCTGCGCGGTGCGGGCAGCCGGTTCGGACCCTCCGCGTGCAATCGCGCGGCAGCCTGCTCCGAGGTCAAGCCCAGCCGCGGCGGCGCGGATCCCGTCACGCTCACTGCACCGACCGCCCTACCGGTCCGGCCGGATGACCGCCGTCACACACCGCGCCGGCGCTCGCCGGTGCGGCCGTTCAGCGGTCGCCGTCGTACCCACCCCACCGCGATGCTCACCGCGATCACGCACAAGACCGACGCCACCACCACGCCCGCAACCCCCAGAGCGATCATCTCGACCGTTCCCATGGCCCCTCCTGTCCCTCACCAAGCCAGCGAAAACGACCTGGGCTCCGGGGGATAGGGCCCAACGTCACACCCGGGATGGCAACGGGCCTGAAATGTCAGTCGATCACTCAGGGGTGCGGGGAAGCGTGCTGTTGGACCGCCTGGCGAGCGAGCCGCTCGTTGTGGATCCTGACCAGTTCGCGGAATCCGAGCCGGTGATACTTCGGTATCGGCTGGATGCCCCACACGTCTTGCGCGGTGGCCTTGCCCTCGGCGCCCTCCGGCGGTCCGAACGGCGGGTACGGGTACTTGCACTCCAGCGTGTCGTTGGAGTAGCGAATCTTCAGCAGCTCGCTGCAGATTTCGGTGAGGCTCAGGGTGGGGTAGCCGTAATACACGGCCATGAACGGCAACGTGAAGGCGCCTTCGATGACCAACGCCACCAGGCACACCAAAACGGCACGCTTGATCCATTTGTGCATGCGCGCGTAGTACGGCGTGGTCCCCGGCTCGAGGGCCGCGGCCGGGTCTTTTCCCTCGGTAGGCGCGGATGCGGTCATAGCATTACTCCTTAAACCTGTTCAGTCGGAGAAGATTTCGCGGTTAACCGTGTGCAGGTACGGGATCGCCAGGAAGGGGGTGATGTAGAAGATGTCGTAGAGCCACCAGCCGACGACCGGAAACACCACCCTGGCGTAGCGGACGTCGGCGAACATGGTCATGTTGAAGACGTAGGCGGACCAGATCACCACGCCCATCCAGCAGGTGACGACCATCCACTGATGGCCCCACCGCTTCATCTGCAAGAATCCGATCGCGGCGGCCACCCGCATCGAGAACACCGTGAGGATCAGCCCCGCCACGTAAGCCTTTTCGCCGGGCCCCGCCGCGCCGCCGACCCACAGCTCGTTGTAATGCCAGAAGTAGCCGGCATCAAACATGTTGCCCCAGCCGACCATCAGCACCCGGTTGATCAGCGTGTGGTTGGCGACCAGGTCCAGGGCCCAGCCCAGGCTGTTGAGCATGCCGTCGATCAGCACCAGATAGCCGATCAGGGTGACGATCATGGGCCGGACCGAGAGGCCGGCGCGCAGGGCTTGGCGCTGCAGCCAGACCCCGCGCATGAAGACGGGAAATCCGATCAGCCCCGGCGCCCACATGCCCATCAGCGCGGCGCCGACGATCATCCATTTGTCGGCGCGGCGCTGTGCCCGGCGGGACTCGTCGTGGTGATCCTCGAGGCTGACCGGGCCGGCCGCCTGCGCGGCAACGGGATTCATAGATCCCACCACCCTCGGGCGAACGACATGTACAGCTGGACGCCGAACATCACCAGCAAGTAGCCGTAGATGAATATCTGGAAGACGATGAGCGCCCGTTTGCGCTTCTTTTCCTGTTGGTCCATGCCGGGTTCCCTTCCTAGAGCCGTGCGTGAGGGGTGTTCGTGGTGGCGAGGCCGGCCGCCGCGACCTCACGTAGACCATCGGTGACCGCGCCGTCGGTGCTCAATGGCGCGAGTATGCAGGCGTCGGCCGCATCCAATTCGGTTGCGCCGGCGGCGATCAAATGCGCGGCCGCGACCAACACCCTGGTCGACGGCGGCTCGAAGTGAAAGGCTTCGTCGGCGGTGCGGATCGCCACGGCGCAGTCGACCAGCCGCCGTGCCGTCTCGATCGGAATTCCGGCTTCGCCGACGATCACTTCGGCCTCGCGGTCGGGTGGCAGATACCTCATCGCGAGGGTGACGAACCGCTGCCGGAAGGACGGTTTGAGCTCCTTGAGCGAGCTGCGATATGCCGGGTTGTAGGAACACACCAGCATGAACTCCGCCGGCGCCGCGACGACTTCGCCGGCTCGGTCCAGGTACAGCGATCGCCGGTGATCGGTGAGCGAATGCAGGATGGCCAAGGAGTCGTGGCGAGCTTCGACGACTTCGTCGAGGTAGCAGATGGCCCCGGCCTTGACAGCCCGGGTCAGCGGGCCATCGGTCCAGATAACGTCGCCGCCGGTCACCACGAAGCGGCCGACGAGGTCGGCGCTGGTGAGATCGTCGTGGCAACTGACGGTGACGACCGGTCGCTGCAACAGCACGCCCATGTGCTCGACGAAACGGGTCTTGCCGCAACCGGTCGGGCCGGTGAGCATCACGGGCATGTGCCGGCGGAAGGCCCACTCGAACAGCTGGACTTCGTTGCCGTTGGCGAAATAGGTGTCGGCGGCGGCGTTCATGCGGCGACCAGTTCACGATGGACATGAGCCAACACCCGCGGAAGCTCCTCTACGCGTCGGATCCGTTGGGAACGTCGAGGCCCGAACACCTCGGGAAGGGGATCGACGCGGGTCGGCCCGACGCCGACGTAGTACATCGACACCCCCGCGTCCTTGGCCTCCTCGACGGCGTGCGCGGCGTCGGCCCAGGCGTACCGGCCTTCATAGCCCTCGTCGGAGATCAGGCCGTCGCCGATGACGATCAGTAGCCGCCGCTCGGAGGGCTGCGCCAGGAGTCGGCTCGTCAAATGGCGTAGCGGTGCACCGAGTCTGGTGTATCCGCGGGTGGAGAGTCCGAGCCCGCTGGGAGCCACGAACCGGCGGTCCTCGAAGTCCTTCAGGCACCGGACTTCGACTCGGTGACGGGTATTGCCGGTGAATACGAAGACGCCGTGGCGTTCGCGCGCGAGCGTCATGGCGCGAGAGAGTGCGTCGGCGCAGGCCAGTTCCAGTTGAAAGATCCGGCCGCCGTGCACCCCGAGCGACGAACTACCGTCGAGCAGCACCGCCGTGGTGACGTCGCGGCTGCGGGGGAGCAACTCGCGGAACATCCTCGGTTCGTTGGCCTCGCCCGTGGCGAGGTCGATGTAGTGGTTCACGTACTGGTCGACGTCGAGGTCGGATCCGTCCTCGAGGCGGTTCGTCACCGCGCGATGGGTGTGCTCTTGGAACCACGTGCGTAGGTCAACGCCCACGGGCACCGGCTCCGGACGGCGGGGGTGCCGGGCGTCGGCACGCTCGATGACGGCGACGTGGTCCCGCAGGAACCGCTGAGTCCAGATGTTCCATTCGGGATACGGGATTCCGGGCCGATGTTCGGGCGTGACGTCGAGATCGTTGTCCTGCGGCCGGCTCGCGGGCGGGAGGTTGGGGTTGGCGATGCCCCCGTCGCCGCCGACGGGAACCGAGTACGGCCGCGGGAGGCGCTTTTGCGTTGTCGTCCAAGGCATCCTGCCGAAGCTTCGTCGCAACCTGTCGGCCAGGCCCTGCGGCATCGTGTACGCCGATGGCAGATCGCCCAGCAGGGGAGGAATCGCCAGCGACCGCTGCGTGGCCGCCACCGCGACTGCCCGGTTGAGCATCTGTTCGGCTGTCAGATCGCCGGGTTCGGGATGGATTTCCGGGAGTCGCCGCTGCAGCTCGGGGAGTAGACCCGGCCACCGGGACGCTATCCAGCCGAACGCGACGCCGGCCTCGACGAGCGTCAACGCACGCAATTCCCTGGCGGTGAGCTCGTTCAGGCGATATTCGGTGATGCGTTCCTTGGACGGCGAACACTGCAGGGCCACACCGCATGTCAGGGTTCTGCGGGTCCAATCGGGCGGTGCGGGGTAGGGGACATGGACGAATGTGAGCGCTGAGTTCAACCCGAAGACCCGGCGCTCGCCGGTGAGGAGCCGGGCGCCCTCGCGGCGTTGCTCGCTGAGCGCGACGGCCGTGACGGAGCAACTCCGCTCCAGCGCCATCGCGCGGGAATCTTCAGCCATCGGACCGAACCCCTGCGTTCCGGCGGCCCGGCCCGGTGTTCAGAACGTACCGATGTTGGAGAACAGCCAATACCAGAACCAGATGATCAGCCCGGTGCCGCCCCATGCAGCGACATAGCGAAGGATCTCCCACAGATAGTCCACGACTTGCCCTCCTTGATGACGCGCACTTGGCCACGTGCTGTGCGAATCCGACTTGTGGTCTGTCCCGCCCAACAGGGCGTCGACATACTCTCTGAGACAACGAGATTCCGCCGGGGTGATCGGCTGGGCGGCCGGTCATCGGCTGGCGGGAAGGGGCAGCGAACAGTTTCTCCCGCATTTCAGTCGGCGAAGAGTTCGCGGTTGACGGTGTGCAGATAGGGGATGGCCAGGAAGGGGGTGATGTAGAAGATGTCGTAGAGCCACCAGCCGACCACTGGCAACACGACCCCGGCGAAGCGGACGTCGGCGAACATGGTCATGTTGAAGACGTAGCCGATCCAGATCACCACGCCCATCCAGCAGGTGACGACCATCCACTGATGGCCCCACCGCTTCATCTGCAGAAAGCCGATGGCCGCGGCGATGCGCATCGTGAACACCGTCAGGATCAGCCCGACTTCCCAGGCTTTTTCACCGGGGCCCGCAGCGCCGCCGACCCACAGTTCGTTGTAGTGCCAGAAGTAACCGGCGTCGAACATGTTGCCCCAGCCGTTGAGCAGCACGCGGGCCAGCAGCGTGTGGTTTGCCACCAGGTCGAGCGCCCAGCCCACGGTATTGATGGCGGCGTCGATGATGACCAGATAGCCCAGCAACGTGACCAGCATCGGCCGCACGGAGAGGCCATCTCGTAGGGCCCGGCGCAGCAACCGGACTCCCCAGAGAAAAAGCGGCAAGCCGAAGACGCCCAGGGCCGCGGTGCCGATCAGGAGGCTGCCGGAGATGAGCCATTTGTCGGCCTGACGCTGCGCCGCATGCGACCGTTCCATGTGCTCGTCGATCGTCAGACCCGTTGCGGCAGCGGCGGCGCCGTCGCGTGAACGGTCGGCTGTGCCAACGCCCGCATTGCGCTGGTGCAGCTTCGGCGGATTCACGGACCCCTCCCCGTCATCAACGCTGATTGGATCGGCGTGAGCACTATAGCAGGCTGACTACAGTCAGCAGAAGATGTCGAGTTGGTCGTTCCGCATTGAGGACCGGCTGTTGCACGTCGTTGTGCTTATGCGGTGGTCATGCGCCATAACGCTGAGTACGGCCCACAAGCCGGCCGTACGCGTCGGCTCGCCGGAGAAAAACTGCTGACAGCAGTCAGAGCCCGGGGACGGTCCGTCAGGGCTGCAGGCTGCGCAATGTCCTCGCAACGTAGTCTTCGAGCAAGGTGTGACCGGCGGGCCAATGGTTGGTGGTGACCAACAGGGCGTAGAGGCCCAGCAGGAAGAACACCGCGCTGTTCATCGGATTGACGTCCGGATCGGTCTCGCCGCGGTCTTGAGCCTGCGCGATCTCTTGGGCGACCAAGACGATCAAGGGATGATCCCGCCCATCCTCGGACTGCGGCCGGGTTTGGGAGAAGTGCAGCGCGAGAAAGTCATTGAAGAGCAGATCACCCAGGCGGCGCTCCAAGCCGACCACCAGGCGGACCGCCTCCCGCAATGCGGAAGCGAGATCGTGCTTGGATTTCAGGAATTGGGCGAACTGCTTGGCGATCCGGTCCTCTTCACGGCGTTCCAGCTCCAGCAGCACGTGCTCCTTGGTGGGGAAGTGGAAGAAGAAGGTGCCGTGGGCGACTCCGGCCGCGGCCACGATGGCGCTGACGTCGGCCTCAGCCATGCCGGCGCGGGTGAATTCGGCGATCGCGGCGCCCATTAAGCGCTCTCTCGTCTGCAGGCGCTTCGCTTCCCGTGCCGACAGCCGGTCCGTCACTGCCATTTCGTCCTCATCGTTGACCTGACTCGTGCGAGCCGTTGCACGCTAGGCCCCATCATTATGCCGCCTTCTCGGCAAAACAGCTTGCATTGTCTTGTCTTTGTGAAGGCACGCTCATCGCCGAAAACTCTCGTCACCCGAAATCGTTGACTTTAGTCAGCATAATTCTTAAATTGAACCGCGCCCGCCACGCACGATCGAAGGAGCCCGGCATGGCACTGGAGCAGTTCCGGCTGGATGGACTAGTCGCGATCGTCACGGGTTCAGGCAAGGGCGTCGGCGCAGGCATTGCCCGGGTATTGGCGGAGGCCGGAGCCACGGTGGTCGGCACCGCCCGCACCGAGGCGGATATCGTGGGCACGATCGAGCGTATCGAGGCCGCGGGCGGCAAGGGGCTGGCGCTCGTCGCGGACGCGATGAGCCGTCCGGACGGAGAGCGGGTCGTGAACACGGCGATGGACCGCTTCGGCCGCATCGACATTCTCGTCAACAACGTCGGGGGCTCGACCTACGCGCGGTTTCTCGACATCACCGACGAGGATTTCCGGCACACCTTCGACTGGTGCGTGACGTCGGCCTTCATCATGAGTCAGCTGGTGGCCCCCCACATGCTCAGTGCGGGGCGCGGTTCCATCATCAACATCTCGTCGGGCTCGGCGCGGTTCGGCATCCGGGCACTGGCCGCGTATTGCGTTGCCAAGGGCGGGCTGGAAGCGCTTACCCGCGCGATGGCACAGGAACTCGCGCCGAAGATTCGTGTCAACGCCATCGCCCTGGGGTCATTCGCCACCGACGGCCTGAAGGGCAGCCTGGATTTGATGCCAGGGTCGTTGGAGAAGATGCTGGGGGCCACGCCGCTGCACCGGCTGGGTGACGTCGAGGATCTCGGGCGGCTCGCGGTGTATCTGTGCACTCGGGATTGTTATGCGACCAACGCCACCTTCCACATCGACGGCGGCATCGACTCCAACAATTCGCCGCTGCCGATACCCGATTACTGACCCGCCCCGCGACCGGACGCGCGATGATGGGCCATCACCCGCCGTTGGAAGGACGAGGGCAACCGTGCGCAGAGTCATTCAATTCTCCACCGGCAATGTGGGCCGGCATTCGTTGCGGGCCATCATCGGCAGGCCTGACCTCGAACTGGTCGGCGTGCACGCCGCAAGCCCGGAGAAGGTCGGTCAGGACGCGGCGCGGCTGTGCGGCCTGGACGAACCGACCGGCGTCGTTGCCACCGACGACATCGACGCGCTGGTGGCCCTCGCCGCTGACTGCGTGGTTTACACGTCTCAGGGCGAAACTCGGCCGACGGAAGCCATTGAACAGATGGCCGCGTTCCTTGCTGCGGGCACCAATGTCGTCGGCACGTCGATGGTGTGGCTGGTAACGCCGCGCCATGCCGACGAATGGTTGCGCGAGCCGTTGGCACAGGCCTGTGCGGCCGGTAACACTTCGCTCTACGTCAACGGCATCGACCCCGGTTTCTCCGGCGATACGTTGGTGCACTCGGCGGCCAGCCTGACCGCCCGGATCGATTCGATCACGGTGCAGGAGATCTTCGATTACGGGAACTATGACGATGCCGAGTTCACCGGTGCCGCAATGGGATTCGGAACCACGGCCGACGACGACTCCCCGATGATGTTTCTGCCGGGAGTGATCGTGTCGATGTGGGGAGGTCAGGTCCGTGGCCTGGCGGACCATCTCGGCATCAAACTCGACGACGTGCGCCAACGCGTCGAGCCCTGGTACACGCCGGAGCGCATCGAATGCACGATGATGACGGTGGAGCCGGGGCAGATGGCCGCGGTGCGGTTTGCCACGGAGGGGGTGCTCGGTGGTGAGCCGGTGATCACGCTCGAGCACGTGACCAGACTTACCCAGGCGGCGGCGCCCGACTGGGAGTTCCCGCCCGAGGGGCACACCGGCGTACACCGCGTCGTCGTGGAGGGCGAACCCCGGGTGGAAATCAACACCCACGTTTCCCATCCGGTGCTGGATTCCACGGACGCCGGCTGCATCGCCACGGCGGCCCGGGCCGTCAATGCCATCGACTGGGTGTGCCGCGCGCCGCAAGGACTGATCGGCGTGGAAGACATCCCGCCGTCCGCGGCGATGCGGGGCCTGATGTGGCGCGAGCAGTAGCCGCGATGACCACCAGCCGAATCGCCTACAGTGGCCAGCTATTCGGCTCTGTGGTGTAACGCAGGGCCGCGGCGGGAGGCAGCGGCCGCCGTGCGTTGACCGATATCGCATCGACAACGAGGGCGACGTAACGTCGCCAACCGCCGCTGCCCTCATCCATGGTCGACAGCACGCTATAGAGCATCGCGACCAGGCGGGGCAGGTCATCGGTGACCAGGTCGGCGCGGATGCTGCCGGCAAGCTGACCTCTGCGGAGGAGGTCGCCCAGCGCTTCGTTGAGTGCAACCGAGATATCGGCCGAAAGCGCCCCCGACCGGTGCGCGGCCGTCAACAGGTTGTGTTCGCGGGCCCCCAGGGAGATCGCTGCTTCGATCAGTTGGGTGAGGCCGCTCAGCGGATCCTTGGCGTGGCGGGCCGTGTGGATCACCGGCGTGAGGTCCTCGGCGATGCTTTGATCCAGGGCGGCCCGAACCAGGTCGGCCTTCGCCGGGAACCTGCGGTAGAGGGTTCGCTCACCGACGCCGGCCCGCCGCGCGACCGCCTCCACCGGCGCATCGGGCCCCAACTCGCCGTAGACCTCGCGTGCCGCGCGCAGAATGCGCTCGACGTTGCGTGCCGCGTCCGCCCGCAACGGCCGGTCCTCAACCGCGGTCATGCTGACAGCCTAACTGACAGTTGACTGCCAACAAGGGGAGCTTTACGCTCTACAACTGGCAGGTAACTGACACTTAATGGGAAACATGGCTGATGTCAATATCTTTCGAGGCTTCCGAATCGAGCCCTGAAGCGGATCTTCCTGTGTTGCCCGTCCCGCGGCCGACGCATTGCCCGCTCGCGGCCCCGCCCGCGTTCGCGGAGTGGCGTGAACAGCCCGGCCTGCGGCGGGCGATGTTCCAGGGCAACCCGGTCTGGGTGATCAGCCGCTACCACGACATCAGGGCCGCGCTGGTCGATCCGCGCTTGTCCGCGAAGACCATTCCGGATTCGATCCTCCCGACCGATGCCGACGACAAGGTCGCGGTGATGTTCGCGCGGATTGACGATCCCGAGCATCACCGGTTGCGGCGCATGATGACGAGCAACTTCACCTTCCGGCGTTGCGAATCGATGCGGCCGCACATTCAGGACATGGTCGACCACTATCTCGGCCAGATGATCGCCAACGGTGCGCCGGCCGATCTGGTGCGTGAATTCGCCTTACCCGTGCCGTCAATGGTGATCGCGCTGCTGCTCGGGGTGCCGCCCGAAGACCTCGAAATCTTCCAGCACAACACCACGAGGGGGCTTGACCAGAAATCCACCGACGAGGAAAAAGGCCAGGCGTTCGGGGCCATGTACGCCTACATCGAGGAGCTGGTGGAACGCAAAGCGCGGGAACCCGGCGACGACTTGATCAGCCACCTGCTCACCGAATACGTGGCGAAAGGCCAACTGGACCACACCACCACGGCCATGAACAGCGTGATCATGATGCAGGCGGGCCACGAGACCACCGCCAACATGATCTCGTTGGGAACGGTTGCGCTGCTGGAACACCCCGACGTGTTCGAGCGACTCGGGCAGACGGACGACCCGGCGGTCATCGCGAACACCGTCGAAGAGCTCATGCGCTACCTCACCATCGTGCACAGCCAGGTCGATCGCGTGGCGGCCGAAGATCTGATGATCGGTGGTCAGCTGATTCGCGCCGGGGAGTACGTCATGATGAACCTGCTCGCCGGGAACTGGGACGCCGAATTCGTCGACAACCCCGAATCCTTCGACGCCGATCGAAACACGCGCGGGCACTTGGGCTTCGGTTACGGCGTGCATCAATGCATCGGAGCGAACCTGGCCCGCGTCGAGATGCAGGTCGCGTTCGCCACGCTGGCCCGCCGACTACCCGGGCTCAAACTCGCGGTGCCGCCGGAGGAATTGAGGTTCAAAGAGGCCCACATCTACGGCATGAAGGAACTTCCGGTGACCTGGTGAAGGCGATGAGGTTCGACGGGCAGGTCGCCGTGATCACCGGCGCGGGCGGCGGCCTGGGTAGGCATTACGCACTGCTGCTGGCCTCCCGTGGCGCGCGGGTCGTGGTCAACGACATCGGCGGATCGGTGACTGGAAGTGGCGCCGACATCGAGCCCGCGAGCGTCACCGCGGCCGAGATCCGCCGGCAAGGCGGCGAGGCTGTCGCCGACGGTCACAGCGTGACCAGTCCGGAAGGCGCAGCGGCGATTATCGACACCGCCCTGCGCACCTGGGGGCGGGTGGACATCTTGATCAACAACGCGGGCATCGTCGGCGACGCGCCGTTCGAAGACATGACCGCGGATCGGCTGGAACCCCTCCTCGAGGTCCACCTGAACGGCGCGTTCTACGTCACCAGGCCAGCCTGGAAAGTCATGTGCGAGCAGAGGTATGGTCGCATCCTGAACACCTGCTCGGCCGCCGGAATCCTTGGCGCCGAAGGCATGAGCAACTACGGTGCGGCCAAGACCGGCTTGATCGGTTTGACCCGCGTGCTGGCCGCCGAAGGGGCCGAGCACGGCATCAAGGTCAATGCCATTGCGCCGATCGCCTACACGCGGATGCTGACGCACTCGCTCGAGAGCGTGGGCCAGCAGGATGCCCCCGCTGCGCGGGCGGTACTGGATGATCTTGTGGGCCAATACCTTCAGCGGCTGGACCCCGCGCGGGTCGCGCCAGTTGCGGCCTTCCTGACGCACCGGGATTGCCCGGTCTCCGGAGAGATCTACACGGCGGGCGCCGGACACGTCGCGCGCTTCTTCATCGGCAGGACAACGGGCTTCTATGACCCGGAGCTGTCGATCGAGGATGTGCGTGATCATCTCGACGAGGTCCGCGACGAGGCCGGCTACACGGTTCCCCGCGGTCCGGGCGAGGAGATGGCTGAGCTGTTCGCGGCCATCGCCGACCGGACACTCAGCAGGTGAACGCCGTGCCGACGCCGTCCGGGGCGGGCGCCGGCCGTAGACAGCCGAACGGCTCGATGCCCGCGGGACTGAATCGTGCCGCCGACTGGTGCGCGTAGTTCACGCAATACAGCCCGGTCGGATCGGCCCGGCAGCGGTCGTCGCCGAATGACAACGAATCGCCGCCGGCCAGCTCGGGCCCGTTGCCGTTGATGAACGGACCGGGGTCTCCGCGCGACGCACCGACCTGGAGGTTCACGCCGTCGAAGGTCACCCAGCCGCCCTGCCAGTCGCCGTAGGACGTCGGCGGGGCCGGCGGCGGATTGGTCAGGCTCACCAGGCACAGCAGGGCGGCACCGGTGTGCTTGGAGTCGGTCAGGCAGGAGACTTTGCCCCCCGCCGCCGTGAAGGCGATGTCGTCACCAAGCGCGGTGGTGGCGCCGTCGCGGACCGCGTTGTGAAAGTGACCCGGATCCGCGGGATGGGCCGCCTCGATCCAGGCGATCACCGCGGAGATCGGTGCCCCGGCCTGCGGCGCCGCCGAGGGGGCCGGCGGTGTGCCTGCGGGGGCAGTGGCCGAAGCGCCCCCGGATGTCCGAGTGTGCTGCGCCTGGCCGCCGACCGTGTGGGAACACCCGGCGACCAGTAACGACGCTGCCAGCAGCGCGGCAATCCGCATCCAGTCAGGCTAACCGCCACGCGGTGAAAATAAGGCGCTGCGCGCGCGTTACGCCCGTCATGTCCGCTAACGTCGGGTTATGCACCAGCGCACTGTGCGCGCACGCACGACGATCGGCACCGTGGAAGGCTTCACCCGCGACGGTGTCCACCGCTGGCGATCCATTCCCTACGCGCGGCCACCGGTCGGGCCCCTGCGGTTACGGGCCCCCGAGCCGGCGCAACCGTGGTCGGGTGTGCGGCATTGCCACGGCTTCGCCAACTGTGCACCCCAGCAGCGGCGCTACACCATGCTCGGGGTGGGCCGTTACCAGCCGATGGGGGAGGACTGCCTCACGCTGAACGTCGTCACCCCCGAGGCGCCGGCCGAACACCCGCTGCCCGTCATGGTTTTCATTCATGGCGGTGGCTACATACTGGGCAGCTCGGCCACGCCGCTGTACGACGGAGCGGCGCTGGCGCGCCGCGGGTGTGTGTACGTATCGGTGAACTACCGGCTCGGCGCGCTGGGTTGCCTGGACCTGTCGTCGCTTTCGACCCCCGACATCACCATCGACGGCAACCTGTTCCTGCGCGACCTGGTGATGGCGCTGCGCTGGGTGAAAGACAACATCTCCGCGTTCGGCGGTGACCCGGACAAGGTCACGATCTTCGGGGAAAGCGCCGGGGCGCACATCACCGCCACCCTGTTGGCGGTGCCGGCCGCCGAAGGGTTGTTCGCCCGCGCCATCGCGGAAAGCCCCGCCTCCGGAATGGTTCGGTCGCGAGAGACGGCCGCGGAATTCGCGACGCGATTCGCCGCGATCCTGGGCGCTCGCCCGCAGGACGCCGCGGAGGCGCTGATGCAGGCGTCCCCGGCGCAACTGGTGGACGCCCAGCACCGGCTGATCGACCAGGGCATGGAGGACAGGCTCGGCGCCTTCCCGATCGGCCCGGTCGCCGGCGACGACGTCGTGCCGCTCGATCCCGTCGAGGCGATGCGGGCCGGCAGCGCGCACCGGGTCCCGCTCATCGTGGGCACCAACGCCGAAGAGGGCCGCCTGTTCACCCGCTTCCTCAAGATGCTGCCGACCAATCAAGCGATGATCGAGGAGCTGCTGGCCGACACGGAACCGGCTGCTCGCGAACGCATCACCGCCGCCTACCCCGATTACCCCGCGCCCTCGGCGTGCATCCAGCTCGGCGGTGACTTCGCGTTCGGCTCGGCGGCCTGGCAGATCGCCGAGGCGCACAGCGCCCACGCGCCCACCTACCTGTACCGGTACGACTACGCGCCGCGCACGCTGCGCTGGTCGGGCCTGGGCGCCACCCACGCCACCGAGTTGCTGGCCGTCTTCGACGTCTACCGCACCCGATTCGGCGCGCTGTTGACCGCCGCCGCCGATCGCCGCGCCGCGCTGCGGGTCAGTAACCAGGTACAACGGCGGTGGCGGGCCTTCAGCCACTCCGGTGCGCCGGGCGACGACTGGCCCACCTACACCACCGCCGACCGTGCCGTGATGGTCTTCGACCGCAGGAGCCGCGTCGAGTTCGATCCACATCCGCACCGCCGGATTGCCTGGGATGGCTTCTCCCTGGCGCGGTGACCTGGCACGCTGACCCCATGCATGCCGACATCGCACAAGTCATCGAACGACCCGGAGACCTCACCGCCGAATGGCTGACCGCGGCGATCGGCGCCGGACCCGTCGCCGACTTCTCCGTGGAGCGCATCGGCACCGGGCAGATGAGCGAGTGCTACCGCATCCGTCTCGACTACGCCGACGGCGCGGCGGGCCCCGACCGGCCCGAGTCCGTGGTGCTCAAGGTGGCGGCCACCGACCCGGTGAGTCGGCAGACGGGGCTGGCCCTGGGCCTCTACGAACGGGAGGTGCGGTTCTACGGCGACATCGCGCCACGGCTGGGCGGGCCGATAGCGCCGTGCTATCACGCCGCCGTCGATACCTCCACCGGTGCGTTCGATCTGCTGTTGGGTGATGCCGGGCCGGCGGTCGTGGGGGACGAAATCGCCGGCGCGACAGCCGAACAGGCGCACCTGTGCGTCGTCGAGCTGGGACGGCTGCACGGCCCGCTGCTCGGCGACACCGCGCTGGCCGAAGCGCCGTGGCTGAACCGCGATTCACCGCTCAACCAGGCGATGATCGCGCCGCTGTACGCCGGGTTCGTCGACCGCTACGGCGACCAGATCGCGCCGGAGCACCGCGTGGTGTGCGAACGCCTGGTCGCGTCCTTCGACGGATACCTGGCCCAGGAGGCGGCACCCGACCGCGTCCAGGGCCTGATGCACGGCGACTACCGGTTGGACAACCTGCTGTTCGGGACGGCCGGGGCCGACCGTCCGTTGACGGTCGTCGATTGGCAGACGGTGTCCTGGGGTCCGGCCCTGACCGACCTGTCGTACTTCCTGGGCTGCGCGCTGCCGACCCAGGATCGCCGGGAGCACTACGACGCGCTTCTGCGCGCCTACCACCGGGCGCTGGGGCCATCGGCACCCCTGTCGCTCGCCGACGTGGCCGAAGGCGTGCGCCGGCAAAGCTTTTTCGGCGTGATGATGGCGATCGTGTCCTCGATGCTGGTGGAACGTACCGAGCGCGGCGACCGGATGTTCATGACGATGCTGCAGCGACACTGCGATCATGTGCTCGACACGGACGCGCTGGCGACGCTGCCCGTCGCGCAGACGCCCGAACCCCTGCGGCCTTCGGAGGCCGACGAACTCGCGCATGCCCCGACCGCCGAGCCGCTGTGGAGCGAAAGCTGGTACGCCGACTTCGCCGATGCGGCACAGGGATTGGGTGGCTGGTTTCGCCTCGGCCTGATCGCCAACGAGCAGACGGCGTGGGTGCACGCGCTGCTGTGCGGCCCGGACATGCCGACCGTGGCCGTGGACGTGCGGGTGCCGCTGCCGGCGGACCCGTGGGTATTGGGCACCGACTCCTTCGAACTCGGCCACGCCGCGACGGCGCCGCTGCAGGCCTACCGCCTCGACCTGCGAGCGCGGGCTCAGGCCTACCCCGATCCGTCGGCGTTGTTGCGCGGCGAGGCCGGCACCCCGGTCGAGATGACGATGAACCTGGTGTGGGACACCGACGGCGTCCCCTACAAGTACCGCATGACCACCCGGTATGAGATCCCTTGCCGGGTCTCGGGCACGGTCACCGTCGGCGACACCGGCTACCGGGTCGAGTCGGTTCCCGGCCAGCGCGACCATTCCTGGGGTGTGCGCGACTGGTGGAGCATGGACTGGATTTGGAGCGCGCTGCACCTCGATGACGGCACCCACCTGCACGGGGTGAACATCCGCATTCCCGGCGCGCCGGCCTTCAGCATCGGCTACGCGCAGGGCGCGGACGGCGGCGTCACCGAACTGCAGACCGTCGACTCACGAGAGTCCTTCGGCGCCAACGGCTTACCGCTGAACGCCACGCTGACCCTGCAGCCCGGCGACATCACCGCCGACATCAACGTCTGCGGGCACGCGCCGGTACGCCTGACCGCGACCGACGGGCGGGTCAGCCAGTTTCCGCGGGCCTGGGCCACGGTCGCGACGGCCGACGGCCGACGCGGGGTCGGCTGGGTGGAGTGGAACCGCAACCTTCCCGCAGAAACCGAGTGAGCGGACCCGCGCCCGTCGTGGTGATGGGTGTCTCGGGTTCGGGCAAGTCGACCGTGGGAACAGCACTCGCGCAACGCTTGCGGGTTCCCTTCGTCGACGCCGACACGCTGCACCCGCGGGCCAACATCGCCAAGATGGCGGCCGGTGAGCCACTCGACGACGATGACCGCTTTCCGTGGTTGGACCGGGTCGGCGAGTGGTTGGCCGCACACCGCCGCGGCGGCGTGGTGAGTTGCTCGGCGCTCAAGCGCAAATACCGCGACCAGTTGCGCGGGCACTGCCCGCGGGTCGAGTTCCTCCACCTCGCGGGTTCACCGGCACTGATCAGCGGCCGACTGGCCACCCGGACGGGTCACTTCATGCCGGCCGCGCTGTTGCGCTCGCAATTCGACGCGCTCGAGCCGCTCGCCGCCGACGAGTCCGGCGTGACCGTCGACGCCGGCCGGGACGTCGACGCGATCATCGACGCGTTCCTGTCGGGCCGGACGCCCTAGCCGGCGGGCGATCCGCTCAGGAGGAAAGCTTGCGGTGACCGGTCTTGACCTGCTCACCGAGTCGCTCGCGGGCGGTGTCCGCCAGGTAGCCGCCGCGAGCGCGGGCGGTCTCGGCCAGGTAGCTGCCACGCGCGCGGGCGGTGTCGGCGAACTCCTCGCCCCGATCCAGCGCCGTGCTCGCCAATTCCTCCCCGCGCTTGCGCGCCTTCTTGGCCACCTTCTCGCTGCGCTTGCGCGCCTTCTTGGCCAGCGGCGCGGCCCAGTCGGCGGCGTCGTCGGCGAGTTCTTCTCCGCGCTTCTGCGCCTTCTTCACCAGCGGCGCGGCCCGCTCTGCGGCCTCTTCGGCGAGTTCTTCTCCGCGCTTGCGGGCCTTCTTGGCCAGCGGCTTGCTTCGTTCGGCGGCCGTGCTGGCGAATTCACGGCCACGTTCCAGCGCGGCCTCGGCGTAGGGCGCGCCCCGTTCGGCGGCCGTGCTGGCGAATTCACGGCCCCGTTCGGCGCCGATCTGCAGGCTGTGCACGATCTTCTCGCCCAGCTCCGAGAAGTCGGTGTCGAATGTGGCGTCGTCTGACCCCGGGAGCGCCGACGACACTCGCTCCGAGAGCCGCTCGGCCGCCCGGCGCCCGCGCCATCCGAGTGACGGCTTGCCCGCCGTGTCGGCGGACGCGATCAACAACCCGCCGACCAGGCTGAGGTCCGTGAGAAATTGCTGGCGCTTCTGGGCTTTCGCCTGCGGATCGCTCTCGTTCCAGAACGAGTGCGCGCCGAGGTTGGCGGGCAGCACCGTGACGGCGAGCGCGGCCGAGGCGACGCGGGGCAGCTTGCCGGTGGCAAGCAGCAGGCCTCCGCCGATCTGGACGGCCGCGGTGATTTGCGCGAACGTCTCGGGGTCGCTCGGAATGTTGCCGCTCACCGAATTCGGCAGCGCCTGCAAACCGTCGACCGCGGGCGCGGCGGCCGCCGCGGCCGATTTGGGGTTGAGCAGGGAATTGACTCCTTGGCCGATGAATGCCACTGACAGCAATGGGCGCGCGATTCTCCGGATCAACATGGCCGGTGGATTACCCGACTGGTTCGCGGACAAACCGCCCCGGGCGTCTGCGCAGCTGAAGTGCCGTGGCGGGCGACACCGTTAGGGTGAAACCCGTGAGGGCGTTGATCATCGTCGACGTGCAAAACGATTTCTGCGAGGGCGGTTCGCTTCCGGTGGCCGGCGGCGCCGCCGTCGCACCCGCTATCACCGCCTATCTGGCCGGCGAGCCGGGCTATCAGCATGTGGTAGCAACCCAGGACTTTCACATCCGGCCCGGCGACCATTTCTCCGACCGGCCGGATTATTCGTCGTCGTGGCCCCCGCACTGCATCGCGGGAAGCCCCGGCGCTCAGTTGCGGCCCGACCTGGACACCCGCCGGATCGAGGCGGTGTTCCGCAAGGGCGCCTACGCCGCGGCCTACAGCGGTTTCGAGGGCGTCGACGAGAACGGGGCCCCACTGCTGGACTGGTTGCGGCAGCGGGGGGTCGACGAGGTCGACGTGGTCGGCATCGCCACCGACCAGTGCGTCCGCGAAACCGCGGAGGACGCCGCACGGGCGGGCCTGTCCACCCGGGTGCTGGTGAACCTGACGGCGGCCGTCTCGCCGGACTCGGCCGCCGAGGCGCTGAAGGCGATGCGGGCCGCCGGCGTCGAGCTGGTCGGGGGACCGTGATGGCGGCGCCACCGGATCGGGAGACGCTGCTCGCCGCCGTCGAGCGCTCGCCGCGCGCGGCCGCCGCGCACGACCGCGCCGGGTGGGTGGCGCTGTTCACCGACGACGCCCGGGTGGAGGACCCGGTCGGATCGCGCCCGCACGTCGGGCACGAACAGATCGGCCGCTTCTACGACACCTTCATCGGTCCGCGCGACATCACCTTTCACCGCGACCTCGACATCGTCTTCGAGACCGTGGTGCTGCGCGATCTCGAGCTCGAAGTGGCGATGGGCTCAGGGGTCACGATGCACATCCCCGCCTTCTTGCGCTACGACCTGCGAGACATCAACGGGCGGTGGCGGATTGAGGAACTGCGGGCCTATTGGGAACTGCCCGCGATGGTGCTGCAATTCCTGTCGACCGGATCGCGCGCGGCGTCGCCGGCCCTGCGACTGACGCGGGGCCTGCTGAGCAATCAGCGGCTGCGCGGCACGGCCGGCTTCCTGACGGGGTTCCGGCGGGTGCGCGCGGGGCGCAAGAAACTCGCCGAGGAGTTCCTGCGCGCCGCCGGGCGGCGCGATCACGGCGCAGCCGGGCGGGCCCTATCGCCAAGGGCCACAATAACTCTGGGTGACCACGAGCAGCTGGACCTCGCTGACCTCGCCGATCAGCTGGACGGCGCCCGTCCGACCAAGACGATCAGCGCGGGCCCCACGGTGACGATCTCGGTCGACTCCCGGCGTGGGCGCGGGATGCTGTTCGCCGACATGGGCCGGCGGGGCGCCACCATCAACCGGGTCCGGTATTTTCCCGGCTGAGCGCGAACCCGGTCAACGCAACACCAGCAGCGCCAGTGAGGCGACCGACAGGCACAGGTATGCCCCGGGGAACGCGATGTTGTAGAGCACGCCTGCCCGCAGGTGCGTCACGACGGCGCCGACGAAGAACAGCACCAGGCCGGCCCCGGCCGCGATTCCCAAGGCGGGCAGCCCCATCAGGCCCACGACCAGGCCGACCGCGCCGGCCAGCTTCACCGCACCCAGCGCCGGCAACCACGAACGCGGCACCCCCACTTCGGCCGAGTTCGCCAGGACGAACCCCGCCGGGATGAGGTCGGCCACGGCGATCCCGGCGGTGCCGGCGGCGGTCAACACGGTGATCACGACGCAGGCGGTGTTCATCTGCGCCAAACCTCCGCGGGGCGGCCGGTTTTGCGGCGGCGAGCCGGATGGTCGCCGCGGGCGCCGCGGCGCACAATCGATAAGGTCATGGTGCAGGCCTCCTTTGCAACAGAGAGCTCGAGGGACGCGGTCATTCTCTTGACGGCTCCTGTGCGGAAAAGGTGACCTATGAGCGCCCATAAGAATCTGGCCGATCTCGCGCGGCGCTTCGACGCCGACCGGCGACACCTGAGGTCCGTCGCGTTCCAGCTGCTGGGCTCGGCGGCCGACGCCGACGACGCGGTTCAGTCGGCGTGGCTCAAGGCCAGCCGCGCCGATTTCGGCGCGGTCGACAACCTCACCGGCTGGTTCACCACCATGACCGCGCGCGAGGCCGTCGACCAGCTCCGGGCGCGCAAGAGACGGGCCGAACAGCCGCTCATCACCACCGACGAGCTGGATCGGCTGACCGCGGCCTCAACGGCGCCCGCGGACGAGGACGCGCTGTTGAAGGAGTCGGTGAGCAACGCGCTGCTCGTGGTCCTCGATCGGCTCTCGCCGGCGCAGCGCGTCGCGTTCGTGCTGCATGACCTGTTCGCGGTGCCCTTCGAAGAGGTCGCCACCCTGCTGAACCGGTCGCCGGACGCCGCGAAGAAACTGGCAAGCCGGGCGCGTGGGCGGCTGCAGGCGGAGCCGGATGGGCCACCCGGGCGCGCGGCCAAGCACCTCGAGATCGTCGAAGCGTTTCTCGCGGCGTCCCGCGGCGGTGACATCGCCGCCTTGCTCGAGCTGCTGGCGCCCGACGTGGTCCGCACGGTGGATCGGGCGCTGGTTCCCGAGGACGTGCCGACCCAGGTGCGCGGCGCCGCGCAGGTCGCGGAGGAGACCCGCCGGTTCGCTCAGCGGGCGCGTGCCGGTGCGGTCATGTTCATCGACGGGGCGCCGGGCGTGGTGATCGCCCCGCAGGGGCGGGCGCAGGCCCTGTTGCTGATCGCCGTCGGAGCCGACGACCGCATCCACGCGATCGACATCATCGGGGACCGCGACCGCATTCACCGGGCCGTTCTGGCGCTGCCGAGCCGGCCGATTCCTCAGCACCACAGCCGTGTCGGGTACCAAGGACATCAGACACCGCCGGCAGGGCAGCCGGCACCGGGGCGAAAACGGGAGCGCGATGCTCGATAAGCCGTTCGGACGGCGCGGCCTGCTGCGCGGGGCCGGCGCGCTCACCGCGGCATCGCTGGCGCCCTGGGCCGGCGGCTGCGCCCCCGAGGACGACTCCTTGACGTTCTTCTTCGCGGCCAACCCCGAGGAACGCGACGCCAGGCTCCGCATCGTCGACGAGTTCGCGCGCCGCCACCCGGACATCAAGGTTCGCCCGGTGCTTTCGGCGCCGGGCGTGATGCAGCAGTTGTCCACGTTCTGCGCCGGCGGCAAGTGCCCGGACGTCTTGATGGCGTGGGATCTCAGCTACGCCGAGCTGGCCGCCCGGGGCGTGCTGCTCGACCTCAACACGATGCTGTCGCGCGACCAGGCCTTCGCGGCCGAGTTGAAGTCCGACGGCATCGGGGCGCTGTTTGACACCTTCACCTTCAACGGAGGCCAGTACGCGCTCCCGGAGCAATGGTCCGGAAACTATTTGTTCTACAACAAGCGGCTGTTCGCCGAGGCCGGGGTGCAGCCGCCGCCCACTTCGTGGGAGCGGCCCTGGGATTTCACCGAGTTCCTGAATACCGCCACCGCGCTCACCAAACGCAGCGGAACCGGGCGGGCCACCCAGTGGGGGTTCGTGAACATGTTCGTTTCGTACTACTCGGCCGGGCTGTTCGCCATGAACAATGGTGTGCCGTGGTCCAGCCCGTTGAAGAACCCGACCCACTTCAATTTCGGTGACGATGCGTTCATCGAGGCGGTGCAGTTCTATGCCGATCTGGCCAACAGGCACAGGGTCGCGCCCAATGCGTCCGAGGTGCAGTCGATGTCCGCGCCCGACCTGTTCGCGGCGGGCCGGGCGGCGATGGCGATGGGCGGCCACTGGCGCTACCAGACCTTCATCCGGGCCGACGGCCTGGATTTCGACGTCACGCCGTTGCCGGTCGGGCCGCGACGGCAGGGGCAGGCCGCGCACTCCGACATCGGCTCCACCGGACTGGCCATCTCCTCGAGCAGTCCACGCAAGGAGCAGGCATGGGAGTTCGTGAAATTCGCGACCGGGCCCGTCGGTCAGGCGCTGATCAGTGAGTCCAGCCTCTTCGTGCCGGTGCTGCAATCGGCGCTCAATTCGCCCGGATTCGCCAGGGCCCACCGGAACGTCGGCAACCTCGCCGTGCTCACCCAAGGGCCGGCGTACTCCGAAGGGTTGCCGGTCACTCCGGCGTGGGAGAAGATCGTCGCCTTGATGGACCGCAGCTTCGGGCCGGTGCTGCGTGGCTCGCGGCCCGCGGCATCCCTGGCCGGTCTGTCGCCCGCCATCAACGAGGTGCTGCGCAACCCATGACCTCCGTCGACACCGGCCCGGCGGCCGGCCGCGCGACCCGCAAGCCCGTCAACGGCGCGGGCCCCTGGCGGCGGCGCGCCCGGGCCGGCCGCCTCTTCGTGGCGCCGAACCTGGCCGCCGTCGCGGTGTTCATGCTGTTTCCGCTGGGATTCTCGCTCTACATGAGCTTTCAGCGGTGGGATATCTTCAGACCGCCGAAGTTTGTGGGCCTCAAGAACTTCCACGACCTGTTCACCTCGGATCCGCTCTTCCTGATCGCCATCCGCAACACCGTCGTCTTCACCCTCGGAACGGTCGTGCCCACCATCGTCGTCAGCCTCGTCGTGGCCGGCGTGCTGAACCGCAAGGTCCGGGGCATCGGCATCTTCCGCACCATCGTCTTTCTGCCCCTGGCCATCTCGTCGGTGGTCATGGCGGTCGTGTGGCAATTCGTGTTCAACACGGACAGCGGGTTGCTCAACATCATGCTGGGCTGGCTCGGGATCGGGCCGGTCCCGTGGTTGGTCGACCCACGATGGGCCATGGCCTCGCTCTGCGTCGTCAGCGTGTGGCGCAGCGTGCCGTTCGCCACCGTCATCCTGCTCGCGGCGATGCAGGGGGTTCCCGAGACCGTCTACGAGGCGGCCCGAATCGACGGGGCGGGCGAGATCCGGCAGTTCGTGTCCATCACGGTGCCGCTGATCCGCGGGTCGATATCATTCGTGGGCGTCATCTCGATCATCCACGCGTTCCAGGCCTTTGACATGGTGTACGTCCTCAACGGCGCGAACGGCGGTCCGGAAACCGCCACGTATGTCCTGGGCATCATGCTGTTTCAGCACGCGTTCTCGTTCCTGGAATTCGGGTACGCGTCCGCGCTGGCGTGGGTGATGTTCGCCATCCTGCTCGTGTTGACCGTGGTGCAGCTGCGGATCACCCGGCAACGGTCCTGGGAGACGTCTCGTGGCCTCAGCTGAGCGGTTGTTCACCCGCCATGTCGTACGCGGTGTGCTCGTTTACGCCGCGCTGATCGGGATCGCCTGGTGCTGGTTGTTCCCGATCGCCTGGGCCGTGTCCGGCTCGTTGAAGGGCGAGGGAGAGGTCACCGAGCCGAGGTTGCTGCCGGCGCATCCGAGGTGGTCCAACTACACCGAGGTGTTCTCGTTGATGCCCTTCGCACGAATGTTTTTCAACACCGTGCTGTACGCCGGGTGCGTGACCGCCGGGCAGGTGTTCTTCTGCTCGTTGGCCGGATACGCGTTCGCCCGGCTGCAGTTCCGCGGCCGTGACACGCTGTTCGTGCTCTACCTGGGCACCTTGATGGTGCCGCTGACCGTGACCGTGATCCCGCAGTTCATCCTGATGCGGACGGTCGGGTGGGTCGACACCCCCTGGTCGATGATCGTGCCGGGCTTGTTCGGCAGCGCATTCGGCACGTACCTGATGCGTCAGTCCTTTCGGACGCTGCCGACCGATCTCGAGGAGGCGGCGATACTCGACGGCTGTTCGCCGTGGCAGATCTACTGGCGAATCCTGCTGCCCCATGCCCGTCCCGCGGTGATGGTTCTGGCGGTGCTCACCTGGGTCAACGTCTGGAACGACTTCCTGTGGCCGCTGCTGATGCTTCAGCGCAACAGCCTGGCCACGCTGACGCTCGGCCTGGTACGGCTGCGGGGCGAGTACGTCGCGCGCTGGCCGATCATCATGGCGGCCTCGATGGTGATCATGTTGCCGTTGGTGATCATCTATGCGGTCGCGCAGCGCTCGTTTGTCAGGGGCATCGCCGTCACGGGACTCAACGGTTAAGCCCATGGCCTCCGTCACTTTCGAGCAGGCGACCCGCCGCTACGCCGGAGCCGAGCGCCCGGCCCTCGACCGCCTCGATCTGGAGGTCGGTGACGGCGAGTTCGTCGTTCTGGTCGGCCCCTCCGGATGCGGCAAGACCACCTCGCTGCGAATGGTCGCGGGGCTCGAGGCGCTGGACTCCGGGCGCATCCGGATCGGGGACCGCGACGTCACCACCGTCGATCCCAAGGACCGCGACGTCGCGATGGTGTTCCAGAACTATGCGCTCTACCCGCACATGACGGTGGCGCAGAACATGGGCTTCGCCCTCAAGATCGCCAAGACGCCGAAGGCCGAGATTCGCGACCGGGTCCTGGATGCGGCGAAACTGCTGGACCTGCAGCCATATCTGGACCGCAAGCCCAAGGAGCTTTCCGGTGGGCAACGCCAACGGGTGGCGATGGGACGCGCGATCGTGCGCCGCCCCCAGGTCTTCCTGATGGACGAGCCGCTGTCCAATCTCGATGCCAAGCTGCGCGTGCAGACCCGCAATCAGATCGCGGCGCTGCAACGGCGGCTCGGCACCACCACCGTCTACGTCACCCACGACCAGGTCGAGGCGATGACCATGGGCGATCGGGTCGCGGTCCTGAGCGACGGCGTGCTGCAACAGTTCGCCGCGCCGCGCGAGCTGTACCGCAACCCGGTCAACGTCTTCGTCGCGGGCTTCATCGGGTCCCCGGCGATGAATCTGTTCACCCTGCCGATCGTCGATTCCTCAGTGTCGCTGGGGGATTGGCTTATCCCGCTTCCGCGGCAGCTCGCCGGCGCCGCGAGCGAGGTGGTCGTCGGAGTGCGCCCCGAGCATTTCGAACTGGGCGGCCAGGGCGTCGAGATGGAGGTCGACGTGGTCGAGGAGCTCGGGGCGGACGCCTACCTCTACGGCCGAATCACGGGCTCCGGCAAGGTCATCGACCAGCCCGTCGTCGCGCGCGCCGACGGGCGCCGGCCGCCGGAGAAGGGCAGCCGGGTGCGCCTGCACCCGGAACCGGGCCACCTGCACTTCTTCGGTGTGGACGGCCGGCGAATCTCTTGAGGGAGGGTGAGGCGATGGAGGCGGCAATGAGCGTATCCCGCGCCGACTTGGTGTGTGAAGGCGGCGGCGTCCGGGGCATCGGGCTGGTCGGTGCGGTCGACGCGCTGTCCGAGGCCGGCTACCGGTTTCCGCGCGTTGCGGGCAGCAGCGCGGGCTCGGTCGTCGCGTCGCTGGTGGCCGCCCTACAGGTCGCGGGGGAGCCGCTGAGCCGGCTGACGGAAGTGATGCGGACCATCGACTACCGGAAGTTCCTCGACCGCAGCGTGATCGGCGAGGTGCCGCTGATCGGTGGGGCACTGTCGCTGTTGGTGTCCGACGGTGTCTACCGCGGTGCCTATCTGGAACGGCTGCTCGCCGGCCTGCTCGCCGACTTGGGCGTGCGGACGTTCGGCGACCTGCGCACGGGCGAGGAGCCGGACCAGTTCGCCTGGTCGCTCGTCGTCACGGCCAGTGACCTGTCCCGGCGAAGGCTGGTGCGCATCCCCTGGGACCTCGACTCCTATGGCATCGACCCGGACGAGTTTCCGGTGGCCCGCGCCGTGCACGCCTCCTCGGCGATTCCCTATGTGTTCGAACCCGTCCGGGTGGGCGGCGCCACGTGGGTCGATGGTGGCTTGCTGTCGGATTTCCCGGTCGAGCTGTTTGATCGCCCCGACGCCCAGCCGCGCTGGCCGACTTTCGGCATCCGGCTGTCCGCGCGTCCCGGCATCCCGCCCACCCATCCGGTGCGTGGTCCGGTTTCGTTGGGCATCGCCGCGATAGAGACCCTGGTGAGCAATCAGGACAATGCGTACATCGACGATCCGTGCACCGTACGGCGCACCATCTTCGTTCCCGCCGACGAGGTGAGCCCGATCGACTTCGACATCACCGCCGAGCAACGCGACGCCCTGTATCAACGAGGACGGCAGGCGGGCCAACAATTTCTGCGGACCTGGAGTTACCCGGACTACCTGGCCGCCTGCGGCGCCCCGGCGAAAGGGGCGCCCTAGCTTGGGCCCGATTCCGGGCTCCGAAGCTTATCGGCGCGCGCAGCGGATCGCGTGGAGGCGGTGCTCGACGCGCTCGACGTCAGCCGGTGACGGCAACTGGTTGGTGACGCGGGTGATCTCGACGCCGATATCAACGGGGTTGATCGGCCAGAATTGGCGCCTCATGAGTTTGTTTGCGATGGCGGTGATCTCGTCGTTGCAGAGCCGCCGGCGGGCCAGGGCGGCCAGGGGTGCATATCCGGTCGTCGGCATGCCGGCGGGATAGCCGGCCCGCACGAAAGCCACAATGCTCGACACCCAAAGGGCCAGGTCCATCGTCCACCTCGCTCACCGCCGCGTTTCTAAAGGAGCGGCAGTTCTTACGACTAGCAACGTACCATCGGCGATGTCATCAGCTGAGTAACGCCACACAGTTAAAACACAATTTTTACGCGCCGGCGGTCGCGGGTCGTGCGAGCGATCTTGGCCACGATGCTCGCGGGCGGGCGCGCCGTAACGGCGTTTGGCCGCAAGGGTTCCTAGTATTGCCGGGTGGCTGATCGCTATGGAACCGATGTCCTTGCCGCCGCGGGCCGGCGCAAGCCCCGCTCGACCGAGCACGCCGCCGAACCGGGGCTGGTGGTCGAGGACGTGCAGACCGGATACGTCGGAGCGGTGGTAAGAGTCGAGTACGGGCGGGTCGACCTCGAGGACCGGCACGGGCACGTGCGTGGCTTCCCTTTGGGCCCAGGTTATTTGCTGGAGGGCCGCCCGGTGATCCTGACGGCGCCGCGTCGTGCGGCGCCGGTCGCGGCGGCGAGGACGGCTTCCGGTTCGGTCGCGGTGCCGGGCGCCCGCGCCCGGGTAGCGCGTGCCAGCCGGATCTATGTCGAGGGCCGCCACGACGCCGAACTCATCGCGCAGGTCTGGGGTGAGGATTTGCGGATCGAGGGGGTCGTCGTCGAGCACCTCGGCGGTGTGGACGACCTGGTGGACATCGTGGCCGAGTTCGCGCCCGCTCCGGGGCGGCGGCTTGGGGTGCTCGTCGATCACCTCGTCACGGGTTCGAAGGAGGCGCGGATCGCCGATGCGGTGCGGCGCGGTCCGGGCGGCAGCGACACCCTGGTGGTCGGTCATCCTTACGTCGACATCTGGCAAGCGGTGAAACCCCAGCGGCTCGGCCTGACCGACTGGCCCGATGTGCCGCGGCACATCGAGTGGAAGCACGGCGCGTGCCGGGCGCTCGGGTTGCCCCACGCCAACCAGGCGGACATCGCCAGGGCCTGGCGGCATATTCGGTCCCGCGTGCGCGACTGGAATGACTTGGAGCCCGCGCTGATCAGTCGCGTCGAGGAACTCATCGACTTCGTGACGCAGCCGGCGTCCTGACCTGGCGGGTGGCGGCGTCCCCGGGCCGTCCAACGAGAAAGGAGGCCGATTGCCGGCGCCCAGTACCGCCCCCGGACGGCGCAGGACGTTCGGGTTGCGCTCGGCCGCAGTGGCTTTGGTGGTGATTGCGGTGACGTCCGCGTGCGGGCATTCCAGTGGCGACTCGGGCCGTGCACGAGCGGGCAAACCCGGCGCAGCCGCGGTGAAGGTCACCATGGCCGGCGTCGGCGGCAACGAGGTGTGCGCGCTGGACAACACCAGCGTGGCCGCCGGCCCGGTGACGTTCACGCTCGCGAACACGAATGCGCCCGGGATCAGCGAGGTCGAATTGCTCTCCGACCAGCGGATCGTCGGCGAAACGGAGGACCTCGCGCCTGGACTGGACCCGGTGTCGTTCACCGTCATTCTCGACGGTGGATCGTATGACCTGTTTTGCCCCGGCGCGAGCCGCGAACACCAGACTTTGACGGTGACGGGCCGGGCGCCGGCCAGACCGGCGGGTGCCGCCGCGAGCGTGCTCAACCGGGGTGCCCAGGATTACGCGGCGTACGTCATCAAGCAGATCGGCCAGCTCGGCGACGGGGTCAAGGCGCTCGACGCCGCCGTGCAGTCGGGCAACGTCGAGGCCGCGAAGGCCGCGTACGCCAAAGCCCGGCTCTGCTGGGAACGTTCGGAGTCCGCCGTCGGAGGCTTCATCGTGTTGGGCTTCCCGGCCGGCGACAATGCCGGGCGGTTCGACTACCTGATCGACATGCGCGAGTCCACCCCCGTCGATGCGAAAGTCGGCTGGAAGGGTTTCCACGCCATCGAGCGGGACCTGTGGCGGGGCGGGGTGATCACCCCCGCCACCATGAGTCTGAGCTCCGAATTGGTCGGCAACGTGGGCAGGTTGAACGCCGTCGTCGCGCTGCTGCAGTATCAGCCCGAGGACCTGGCCAACGGCGCCAGCGACCTGATCGAAGAGATTCAGAACACCAAGATCAGCGGCGAGGAGGAGGCCTTCAGCCACATCGATCTGGTTGACTTTTCGGGCAATGTGGAGGGCGCCCAGCAGGCGTACGCGTCGCTACGGCCGGGCCTGGAGAAGATCGACGGCACCCTGGTCGGCCGGATCGACCAGCAATTCCGCACGGTGCTGGCCACTTTGGCCGGATACCGCGACCCCTCCGCGCTGGGCGGCTTCCGGACGTACACCCCAGCGCTGAAGGCCACCGACGCGGCGAAGCTGACCGCGGTCATCCAGCCGCTGCACCAAAGCCTGTCGATGGTCGCCCAGAAAGTCGTCACTGCGGGCTGATCGTGACCGACGACACCACCGAGCCCGACGAAGCCGTATCGGTTTCGCGCCGGCGCGTGCTCGGCGGCGCCGCCCTGGCCGGGCTTGCCGGCACCGCGGTCGGCGCCGCGGGCGGCGGCGTTGCGGGGTACGCGACGGCAGCCGGACGCGCGGTTGACGGTGACGACGACAACGTCGACTTGCGTCGTAGCTACCCCTTCTACGGCCAGTCGCATCAGGGTGGAATCGCCACGCCCCCACAGCGTTACGCCGTGTTCATGTCCTTCTCGCTGGCCGCCGGTGCGGGGCGCACCGAGCTGCAGACGCTGCTGGCACGCTGGTCGGCGGCGGCGGCGATCCTGCAGCGCGGAAGGCCGGTGGGCACCATCCAGCCACGGGTCGAGGTCCAGCCACCGGCCGATACCGGGGAGGCCTACGGACTGAGCCCGGCCAGTCTCACCGTCACCGTCGGACTCGGACCGTCGCTGTTCGGCGATCGGTTCGGGCTCGCCGCGCGGCGACCCGCGGTCTTCGCCGATCTGCCCCCGCTCAACGGGGACAACCTGGACCCTCGGCTGCGCGGCGGCGACCTGTCCGTGCAGGCCTGCGCCGACGACCCCCAGGTCTGCTATCACGCCGTGCGCAACCTGGCCCGGCTGGGCCGCACCATCGTCTCACCATCCTGGGCGGTGCTGGGGTTCGGGCGAGCCTCGGCCGGTCCGGGCCAGCGCACCCCGCGAAATCTCCTGGGCTTCAAGGACGGGACCCGCAACATCGCCACGCAGGCCGAGTACGACCGCTTCGTCTGGGTCGACGACAGCGACCAGCCGTGGATGAACGGTGGGACGTATCAAGTCGTGCGGAAGATCCGGATGCTGCTCGAGACGTGGGATGTCGACCGCATCGGCAATCAGCAGCGGATCTTCGGCCGCACCAAGGATGAGGGGGCGCCGCTGAGCGGCACGGGCGAATTCGATACGCCCGCCTTCGCCGCCACGGGCGCCGGAGGCAGCCCGCTCATCGACCCGATGTCTCACGTTGCCTTGGCCGCCCGGGAGAACAACGACGGCATCATGATCCGCCGGCGGTCCTACAACTACACCGACGGCCTGGACGCCAACGGCCAACTCGACGCCGGCCTGCTGTTCATCTCGTATCAAAATGATCCGCAGGATTTTATTCGCCTACAGAACCGGTTGGGCGCCCACGACCTGCTCAACGAGTACATCCGCCACGTCGGCTCGGCAATCTTCGCGGTGCCGCCCGCGCCCGCCGAAGGCCACTACATCGGGCAAGGCCTTTTCGCCTAAGCAAAACCCCCGGGATTCAGCCGGCGATGGACGGCGCCACGTTTCGGCTGTGTGATGCTTCGTGTCGCCCACGTAAACCAATCGGGTCCACCGTCACACATCGGCCGCCGCAGAGCACTAACTCGGTGAAGACGCAGAATCAGCGAAACGGAGGAAGTCACATGACCAACGCGCTCGTCATCGACGCCGAAGGCCTCGACAAGCTGTCGTGCAACGCCAGGGCCAACCCGGAGACGGGAAAGAAGACCCTGAAAGCCAAGACGGTGTGCGAGACCGGGTTCCGCAACATGACCTATGTCCGTGACCTGGCGCCGATGCTGGTGGGTGAGCCGCCCGCGCTGCTCGGCGATGACTCCGCGCCCAACCCTTCCGAAACGGCGCTGGCGGCGCTGGGTTCGTGCGTGTCGGTGGGCTTGCTGGCGAACGCGACGCACCGCGGCGTGACGCTGACCAAGATCGAGGTCGAGATGGAAGGCGACATCGACATCTCCGCGGTGTGGGGTGTGGGTGACACCCCCGAGGGAAAGCGCCTCGGCTTCAGCGCCGTTCGCTGCAGGGTGACGTTGGCCGGAGACGCCGACGAGGCGACGCTCAAGGAGATCCACGACAACGCGATCGCCTGGTCACCCGTGGTGAACACGTTCCGCAACCCGGTGAGCGTCGACTCCACCCTGTTCACCGGATAGGCATCGAGACGGGAATCGGGCTATGGCAACCACATTGACCAAGAGCGATCTCGGCCAGGTCATCAGGCTGGCCCGCGTCAAGCGGGGGCTGAGCTGGGCGAAGATCGCCGAATCGATCGGCAAGGACCCGGTGTGGACCGTCGCGGCGCTGCTCGGGCAGCATCCGCTGCCGGCCGGCGACGCGGAGACGGTCGCATCGCTTCTGGACCTCGACGACGAGGCGGTGGCGGTCCTGCAAATGATGCCGTATCGGGGTTCCGATGCGACGATGGCAACAGATCCCACGATCTACCGGTTCCACGAGGCGCTGGACGTCTACGGCCCGGCGATCAAGGAACTCATCGGTGAAGAATTCGGTGACGGCATCATGAGCGCCATCAACTTCCAGATGAGCGTGCGGCGGCGGCCGCACCCCGAAGGCGACAGAGTGGTCGTCACTTTCGACGGCAAATTCCTCGACTACGCGTGGAAGCACTCGGCCCAGGAGGTATCGAGATGACGGCGACGATGAACCCGGCGGCGGGCCAGGTGGATGCCGAACTGTTGGAAGACATCCGGGCCCACGCCGGGGCGCTGGACCGCGGCGAGCACCAGTCTCGCCGCAGCTTCACGGCCCTGGGTGGGGCCGGCCTGCTCGGGGTCGGTGCGCCCGGCAACGCCGACGGCAGACTCCCCGCCATGGCCGAGGTGATCCGGCTGATCTCCGGAGAATGCATGAGCACCGGGTTCTCTCTCTGGGCCCATCGGATGGCGGTGGAGTATCTGCTAACGGCAGCAACGCCTTTCAGCATGGCGGTGGCCCAGCCACTGCTCGCCGGCACCACGCTCGGGGTGACTGGGATGGCTTCGGCGTTCAAGGAGGCGGCCGGCTGCGGAGGTATGGAGTTGACTGCCGCGCCGGTCGATGGCGGCTACGCGGTGTCCGGATCGATCAGGTGGGCGAGCAACCTCTATCCCGACTCGACGATGGTGACCGGGGTGCGCACCGACACGGGCGAGCGGCTGATCGTGGCCTTGCCGCTGAGCACGCCCGGCGTTGCGGTTGGTGATCATTTCGACCTGCTGGCAATGGGCAGCACCGCCTCGTCATACCTGAAGCTGGCGGACGCCTACGTCCCTTCGGGGCAGGTGTTGTCGAGTGACTTCGACGCCTTCCTGCAGGCGGTCCGCCCGACGTTCCTCGTCCTGCAATCGGCCATGTGCCTGGGGCTGACCAGAACCGCGGTGGAGCAGGCCAAAAACGGTCTCAGCGGGGTCAACTCGGTCTTCACAGCCCAAGTCGACGCCGTCGAGGAGAAGCTCGCCGGCGCGGAAGCGGCATTGGCGGAGCTGGCCGCGGCGGTGGGTGGGGACGAGCCGCCCAGCAAACGACAGCTGTTGTCGCTGCGGCTGGCCGCGGCCGAACTGTCCAGCGCCAGCGCCGATCTCGAGGTCCGTACCGCCGGTGGCAAGGGGTATGCGAGCAGGACATCGGCGAGTCGCCGTTACCGGGAGGCGGCGTTCATCCCCGTCCAATCCCCGTCAGAAGGCCAGCTGCGGTGGGAACTTGCCGCATGCGCCTGAGTGCGAGACCATGGTGACCCCGGTGGCGGTGCCGCCGGGGGGCACCGAATCCGAACGCGTCGTCGGCGGTGTCCCGCTTGCCAGCCTGGTCCGCGACTTTCACCTGCCGATGGTCAATTTTGCCCGCACCATGGTGGATTCGGCGACGGTGGCCGAAGAGGCCGTGCAGGAGGCCTGGGTGCAGGTCCTGCAGTCCGCGGATTCCTTCGAGGGCCGTTCTTCGGTGGCCACGTGGTTGTTCGGGATCGTCAAGAACACCGCATCGCGGCACCGGCGCCGCGAATCGCGCATCCGGGACCACGAGGTGCTGTCCGCGGAGGACGTCGATCCGCTGGCGGGCCGCATGCATCCCGCCGGCCATCCCGACGCAGGACATTGGAACCTTCCGCCGTCGCGGCGCTTCCTGCCGGAGGACCACACCGTCGAGAGCGAGCTCGTCGGGCATGTGCGTGCGGCGCTGGATGCGCTGCCGGCGCGGCAACGCCAACTGGTCATCCTGCGTGACATCGTCGGCGCCTCCGCGGAGGAGGCGGCCGGACTGCTCGAACTCACCGCTGAAGGGCAGCGCGCGCTGCTGTACCGCGCCCGCGGAAATCTTCGCAACGAATTGGAAAAGCGGTATCGCCGATGACCGTCCACGACAACACCGTTCCGGCCGTCGACTGCGTCGAGTTCGTCCACCTCGTCGACGACCTCGTCGACTCCGATCCCCGGCAATGGGGCCCGATCGTCACCAAGCACCTCGACGAATGCCCCCCGTGCCTGGTCTACCTGCAACAGATGCTTGACCTGAAGATTCTGCTCAGCCACGTCTTCGAGGGGGAGAGGCTCAGCGAGGAGCACATCAGCGGAGTCATCGACGCGCTCAACGCTTTACGGAAAGGCGAACACGGATGACGATCAATACCCAAGCGCGGCAGTACAACGGCGAAGCGCCGCCGGGCGCTTTGGCCGCCCTACCCCCGACCGGTACGGCGGGCGACCCATTCGAGCCGCTCAGCGTGGGCGCCATGGTGGACCGGGTGGCTGCCATGGCCGTCGAGAAGGCGACGCACCCGTGGGCATTCCTGGTGCGCTCCCTGGTCGGCGGGGCGATGGTCGCGTTCGGGGCCCTGCTGGCGTTGATGGTGAGCACCGGGGTCAAGACCCCGGGGGTTGCCAGCCTGCTGATGGGCCTCGCGTTCGGCATGTCCTTCGTCCTCATCCTGGTGTCGGGCATGTCGCTGATCACCGCCGACATGGCCGCCGGCTTCCTGGCCGTGCTCAATCGCACCATGAGCGTCGGCGGCTACGCGTTCCTGGTGATCGTCGGCCTGATCGGCAACGTCGCGGGGGCGCTGGTCTTCGTCACCGTCTGCGGCGCCGCGGGAGGACCCTACCTGGGCGCCTTCGCCGAGCGGGCGGCTGCGGTCGGTGCGCAAAAGGCGGGCCAGCCGTTCTGGACGGCGCTGCTGCTGGCCGTGGTGTGCACCTGGTTCCTGCAGACCTCGATGTGCATGTTCTTCAAGGCCCGCAGCGACGTCGCCCGCATGACGTTCGCGTTCTACGGGCCGTTCGCATTCGTGATCGGCGGCACCCAGCACGTGATCGCCAACGTCGGCTTTCTCGGTCTTCCCCTGCTGCTCAACCTGTTTCATCCGGCCGCACCGCATGCGGGCATCGGTTGGGGCCTCGGTGCCCACGGCCTGCTCACCAACCTCTCGATCACCGCCGTGGGCAACCTGGTAGGCGGCACGCTGTTCGTGGCGCTACCGTTCTGGGTGATCGCGCAGTTACAGCGAAGCCTCAGCTAGCCGGCCGGTGACCATGGCGTTACGGCCGCCTTAACGGGTGGCGGCAAAAGCCCTCCGTCCCGGCGGTTAGGGACTAAAGCCCCACGACCGACACCCCGGCGGGTTATAGCGTCGCTCATGATGGAGGGAGAACGACATGTCAGCACCTGACCAGCACCGCGGCATCGTTGTCGCGGTCGACGGCTCGCCGGCCTCGGACGCGGCCGCGACCTGGGCCGCCCACGAAGCTTCGATGCGGAAAGTCCCACTCACCGTCGTCCACGCGGTGACGACCCCCACCGCCACCTGGCCGCCGGTCCCATACCCCGACTCTTTGGCGGTGCGGCTGGAAGACGAGGGCAAAAAGGCGATCATGCACGCGATCAAGCTCGCCAAGGAAGTACTTCCGGAGGACGGAACCGTCACGATCAACCGGGAACTCGTGTACTCCAGCCCGGCGCTGACCCTGATCGACATGTCCGACGGGGCAGAGATGATCGTCATGGGCACGGCCGGACGGGGACTGCTGGCCCGGGGCGTTCTCGGTTCGGTGAGTTCGACGGTCGTGCGGCATGCGCATTGCCCGGTCGCGGTGGTTCACGCCGACGGTCCGCCGAGCGTGCAAGACGCGCCGGTACTGGTCGGGGTCGACGGCTCACCGGCTTCTGAGCTCGCGGTCGGGGTCGCGTTCGACGAAGCCTCCCGGCGTGGTGTCGGCCTGACGGCCTTGCACGCCTGGAGCGACATCGCGATCAACGACCTCCCGGAAGCGGATTGGTCGTCCCTGGAAGCCGAAGCGCACCGCAGCCTGGCCGAGAACCTGGCGGGTTGGCAGGAACGCTACCCCGACGTGACGGTGCAACGATTGGTCGTGCGGGACCAACCGGCCCGGCAACTCGCCGAAAAGTCGGAGACCGCACAGCTTCTGGTCGTGGGCAGTCACGGCCGGGGCGGCTTGACCGGTCTGCTGTTGGGGTCGGTCAGCAACGCGGTCCTGCATTCCGTTCGCGTACCGGTGATCGTGGCGCGGCCACCGGCGTCCTCCTGATCCACGCCGGGCGAGACCACCGCCGCCGTCCATGCGCACAGGGCGGCGACGTCGCGTCCGGCGCGCGCCACGGTTCGATCCGGGCGCACCACAGCGCCGTTGGCATGTCCCCGGTGTAGCCATGTCGCCAGTGGGCCGCCGGCTTCGGCGACCAGCACGGCGACGTTGCGCCGCCGCAGCGCCGCCTCGTCGGCGGCACCGGGGCGAGCTGTACTGATCAACGCGAAACCGGTGCCCAGCACGTCGTCCAGCCGTCGACCTTCGCCGAGCGGCGCATTCGGGCACAGCGACCCGCCGAGCCGGCGCGGCGCCAGGGAGGTGCGCACCAGCGCGGAACGGTGCAGCGGCGGCGTGCTCGAGTCGACCACCTTGTCGCGCAGGCCCGGGATGAGCCGCAGCCGCGGCAACAGCGCCCGGCGCGCCGCACTGCCTACCCGGCCACCGCCGGTCATCGCCCAACCGACGCTCAGCGCCAGCCGAATCATGGATCGGGTATGCGGTTTGCGTTCCCGCTCATAGGTTTCCAGAACGCCAGGCGCCAGGGTGCCGTGGTGGACCCCGGCGATCTTCCACGCGAGGTTGGCGGCATCGCGCAACCCCGCCCCCATGCCCTGGCCGATGAACGGGGGAGTGAGGTGTGCCGCGTCGCCGAGGATGAAGACGTTGCCGCGGCGCCAGCGGTCGGCGATCTGCGCGCGGAAGGTGTACTCGGCGACGCGCACCACGGTCAGCTCACCGAGAGGCACCGTGCTGGTCCACGGCCTGATCAATGGCTGCAATCGGTCCAGGGTGCCGAAGTCGTCCGCGGTCTCGCCGTCCAGCAACTGGAATTCCCACCGGTAGCGGGCCGGCCCGATGCGCATGTAGGTCCCCGCGCGAATCGGGTCGCACAACTGGTGAACCCCGTCCCACTGGCCCAGGTCGGCGTCGGTGGCGACGTCGACGACCAGCCAGCGCTGCTGAAAGTTCAAGTCCCGCATGGTCGCACCGATACCGGCGCGCACCAGGCTGTTGGCGCCGTCGCAGCCGAGCACGTAGTCGGTGTCGACCCGGTGGAGTCCGCCGTCGCAGCGGTCGGTGAACGTGACCTGAATACCTGTCCCGCCCGTCACGACGTCGGTGACTTCGGAGTTGCCCCGGAGTTCGGCGTACGGGTGGCGCTCGAGGTTGGTCCGCAGCAGGGTCTCCAGCTCCGGCTGGTCGAACATGTTGGCCGGCGGGAAGCCGTGCACATTGTGCCCGGGGTCGCGGTTGAACTCGGCGAGCGTCCGGAGCCGGTTGTCCACCAACCGCAGACCCAGTGTCGGCCGCGATATCCCGGCGAATTCGTCGGCCAGCCCGAGGCGGGCGATGATGCGATAGATCTCGTCGTCCAGATGCACGGCGCGCGGCTGGGGGTACACGCCGGGCCACCGGTCGAGCACCAGACAGTCCACGCCGTACTGCGCCAGCAGCGTGGCCGCGGTGACGCCGGTCGGTCCGGCGCCGACGATGACGACGGGAACCCGCCGGGTGGGCGGAGTCGTCACGCGAATCGGACTGTGGTGCGCTGCGTTCCGAGGTCGATGGCCCCGTCGTCGGTCGCCACCGAAGCCTCGACGACGTCACCGTCACGCAGGTAGTTGCGGTTGGCGGCCTGGCGCGAGAAGAACATCTTCCATTTCACCGCCGGCGGCAACAGGTTTCCGACGAGCTGCACGGCCTTGGGCGGGGCGCTCAGCGCGGTGCCGGCCGGCGTGCCGGTGAGCACCAGGTCGCCCGGGGCGAGTTCCTGGAACTGGGTGAGCGACTGCAGCGCCTGCAGCGGCCGGTAGAGCATGTCACCCTCGACGAGCGCGTTCTGGCGTTCCTGGCCATTGACACTCAGGCGCAGTCGCAAATCACCGAAGCGCTTCAGCTCGTCGGCGGTGAGCAGGACCAGCGCCGGCCCGACCGGCGTGAAGGTCGGATACGACTTGGCCTCGTAGAACTGCGTTTGCGGGAGCTGGATGTCACGTGCGGAGACGTCGTTGGTGACCACCAAGCCGGCGACGAAATCGCTCAAGTTCGCTTCGGAGATGGCGGTGCCGACCGGGATCCCGCGGCCGATCACCAGGCCGATCTCCACCTCGTAGTCCAGCAGCCGGACATGCGGGGGTTTGACGATGTCGTCGAAAGGCCCGTTGATGGAGGCCGACGCCTTGCGGAAGAAGGTGAGCGGTATCGACGCCGGATCCATGCCCGCGTCTTTGACGTGCGACTCGTAGTTGGTCATCTGGGCGATCACCCGGCACGGCCGGGTCACCGGCGACACCAACTTCAGGGACTCGACGGCAACGGTATCGGTGCTGTGGGCCGCGTTCTCGACGGCGGTGCGGTCGGCCAGCAGCGCGGCGGTGCTGGCCGCGGAGGTGTCGATCTGCACCGCACCCCGGGCGGTTTTGAGCCACCACGCGTGGCCGGTTTCGGAGGCGGAGTGCAGCACGGAAAGGGTCATGAGGTGGGAACTTTCAGTAGGCCGATCAGGCGGTTGACATCGAACTCGTTGTGTGCGCGGAGCCCGGTGATCATCGAAACCAGTTCGCGGCCAGCTGATTTCGGGTCGGTGCCGAGAAAATCCCTGGTCGCCGGCGGTCCCCACTGGGCCAGACCGGACGCGGTGAAGGGCGCCCAGCCGGGGTCCAGCGTGTTGTCGAACAGGTCCCCATCGGCGAAGTGCTCGAACAAGTACCCGTCGGGATCGCGCCAGTAGTCGAAGATCTGACTGCCCTGGACGTGCCTACCGATCCCCCAGGACCGGGAATAGCCTTGGGCGCCAAGGTATTCGCCGCCAGCGGCCAGCGCGTCGAGATCGCTGACCTGATATGCCGAATGGACGTAACGGTTGGCCGGGCCGAGGGCCATCGCCAGGGTGTGGTGGTCGGCCGGTGTCGACCCGCGGTCGCAACGGATGAAACTCATCGTCGGCCCCCGGTCGCGCTGGCCGGGAAAGTACAGGAAGTCGCTGACGATCATGCCCAGGTAGTCCAGGTACCAGTTCAGCGTCTCGATGTACTTGGTCGACTGCAGCACCAGATGGCCCAGGCGCTGGACCTGTGCGGGTGCCCGCGGGGGGCGCTGGCCGGCATTGATGCGCCGCACATCCCGTCCGAAATTGAACTGGTGGACTGGCTGGCCGGGCAGCTCGGGGAGTTCGTGCATGCCGGCGACCACGCGGACCGGCATGCCGCTGGGGTCGACCAACGCGACCGACAGTCCACCGATGGTCTCCGGCAGCGGCTCGACGGGGGCGCCGAAGCTGTCCGCCAACCGAAGCACGTCGGCCTCGTCGCACGCCCGGAAAGCCGCACCGGTGAAGCGTTTTCGCGGGCCGCGGCGCAGGATGACGCACGGCGCGCCTTCCCGGGTTCCCCTCAGCTGCAGTTCGTCCACGCCGCGTTGCGCCGTGTGCAGGCCGAAGGCCCGCGCGAACGTCTCCGCCCGCGCCAGGTCGGGCCGCTCGAACTCCAGCCACGCGATGTCGGCGACTTTGATGACCGGATTGCGGGCCCGGCCGGGGTGCTCGCCGCGCCGCGAACCCCGTTCCCCGTGCGCGTGAGCGCTCTTCGTCAGATGCATGACCACTCCATCGAGTAACTGACGAAATCGTCACATACGAGAGAACGTTCAGTCAAGACCCTGACGGAATCGTCATCACCGATGCATACTGCTGGGGATGAGCGCGATGGCAGAGCCGCCCAACCGGCTGGAGCGGCGCAAGTGGCGGACCCGGGCGGCGCTGGTCAAGGCGGCGCAGCGGCTGATCGCCGAGGGCAAGGTCAATGTGCCCGTCCTCGAGATCACCCAGGCTGCCGACGTCGGGATGGGTTCCTTCTACAACCACTTCGACAGCAAGGAGCAGCTGTTCGAGGCCGCCGTCGCCGACGTGCTCGACGCCTACGGGTCGATGCTGGACCGGCTCACCGCGTCCATCGAGGACCCGGCCGAGACTTTCGCCACGAGTTTCCGGCTGACCGGTCGGTTGTTTCGCCGTCGACCCCAAGAGAGCCGGATTCTGTTGGCCAACGGGCTGGAGCTGTTGTCGTCGCAACGGGGCCTGGCGCCCCGGGCCCTCCGCGATATCCGGGCCGGGGTGGCCGCCGGGCGGTTCGACGTCGAGGATCCCGAGTTGGCCCTTGCCATGGCCGGCGGCGCGCTGCTCGGCCTGGGCGCTCTGCTGCGTGACGATCCCGATCGCGACGACGCGCGCGCGGCGGACCTCGTCACCGAGAACGTGCTGCGGCTGTTCGGCCTCAGCGCCGCCGACGCGCGGGCGATCTGCCGACGCCCGCTGCCCGACGACGGACTCGACGGGGATTAGCGGGCGAGGGCACGCACCGAGAATGCGACGTTGTCCGCTCGGCGCTGCGTCGCGGTCTCGCCCTCATGGAAGCCCGTCGTAGCCCGTCGCGGTCACAGGCGGCGGAACGAGGTTGCCGCGGCGAAGCTTCCGCGCGGAGGAGGGGAGGTCCGGAGCCGGGCGCCGTACCTAGGCGACCGACACGATGCGGGCGACCAACTTGCCGCCGCGGATGACCTCGATCGTCTGTCCGGCCGCGACCTCGTCGAAGTATCGGCCCGCGCGCTTGCGTAGCTCGTCGAGTTCGATCCCGCCGCCTGCACCGGCCGGGGCCGCGGCGCGCTCCGCGTCGCCGGCGGGCACGATCTGTGCCAGTAATCGACCGCCGCGAACCACACTGAGGGTTTCCCCTGCCGCGACCCGGTCGAAGCACCGCCCGGCCCGTGTTCGCAGTTCGTCGAGGCCGACCCAACCGCCGGCGTCCGACGCCGCGGGTTCGACCGATCGCGCGGGGATCGGGGCGACCCGCCAATCACCGACGGGCACGATCCGGGCCACCAGTTTGCCGCGCCGGACGACGTCGATGGTCTCGCCGGTCGCCACGCGCTCGAGATACCTGCACGCGTCGCTCCGAAGTTGGCCCAGGCCAATGGTTTCGCGCGTCTCGCGGCGGGCGCGGTGTCCACCGACGGGCCGCGGGGATGTCGAACCGACGGAGCCGGCTCGAGTCAGCCGCGCGGTGCCAGCATGTCCTTCCATCCGTCGTCTCCTGTCTTACTCGAATTCTCAACCGCATACTTGACGCCGTCGGGCCCCACCAGTTCACCGCTCTGGGGAAGGTAGACGGCCGGGGGAGGGCCGCCGGGTGTGTAGACGCACGGGTTGGGTTGCTGCCCATTGCATTCCACGGTGCCCGATCCCGGCCGCTGCAGTGCATCGCTGACGGGGGGCGGTGTGCCCGCCACCCGGTCGGAGGGCGCCGGGTTGAGGCCGTTGTCAACCGACGGCGCGGGGATGACCTGACCCGGCTTCACCGGCTGGTCGCAGCGCGCGGCGGGTGCCGGGCAGGTCAGGATCTGGTTGGGGTCGCCGTACCAGGGGTTGGTGCCCAGTGGTACATACGGTTTGGGGTCGCGGCACTCTCGCGGTGTCGCGGCGCGTTTACCGGGGACGTCCACACAGGGCAGATTGCGCGCACCGCGCACGGCGTTGGCGGGAGTGTCCTGCGGGATCCTGCAATAGGTTCCGGACGGCATCGGCGCCAGGCTGGTGTCAGCGGGGGACCGCCACTGATCTGCCGGGAGAAAGCCGGTCAGGCAGGGCGGGGGCTGGTTGATCGTCAGCGAGGTGCCGAGCGACGCGTAGCCCGGGAAAGCCGACGTGACCGTCTGGCCTTCCGAGGCGCCCTGCGGATAGGCCACCAGCAGTTGCTCGACGCCCTTGTGGTAGCGCTTGAGCATCTCCAGCACGATCTCGAGATTCGCCAGTGTCTGCGGCAGCGACTCGCGGACGTCGCCGAACACCTCGTTGATCTGGTCGGCGGTCGGCGCCCCTTGGGTGAGGATGCTTCGCACGTGCTGGTCGCTTTCCGCGCTCTGCGCGGCCAGGATGCTCAGGTTGTGCGACCAGCGCTCGATCGAGTCGGCGGAGTCGACCTGGCTGTCGAGGATCGGCCCGGAATTCTGGATGATGTCGTTGACGTCGGCGATGTTGGTCTTGAAGTCGCCGGCGATGGCCTGGGTGGCGTCGACCAGCCGCTGCAGCGCGGGCCCCAATCCGCCGACCGCTTGGGCGGTTTCGTCGAGCAGCGAGGCGATCTTGTCCTTGGGTAGCACCGCGAGGCCGCGGTTGGCGGCGTCGAGCGCCGGCCCGATCTCGGTGGGCACCGTGCCCTTGGTGATGGTCTGTCCCGGCGAGAAGTACTGGCCGGGGTTGCCCGCCGACACCAGATCCAGATACTGCTCGCCGACCGCCGACACCGAATGCACGTTCGCCGACGCGTCGATCGGGATCTTGTAGCGGTCGGCGATGCTCATCGTGGCTCGCGCGCCGGTCATGGTCGGCTCGACGGCGGTGACCGTGCCGATGGTTTCCCCGCGATAGGTCACGTTGGAGGTCTTGTAGAGACCGCCCGACGCGGGCAGGTCCGCCTTCAGGGTGTACTGGCCGATCCCCGCGGCGCTGGGGATCTGCAAGTAATACCAGCCCAGCGCAACGGCCGTGATCGCGGTCAGGACGGCGAACATGACCAGTTGGCGCTTGATGAAGCGGGTCAGCATTGCCTGTCCGCCCTTTCGACCAGCGGCCCACCCGGGGCGTCGTTCGGGTTCGGCGTGTACCGGACGTCGGGGATCATCGTTTCGGGGTCGCGGCCCCACGATTGCTCGAGTGCGCGCAGCGCTCCGGAGAACCCGGTCCCGGTCAGGACCGCGTTGTCGACGGCGCTCATGGTCAGGTCCAGCGTGAGCGACAGGTTGAAGTAGTCGCCGCGGAACGCCTTGGGCACGGCGTCGATGTCGAACGGCCGGACGAGGATCAGCTTGAGTGCGCGAATGAGATACGGCGCCGCACGGCCGAGTTCCCGCAACGGGCACTGCAGCGACAACAGGTCCTGGTGTATGTCGCCGCGCGAGGGGGACAGGTACTGGTCGGCGAGCTGGCTGAGCCGCCCGGTCGCGTCGACCGCGTCGATCAGAAGGTTCTGCTTGTCGGCGAAATGCTTGAGTAGCGGCGGGAATTCGGTGAGGACACGATCCAGGACGTCCGACCGGGGACCCACGTACGCCAGCAGTCGGTTGGTGGAATCGATGGCCCGGGTGATGTCGGCGCGTTGCTCGTCGAGTCGGGCGGTGAAGGTGTCGAGCTTGTTCAGGAAGGCGCGGATCTGCTCGGCCCGACCGTTCACGATGTTGTAGACCTCGTTCTGCAGCACTTCGAGGTTCGGGACGCCGCCGCCGTGCAGCACGATGGCAAGGCTTGCCAGCGTCTGCTCGGTCGTGGGGTACGTGGACGAATTCTTCAGCGGGATGGTGTCGCCGTCCCTGAGTGGTTCGGGGGACGGGTTGGGCGGTGCGGCCAACTCCACATGCTGAGAACCCAGGAGGCTGGTCTGCCCGATTTTGGCGGTCGCGTTCTTGGGCAGCTTGACTTCCTTGCCCAGACGTAGCGTCAGTGTCGCGACCCAGTTCTTCAGCTCGATCGCGCGCACCGTGCCGACGAAGACGTCGGCCACCCGCACCCGGCTGTTGTCGTTGAGGGCCAGGGTGTCGGGCATCTGCACATAGACGGTGTAGGAGCCGGGCCCCGAACCCGGGCCGCCGGGCATCGGCACGTTCGCGATTCCGTGCCACTTCGCGCACGACGTCAGCACCGTCGCGGCCGTCACCAGAGCCAGCCCCTTCCAGGCGCTGCGCCGTGTGCGAGAACCGCACGCGCGCAGCGTTTTCCGGATTGCACTGCTTCGCGCGTGGCTCACGATCCCGCTCCCGTCGACGCGGCTGCCGGTGTGGGCGCGGCCGGGCCCGGGACCACACCCGGTGCCGGCGGCGGTGGCGGGATCGGCACCTGCGGGGCCTGCAGGCCGATGGGCGGCAGCACCGGGTTCTCGTCGTAGGCGTTCGGCGGCCCCGGCGGTGTCTGCAGCCCCGACGACGGCGGCGGGATGTCCGGACCGCCCATCAGTTCGGCCAGCGACGCGGGGGTGAGCAGGCCCCCGGTGGCCGGTCCGACCTGTGTACCCTGCATGCCCGGCGCGACAACCCAGCCCGGCTGGGTGTTGCGGTGCGACAACGGTGTATCGGGCACCCAGATCCCGGGCACGGTGGTGTCCTTGTACCCGTTCGGCGGCTGCAGCCGGGGTTCGGAGTAGGCGACCTCCTTGGGCAGCGCCTCGGCGGTGCTGAACAGATTCAGTCCGAACGGCAGGTAGTTGAACTTGATGGCATCGAGGATGGGCGCCAGGTATTGCGCACACAGTTCGGCGGAATCCTGATACCCCAGCCGGCTGCCGGCCTGAATCATGCTGCACACGAACTGCATCGGGTTCGCGAAGTTGGGGATCGCCGGGATGGACATGACCGCGCCGTGCGAAGGGTGATAGATCTGGCTGAGGTTGGTCTCCAGCGTCGGCAGGACGTGCAGGGCCGTCTCCAACCCGTTCAGCGGATCGGGCTGGACCAGCGTGGTGGTGAGAGTGGACAGGTTGTCCACGTCGTGTGCGAGCACCGCGCGGTTCTTGGCCAGGAATGGGCGCAGGGTGGACAGCAGGCTGTCGAACTGCCGGAGCGCGTTGGTGAGGTCGCGGTCGGAACCGGTCAACTTGTCGGTGAATTGGGCCAGGTTCTTGTTCAGCGCGACGAACTGCTGGTCGTCTTTGTGCAGGGCGTTGACGAACTGGGCCAGGCTGCGCACCACCGCGAAGAAGTCGCCGCGGCCCTCGTTCAGCGCGGTCAACGACCGCGACAGGCTGTTCAGCGTGGTGTTGATCTGCTTGCCCTTGCCGGCCAGCCCGTCCGCGAACGACTCGATGGCCTCACCGAACGGACCCTTGGGCTGCTCGGGCGTCGGGCCGAGTTTGGAGATGATGTTGGCGACGCTCTCGCGCAGTTCGTCCCACTCCGTCGGGACCTGGGTGCGCTCGATGGGGATCACCGCGTGATTGCCCATCACCGGGCCACCCTTGTAGGGCGGCTCCAGCTGGATGCTGCGCGACGCCACCAGAGTGGGGTTGACGATCACGGCGGACGCGTTGGCGGGCACCTTGTACTTGTTCTCGTAGTGAAACGTCACCTTCATCTTGTCGCCGGCCGGTTCGATCTTGTCGACCGCGCCGACCCGAACGCCCATGATCTGGACCTTGTCCCCGGAATAGAGCGCGTTCGCGGCCGGTAGGTAAGCGACCACGGTGTTGGTGGTCAACCTCTGGTAGAGCCGCCAGCCGACGAATCCGGCGACCAGGGCCAGCAGAACCACCAGCGCTCCGACGACCGTTCGGGGCCGCAGATGGCGGATGGGGAAGACGCTGCTCAATTCTGGCTACCTCCCGTGATGCCGCTGCCTCCCGTGCCGCCGGGGTTGATCAACGGTGCGGGCAACTGCTGCCCGGGTCCCGGCGGCGCCGGCGGCCCCGGCGGCAGCCCGGGCGCAAACGTCGACGGCGGCGGGGTGGGGCCTGCGGGTTGCAGGTTCTCGGTGCGCGCGCCCGGCGGCGCCTGGGCGGGCAGCGGCACCGGTGTGCCCGGGACGTTCGGCGGCAGGTCGCCCGGCCGGCCGGCGATCGGGATCCCCGGGGTGGGTGGCAGCCCGTCCGGGTTCGGCGGCGAGGTCGCGACGTCGATCGGTGCGGGGAGGCTGCCGCCGAACGGGCCGACGTCCACGCCCGCGCAGGGCAGCGGATTTCCCGGCCGCGGCAGCGCGTCGGCCGGCGGGGTGTACGAGCACGCCGTTCCGGGCGGGACGGCCGGTCCCGGGTGCTCCGGGGTGCCTTCCAGCACCGGAGGCGCGGGCGGCGGTGCCCCGTTGGGGAATCGGGTGCCGTTGGGATCGGGCCAGCGGAACGTGGGGAGCCCGGCGCTGCGCCAGAAGTCCTCCGGGTCGATCCCGCGCTTCTTGAAGGCGGCGTCGACGAAGGGCTGCAAGATCCAATACGGCAGCAGGTTGGACAAGACGATCTTGAAGTACGGTCCCGACGCGACGGATTCGCCGAGCGATGCGGCGAATTGGCTGACGTACGTGAGGGTCTGAGCCAGGTCGTCCTTGCGCGCCACCAGCACGTCGCTGATCGCCCGCAACTGCTCCAGGACGGGATTGAGGTTCGGGTTGTCGTTGATGAACCCCTGCACCTCAGCAGAGAACGAGGAAATGTTCTGCAGCAGGGCGCCGATCGCGCGGCCGCGTTCGTTGAACGCGACCAGCAGCGTCTTCGTGTTGACCAACAATCGGTTGATCTGTTCGCTACGGTCACCGAGCACACTGGCCACCTGGTGGGCCTGAGCGAGCAGGTGCTTGATCTCCTCGTCGCGTTTTCCGATGCTGTCGGAGAATCTCGTCAGCCCGTCGAGTGCGGAACTCAGGTGCGGGTAGGTCTGATTGATGGTCTGCGACAGAACATTCAGCGACTGCTTCACGGTGTCGATGTCCCAGCCGGTGGCGGCCTTGGTGACATCGAACGCGGCGTCGTAGAGCTGATAGGGGGTGGTGCTCTGCCCCAGCGGCAACACGGCCCCCGGCCGCAACGTCTGCGCGCCCCGCGGCTCGATCTCGAGCACCTTCTTGCCCAGGATGGTGTCGGTCTTGATCGCGAGCCGGCTCTCGCTGCCAATGGTGTTGGCGCCGATGTTGAATTTGATCCGGACGTGGTCGCCGTCGATTTCAAACCCCTCCACCTTGCCGACATTCACGCCGGAGATGCGCACCTTGTCGCCCTTGTTGAGTTGACCGGTGTCGGTGAACTGCCCGTAGTAGCTCGGGCTGGCGAACATCATCGGGATGCTGGTGAAGCTTTGGCCGACGGCGACCACGAGCACCAGCACGGTGATGCCCATCAGCCCGACCCGATTGCGGTTGAATTCCGTCAGCGTTCTCATTGCGGCGTGCACCTGCCGGTGGGCTGCTGCCAGAGCCGGACAGTGCGGACCGGCCCGCCGGGTTGCAGCCCGTTCCACTTGATCGTGAGGTCGCAGACGTAGAAGTTGACCCAGTCTCCGTAGAGGCCGATGCTGCGCCCGATCAGGTTGAGCGCGGTCGGGGTCTTGTGGATCAGGTCGCCGAGCTGATCACGTTGGTCGACGAGCGGTTGCTGAAGAGCCTGCAGGTAGTTGATCGCCTTGTGCAGCAGGGTGCGGTTGTCCGCGAGGAGGTCGGCCACCGTTCCGGCGGCGTTGCTGATGTTCGCGGTGCCGGCGGCCAGCGGGTCGGCGTGGTTTTGCAGCCCGGTGATCAGTCTCTCGAAGTTGTCGACGGTCTGGTCGAACTCCTTGCGATGCCGAACGGTGGTGTCCAGCACGGTGTTCAGGTTCTTGATCACCTCGCCGATCGCCTGATCGCGTTCGGCGATGTGCGCGGTCAGCTGCGCGGTCTGATCGAGGATGTCGTTGATGGTGCCGCCCTGACCCTGAAACACGGTGATGATGGCCGACGCGATGGTGTTGACCTTTTCCGGATCGAGCGCCCGGAACAGTGGCTTGAACCCACCGATCAGGGCGTCGAGATCCAGCGCCGGTGACGTCCGGGACAGCGGGATGGAGCCGCCCGGCGGCAGGATCCGGTCGGCGCCCTCGCCCTCGCCGCGCTTGAGCTCCAGGTAGCGGTCGGCGAACAGGTTGAGGTAGCGGATCTGCGCGGTCGTCGACTGGTAGAGCGGTATGGAGCGGTCGACATCGAAGTCGACCAGAACCCGCTGGCCGCGTTCGATCAGCCGTACCGCTTTCACCTTGCCGATCTCCACTCCGGCGGCGCGGACGAACTGCCCGTTCTTGAGTCCGGTGGCGTTCCGGAACTCCGCGGTATAGCTGTTGGTGCTGTTGAAGCGCATCTGAGCGAACACCACGACGATCGACACGGTGATCAGCAGCAGCACCAGCGAGACGATGCCGAGCTTGATAGCGGAGCCGGTGATTTTCATGGGTTGATCGTGTTGTCCCCGACTTGGCGGCCCCATACGTATTCGATTGCGTACGGAGAGCCGGTCTCCAGGTGGTTGTACGGGGCGAGGCTGGCGCCGGTGTCCACCACCAGACTCGGCGCAGGCCACAGGTCATGGCTGATGGCCTGCCAGCAGCCCGGCGCACCCCCCGGGCCGCCGTGCGCGTTCACCCGCGGCAGATTATCCGGATAGACAAAGGGATTCGGCGCGCCGCCGACCAACCCGGCCAGACCCAGGAGTCCCATCGTGGCCGCGGTGCCGGCTAACCCCGGGAGCGTGAGGATGCCGCCCAACCCCGATGTCAGTTCGGTCATGGTTCTCAGCGCGTAGCCGTTACCGCCGCCCGTCGTCGCATAGGCTGCGGGTTCTTCGTCGTAGTAGTTCTTGATGGTGCAATAGATCTCGGGACTGTAGGTGTCGAGCAGTCCGGCGGTGGGGACCAGGTCCGCCGCCCCCCGCTGCAGGTAGGGACCGCCGCGGGCGAAGATGTCTGCGCCGGTGTTACCCAAGCCGGCCGCGGCCAACAACGCGGCGTCCAGGTCGTTTTCCTGCGCACGCACCGTGCGCGCGGTGACCACCGCGTTGTTGAGGGCGTTCAGCAGATCGGGGGCGGCGTTGGCGTAGACGTCGCCCAGCGCCCCCAGCTGCTGAATGTCGTGCCGGATCTGCGGCATCTGCGGATTGACGTCGTCGAGGATGGCGTTGGCGTTGACGATCGACTGCCCGAACTTGTCGCCCAACCCGGTCAATGCCTGCGCGGCCGCGGCCAGCGTCAGATTCAACTTGACCGGATCGATCTTCGCCGTGACGGCGGTGAGCGTCTCGAACAGCGTATTGAACTCCGTTGTCACCGTCCTCGCATCGATCACGTGCTCCGGTGTGATGGGTTGGGCTGCGGGCTTTTTGGGCGAGGTCAACGACACGTACTTGTTGCCGAACAGCGTGGTCGCCCTGATGTTGGCGTCGACGTTGGCCGGAATCAGCTCGATCCACTTCGGATTCACGGTCAAGACGAACTTGGCCGCCGGTGTTCCGTCACGCTCGATCTCCGAAATGCTGGCCACCCGGCCGACTTCCACGCCGTTATAGGTGACCTTCGAGCCCGGATCCATCACCAAACCGGCCCGGGGAGCCAACATCGTCAAGCGTGTCGTCGGCGAGAGCTGGCCGCGAAACTGCAGCCACACGAAGCCCAGCACCACCGCGGCGACTACCAAGAAGGCCAGCGCCGCCGTCCTGTACGGCGGTATGCGTTGCGGGTTGAGCTTCGCCGGGGTAGTCATGGCGGCTAGACGGTGAGGTTGAAGTTCGGGGTTTTGCCGTACACCGCCATCGCGGTCAGAACGACCACCACGACGATCGTGATCAACGACAGCCGCATCGACCGGCCCACCGCTTCGCCGACGCCCACCGGCCCGCCGGTGGCGGTGTAGCCGTAGTAGCAGTGGGTGGTCATGACGACCACGGCAACCAGGATGACCTCGGCGAACGACCAGGCCACGTCGTTGAGGCGCAGGAATGTGTGGAAGTAGTGGTTGTACGTGCCGATGGACTGCCCGTACAGCAAAACCGTGGTGACCTGCTGCGACAGGAAGGCCATGGTCATCGCCAACCCGTAGAGCGGGATGATCACGATCAGCCCGGCCACGACCCGAGTGGACGCCAGGAAGGGGACCGACCGGATACTCATCACCTCGAGCGCGTCGATCTCCTCGCTGATCCGCATGGCGCCCAACTCGGCGGTCGCGCCGGCGCCGACGGTGGCGGCCAGGGCCTGGCCGGCGGCCACCGGCGCCACGAACCGCACGTTGACCAATGCCGCCAAGAATCCGGTGAATGCCTCGACACCGATGTTGCCCAGCGTCGCGTAGCCCTGAATCGCGACCAGTGAGCCCGCGGACAGGGTGATGAAGCCGACGATGGCGGCGGTGCCGCCGACGACCGCCATCGCGCCGGTGCCCATTCCCATCTGGGCCACCATGCGCAGCAGCTCCTTGCGGTAGCGGTGCACGGCGAACGGGATCTGCCCGATTGCGCTCAGGGCGAACCAGACCATCTGCCCGATTTCCACCAGTACCCGGTCGGGAGCTTCCCCGTAGCGGGTGAGGGCGGCCCGCGGAAAGTGCAGGTGCCGGGCGGGAACCCCGGTGGCCGCGGTCATGTCAGCGCCCCGTTCCGAACCGGACGCCGATGGTGGTCAGCGCCGCGTTCACCGCGAACAGCGCGATGAAGCACAGCACGACCGTCTCGTTGACGGCGGTGCCCAAACCCTTGGACCCGCCGCGAACGATGAGCCCGCGGTAACAGCCGACCAGGCCGGCGATCAGCCCGAACGTCGCCGCCTTGACAAACGCGATCACCACCTCGGGCAGGCCGGTGAGCGCCGTGAGTGTGGACAGGTAGGCACCGCTCGAGACGTTCTGCAGGTACACGCTGAACAGGTAGCCGCCCCCCAGGCCGACGGCGACCACGAGACCGTTGAGCAGCACCGCGACGAGAGTTGAGGCGACGACGCGCGGCACCACCAGCCGGTGGATCGGGTCGATGCCGAGCACCTCCAGCGCATCGATCTCCTCGCGGATGGTTCGCGCCCCGAGGTCGGCGCAGATGGCGGTGCCGCCCGCGCCGGCGACCACCAGGACCGTCACGATCGGGCCGAGCTGGGTGACCGCGCCGATCGCGGCACCGGCGCCCGAGACGTCGGCGGCGCCGATCTCGGCCAGCAGGAGGTTGAGCGTGAAGATGAGGAGCACGGTTTCCGGGATGGAGACCGCGATGGTGGGCAGCAGCGACACCCGCATGAGAAACCAGCCATTCCAGATGAACTCGCGCCACTCGAACGGCTGCCTGAGCGCTTTGCCGGTCAGCACGCACATCCGGAAGAACCCGCCGGCCACTTCCGTGCCCGGTCGAATCCGCTGGCCAATTTTGCTGGCGGTCAGGTGTGAGGTGGTCATCCGCGCCGCCCCTGCGTCGACCGCGCGATCAGTCGCGAGGTGCACACTGCGCGGTCAAGCGGGCCGCGCGCGGGCGCGGGACGAAGTGCGTGAGCGTGATCGTGATGCCGCGTCGCAGGCAGATCGACCGGGCGATGACGCACCGAAAAGCTGTGCAGCACAGAATATTCCGTATAATGAGTGACGGAAGCGTGCCGCGAAATCGTGCTCTCTGAGCATCGCCGCAACGCCGTTCCATGTTTTCCGCGGCTGGCCACATCACCTTGCTTCCGACGCCGGTCGATCAGGTGATTCCCCCGACCGGCACCTCGGGACCGTGCTCTCAGCTCCATACCGCCCTCGTTTGCGCCACCGAGTCACTATTGCATCAGACCGTACGGTCAGTCAACAACTGCCACACTAGCCGAAATTGCACCACAAAACGGTGCGAACAACGTCTCGGATCGAAATCGCGTTGTTCGGGCAGTTACCAGGTTCTTTGGGCTTCATACAGGTTTTGGCATGCGCTACCCGCCGGGCAGACAGAGGAGATGGGAAGCCCCTAATACCGACCGCCCGTACGGCGACGGTGACCGCGCTTCGGAGCTCGCTCACGCTGCGGCAAGGACGGCCGAGGAAATCACGCGGGAAGCTGGTTCGCGCCGGTTATCCACCAGCACAAGGCATTACAGGTCGGTCAATCAGCAGAATTCGTGACCGCGGCCAGGCATTCGCGCACGACGGAGACGATGTCGGCGGAGGGATTCGCCCACTTGCCTAGTGTCAGTCGGTCCAGAAGCAGCCCGCCGAGGAAGACGTCGACGAACGCGGCGCCGACCTGTTCGGGCGTCCGGGAACCGGCGGGATCGAACCAGACCCACATCCACTGCAGCGATCCCCACAGCTGCAGAGCCGCCAGGTCGACGTCGACGCTTCGGAACAGGCCGCTCTCTATTCCGGTGCGGATCTCGTCGACGACCAAGGCCTGCAACTGATCCCGTAGCTTGCGCACCTGCTGCATGGCGGGGTCATCGAACAGTTGAACCACTTCGCGCTGGCTGGCCACCGTCGCGTCGCGGGCGACCACTTGGAGCAGCGCGGAAGCGTAGATGATTGCGGCGATGCGTTCGTGCGGCGCGGCCAGGCGGGCCCACGCTATCTGCAGCGCATCGAGTTGGCGCGCAAGGTGGGTCTCTTCGAGCTCGCGCAACATCTGTGCTTTGGTCCCGAAGTGATGAACGATGGTGCCCTTCGACATGCCGAGCTCGTCGGCAATGTCGCCCATATTCGTTCTGTCGTAGCCGCGTTCGGCAACGTAACGGACAAACGCGTCGAAGATCTCGCCGCGTCTGCCAGGCGATCGGGGCATCTTCCACCTTCGGCTCAAACTAACCGTACGAACGGTCTATCATAAGTTTCGCGATGTCAAGCTCCCGCAAAGTGTGCCGCGGGGGGCGACAGCCGCGTGCCATCAGCCGGCGGGGATCAGCCCCATGGGTGGATTTGGCGGTCAGCTCCTGGGCGACCGTACCAAGAAGGCGTGCAAAGACCCGCCGCCGGCAGGTCGGGCCCGTCGGTCGGCGCGGCTACAGCGCCCTGGGGCCGCCGAAACTTTCCGGCGCGGTCACCACATACGTGTTCTCGTGGGCCGTCGGCTTGATCTCGCCGGCGGTGTACACCGTCATCAGCTCTCTGCCATCGCCATCGGCCACGCACACATAGGTATCCGTGTCGGCGTCGTAGTCGAAGCTTTCCCAAGCCAACAAGAACGCCAAACAGTTCCCGGCACGATCGGTGACGACGAGCTTGTGTACCCCGGATTCCTTCAGAAGCTTGGCATCCTCCGCGCGCCGCTGAGGGATGTGATTGGTGTGGAGCGTAGCGTGTGACATCTATGTACTCCCTTAGCGAGGGTGTCTGCGTCTAGCCTAGGCTCAACTGTTCGACTAATCCGAGGCTTGACGGAAACGTTTTCTCCCCGGGTGCCCTCCCGCCCAGGGCACTACGACCCCAATCAAGGGGTCGTTAGTCGTTTAGCCGGACACACCGCGATGTCGTGAGGCCGGGCGGCACCTTGTCGCAATCCAGGTCCGCTATCTTCGGCGGGACTTTGCGCGCGAGGGAGGGTGGGCCCACCGCTAGGCGCCTGGGCGCCGCTGAGCCTCCAGGCCGGTCACGGGCGACGGCGTCTTGGGCCGCAACGCCACCAATACCACGCCGGCGGCGAACACCGCCGCGGTCAGCCAGGAGAACCGCCCATCCGGCGCGAAGCCGCCCTGGGCCAGCAGGTGCAGACCCACGGCGGCCAGGACCGCGCCGGACAGCATGATCGCCTCACCCCAGCGATCGCCGAGCGGTAGCCCGAACGTCGGCAGCGGAACCGCGAAGACCCGCCGCTGCCACCACAGCAGCACCAATTCGGCCGCCGTCACCACGCTCAGGATCGTGATCCACTCCAGCCGAACCAGCCACCAGGCCGCAGTACCCTCGTGGGGCTGGGGGATCAGGCCGGCCGGATAAGCGACGATCGCGACGACTACCACCGGAATCATGTGCCACAGGTAAAGCGCCATCACGTTTTCATTGGCGGTCGACAACACGCGCTGAACCCGGCCGTGGTGCAGGACGCGGTCGAGTATCGCCGCGAGGGCCATCGCCGCCCCGGCTTGCGTGCAGGCGAACGCCATCATCGCCACCGTGGGGGGCGTGGTGTTCTCGATCGCTTCCCCGGGAACGCCGATCATGCTCACCGGATACGGCCCCACCCGGATCAGCAGTGCCAGGGCGACGGCCGAACCGGCGGCGAGCAGCACCGGTCTGCGGCCGGCCAACAGCCCACCCTGCCAGGCGATCCCGAGCTGGTAGAGCAGGCCCCAGCACAACAGGTAGTTCAGCGAACCGATGTAGGGGACGTGGCCCGCGAGCGACACGGCGTCGATCAGCACGACCCCGGCGGCCAGCAACGCCGGCACCTTCAGGCCCCAACGCCGATGCGCCGCAACGGCAATCGGCGTCAGCGACACCACCAGCACGTACACAGCGAGAAACCACAGGTGCATGGCCACCGCCCACCCCGCGTACTCCAGCACCGTGCCCGCCACCTGCCGGGCCTGGAGCACCACCACGATCAGCGAAACGAGCGCGACGTAGACCGTCGTCGGCCCCAGCACCCGAGCCAGCCGGTGCCGAATCCACGCCTGGCGCGAGAAGCTGCCCCCCTCCCGGCGATGCGCCCACGACACGGCTCCCGCGTAACCGGCCACGAAGAAGAACACCGGGACCGCCTGGAAGATCCAGGTCAGCCATTGCGTCCACGGCATGTCGAACAGCGGGTTCTCGCGGCCGAATTGACCCTGGTGGTAGGTCACGGAACCGGCCAGCCAGTGGCCCAGAACGATGAGGACCACGCCCGACGCGCGGTACAAGTCCACCGCCAGATTGCGGGCCGGTCGCGTCGTTTCTACGTCGTCCATCGGATCGCGACTAGATGGATGCGGTGCACTCGCGCAACGCTACCCGTCCCATGGCCTGAAGTCGCTGAGCGCACAATGACGCCATGAAACAAGCTCGCCTTGCCAACCTGGGGGTCGGTCGCCTGGGCCTGGGCGCCATGGGCATGTCCGTGGCCTACGCCGGCGCCGGCAGCGACGAGGCCGAGGCGATCCGCACCGTCCACCGCGCCGTCGACCTGGGCGTCACGCTGATCGACACGGCCGAGGTGTATGGCCCCTACCTCAACGAAGAGCTGCTCGCCCGCGCCCTGCGGGGTTGCCGCGATCAGGTGGTGCTGGCCACCAAGTTCGGCCTGATCTCGCGCACGGGGCGCAACGGCCTGGACAGCAGCCCCGCCAACATCCGCATCGCCGTCGACGGTTCGCTGCAAAGGCTGGCCACCGACCGCATCGATCTCTACTATCAGCACCGCCTTGACCGCGGCACCCCGATCGAAGACACGATCGGCGCGTTGGCGGAGCTGGTCGTCGCAGGGAAGGTCCGGCACATCGGCCTGTCGGAGGTCGGTGTGAACACCATCCGGCGCGCGCACGCGGTGCATCCGATCACCGCGGTGCAATCCGAATATTCGCTGTGGACGCGCGACCAGGAGGACGAGATCTTGCCGCTACTGCGCGAATTGGGGATCGGCTTCGTCGCCTACTCACCGCTGGGCCGCGGCTTTCTCACTGGCGCCATTCGCTCCACCGAGGGGTTGCCGGACAGTGACTACCGCAAGACCAATCCGCGGTTTTTCGACGAGAACTTCCGGCACAACCTGCAAAGCGCCGACGAATTGCGCGCCATCAGCGCTGACGTCGGTGCGACGCCGGCTCAGGTCGCTCTGGCCTGGCTGTTGGCGAAAGGTCCCGACATCGTGCCGATTCCGGGGACCAAGCGCGTGGCGCGGCTCGAGGAAAACGTCGGTGCCGACTCCGTCGAACTGACACCCGAGCAGCTGTCCCGGCTCGATCGGCTCACCCCGCCCCGAGGTGGCCATCACGCCGACGCGCAGATGGAATGGATCGACCGCTGATGGCGACGCAGAAGCCGGTGATCGGCGCGAGCGGCGAGGTGCGAATCATGGTGCGGCGCAATAGCGAGCGCCGCCAGCTGACTTGTTAGTCGGCGCCGGCGAGCGCCGCGGTGCCATACTTCTTTTCGATCAACGCCCACGGGTCGGCGTAGGGGCCTCGTCCCTCGAGCCGGCGCTGCACCATCAGGACGGCCCGCAAGACCGGCCGCAACACCGGGCTCAGCAGCCGCACCACTATGCGCAGGCGGCCCTGCGTCTCGGCGATCCAGGCCAGCGTCTGCGACCAGTCGTGTTCCTGGAAATCGAGCAGCGCCTGGGCTTCTGTGGTGTCATACCAGCCGGTGAAGCTCCAGCCGCGGTCGTCGCCGGGATCGCCGGGCAGGCTCGCCGACGGGCCGAGGCCGCCCAGTCCGACGGCTTCCATGAGACTGTCCTCGAGCTCGCGCTGGGTGAGCACATACGACTCGTTGCCGCCGATCAGTAGCACCTTGCCGGCGATGCCGGCTTGCCGATCGACGCCGTTGGCGAAGGCCAGCGCCACGTCGCGCGCGTCCACCGCGTGCATGCGGTTGTCTCCGGGCATCGAGCGCATCAGCAGCAGGGAGTCGCCGTTGACCGTCGTGTGCGTATCCGGCGAGATGACCCCGCCCAGCCGGAAGAGCGCATACGGCAGGCCGCTGGCGCGGATCGCCGCCTCGGCGAGCACCTTGTCCTGACCGTATTGATCGATGGGATTCACCGGGGTGTCGGGGGTGATCCGCTCGGGCTGGCGGTAGGGGTTGCGCGACCCGTACACCGCGGCGCTGGACGCCATCAGGAACAACGGCGGCCGGGGGAGGGCGGCGCAGGCCGCCAGGAGATTCTCCGTGCCACCCACATTCACCTTGCGGGCCAGCGCGGGTTTGCGATACGACAGCGGGGACACGACGGCGGCGAGGTGAACGATCGCGTCGGGTTGATGGGTCGCGACGAGGTCACGCAGCGCCTCGGCATCCAGCAGATCGGCATAGGCCGGAATCAGCGTTCCCGGGTGACGGGCGGCGGCCAGCTCCTTTTCGACGGCGAGGGTGTTGTCGGTGCGCAGATCCAGCGCGATGACGGTGCGTCCCCGCTCGAGCAGGATCTGGGTGCAGCGTTTGCCGATTTGTCCGAACGCGCCGGTGACCAGAACGGTGGACGCGGTCATGGGCTCGCTCACCGGCCCATCGCCACGGTGGCGACCCTGCCGATCGCCCGGCGGATCCGGTCGGAGACGTAAAGCGAATACACGGGAGTGACGATATCCTCTCGCAGTCGAGTCAGCTTGGAGCTCTTGATGAACCACTGGCCGGCGATGTTCTCGTAGGTCTCGTGGTAATGGCCGTAGCCGACCAGCGTCACGCCGGGGCCGAATCGGACGACGTCTTGCAGCGCCCACACCCCGCGCGCGGTCGTCGCCGACGTGAGCGTGATTTCGGGAGAGTGCACCTGGTGCGCGGTGGCCTGTGCCCGCCGGCCGAGGGCCTTGCGCGTGAACGCCACGAACTCGTCGGCGCCCTCGATCACCTTGCCGCCGGCCTCGGCCGTGTCGCTGACGAAGTCATCGCTGAAGATGGTCCGCCACGCCGCCCAGTCCTTGGTGTCGAGGTAGCGGCAGTAGCGGGCCTTGAGCTGCTTGATGGCTTCGGTGGCCAGCAGCGTGGCGGCGTCCGCGTCGGCGACGATGCCCTGCCCGCGCTCTGTCATTGCGGCTCGATTCTATGCGGCTCTGCGTGACGTTTCCCTGGCGAAGTGTAAACCTCTCAGCCTTTGAAGTGGACCACCTGGTGCGGTGGCCGGCAGCACGCCATCCCGTGTCCACACCTGTGCGCTCTGGTCGAAGTAGCCGCGACTGAAGCGGTTGGCGTGGGCGGTGCACAGGACGAAGTCGTTTCCCAGTGCTGGTTGGAGCGATTCGTGCGTGCGGTGCGCAGTCAGATGTCGAAGTCGCCGTCGGCGATCGGCGCGGCGTAGTTGACCGTCAACGCCAGCGGCTCGCCGAGGCGGTCGGGGTGCGATTCGATGGCGTGCAGCATGGCGGCGGCGGTGATTCCGCCGAAGGGCCCCACCATGTTGGCCCATTCGGGATGGGTACGCCCACGCCGCACGTGCGTGCCCGTCGCGTCCAGGCGGATGGCGTCGTCGAAGGGATGTGTCATGAGTCGACCGCACACTACTGGGCCGGACAACCGCCGGTGATGTACGGGTCCGGCGAGCGACCGCGTCGGAAAGCGAGGCACCATGGCCAACTCCGAGGGCGAAGTCGTGACGAAGTCTCCCGCTGAGCTGATCGACGCCAGGATCAAGGAGTTGGGGGATTGGCGCGGCGAAACGCTCGCCCGCATCAGGGAACTCATCAAGGACGCGGTCCCCGACGTGATCGAGGAGTGGAAGTGGCGGGGCGTCCCGGTCTGGTACCACGACGGAATGATCTGCACCGGCGAGACCTACAAAAGCGCCGTGAAGATGACCTTCGCCAAGGGAGCCTCGCTCGATGACCCCGCCGGCCTGTTCAACTCCAGTCTCGACGGCAACACCAGACGCGCGATCGACTTTCACGAGGGTCAGCAGGTTGACGAGAAGGCATTGACGGCGTTGATTCGCGCCGCGGCCGAGCTGAACCGCTCCTAAGGCGCCAACCTGTACAGCCGCGCGAGAGGTGCTGTACAGTCGCCCAGCACAAGGTCGACGCTCGAACGGGAGGCCATCCGGTGACGTCGGAGTCGGTCGAGGAATTCCGGGCCCGGGCCAGGGCCTGGCTCGCCGCCAACTTGCCGCGCCTGGATTCCGCGGACGCGATGCCCCTGCAGCGCGACGCGCTCACCTCGTGGCAGCGCGCCCGCGAGCTCCAAAAGAGGCTGTACGACGGGGGATTCGCCGGCATCTGCTTTCCGCGCGAATACGGCGGACTGGGCTTGGGCTACGAATACAAGAAGGCGTTCGACGCCGAGGCCCTGGCGTATGAGACCCCGTTGATGCTCAACGTTCCGTCCTTCGCGATCTGCTGCGCGACGATCCTCGACATGGGCAGCGAGGAGCAGAAGCGCACCCACATCGCGGCCGCGTTGCGCGGCGACGAGGTGCTGGTGCAGCTCCTGTCGGAGCCCAGCGGGGGGTCGGATCTCGCGGGCGTCCTCACCCGCGCCGACCGCCGGGACGGGCGATGGATCATCAACGGCGCCAAGACGTGGAGCACGTGGGCGTTCGCCGCCGACTACGGCCTTTGCCTGGCCCGCACCGACTGGGGCGTGCCCAAACACGAAGGGCTGACGATGTTCCTGGTGCCGCTTCGGCATCCCGGGGTCACGATCAACCGCATCAAGCAGGTCAACGGCTCCGTCGAGTTCTGCGAGGAGTTCTTCGACGACGTCGACGTCGGTGACGATGCCGTGGTGGGGGTGCCGGGGAAAGGGTGGGACGTCGCCTCGCGGCAGCTCTACCACGAGCGTCGCAGCATGGGTGACGGATCCGAATACACCAGCGGTCCGGGAATCGCCGAGGCTGAAGACATTTCGGTCGACCTGCTGGCTCTGGTCGAGAAGACGGACCAGGTCGGCAGCGGACGAGTCCGCGAAATGGTGGGCCGGGCCCTGGCCCATCGTGTCGTGCACGGGCAACTCAGCGAGCACGTCTTTCACGCCGTCACCCACGGATCCCTGCCGCCTGCCGCGGGATCGATCATCCGGCTGTCCATGGCCGAGGTGCACGACGTCGAAAACGACACCGCGTTGGCCGTGGCGGGTCCCTCGGCGGTGATCGACGACGCGGCGGGGCTGCTCGACATCGGCACCCGTTACCTGGGCCGGCAGATCGCCAGCATCGGTGGCGGCACCACCGAGATGGCGCGCAACGTCATCGGGGAGCGGGTCCTGAACTTCCCGCGAGAGTACACCGCCGACCGCGGCGTGCCGTTCAACCAGGTGCGGCACGGAAAAGCCTGAGGGAGGCCGGAATTGAGCGACCAGCTTCGTGACATCCGGGAATTGGCCGGAGATTCCGATGCTTACCGGGACGAACTGTACCGGCGCTGGACCGGCCTGCTCAGCTACCGCTACATCGGCCGCAAACACTCCTCGATGGATCTCGGGGAGGCCGACGACACCGTCGTCATTCGCCGGGACATGCGCAACGAGGCCGGCGGAATCATGGTGGCGCCGTTGGCCATTTCCTCACCGGAGGGCTGCCAGACCGACATGGTCGCAGTGCCGAACCCGGTCGTCGCCTCGGTGCAGATCATCGACCCCGGCTACGACGTCAACCGGGTCGAGATCGTCGGCTCCGGCATCGTGCATCAGGGCCGCACCATGGGTTATGGGCGGTGCAAGATCGTCGACGCCGACAACCCGGACAGGGTGATCGCCTTCAACGAGGGGCAGGGGGCGATCATCGGCATTCCGCCGGAAGGCCTGGGCCGGATGGATGTCGCGGGTACCGAACTGGTGATCGAGGATTCGCCGGATCTGCCCCCGCTGTGGCGCGCTTTCGGCGCCAGCCGGCGGGGCGACGGCCGCTGGATCCTGCCCGAACTGAGTACCGAGCTGGCGTCCCCGGACGCCGCGCTGCACATCGGACCCCAACACGTCGTCCTCGAGACAGCGGCGATCGACCTGGCCGCCGAGGTCGCCGGCACCCGGAGGCTGCAGGTGGTCAGCTGGCACGTCATGTTCATGTCGCGCGGCAAGGTGGGCCCCTTTCGCGTCGAGGGCACCGCGCACCCGGGTGGGCCGGGACGCGTCGGGGTGCGGATGCTGCTGCACGACGAGGGGAATGGCGACAGGGCCGTCACCTCGGCGGCGGCGGTGTTCAACATCGTGGGCTAGGCGTTACGGGTTCACGACCTACCGCCCTCCGCCGGAACTTGCACCATGTGCTCATACGCACGCGACGTTGGGATTACAGCGCTAAGCGCGTTGTTGACCGCATCGTGGCGGTCAGGAAAGCTCGCAAACCCTGACGTTCGATCTTTGATGTCGTCGTCTGACACATCTCTTGCCGTGACCTATGGCCATACATCAACTTCGGTACGTATGGTGCAAGGACGATCCGACGACGGGAGAATCGCAGTGGCAGAACGGCTGGCCGGCAAGGTCGCGCTCATCAGCGGGGGTGCGCGGGGGATGGGGGCCTCGCACGTGCGGGCGCTGGTGGCCGAGGGGGCCGAGGTGGTGTTCGGTGACATCCTCGACGACGAGGGCAAGGCCGTCGCGGCCGAGGTCGGAGACGCTACCCGCTACCTGCACCTCGACGTCACCAAGCCCGAGGATTGGGACGCGGCGGTGGCCACCGCGCTGAGCGAATTCGGCCGGATCGACATCCTCGTCAACAACGCCGGCATCATCAACGTCGGCACCCTCGAGGACTATGCCCTCTCGGAGTGGCAGCGCATCCTCGACATCAACCTGACGGGCGTGTTCCTCGGAATCCGCGCCGTGGTCAAACCGATGAAGGAAGCCGGCCGGGGATCGATCATCAACATTTCCTCGATCGAGGGCATCGCCGGCACCATCGCCTGCCACGGATACACCGCCACCAAGTTCGCCGTGCGGGGCCTGACCAAGTCGGCGGCGCTGGAACTGGGGCCCAGCGGCATCCGGGTGAACTCGATCCATCCCGGGCTCATCAAGACCCCGATGACCGAATGGGTTCCCGAGGACATCTTCCAGACCGCGCTGGGACGGATCGCGCAGCCCCAGGAAGTCTCCAACCTGGTCATCTACCTGGCCAGCGACGAGTCCAGCTATTCGACCGGTTCGGAGTTCGTCGTTGACGGCGGCACCACCGCCGGCTTGGGCCACAAGGACTTCTCTGCGGTCGACACCGCCGGGCAGCCGGACTGGGTTACCTAGCGGGACTGAGGGACTCGGCCTCCTGGGCCGACTTCTCGGCACTGGGCTTGGGCCAGGGCGACGGCACCGGGCGCTGCCGCACCCGCTGGGGCCACCAGAACCACTTGCCCAGCAGCGCGGCGATCGACGGGGTCATCAACGACCGCACGATCAGCGTGTCGAACAGCAGACCCAGCCCGATCGTGGTGCCGACCTGGCCGATGACCGTCAGCTCGCTGACCGCCATCGTCATCATCGTGAACGCGAACACCAGGCCCGCCGAGGTGACCACCGAGCCGGTACCGCCCATCGAACGGATGATCCCGGTGTTCAGGCCGGCGTGGATCTCCTCCTTGAACCGGGCCACCAACAGCAGGTTGTAGTCCGCGCCCACGGCCAGCAGGATGATCACCGACATCGCGAGCACCATCCAGTGCAGTTCGATGCCGATGAGGTGCTGCCAGATCAACACCGACAGGCCGAACGACGCACCCAGCGAGAGCAACACGGTGCCCACGATGACCGCCGACGCCACCACGCCGCGGGTGATGAGCAGCATGATGATGAAGATCAAGCACAGCGACGAGATCCCGGCGATCAACAGGTCATAGGTGTTGCCGTCGCTGAGGTCTTTGTAGATCGACGCGGTCCCCGCCAGATAGATCTTCGAGCCCTCCAGCGGCGTGCCCTTGAGCGCTTCGTAGGCGGCCTTCTTGATGGCGCTGATGTGCGAAATACCTTCCTGCGACATCGGATCGCCGTCATGGCTGATGATGAAGCGCACGGCGTGGCCGTCCGGGGAGATGAAGTTCTTCATCCCCTTCTTGAACTCGGCGTTGTTGAAGGTCTCCGGCGGCAGGTAGAACGAGTCGTCGTTCTTGGACGCATCGAACGCCTTGCCCATCGCATTGGAGTTCTTCTGCGCCTCGTTCTGCTGGTCCTGCAAACCCTTCTGCGTCGCATACATCGTCAACATCGTCGTTTTCATGGCCTTCATGTTCTCGATCATCGACGGCATCAACGCCACCATCTGCGGCATCAACGTGTCGAGGTGATCCATGATCGGCAGCAGGCTCTCGATGTCGTCGGTCATGATGTCGATGCCGTCCAGGCCGTCGAAGACCGAACGCAGTGACCAGCACACCGGGATGTCGTAGCAGTGCCGTTCCCAGTACAGGTAGCTGCGGATGGGCCGGAAGAAGTCCTCGAAATCGGCCATGTGCTGGCGCAATTCGTTGATATCGATGGTCATGTCGTGCATCTTCTTGACCATCTGGTGCATGTCGTTGGCCATCTGCGCGGTGATGCTCGACATCTTTTCCATGCTGTCGATGGTCGTCTGCATCATGTCGGCCTGGTGCAGCATGTCGGCCATCTGGTCTTCCTGGTACTTCTGGTTCATCTGCTGGGTCACGCCCTGCATGCTGATCTGGAACGGGATCGAGGTGTGCTCGATCGGCGTGCCCTGCGGCCGGGTGATGGCTTGCACGCGGCCGATTCCCGGCACGCGGAAGACCGTTTTGGCGATCTTGTCGATGACCAAGAAGTCCGCGGAATTGCGCAGGTCGTGGTTGCTTTCGATCATCAGCACTTCGGGATTCATTCGCGCCTGCGAGAAGTGCCGGTCCGCGGCCGCGTAGCCCTCGTTGGCGGGGAGATCGGCGGGCAGGTAGTTGCGGTCGTTGTAGTTGGTGCGGTATCCGGGCAAGGTCAGCAACCCGATGAGCGCGATCCCGATCGTCACCACCAGGATCGGGCCGGGCCACCGGACCACCAGGGCGCCGATCTTGCGCCACCCGCGAATCCGCTGAGTCCGCTTGGGCTCGAGCGTCTTACGGAATCGCGTCGCCACCGAAATGACGGCGGGGCCCAGCGTGAGCGCCGCCGCCACGACCACCACCATGCCGATGGCCAACGGGATGCCCAGTGTCTGGAAATACGGCAGGTTGGTGAAGTGCAGGCAGAATGTGGCACCGGCGATGGTCAGGCCCGACCCCAGCACCACGTGGGCCGTGCCCTTGTACATGGTGTAGTACGCGTCTTCGCGGGATTCGCCGACGGCGCGGGCCTCCTGATATCGGCCGATCAAGAAGATCGCATAGTCGGTCGCGGCCGCGATCGCCAACGTGACCAACAGGTTGGTGGCGAACGTCGAGAGCCCAATGATCTTGTAGTAACCCAGAAAAGCGACCATGCCGCGCGCGGCGGAGAGCTCGAAGACCACCATCAGCAGCGTGAGCAGGACTGTGACGACCGATCGGTAGACCAAGAGCAGCATCCCGATGATGACCGTGAACGTCGCCGCCGTGATGAGCTGCAGGCTGCGGTCGCCGGCCGTGTGCTGGTCCGCTGACAGGGCCGCGGGCCCGGTGACGTAGGCCTTCACCCCTTTGGGTGGGGTCAGGCTTTTGACGATGTTCTGGACCGACTCGACCGATTCGTTGGCCAGGGCTTCGCCCTGGTTACCCGCCAGATACACCTGGACGTAGGCGGCCTTGCCGTCGTTGCTCTGTGCGCCCGCCCCCGTGAGTGGGTCGCTCCACATATCCTGAACGTGCTCAACGTGTTTGGTGTCGGCATCGAGCTTCTTGACCATCTGGTCGTAGTAGGCATGCGCGTCGGCGCCGAGTGGCTTTTGGCCTTCGAGCACGATCATGACCGAGCTGTTGGACTTGTACTCGTTGAAGATGGCGCCCATTCGCTTCGTCGCGACGACCGATTGCGCATCGTCGGGAGTCATCTCGACCGAGCGCATCTTCCCGACCTCGTCCAGCTGGGGGACGACGACGTTGAGCACCCCGATCAGCGCGATCCAGCCGATGATGATGGGCACCGCGAAGGTTCGGATGATTCGCGGAATCTTCTCCCGCACCGGTTCTGGGGCGACGGGAATGGTTTCGGTGCGGGCGTCGTCGAGGTGTGTGCTCATGCGGATTTCACCATGCAGAAGGTCAGGGCGTGCACGCGGTTGGTCATGTTCTCGGCCTTGACTTCGTCGTCGATGGTGATGCGACAACCGAGGGAATCACCGTCGCTCTGCGCCGAGAGGTTCGGGAAGACGGAGGGGGCGGTCGTGCTGAGCACCAGCGTCCAGGGCAATGGCGCGTCGTCGACCCGCTTCGGGTCGGCGGACAGGTCCAAGTAGTTCACATTGGCGGTGCGGGCCGAGCCGAAGACCTCGTACTTGACCACTTTGGGCTTGAACGGCTTGGAATCGTCCAGTCGCGGGCTGGTCATGATGCCGGTGTCGTGGGCGCCGAAGAAAGACTTGACCCGAGCCACGGCAAAGCCGCCGACCACCAGAACCGCGACGATCAACAGGGGCAGCCATGCATTGCGCAAACCCGTGGATTTCTGCACCTGAGGGATTCCTCCTCATCATCCGATCATGATGTGGCTAGTTGTGCGCAACGACTGACGGTGCACCGCAACGGTTTCGACGGTGAGCATGGTCTGTGAAAGTTCGACGGTCTCAGAGCAACGGCATCCCGAGAACACCGGTAGTCGCCCCCGGTGCCGACACGTGCCATGTGATGCGAAGGCGTTCTCGAGTACCGCAGAGAGAGCATAGTACATACTGTGCATATGTTGCACACCATGCAACAATTGCTCTCAGTGTTTCAAATCACTCGGTGAAGATGCTGTTGACCAGCGCGGCGGCGCGTTCTACGTGCGGCATCGGCGTGTCGTCGTCATCGCCCGCCTCTCCCTTCGACCAGCGTTCGATGCCCGAGCGCACCGCGGTCAGCGCCAGCGCGGCGATCAGCGCGACGATCTCGTCATCCGGCCGCATGCCCTGGCGGCGGGCCACCACGTCGGTCAGATGAGTCTGGAACCGTTCCAGATCGGCGAGAAACGCGGCCAAGACCGCCGGCGAGGTCTTGGCGAGTTCCAACATGTGGGCCGCGTGTTCGCGCCGCGGAGGCACGTCGCGAAGGTGGTGCGCGGCCAGCGTGATCAGCTCGGCCAGCACCACCGAATAGGGCGCCGGGCCGGCGGCGACGAAATCCGCCACCAGTTCGGGGGGGATGTCCGAGGGGCCGTAGGCGAGCGCGGACTCTTTGTTGGGGAAGTAGTTGAAGAAGGTGCGCGTCGATATCCCGGCTTCGGCGCAGATCTCGTCGATCGTGACCTTGTCGTATCCGCGTTCCAGCGTCAGGCGCACCGCGGCATCGCGGATGTCCGCGCTGGTTTGGCGTCGCCGGCGCTCACGCAGACCCATCTGATTGACGACCACGGCCTCCATAGTTGCACATTCTGCACACTTTGCAGTCAAAAGGCGCGGCCCGTCATCTCGCCTTTGGCCGGGAAACCGCGCCGCCGTCGGTTAGGCCGCGGATGCGGCGAGGGCATCCCGCAGGTGAGCGCACTGGCTGGTGAAAAACCGCAGCGATACCGGCGCCTTGTCCACGATCTGGTCGAACGCGTGGAACGCGCCCGGGGCGATCTCCTCGTGCACCGCAACGCCCGCCGCGCGCAGGCGTCGCGCGTAATCCACGCACTCCTCATAGAACAGGTCCAGCGTCCCGACTCCGATCCATGCCGGCGGCAGGCCGGACAAATCGTCCCGGCGCGCCGGAGCGGCTTCTCGGGGGTCGGCGCCGTTGAGGTACCAGCGCCAGGCCAGCTGGTTGTCGGTCCCGGTCCACATGATGCGCTTCTGGCCGCGGTGGTCGGCTCCGGTCCGGTCGTCGAGCATGGGATACACCAGCATTTGGAAGGCCAGCTTGACGTCGCCGCGGTCGTGAGCCCGCTGCGCCAGAGCCGCCGCGAAATGTCCTCCCGCACTGGCGCCGCCCACGGCGATCCGGTCCGGGTCGACCCAGGGCTGACGCGCGAGCCACTGCAGCGCCGCGTAGCAGTCTTCGAGCGGGGTCGGGTACGGGTGCTCGGGGGCCAGTCGGTGTTCGACGGCCGCGATCGCCACTCCCGTGCCGTGAGCCAGCTTGCGGAGGTATTTGTCGTCCTGGGAGGCATGGCCCATGACGGTGCCGCCGCCATGGATCCACAGCAGGGCAGGCGCCGGATTCCGATGGGAGCCGGGATGATGCAGGCGGACCGTGACGTGCTCGTTGACCGTCGCTTCCGGCACGTCGTGCAGTCGCCCCGTGTTACCGAGGAAATTCATGATCGCCCGTTGAACCTTGAGCCCGCGGTGCAGGGCATACCCGCGGGGCAGGAAGGGGGCAACCTTCCGCAGGCCCGGGTCAACCGCCTGTCGCGAGGTAAAGGCGTTGTCGGGGAACCTGTTTGCCATCGATGCCCTCGATCCGTTCCGTCGGTGGACACGCTGACCATACAGCGTCCCGATTGTGTCTCGGGGCGTCTTCGCGTCGCTGAGCTGCGACGCTTGCCGGCGGCTGATTGGTCGGCCAGGGGACAGGGTAGTCCGCAGGCGTGGCTTCGACCCTTACCAAGATCATCAGCGTCCTGGACCCGCGCACTGGCGACACCGTCACCCAGGTGCCCATCACCGAGCCGGCCGACTGTGACGAAGCGGTCCGCCGCGCCGCCGCCGCGGCCGACGCGTGGGCCCGCACGCCGCCGGCCGAACGGGCCGCCGCCATCGCGGCCGCAGCGGACGACGTCCGGGCCGCGGCCGACGAGCTCGCCGAACTCAACGAGCGGGAAACGGGCAAGTTGCGCGGCGACGCGCGCGGCGGTGTGGACGCCGGAGTCCGCACGCTGTTGCAGTACGCCCAACTCGGCCCGATGCATCGCGGCCACGCCCTGCAGGGCGGATGGTCCGCCACCGATCTGATGGTTCCGCAGCCGCGTGGTGTGGTCGCGGCGATCACCCCGTGGAACGATCCGGTCGCGGTGGCGGCCGGACTCCTGGGCGCGGCGCTGGTGACCGGCAACACCGTGGTGCACAAGCCCAGCGAGCGTTCCCCCCGGACCGGCCGGCGCTTCGCCGAACTGCTGGCTGCCCGGCTGCCCGAGGGCGTGCTCGAGATCGTGGACGGAGACGGGACCGTCGGGGAGCACCTGGCCGCCGCGGAGTTGGTCGATGTCGTCGCGCACGTGGGCAGCAGCGCGACCGGCCGACAGATCGCGCGGGCCTGTGCCGAACGCGGCGCCAAGGCACTGCTCGAGAATGGCGGCAATGACGCCCTGATCGTCGACGCCGGTGTGGACCCGGCCTGGGCGGCCGGCCAGACCGCGCTGGGCGCCTTCGCCAACGCCGGGCAGATCTGCGTCTCGGTGGAGCGGGTGTTTGTCGTGCAGTCGATCGCGGATGCCTTCCTCAATGCGTTGATCGACGAGGCGATTTCGTGGGCCGACCGCATCGGACCGCTGGTCGACGAGCGGCACCGTGAGCACGTGCACGCGCACGTCGAAGACGCCACGCGAGCCGGCGCCCACCTGCTGGTGGGCGGCGAGCCGAAACCCGGGCCGGGCTCGTTCTATCCGCCCACGGTGCTGACCGACTGCACGCCCGACATGCTGATCATGCGCGAGGAGACGTTCGGTCCGGTCGCGCCGGTCCGGGTGGTGCCGGACTTCGCCGCCGCGCTGACCGAAGCCGCCGACGACCGCTACGGCCTGGCCGCCACCGTGCTGACCGGCGACATGGCGCATGCCCAGGAGGCATGGCGCAGCCTTCCGGTGGGGACCGTGAAGGTCAACGCCGTGTTCGGCGGGGCGCCGGGCGGAGCTTCCGAGCCCCGGCGCGCCAGCGGCACGGGATTCGGCTTTGGGCCCGAACTCCTCGACGAGATGACCGCCATGAAGGTGGTGCACTGGTCAGCGCCCGGTGACTGATCGAAAGCCAGGTCCTGCAGGGATTTCGCCGCCTCAGTCGGCCCCGGCTTGCCAGCTACCGGGCAGCATCGGCGCGGACACTCTGCCGCCGAATCCGTCGCCGGCCAGCCTGGTCAGTCCGGCGGCGCGCCGTGCGGCGGGAGTGCCCGCGGCGCCCAGCGGCCCCGCCCCCTGGTCCGAGACCGACGCGGCAGCTAGAGCGGCATCACTCGCGACCGTGAATTCGGGCTCGGCGTCCAGGAATTCGTAGCGGTAACCGCGGTGCATGCGGCGGGGTGCCGATTCTCGACGCCGCCGCAGCTGTTGCCGCTCTGCCACCCCAGCCGGCGCGCTGGCCTCGGTCGCGACGGTGGCCACGGCCGCCTTTCGGCTTTTGCCGGCGACGCTGACGTCCGAGTCGGCGCCAAGCGTACCCACGAGGTACGGCGGCACGAAAGCCTGTGCGTCCATGGCACTTTCCGGACCGACGACCGACGGGGGCGGTCCGGGTGGGGCAGCGGGCGCTGCGGCCGCGGCCGGTGTTGGCGCCAGGACCGGAGCGGACGCGTGCAACGGGGCGGAGCTGACCGTCGGTGCGGTGGTCACCGCCGGAACCGAAGGGGGCTGAGTCAGAGGAATCGTAGTGGCCGGTAAGGGGATCGGAGTCCCCGCGGGGACGGGCGCCGGCGCGGCGAGGCCCGCCAGCCCCGCCAGGCCGGCTACCGCTCCGGCGGGCACCACCAGGACCGGGGTGACCAGCCCGAGGGTGTAGATCGGATTGCTCAGGAAGAAACTCAGCAGCCCCGCCGGGTTGAACAGAAGAAGGTTGATGAGCACCAGCGTTCGGTGGATCACAAACTGCAGAGCGAGCATCACGATCGTCTCGAACAGTTGCGCCGGATTGTGCGCGTACATGGGGATCAGGGTCTCCACGCGCGAAAGGAACATCGACAGGCTCGGGTGCATCGACCAGCCCTGCGGCGAAAGGGGATTGAAGGGAAACAGCGCTTGCAGCCACTCCTGCAGATTCTGGGGGAGTGAGGTTCCCATGATGTAGGGGTTGCCCCCGCTCATCCCCGAGCCGCCGCTCATTCCGGAACCCGAATTCATGCTCCCGGAACCCATGTCCGCGTGCACGATTTGCGGCGCTGCCGTGGCGCGCGGGGCAGCGGCAACCGTCGTGGTCGACACCGCCTGGTAGGCGGTCATCGTCGTCGCGGCCTGGACCCACATCCGCGAGTAGTCGGCCTCGTTCAGCGCGATCGGAACTGTGTTCAGGCCAAAGAAGTTCGTCGCCACCAGCACTGCATGCATGGCGTGGTTGGCGGCCAGCTCGCCCGGTGTGGGCATCGCGGCCAACGCCGTCGTGTACGCCGTCGCGGCCACCTCGTGTTGGGTGGCCATGCCGGCGCTGTCCGCGCTCGCCTGCAGCAGCCAGGCGAGATAGGGCACATGCGCGGCAACGTATTGCGCGCCGGTCGGCCCCGCCCAAGGACCGGCCTGAACCTCGCCGAGGATGGCGGTGAGCTCGCTCGCCGCGGATCCGTACGCGGAGCTCAGCGCGCTCCACGCGCCGGCCGCGGCCAGCAGTGGCCCGGGTCCTGGCCCGCTGAACAACAGCGTCGAATGGACCTCCGGTGGGAAGGCCATCCAGATCGGCGCCGTCATCGTCGGCCCGTCCAGGCGGGCCCGCGCCGCACCCGCGTCTCGCCGTCGAGGCAAAGCACCGCCAGCTCCTTCCGGTCGGGGCCCACTCGGTTAGCCGCCGAATAGGAGTCTACGGCCATATCTAGCCGCAGATACGGAGTGATTCCTGACAAGTGACTGTATATGCGGACTGTAGGCGAGAGGGCTGCTGGGGAAGTAATCGAGCTGGCCTGGCGGGATTGGCGCAGACGGTATACGTCGCAGAACCCCCCCCGGGCGACAGATCGTGCCTGCCGCGCCGGTTAGCATTCGGGAGGTCTGGACGGCGATGTGGAGGGTGAGGCTTGACTGCGATACCCGTCATCGCGCTCACCGGTCATCTCGGAGCCGGCAAGACGACGTTGCTCAACCACCTGTTACGCCAACCTGACACGCGAATCGGCGTGGTGGTCAACGACTTCGGCGACATCAATGTCGACGCCGGTTTGGTGGCCGGCCAGGTCGACGAGCCCGCCTCGATCGCCGGGGGCTGCATTTGTTGCCTGCCCGATGGTGGTGGGCTCGATGATGCACTTATCAAGCTCGCCGACCCAGTTCGGCGCCTCGACGCCATCATCGTAGAGACCAGCGGTCTTGCCGATCCGGTCGCAATAGCGCGGCTTATCGCCTTCAGTGAGATCCGCGGAGTTCGACCGGGCGGGCTCATCGACGTCATCGATGCCGTGAACCATTTCGACACCGTCGACTGCGGCGCACTGTCGCCCGTCCGCTACGGCGTGGCGTCGCTGATTGTCGTCAACAAACTTGACCAGGTGCCTGAGGGCGACCGGTCGGCGGTGGTGCGACGCGTCACACAGCGTGCGGCGCAACGTAACCCGCGCGTACATGTCGTGGGCACGACGGGTGGTCGGATAGATCGAGGGCTACTCTTCGACGCGTCCGCAACGTCCGGACAGGTCGGGCAGCTTTCGTTTCTGGATCTGGAGTACGACCGCGACCATGACCATGACCATGACCACGTTCATGCGGATGCCGTTACCGTCAGTAGCCCTGGTTGCGTCGACCCCGATGCCCTGTTCGACCTTCTCGAAGATCCACCGGCGCGGGTGTTCAGGCTGAAAGGCGTCGTGGCGGTGCGGCACCGCACGACCGTCCACGACTACGTCGTCAACATGGTGGGTAGCGCAATCCATATCGGTAAGGCGCCGCAGGGGACTATGGCCAACTGCCTGGTGGCGATCGGGATGGACCTCGACATCGACGGTGTCCGTACGCGACTTGACGGCGCGCTGCAGCCCGCGTCGGGACGGGCGTCGGCGCAGGCTCTCCGGCGGCTCGCGCGGTACCGGCGCCTCAGCGCCTGAGAAGCGATCCGGCAAGATACGAATCGATGTCATCTTCGCTCGGCGACGTGCTCGCCACATTGGAACTCGAAAGGGTCGGCCAGTGGCTCTTCGTCGGGCAGCAGCTGCCCGCGCCCGCCAACCACATTCTGGGCGGGCATATTTCGGCTCAGGCCTTATTGGCGGCAAGCCGCACCGCGCCGGGTCGCCTACCGCACAGCGTCCACACGTACTTTCTCCGCCCCGGCGATTCACGTCGGCCGGTGGACTTCGAAGTTGTCGACCTCCAAGAAGGCCGGACTTTCTCGGCGCGACGGGTCACTGCGCGCCAAGACGACAAGGTTCTGATGGAAGCGATGTCCTCGTTCAAAGCCACCGACTCCGCACCCGCTCAGGTCGTCTACCAACCACCCATGCCAAAGGTTCCCAGTCCGGAGTCCTTGCCGTGGGTAGCGCCACACGTGGCCGAGTCCGACGAGGGCTCCCAAGGGCGGTGGGCGAGCCTGCGCTGGTTCGAGCGCCGGATCGTCGACACCGAGGTCGCTCCACCGGCGCGGGCGCGAATGTGGTGGCGACCCGAAGGGCAGGTTCCCGATGATCCAGTGCTGACCGCCAGCCTGGTGGCCTATCTGTCGGCGGTGACGTTGACCGAGCCGGCATATGCGGCACGCGGTGGTGTCGGGGCGTCGGCGCAGCGAGATCATTCCGTGTGGTTCCACGGTTCGGCGGTGTTGTCGGATTGGCTTCTTTACGATCGGTCGTCGCCGAGCAGCGCTGGTTCGCTGGCGCTGGCCAGTGGGACGATGTTCAACCGCAGCGGCGCGCTGGTGTGCACGGTGGAACAAGAGATGTACTTTCCGCCGCGGGTGGTCGCGCCGGGCTAGGCGGACGATCGACGATGCGTCGTCAATGACCCTGCAGCGCAACACTATTCGTCACTGTGACGTATTGCCCGGCGGTGGGCGCGGGGAAGGCGGACGGGGGACAGGACCCCCGGTGTGACGAATGTCAACCGACGACAGTGACGCGGGTCATAGCCCGATCAGTGCCGAACGGGTCATGCTGGCCGTTCGTTTGCTTATCTATCTAATGGCTGGGAGCGCGATGGCCGACCTCGACTTCGCCTATGACCTGACACTCGACGAGGCGCGCAGACGCAGCGCGATGTTCGCCGCGATCGGTGACGACTATGACCCGATCGCGGTGCTCGGCGCGGAACAGAAGGCCTACGAAATGCTGTACTCGAACCTGGACGAGGAGCAGCAACGGGTCTATGACGAGTTGGTCCGCGCCGGCGTGCTGCCCGAACGGACGACTGCTCGTGTTACCGATTGATCCGACCGCCGACCGTGGCCGCCGCGCATGGCTGCCTTGTCCGCGCTGCGAACACGGCGCCAAATGCGGTGAGTGCCGAAGTAGCCGCAACTGCGATACGCACTGGCAATACCTCCTGAGCAACAAGGGCACCCTGGTGCACTTGCAGTGCTCAGATTGCGGCCACCTCTGGTCGACGGACACGCATCGCCGCACGCGCCCCAAGCGCTGGGGGCACAAGTTGAACTAGGGCGGTGACCGCCTGCATCCGAATAGCCCTGCGCCGCACCATAATTCGTCACAGTGACGTATTGACGGCGATGGGCGGGGAGGAGAGGGTCGGTGCCGTATCGACCGGTGGCCCGGCCGCGGACAGGTGAATGCCCCGGCGGCCGGGTCATTGCCCTGATCGTTGACGCCTACCATCACGCCGGTCGCGCCGGGCGGGCGTCTCGTCACGCGCTTGGAGAACTCGCCGGCGTTCCAAACCGCCTGGTGAGCCGCTCGATGTGGGCGGCTGGCAGTGCATTCGCGCGAACGCGCTGGCCGCGTTATGCCGATAAGCGACATTATGTCAAGAACGAAGACGCTAAGCCGACTGACTTCCGTTCCTCACAAATTCGCTAGTGCAGAAGCGTGATTTCGCATCGTGAAACTTCGGCCCCACTTGGGGTTACGTGTGGGCGGGGCTCGCTGCGTCACCGAGTTGAGCTATAAGCGGTCCGGTTTCACACAGGGTCGCGCCGATGTTCGTCATCTCAGCTCGGCCGCGCTCGTCAAGTCCGGAGATCGCGTCTGCGACGACCACGATTCGGTAGTCACGTTCGCTTGCCTCGTAGACCGTCGCGCGGGGGCAGTTTGCATAGTTGCATCCGGCGACCACGACGGTGTCGACGTGGTTGGCGTTCAGGTGCTCTTCGAGTGGGGTGCCGAAAAACGCCCCCCACCGGGGTTTGTAGAGGACGATTTCGCGATCGCCAAGTAATTGGGCGCCCCCGGACAGAAGTAGGGCGTCGTCGAGTTCGACGCCAGGGCGCGGCGTAAGGCCAGTTGCAAGCAACCGGCCCGGTGTTCCGGGCCTCAGGATTGGGATCGGGCCGCTGACGAGATTCTTGCGCACGGGCTCGGCGTTGCTGCCATCGCCGGAGTAGAGCCGCACGATGTGTACTATCGGCAGGCTGGCATCACGAAATGCAGTGCATAGGGAGCCTATCCGCGGTACGGCCGCTGATGTACCCGCAATCTCGATTGTTCCCCCATCAAGCGTGTCGACCTGCACATCGATCGTCACAAGCACCGCCGACTCGAAGTGCGGCTCGATCAACGATGACATCTCTCAAGCTTAAGAAACTGCAGGGCGAGCAACCCAAGCGGGGACGGTTGACCTTGCGGCTTGATCGATGGGTCGTTTATCCGGGCAGGATGATGAGCTTGCCCCGTTTGGCAGTTCCGTGTTGTTCCATTTGGGTCAGTGCTGGAATCGCTTCTGAAAGCGGCACCGCTTGAGCGACGGGTAGTCGGAGGTGACCGTCGGCGGCGGCTTGCGCGATCGCTTCGATATCGGCGGTGACCACTTGCGCGATCACGACTTGGAATGGACCGGGCAGGGCGCTTCTGGCGATGTTGGCTGGACTGGGCTTGACGCTCACGATGCGACCGTGCGGTGCCAATATCTTGCGGGCCTTGCTGATCGGCAGCTTGCCGGCGGCGTCGAGGACGACGTCGAACCGTTGTGTGATCGCGGTCGGGTCGAAGTCGAAGTCGACGATGGGATCGATACCGAGCGCGCGTGCCTCGTCGGCGGAGCCGGCGCGACAGCTTCCGCCCACCGAAGCCCCTTGGGCGGACGCGAGTTGGAGGGCGGAGCGGCCGACGGCCCCCAGGCTCGCGTGTACGAACACCGACTCGCCGGGCCGCAGCTGCGCCTTGGTGAACAGGGCTTGATATGCGGTCCCGGCGGCGATGGGAATGGCGGCTGCCGCCTCGAAGGACAGGCCAGCGGGTTTCTTCACCACAGCTTTTTGTTCGGCGACGACCACGTCGGCGAACGCACCCGACTCCTTGATCGAGGCGCCGCCAAGCACCTCATCACCCGCCTGCAGCCGAGTGACGTTATCGCCGACGGCTTCGACGATGCCGGCGAAGTCATAGCCCATCGCGCGTGGAAAGCTGCGGCCGGTAACCATTTTCATCTTGCCGTTGCGGATCCCGAAGTCCATCGGGTTGACGGAGGCCGCTCGAACCCGAACACGGACGTCGTCGGCGCCCAGCTTTCTGGGCTCGAAGTCTTCGAGCTGCATCACCTCGGGTCCGCCGTATTGGTGGTACTGAATGCGCTGCAGTGTGGGCATCTGGGTTCTCCAATCGGTGATGTCGAACGTGCGGTGTTTAGAGGTGGAGGGGTAGTGCCAGAACGGATGCGAGGAATGCCAGCGTGGTCTGGTGCAGCGGCGCTGCGTTGAAGTGTGGCGATCCGTGATCGCCGCCGGCGATCTCGACCAGCTCCGCTCGGGCACCCGCGTCGGTGAGCGCGCGATACAGGCGACGGCTCTGCTCTATGCCGACACGACGGTCGTGGTCACCGTGCACGATCAGGAAGGGCGGCGCGCCGGGGTGCGCGAGATGGCACAGGTTTGCGCGTTCCACGGCGTCGGGCCGGCTGGAGGGCACGAACCCGAAAAAGCGCGCCAGTGTGCTGTCGGGACCCTCCATCAATTCGATGGCGTCGCGGTGTGCGTCCTGATCGTGTCGAAGAAAATCGGTGGGTGCGTAGTGCTCCACGACGCCGGCGAGTCGGCAGGACACCTTGGCGTACGGTTCGATGCGGCCGACCAAGTCGCTGCTGTCGCCGGCCAATGCGACGGCGCTGATGAGGTAAGCGCCTGCGCTGGAACCGAATCCAACGATGCGCTCGGCATCGAATCCGTAACGGTCGGCGTTGGCCCGCACCCATCGCACGGCGGCGGCGACATCCTGGACGGCGGCGGGAAAGACGGCCTCACCGCTGAGTCGGTACTGAACCGACACCACGGCCAGACCTGCCTCAAGGAGAAATCTCCATGGCCCCATTTGCTTGATACCGGTGAAGAATCCCCCCGGATGCGCGTACACCACAACGGGAACCGGTGTCGTCACCCGACGCGCTGGGATGTGCAGATCCATGGTGAGCGGCCGAAATCCGATAACGGTGGCATACGTGCGATCCAGATGGCTTGCTACCCTGGGGAAGAGCTCGACCGGTGCCAACGTGTCGAATTCGGGTCGGATCAAGGTCGAGATCATCTCATCAGGGATGTCGACGGGCATACCGACAATGTGCATCTCAAGCTTCCTTTCGAAATATGCCGCAGCAGAGTGAATTTCCGTTCGATTGATTGTGCGCTGCGGTCTCTACGAGAGCGCGGCTGAACAGCCAGCCGAACATGTTGACCGACAACGATCTCGGAGTCCGCGAGCGAACTGTGCGCGGCAAAGCTCGGCGGCCAGCGCCTCCAGGCGATCTTTGCGGCGCAACACCAGAACGACGTTGACGCGGGCTGAGTTGAGATGGCGTGCGAATTGCTCTCCAATACCCGAGGACGCCCCCTTCACGACCGCGTAATCCCCATGCACGACGCGAAGATCCTTCATTCCAGTTCCCGTCTGCCTGGTGGGCGATCGCCGCGGGCAACCCCACGACGCTGGGCAGTATGACACCGAGTGTCATCACACTACACCATCACGGCACTTGGTGTCATCCGGTCGGCGTGGACTCTAGAATGCGGATATGAGCCGGTGGGAGCCCAACGCGGCCGCGCGGTTGGAAGTTGCCGCAGTCGAGCTGTTCGCCGACCGCGGATACGACAACGTCACAGTGGTCGAGATCGCTGAGCGCGCGGGATTGACCAAACGCACCTTCTTTCGTCACTTCGCCGACAAACGCGAGATTCTCTTCCGCGGCCAGGACGCCTACCGCGAAATGTTCGCTGCGGCTATCGCAAGTGCCCCTGCTGACGCCACCCCGATGCAAGCGGTGGGCGCAGCACTGACCGGATTCGCAGCAAGCTTCGCCCGCGACCGCCGAGAATTTCTGGCCAAACGTCAGGCGGTCATCGCCAGCAGTTTGGAATTGAAGGAGCGCGACCTCCTTAAGGCCGCCGCTTTGACCGCAGCGATGGCCGAGGCATTGGTCAAACGCGGGGTACAACCGCCCATCGCGAACCTGGCCGCCCAGGTCGGCGCGCTCGCCTACGGCGATGCCTTTCAACGCTGGCTGCAGCCCGGGAATCGCACATCGATGGCCAAGCTGGCCGAGAAGGCGCTGCGAGACCAGGGCTCGGCAATTGACGCGCTGCGCTGAATGCCCTTGGGTCCACGGCGACCGCATGACCCGGAATTCGGCGGAATCGAATGTGGCGGATTACCAGTAATAAACTCTCAGGCGGTCATGATGGCGCCCGGCGCTCATAGAGCGAGGACGACACGCAGGGCCGCATCAACGCGGCGCAATTCGTCGAGGCTTAAGAACCCGACGCTCTTGCCGAGCCGGCCCGGGTCGACCGCTGCGGTCTGCTCGGCAAGTACGCGGGTGTTCACGCCGCCGATTTCAACCCCGGGTCGGAAGCTGGCGGCACGAGCCGACGTAGACGTCGGTGCAACCAGCCAGGTCGACAGCGGTAATTGATCTGACTGGACTACTACGGCGTATCGGGAACCGGACTGCTCATGACCGCGACTCCCCCGCGAGGCATGCAAACGAAAGACCTCACCACGCACGCAGCGTCTCCATATCGCGTAGCACCTGCATGGCCTCAGCACGGTCGGACTCGTCTTCGGCAAGCCTTTCCGCCTCGGCGCGAATCGCCGCGTTGGCCTTCCGGCGTGCGGCATCGATAAGAGCAGATCGCACGGCTGCGGACACAGCCGTGCCGTCTTTGGTCAAAACCTCCAGCGCCCTCGCGGTGTCCTCGTCGGGCCGGAAGGTAATCGTGTCAGCCATAGGAACAGTGTACGACGCTTTGTAAGACAATCACCGGTTCCACGTGAGTGCGGTTTTCACATTGCTGCGGCAGCCCCAGTCAGGGCCACCTCCCCGGCGTCGGGGTGGTGGGTTCGCGGTTAATGCCGGAGGATGAAAAGCCCTACTATTCGGCTAGCGCAACCAGCCGCAGCACAGTGCCGTCGGCTTCGGGAGTAAAGGAGTCCAACGTGAAGGCGAGAGTATTGATAACCACGGTCGGTGGTCTAGCGGCAGCCTTGACCGCTGGTGTCATGTGGGCCGCACCATCGGCCTCGGCTAGCGACTTTTGCGATTCGCTTGGCAATCCCGCGCAAGTTCACGATTGCAACTGCGGTGCCGATAACGTCCCAGGTAGCCCGGAATACCAGCAGTGCCTGCATGGAACTGCGGCTTCGCCCGGAACGGCCAAGTCCCCGGTACCCGCGCCATCCCCCTGATCTACCGCGCTCGGCTCGCCACCGGTGCGGTGAACCGCGAGTGCCCATCCCACCTCCGAGGGCTCGTGGGGAATATGCACGAATCAAATATGGAGGGTTACCGGTGAACTACTCCGTTTTTCCTGATGAATCAGACCATGTGTTGGACGGACGCTGACCACAGAGTCCATACTGCATATTGCATCGCTCCCGTTGCCAGCCGCGGACATATCCACAGATTTCGCTTGGCGCCCAAGGCTTTTCGGTGGCCGTAGACCTGCAATATTTGGAGTTTGATGAACGCCTCATTCGGTCTACAGCCCAGATGGTACGGCCTTGCCGTTTACGGCAACCTTGACCTGGCCGGTCTTGGGGTTGTACTCGATCGTGCCGTGCTCGAAGTTCGACACGAGCAGATCGTCGACGGCGTTCACGTCGCTGGTCGGAAATCCCAGCGGACCTGCCGAACCGTTAGTGCCGGTGATCGCGGGCACGCCGTTCGGGTCGCGCGGGACATTCCATGCCTCCCGGAGCTTGCCCGTGGTGATAAACGCGGGCGTCCCGGGCTTGTCGTTTTTTGCAGTGATCACGCCGCCCTGAAACTGTTGGAATACCAAGCCACTCGCCCGTTTTCCCGCGTTGCGGTCACCCGTCAGCGGCTTGCCGAGGGCCTTCTTCTGATCCTCGGTTGCCGACGAGTACTTGGCGGCGATCGGGCCGGTCAGGGTCACCTCGACATCGCTCTCCCCGATGAGCTTGACCTCGGTGGGCTGCGCCGGGGTTGTAGACGTGGAGATGGGGTGCGCACCGACCTGAGGTGGTGCCGACCCGTCGACGCTCTTGCCATTGCTGCAGCCCACAGCGATTAGCGCGACGGCGGCCAGGCCGACGACTGCCGGGTGGCGGTATGCGATCGTTCTCATAGGCTTCTCCCCCGCGTCTTCCTGTGGTGTGGGTCAAGTTGCGGCTGACCTACGCGCTCGGCCCCGACGTAACCAACCACGTGAGTGGTGCAGGCCGCCGCGGTGTTCGTGGCTCCGAACGAACTTACGCCCGCGGTGATAGACGGCAAGCGGCCGCAGCGAGTGGCCTACGCCTTGTAGCATTCCGCTACGAGGCGTAGCATTTTGCTACAGGAGGTGCGGATATGACGAACGTCGCCGACCGCGTCACGCGGGTCGCCGCCGATCTTGTGGACAGCGCCGCTGCTGAGGGTGCTCGCCAGAGCCGGTCGGCCAAGCAGCAACTCGATCACTGGGCTCGAGTGGGCCGGGCGGTGTCGAGTCATCAGACCGCCTCGCGGCGCCGTATTGAGGCCGCGCTGGCCGGTGATCTGGACACCAACCATCTGTCCGACGATGAGGGGCTTGTCTTCAATGCAGAGATCTCGGCCGCTATCGAGGAGTCGCTAGCGACCGCCCATTACGGTGACCTGCTGTCAGCGCGTGGCATCACGACAGTGGCGCTCAACGACGACGGCGAAATCGTCGAGTACCGGCCCGACGGCACTACCTCCGTGGTCGACGTCGACGGATGAGCCATGACTTCGCGACGCGTCGGTGAAGCGGCTCGACCTCGTCGTCGGCCCGAACGGCGCTGGTAAGTCGACGTTCATCGCGTTCACGCTGGCGCCGTTGTTGCCACGCAGCGTGCTCGTCAACGCCGACGAGATCGCCAAGCAGCGTTGGCCCGACGATCCGGCTACGCACGCCTACGATGCAGCGCGGATCGCGGCGGATACCCGCGCCAAGCTGATCGATGCCGGTGTCTCGTTCATCGCAGAGACCGTATTCTCCCATCCGTCGAAGCTGGAGCTGATCCGCTCCGCCCACGATGCGGGCTACGTCGTCGCTCTGCACGTGATGCTGATCCCCGAGGGCCTCGCCGTCGAACGCGTACGGCGGCGCGTCCGCCACGGCGGTCACGACGTCCCCGAGGGCAAGATCCGTGAACGGCACCGCCGATTGTGGCAATTGGTGGCCGATGCGATCGAGATCGCCGACACCGCAACGATCTACGACAATTCACGCCTCGACGGGCCCCGGATAGTCGCGCAACTGACCGCCGGCACGGTCATTGGCGCACCGACGTGGCCGGCGTGGGCCTCCGAGAAGCTATTCCGACGCTGGCCGGGCTAGGTGCGCTAGCGGCCCGCTTCGACGCGATCGTGTCGTGCAAAAAGGCTTGCCTGGACCAAGACGTACTCGTGAAGATCCGACAGTGCGCGTAGCGCGAAGTCGACGTCGTTGACGGCGTTGTAGAGGTGAATGAGAACCGAGTACGGCCGGCCCGGGCAGTGACGGTGGGTCCCTCGTCGAGCAGTCGACGCCGAGCTTGGTCGGGTAGTTCGACTGAGATGATCGCCGAATATGCAAGCCACGCTAAATACTTGACGACGTCACCACGTAGCTGAAGACCGGAAACGTAAGGTCTTCACATGAGTAGCCGCCGAGCGTTCAATGCCGCACACACTCGGAATGTGTCGCTGACGATGTACGTGTTTTTGTGGCCGCGCCCGGGTATGGATGAAGCCCTATCGGCCTACGAGGACACCGTCCTAGCGCTGGTTCCTGAACACTGCGGGAAGGTTTTGCGCCGGGATCGCACCGACGGCTCGGGTGGTTGGCCGCTGGAGATTCAGCTATTTGAATGGGCGTCGCAGGAGGCGATTGATGGCTACATGGTCGATCCACGACGTACCGAGCTGGCCGCCGAGCGCGCCGCCGCCATCGCCCGCACCGAGATCGTGCCGGTCCAATCCAGCCAATAGAGCAGCCGCCCGCCGCCGGCTCGTCGATGAAGTCAGCGAAGTGATCGGATCCGAGAAGCCGTAGCCTCGCGGCTGCGTTCAAATCGTCAATTCGCCGCGCGTGATGGTTACCGCTTTCCCGGTCAGGTCGACGCGATCGCCTTTTAGGTGCACGTCGATATAACCGCCGCGCGCTGATGCCTGGTGGCCAGTCAGAGCGGTCTTGTTCAGCTTGGCTGACCAGTAGGCCCCAAGTGTGCAGTGAGCTGAGGCCGTCGCAGGGTCCTCGTCGATTCCCGCGGCCGGGGCGAAAAAGCGGGAGACGAAGTCGATGTCAGCCTCTCCAGGTGCGGTGACGATAAGGCCGCGCGCCTCCAGCATGGCCAGTGATGCTAGATCAGGTTTGATGCAGCGAACAGCATCGGCTGAGTCGAGTTCGGCGAGCAGGTCAAGTCGTCCCCGCGCCGCCGCCTGAGGCCTAACACCCAGCGCGTCAACGAGTTCCGGCCCAACTGGAACGGACCTGGGATCGTCACTTGGAAGATTCAACGTGATGCGGTGATCGGGTCGCAGACGTGCTTCCAGCGGGCCCGCGGAGGTCGTGAATCCCAGCGTTTCGGTCCGCTCTCCCAGTTCCCACAAGATATGGGCGGCCGCCAGGGTGCCGCTGCCGCATAGCGTGAGCTCGGTACGCGGGCTAAACCATCGCAAGCCTAGGTGAGGCTGCGCCTGGCGGACGAACGCGGTCGCGGGCAAATTCACTTCCGCGGCCAGCTGTTGCAGCCACTCCGTCGCGGGCCAGTGTGAGTTCAACAGGACCACTGCGTTCGGGTTGCCGGCGAAGGGTCGGTCGGCGAAACAATCGACCTGAAAGAAGCGCACGTGTCAATTTTGCCCCGCGAGCCATCGCGGCGTGTGAGTAGGTGCGCATCCTGCACGCGATCGCCGCCTTGGCGTCCTTTCCCTGGCGACGTCGCGTCGGAACAATATGCGCGAATCGACTATGGAGGATTGCCAGTCATGCGCCCCGTATTGAGGCGCCCTGCCCTCGGTCAATACGCCGGGAGCTGCGCGCATCATCGAACTGTATCGATACGGGTCGCGAGGAGCACGGTCCATTCGCTGAGATACCGATCGTCGGGAATGCGTACTGAGGATTGGTGGAAAATACCTGTGGCGAAGCGTATTCCGAGAATGCCGTTGACGCCGAGCGCGGCGAGGACGGCGCGATCATCCGGCGCCAGCGTTGGCGCCCACGCACCGATCCAGTCGGCCAGTTCGGCGTTCAATCCATCGATGAGTGCGGCGTAAGCGGTGTCCAGGCGAGCCGATCGCCCCGCCGGTGTGCGGGCGGCGATCTGGAGCAGTTGGATCTCTTCGTCGATGACGCTGAGCAGATAGCGCCCCAATACGGTCAGTTCGACGTGTAAGTCGCCCAGTCCGGCGAACAGTGTACGGATGTCGCGCATCGCATGTCGGCGATCGAGCTGGCGATCGATCCCGGCGTCGAGCAATGCGTCCTTCGACTTGAAGTGGCGATAAAGTGCGCCTGAGCCCGCGGCCAAGCCTGCGGCGGCTTCGATCTGGGAGACGCTGGTCGCTTCAAATCCCTTGGCGCTGAACAGTCGCATCGCTTCGGTGACCAGTCGTTCCCGGGTCGACACCGGTGCAGTCATTGACCTCTCCAAAGTGATCACTTACATTTGGTAAGAGCTTACTACAGATCGTGAGCATTGCGAGAGGACCCAATGGCACAGCGCGACAGATCGGTGCCGCACGGGCGCCTCCGGCGCACCATGCTGCTGGCGGGGTTCGCTGCCCGCGCTGCAGGAGGCCGGCTCGCAGCCGGATTACGGGAGAGCACCGGTGATAGCGGCGCTGTCGAGCGGTTTCACGAGCGCACCGCCGAGCGCTACACGGAACTGCTGGGCCATTCCAAAGGCGTATTGATGAAGGCCGGCCAAATCCTGTCGATGGTCGACGCCCGCGCAGTAGGCACCGGCGGATACTGGCCCTATCAAAAAGCCCTGGCCCGGCTACAAACTGACGCACCACCAATGCACCCCACACTGGTCCATGCAGTACTTGAAAAGGAACTCGGTTCTGCTGTACGACATTTCGCCGAATTCTCCGATGAGCCGATGGCCGCGGCATCGGTTTGCCAAGTGCATCGGGCAGTGCTGACGGACCGCCGCGAGGTGGTCGTCAAGATCCAGTATCCCGGTGTCGCTCAGGCGATCCGCGACGATCTCGCCAACACCGAGCTCCTGGCAACGTTCATGCGATTTGTCACGGCGGCATCAGGGATCAAGGTTGACATTCGGACGCTCGCGAGCGAGGCCGCCGCGCGTATTGGCGAGGAGGTCGACTATCGCCACGAGGCGGCCACCATCACCCGGTTCAGCGAGCTCTACCGCTGCCATCCGTTTATCCGCATCCCCCAGGTCGTAGGTGAAGCTTCCAGCGACCGCGTGCTGACAATGACCTATCTGGATGGCATGGACTATCCGGCCGCACAGCAGACCGACCAGGAGCTCAAGAATACTTGGGCGGAGGTGATCACGCGTTTCATCAATGGCAACTACCGGCACGACAATTTGGTGCACGCTGATCCCCATCCGGGCAACTACCGGTTCAACTCTGATGGCAGCGTCGGCTTCCTAGATTTCGGCTGCGTCCAGCATTTCCCCGAGAAGCAGCGGCGGCTCTGGGTAGCAGCCATACGCGCCTCGATGGAGGAACGAAAGGATGACTTTCGTGACCTGCTGGTTCAGCTAGGGATGGTTGGCGCCGACTCGTCCCTGACCGCCGAGGACCTGCAGCAATGGATCATCGACACAGCAGCCGTGGACTATACCGCGGCCGAACCAGCGACCTTCACACCCGACGCCACGGCACGCACGATCAGTGGGATGTTCGACATTCGTGACTCCAATCATGTGGTGGCCCGCATGTCCCCTCCGCCATGGTTGGTTTTCACCAGTCGCATCCAACTCGCCTGGGCCAGTGTGACTGCCGGCTTGCAGGCCACACTGCCGATTCGAGCCATCATGGACGACCTCGACGGTGTCGCCAAACCGATCACCGAGCTGGGAAAACTGCACCACGCCTGGGTGCGCGAGCGCGGCCTGCCCGGGGCCTTGGACCATCATGACCACCCCTGACGTCCAAGCCGCGGTGCGCCTGCCCTGGGATGCCGCGGACCCCTACCCGTTCTATGAGGCGTGCCGCCGCGAGGGCGACGTGGTTTGGAACGACACCGCGGCAGCCTGGCTGATCCTGGGCTACCACTCGGCTCGCCAGATTCTGGCCGGGCCAGGCTGGACCAGCAACCCGCTTGCCAACCCCAACACCCAACCCGCCCTACAGGCAACAGATCCAGACATCCTGCGCCGCAACATGCTGTTTACTGACGGCATCGACCACCGACGACTGCGCGGCTCGGTCCGAGACTTCTTTACCCGCAATTTCATCGCCGGCCTGCGCGACGGCATCGCCACGATGGCCGCAGACGCGATTGATTCCATTCCCGCCGGCGTCGAGTTCGACTTCATGACTGACATCGCATTACCCCTACCCATTGCGGTCGCCGCAGCCTGGATGGGACTCGACGTCGACGCTGCCCGACTCCTCCGCGAGGAGTCCCCTGCAATCACCCGAATGCTTACCGACTCGCAGCACACCATCGCCATCGGGAACGGCGCAGACGCCCTAGCCACGCTGCTCATCGAATTTCTTCCGCTGGCCGCCGACCGCCGCCACTGTCCTGGCGATGACCTGCTCAGCGTCATCGCGACCGACCCCGATCTCGAACTCGACGACGTCGTCACCACCGCGATCATCATTGCCATCGCCGGTCATGAAACCACCGCCAATTTGCTCGGCGCAGCGGCGATCCGCCTCCTCACCCCGGTGCCACACGGCAGCCGGCCCATCGAGAATATCGAGGCCGTCGACGACCAGTTGATCACCGAGCTGATGCGCTTAGATGGCCCTGTGCAGGCCGTGGCGCGCACCGCCACGCGTGACCACCTCATCGGCGATATCGCCATCCACCCAGGCGATTCCGTGCTTGTCGTCTTGGCCGCGGCCAACCGAGACCCCACCGTCTTCGACCAACCCGACCAACTCCGTACAGACCGACCCAGTCCCCCACCGCTCACCTTCGGCCACGGGGCTCACTACTGCCTGGGAGCACCATTAGCCCGCCTCCAAACGGCCATAGCCCTCCAACAACTCCTGGCACGCTATCCCGCACTTTGCGGGGACCCCACGTGGCGAGAAAGCCCAGCCATCCGCGGACCCCAGACACTCCCGTGCACCTTCCGTGCCCGGATTGCGGGTTGTTGAGCCGATCTCCGCGTCCAAAGGCAAAGAGGGATATGCACGAATCGAATATGGAGGATTACCGGGAAGGTACCTCGTTTTCATCTGGTAAATCAGTGCTGGCCCTCGTCTGCCCACCCCCGGGCTGGTGCGCGGATTCGGCCAGGATTGCCGCGTGATGGAGACGTGATCGACGGCGCCAGGTAACGCTAACGGTCTGTGCGGACGTGGCTGGGAAAGCGCCGAATACCCGCACTGAGACCGCAGCGTCATCATACTGTCAACTGTGACGCCAGGACGAGTTCGGGACGTATCACCAAAGCGAGGGTGGCTGACTCCACGACAGCAGCGCGCCTGGGTGGCCTACATGCGCGTGCAGCTCAGGATGAACTACGAGATGAACCGCCAGCTGCAGGCCGACTCTGGGTTGTCGTTGTCCGACTATGACGTGCTGGTCGCGCTCAGCGCCGACCGCGACGCGGCCATGCGCGTCAGCGATCTCGCAGCGCAGATCGGGTGGGAACGCAGTAGGTTGTCACACCAATTGCGGCGCATGGAGGGACGCGGCCTTACCAGACGGCGCCCCAGCGCCGAGGACGGACGCACCACGCTCGTATTAATCACTCCAAGTGGACGGCGGGCCCTTGCCGAGGCCGCTCCCGGCCATGTCGACCTCGTACGCAGCCTGTTTTTTGATCCCCTTCCTGAGAATCTGATCGCACCACTGACCGCCGCACTGGAGCACATTCACGTCAACCTCGATCACAACAGCTCGCTGCCACCCGCAACGAGGTAGCATTCGTTTTAGGTGATATCTCACCTAAAAATGGGAGTATCACGTGAGCGATGTCATTGCCCGTCTGATGGAAGCCAAACCTGCTGGACGTGTTCAACGAGCGTGACCCTCAGCGGCGCTCGGAGGCGATCGCGAGAACCTATGCGGCCAATGTGCAGTGGACCGACGACGAGGGCGTGATCAGCGGCCACGACGCACTTAACAGCAAGGCTTCTGAATTGCAAAAAACCCTGCACGGCCTGCGGTTCATTAAGGCCGGCGGGGTCCGCAAAACCCGTGGACCGGGTTTTCTGGCAGGCTGTGGCATCGGGCTTCGACGTGGCCGAGATATCCGACGAACTGATCCTTCGATTCTGGACGTTGTTGGACCCGACGGAATAGGTGATACGTCATCTGAGTTGCAGCCGAACAAGCGCATGGATCACTTAGGAATGGAGCCCGATCATGGGACAGCTCGACGGCAAAACTGCACTGGTCACCGGTGGGACATCGGGTATCGGTCTGGCTACCGCCAGGCGCTTCGCCGACGAAGGCGCCTACGTCTTTATCACCGGCCGCGACCGCGGACGTCTCGACGAGGCGGCCGCCTCGACCGGCGCCCACGCCGTGCAGAGCGATGTCAGTAAGCTAGACGAACTCGACGCACTGGCCGCTGAGATCTCTGCGCACGGCACGGGACTTGACGTGGTATTTGCCAATGCGGGTGGCGGCAACTTCGCCGCCCTCGTCGACGTGACCCCGGATCACTATCGCGACAACTTCGACCGCAACGTTGCCGGCACCGTATTCACCGTGCAGAAGACCTTGCCGTTGCTCAACGATGGCGCATCGATCATTCTCGCCGGGTCCACTGCGGCCTCGAAGGGCGAAGCCGCCTTCGGTCTCTACGCCGCGTCCAAAGCGGCCATCCGGTCCCTCGGCCGCACCTGGGCTGCGGAACTGGCCGACCGCAAGATCCGGGTCAACACCATCGTCCCCGGCCCGATCGAAACCCCCGGACTGACCGGCCTGGCACCCGCTGACCAGAAACAAGCTCTGCTCGACGGGATGGCGGCTCAGGTGCCGATGAAGCGGCTGGGACGTCCCGAGGAGATCGCGTCGGCGGTGTTGTTCTTGGCTTCGGACCAGAGCAGCTTTGTCACCGGTGCGGAACTCGCTGTGGACGGCGGACAGATCCAGCTCTGACTTCGACGACGGTCTGCATCTGCTGGGCGCAGCTTGTCTGCGGTTCCGCGGCATTTCTCAGACCACCCGGCCATGCCGGTAACTTGCGGTCTCTGAACGAATCCCCTCGTGCGGCCTCAAGGCGACGCGCCGTGTCCGCTGCTAGCCCATCGTCAAGATCGCGCCCGCGGCGACGCCGATCACCGCCACGAGGGCTACCAAAATCACCGTGATCGCCGCGCGGACGATCTCTTCTTCCGTGGCGCGCCAGCGCGGCTTCAATTCGGCGAGAACGGTGTCCCCTCGCCAGGCAATGCCGTTGACTCTGGCAACCGCCAAAGTGAAATCGTCGTGCGCGTGGGACGCGTCTTTCTCGATTGGCTCGTGCGCGGCGATTGCGGTGGTCATATCAGCCCCCCAGGCTTCCGGACGCCGATCGGCGTTAGTTGCGTCGAAAGCTTCCGACTTCTCGTCAATCCAATGATACGAGTGCGAAAATCACGATTGCGGTAACGATCCTTAACGGTCGCAGCACAGAGTCGTGCTCCGCGCCAACCATTCTCGGCTGACGGCGCCGCTGTCGAAGGGGCGACATTGATGCCGTAGGTCGGCCGACCCGGAACCGTACAGCTGAGCGGCATACCCTCCAACGAGCGAATCGACGTGGTGATGGTCTCGCACTGCGATGATGCGCATCAAAGCGATTGGCCAGGGCGGAAAAGCATTGGTCGCCAGACGGAATCGACACCGTCATATGGCGTGGCGGGCGACGGGCCCGGTCGCCCGACATCGATCAACGGCTCACCCGGAAACGTTTGAGCCGTGACGTCGTTCCGGATATCAATTCGACTCGGCTTCTTGGCAATTGAAGGTGGGCCGCCAGTAGCCGGGCGACAGCATCGTTGGCCTTGCCGTCAACCGCTGGCTCCCGAACGTAGATGGTCAGCTGACCATCCGGGCCGACCTCGACCAGGGGCCCCTTGCGACTGCCGGGTTTGACCGTAACGACGACGGACTCGTACATGCCGCGCAACGCTACCGGTCGGCGGGCATGGCTCCCCCGTCGAATCGCCCTGGCGCTCCCTGGCGGTGAATGTCGCCGAAGGCGGTGGTAGATCCCGACGCTGAGTCGGTCGAGTTCAATCGCGGCCGTCTCGGTATGGCCGAGCGCCTGATTGAGGTAGCCCCAGGTGAAAGCCTTGGCCGTATTCGATACCGAGACGAATCAGGGTCTGCAGCTGGCCGGGTGTCTCCACCGCTTCGGCCACCAATTTTGCGTGCAGCTCGGATGCCAGCGAGTTCAGTGCGGTCGCCAACGCACGCTTGACGGGATCGTGGTCGATTCCAGCGATCAACTCCCCGTCGATCTTGATCATGTCTGGATGTAACCGCAGCAGTTGGGCGAAGCTGGCATATCCGGCGCCCGCATCGTCGACTGCCACGCGTATCCCGCGATCACGCAGATGCCTCAGGCCCGGGCCGAGGTCATCGGGAAACGGTTCGTGCTCAGTGATTTCCACGACCAGCGCCCGGTCCTGGGCTGTAAGCACGTCTTGAATCGTCGGCTCGAGTGCGGCGCTCGGGCTCAGGTTGGCCGCGAGTGGGCAATCATCGGGGATGCCGCCGGCAGCGTTGAGGATGGTGGACAACGCGGCATGTTCTAATTCGATACCTCGGCCTAGACGCCGGGCAACGCTGAACCATTGCGTGGGGGTCAACTCCGACGATGCGGGAAAGCGGATCAACCCTTCGTAGGCAATCGTCGTACCGCTTGCCAGATGGACGATGGGTTGAAAGACCGCGCTGAGAGCGTCCGGCCACGCCAATGCTGCGTCCAGTCGATCTTGCAGCCTCTCGGTCTCCACTGCTTCGGGCAGCATCACCGAGGCGATGAATCGCGCCGTAAGGGCGCGTTGCCCGTGATCGTCGCTGTCGCTCATGACGTGGGTCAGCAGCGTGGACAGTTGGGACTGGGCGCCGATCACGGCGGAAACGAACTCACTGATATCGAGCATCGCGTCGACGTCTGTGTCAGTGAAGGCACCGGTGGCTGTCGCGGCCAGCAGCAGTGAACCGATGGCGTCGTCGTTGTACATCAGGGGAATCGCCGCCCACGACCGGGTGCCCCACTGTTTGTTCATCGCTCGAACACGTGCCGACAGCCGTCGGTCCACCCAGGCATCGTCAATCACCTTCGGGTGTTTTTCCCGCGCCGCGAGGCCCTGAAAACTGCTCCGTTTGGGAACCACGAATCCCGGTGTCGTCGCTAGCACGCCGTGTCCAGAGACGGTCACGTACGCGTTATCGGAGGCACGAAGTAGCGTGACGGCCGCCCCATCGGCTTTTTCCATAAACGCACAAGCCTGCTCAGCAATGCGTCCCATCAATGACACTGAGTCCATCGACGCGGCGAGTGCCTGAACCAGGCTGTCCACATTCACTCCCGTTCCGAGCGGCGTGTGCGGGTTGGGAGTTTTACGATACCGACCGTGCAACCCAACCCAGGCGATATTCAATGTCGGACCCAATGTCTGAAAGAGCGGGGTTGCCGCTGATACGCCCCGGTCGATCACGAAGTCTCCGAGGGGTCGGTGCCGTAGATGTTGTCCGGGTGGCTACTTGGCGGTAGAAGGTGTGGCGATATCGACGAGCTCGGACGCTGGCCCGAACAGGTGACCTTGTGCCAATGCGCATCCGGCTTTGAAAACCGTCTCGGCCTGCTCGGCTGTTTCTATGCCTTCGGCGATCACGTTGAGCCCCAGCGCCTCGCACAAGCCGATGACCGACCGGTACAAGGTCAGGTTTCGACCCGGCTCGACGCCCACTGCGAGGCCGCGGTCGAGCTTCACGATTTGCACGGGCAATTCGTGAAGGTAGGTCAGCGAGTTGTAGCCCGCGCCGAAGTCGTCCAAGGCCACCCTGATGCCCAATTCGGACAATCGTCTGATCGCGGCCGCGCCGTCGGCGAGGTCGACAACGGGAACCGTCTCGGTGATTTCCAGGACGAGCCGGCGCGGCGATAAGCGGTGTTTCGCCAGCGTGCGGCTGATGACATGTTCGAATTCAACGCTGCCAAGTCGCGCGGCACCGACATTGATGTGGAGGTCCAGACCGAGTCCCGCGGCCTGGATCTCCGCGCAGGCCAGATCGAGCACCATCGCATCGAGTTGTGCCCCCATGCCATTCGCTTCGGCCAGGGAGACGAATGTCTGGGGAGGAATCTGGATCCCGCTCGGTGTTGTCCACCGGGCAAGCGCCTCTACCGCGACCGGGGGGCCTTGTGGGAGGGACACCACGGGCTGATACTTCAGCCGAAAGCCCTCCGGAATGCGCCCTTTCGCGTGCCGGAGCGCCGTCGAAAAATCTTCCGACACGGTGAATGCCGGGTGGTAAACGACGGCGGTGTCCTTGCCCAGCCGCTTACCCGTGTACATCGAGATGTCGGCCTGCCTGAGCAGGTCGTCAGACGTCGGCGGGAGACCGTCACAATCGGGACTGACCAGGCCCATGCTGGCGCGCACCCGCACCGAACTCCCCTGCACCGAGAACGGGCTCCGTAACGCCACCCGTAGCGTGTCGGCGAAGATCTCGGGTGCCTCGACACCACCTGGGATCAGGATGGCGAACTCGTCTCCCCCGATGCGCGCCAGCGTGTCACCGGGGCGGAGGCAACGCCCTAGGCGCTCGCTGATCGCGCACAGCAGCTCGTCGCCGGCGGCGTGCCCGAATCGGTCATTGACCTCTTTGAAGTCGTCGATGTCGACGAAGATCAAGACGAACGGCCCCTCGCGTATCGCTTCGTCCAGCCGTTGCGCCAACAACAATCGATTCGGAAGTCCGGTCAATGCATCGTGTTGGGCCTGGTGTGCAAGTCGCCGCTTGGCCTCGACGAGCTGTTCGGTCAACATCCGCTGCACACGCATCGCCACCAGGTAGCGGGTCGCGACCAGCAGCGCCATCGCCAGATAAGTGCTGACGAAGATCGGGTCGACCATTCGGCCGATGAGCACGTGGAACGCGAGGAGAGCGGTGCTGCCCATGAAGCCCACGTAGGGCAGGGTCAGCTGCGCCCAGTTGGTGGGTTGCTCCATCTCGTCATGGGGTGGTCGGGGCCGCGGCGGCAGTTCAAGCAGGCTGCACGTGATCAAAACCGGAGCGATGACGAATCCGGTGCCGACCCACAGGTCCAGCGTCGTCACTCCGACGCTTCGGAGGTAGGCCAGCAGCCTGTCCGAGGAGGTGAGGGTAATCACCGCGGCTGCAAGCAGCATGTAGTTCGCCCGGCCCGGCCGATACGGCGGATACCACATCGCAACAAGAACTGCGGCCACCACCACGACGAGCTCGACAGCGGCGATGCCGTAGACGACTGCGGAATTCGTCGACCGCGGCAACGCGGCACCATCCATGGCGCCCAGGCGGGCGACGTACACCAAGTGGCAAAACGCCAGGGTCACCAGCAAGCCATCGAGGACGGTGGTGATGACCCCCGGCCAAATCCGTATCCATGTTCTGTCGTCGACATGGCTCCCGGCACGCACGAGAAGGACCATCGCGGTGCCGAACAACAGTCCGGCGAGGAAGTAGCCGATGACGGCGGATTGCGGCGCGGCTGCCCCGCGGTCCTCGGCGCGAGCCAGCCATGAAAGAAACTCGGCGGTCAAAAAGGTAGCGATCGCCACGAGGAGCGCTACCCGCCACCACCGCCACAGGCCGGTCACCCGGCGCGTGACGACAAGCCCAACGAGTAACGCGCCGAAACAGATCGTTGCTTCGAGGACAAACTGCACGCGTTGCGCCGTCGCTACTCCCCACAGCCCGAGCGCGTTGAACCCCGCCGCGGCGACGACGACCGCGGATAGCCCGCGACACAGGTGGCGACTCCCAAACGGCAACGCGCCCCCTCCAGCCCGCGGCGTTGACGCTCCATATCCTGACAGAACACTCCGGTGGCTGGACCGTTATCGCACGATTACTGCATGCGGTTGCAACCGCAAGACCACCCGTCCGGCGGTCCCCACCGACGGGACCCGCCCGACCCCGTGTAGTCCGGTAACGCGGCGGAATCGCAGACGTTGGGCGTGCAAGGCTTAATCCGGTTGCACACAAACAGGTTTCCGGTGCCGATCATCAGGCGAATCCCTCTCCCCTGAGTTATCGGGAGAAGTGCCATTTCCCGGCGCCGTCATCCGCGCAGTGAGCCAATCGCATCCGGTCACCATTGCCATCAGCGTCTGCTGGAAGGTGCGTCCCGGCAACCTCTCCGGAACGACCGGATCGGCGGCATCAATCGTGAAAGCCGATGCCCGCGTGGCTGATCCGAGCACCGAGGCGATCGGCGTCCAGGACGGGGGCACGGACAGCGACCCAAGCGAGATCGCCTGCCCTGCTCCCCCTGACGGCGCGCCGACACCGGACGAGGGGTGGAACTGCCAACCCACACGGGGGTTGGCAGGTTCGTCCATGCCGCGGCCTACCACGGCTTGCCTAGCCTGAGCCGGCAACTGCCAGGTCGGCACCGGCAACGGTTTGAACCCATTCCAACAGCCCATCCACGTTGAGTTGAGGCTGAATTGCTGCGGTACCCGCGAGGCCCGGCGACGCCAGGCCGACCGCTGCGGGCGCGCCTAATGCGCTCGACGAGCTAGGGATGGGCGTGACGGTGGCGACGGTGACGGTCCCGAAGACGTTGGTGATGGACGCGCCGGCGGGGCCGGCGATGGCGGTGGCGGTGTTTGCAAAGGTCTGGATGGCGACCTGTTCAGTGCCGACGACTGGGAGTGTGGCGGAGCCGTTGACGAGGCTGACCAGAACCTCCTGGAACGATCCGGGGGCAAGGACGATGGGACTCGAGCCGGCGGTGACGTCGACGCCCTGGGGGATCAAAACGCCGCCTTCGGAGCAGTCGATGATCGTATGAACTGTGCTGCCGGGGTTGACGATAACGGTGCCGAAGCTGATGAGGTTGGTGCCGGGGCCGGTGATCGTGATCGAGCCGCTGTTGACGTACATCCCGGTATTGGCCCCGACGCTGATGGTGTCTCCCGGGGCGACGGTGACAGTTTGGCCCGGGGCGACGGGCCCGACGGTGTCGGCCGTGGTGGAGCTGAAGGTGTGCATCGTCGCGTGGGTCGAGGCCACCTGATGTGTCGCGCCGGTGGCGTTGCCGGCGGCCTGTACCACCGTCTGGGCCTGGGTGCCCTGCCCTGCCGGGTTGGTCGTCTGCGGCGGCTCGTCGAACGGGGCCAAGGTGCTCGCCGTCTGGGCGGCAGCGGCATAGCCATACATCGCCGTGGCGTCTTGCACCCACATCTCCATGTACTGGGCTTCAGTCGCCGCGATCGCCGGGGCGTTCTGCCCGAAGAAATTGGTCGCGACCAATACCATCAACTGCGTCCGGTTGGCCGCGATGACCGGCGGGGGCACCGTCATCGCGAACGCCGCCTCATAGGCTGCCGCCGCCGCGTAGGCCTGTGCGGCGGTCTGCGCGGCTTGACCGGCGCCGCTGGACAGCCACTCCACATAGGGCGTGGCCGCGGCCGTCATCAGCACCGACGAGGGGCCGGACCATGCCTGGCCGGTCAGCCCGGCCAGCTCGGCCGCGTAGCCGCTGGCGGTGGCCTCCAATTGGGCGGCCAACGCGTCCCAGCCCGCCGCAGCCGCCAGCATCGGCCCCGCCCCGGGTCCGGCGTACATCAGCCCGGAGTTGACCTCCGGAGGCAGCGACGCGAAGTCCATTTCGTCAGTCCTCTCCGCGGACGGCGGCGGCCGATTCAAGAGCCATCCGGGACTTTTTTCAACGCCCATAGAATAACTCCACCGGCAGCGTACAGCCGACGCGGCAGCTTTTCAATGGAGATTGAAATGATATGGTTCGCCCATGTCGTCACCTGGGGAGATCGTGAAGCGTCGCGGTAGACGCCAAGGCGAACCGGTATCGCGCGACGCGGTCCTGCGCGCGGCGAAGCGGCAGTTCGCTATGCATGGCTATGACAAGACGACGCTGCGGGTGATCGCCGACGACGCGCGAGTAGACCCGTCGATGGTCCTCTATCTCTTCGGCTCGAAGGCGGCATTGTTTCGCGAGTCGATGAAGTTGGTGCTGCCCTCCGACCTGCTGACGACTGAGCTCACCCGAATGGACGACGACTTGGGCTGCCGCGTGGTGCGGGCCTACCTTGGTCTCTGGGAGCAACCCGATACGGCCGCGAGCATGGCGTCGATGGTGCAGTCCGCGACGACGAACAGCGATGCCAACGATGCGTTTCGCGGTTTCCTGCACGATTATCTGTTCACGGCGGTGTCGAGCACTCTGGGCGGCGGCGAAGAAGCGCGACTGCGCGCGATGCTGGCCGCGACCAACCTTGTCGGCACTGCGATGCTGCGGTACATCATGCGCGTGCCGCCTCTGTCGACGCTCGGGGTCGACGAGGTGGTGGGGCTGGTGGGGCCTGCGGTGCACCGGTTCTTGACCGTCCCGGCCGAGGACCTGGGGCTGGATCTGTCGTCGCCGAAGTAGCCGCGACTACACCGCGGACGCTTCGACGATGCTGAGCGGCGATACGGTGTCCACGACGCGGTCCAACCGGAAACCGGCTTGGCTGAACAGCCGACCATATTCGTCCGCGGTGCGTTCGCGCGCGCCGGCGACGACCAGCATTTCGATGTCCACCCACTTGCCGTGGAAGTCGCGGTCGTGGTCGGGAATGACGAACTCGCAGAGCAACAGTCGCGCGCCGGAACGGGCCGCGGTGCGGACATTTTTCAGGATGCGCACCGCGACTTCGTCGGGCCAGTCGTGGATGACGTTCTTGAGCACATACGCGTCGCCGCCCTCCGGCACGGATTCGAAAAACGAACCCTCTTCGATTCGGACGCGGTCGTCGACCCCGTACTTGCGAAGTAATTCAGGGGCGTCCGCCACGACCTTCGGAAGATCGAACAGCACGCCGCGCGAATTCCGAGCCGTCTTCAGGATCGCCGCCAACAGCCGACCGTGTCCCCCGCCGACATCGACGATCGTGCCGAACGAACCGAAATCGTAGGCCGCGGTCAGGGGCGCGGTCGCAAACTCAGACAAATTGGTCATGGCCGAGTTGAAGATCTCCCCCAGCTCCACTTCGTCACTCAGGTACTCAAAAACCGATTTGCCGCGAAGCTCTGGGAGCACCGGATTCCCGGTTCGGATCGCGTCGGTCAGGTGGCTCCAGTGTTCGCGATGCTGAGGCGATCCAACCCACCGCGCCATCCCGGCCATCGAGATGGGCGCGTCGGTGCGCAGGGTCTCCGCGAGGGGCGTGAGTGCGTAACGCCCGTCGCCGCGCCGACGGAAAATCCCGATGCCGATCAGGGCGCGCATGAGCCGCCTCAGGGCGTCGGGGTCCGCACCGAGTCGGTTCGCCAGCTGCTCGCCGGACAGCGGGCCATCCGCCAGAGCATCCGCCACGCCGAGATCCGCAGCAGACGTGATCGCTTGAGCCACCCACGCATTCAGGATCAACTCCATCATCACCGCCGCAGGCGGAGCGAAGCGTTGGCGCAACCGCACCAGGCGGTGGCGGACCCGTTCAACCGCTCGCGCGACCTTGACCGGCGGAAGCTTGGACGTCAAGTGACTACCCTCCTCGTTCGCATTCACCACGATGGACGCGCCTCGCGGCTGCGCTCTTGGAACTATGCCCGCAAACACGCACCTATTTCAATAGCTATTGAAATAGGTGCCCGTTCCGTCTACAGTTCGGACGGGGGCCGGATGAACGGAGTCGTCATGTCACGCCTAGCCACAAAGGTCGTCGTTGCCGTGATCCTCGCGTTGACTGCCGTAACGGCAAGCGGATGCGTTCCCACGGCGAGCTTGGGATCACCCCTCGGCGTCGCGGCGGGGTAGCGCGCGCCGCGCCGAACGGCCTAGCGGCACTTCGTAAGGCCTCCCCTTCCCTCTGGCGCCAACTGCCACAGCGCGGTCATGTCGTGCCCGGTCATCCCCGGGCAGATGGACTGGCCATTGTCTGGCGTGTTGCGTGAGTACGGGGCTACAGTGGGGCTTTCGGTCGCACCAGTAGCGCGCGAATCAACTTCGGTACGGGCGGTGATGACAACAATGACCGGCACAGTGCACAGCGAGCATCTTCAGCACGACCACGAACATGGCGCGGGATGTGGTCACGTCGCGGTCCCGCATGGTGACCACGTCGACTACGTCCACGACGGTCATGTTCACCGGCAGCATGAGAGCCATTACGACGAATGTGAGCCGGCCGGCCACACGGTGCATGAACACCACGATCATCGGCACGGCGACGGGTGTGGCCACGTCGCGATCCCCCATGGGGATCACGTCGACTACGTGCATGACGGCTGTCGGCACGCCGCACACGAGGGACATTACGACGAGCACTGACGCGTAAGCGTCAACGGGAGCTCAGCGTTCGTTGTCCTGCGCGGTTCCGCCGTCCGCCGCGGCCCACGTGCCCGGGACCATCGGCATGCTGGGCCCGCCCCCGAGTTGATCGTCCACGAGGGTCGTCAGTCCCGCCGCGGCACTGGGTTCGTTGCGCGCGATTCCGGCGAATCCCAGATCTCCGGCGCCGTGTTCTGACGCCCTGGTCGACGGTCCATCCCAATCGGGATCGACGTCGACGTTCATGTCCATGAACTCGTCGCCATGGCCGCGCTGCCGGGCCTGCTGGCGCCGACGCACCCGTCCACCCTTCCGCGCGGCCGACGTCGCGGTGGCTGTGGCGGAATCAGGCTCTGCGGCATACCTTTTCGCGCCAGCGGCAGCGCTTGTGCGCATTGCCGAGCCAAACCCGATACCGGGTGGCGCAATGGCATACGGCGGCATGAACGGCGCAGTGCCCGGGGCCGGCGGCGTGGGCAGAGCCGGGCTGACTACCGTGCTGGCCGTCGGGCCGGGCACCGGCGCGGATGCCGGCGCGGGGACCGCCGTGGACGCGGCGATCGGGGCGGTGCCGAGTACTGCCGTCGGGCTGGGTGCGGCCGCAGTGGTTGGGGCTGGCGGCGCTGCGACGGGCGTGGGCGGGGGCGCCAGCCCGGCCAGTCCCACAAATCCGGTCAGCGCTCCGAGGGGAGCCACCGCGACAAGCATCGGCACCAACAGCACCTGCGGCTGGGCCGGGAGCCAGCTGGCGAGCTGCGCCAGGTGAGTCGGCCAGTCGAACAGGACAAGGTTGGTGATGAATTCGAACGCCGCCGCCGGGTTCTCCTGCAACAACGCACCAAACTGTTGAAAGTCCGAGAAGAGTTCGAGCGTTCGAACTACCCACCAAAGCAAGTCCCCCGGATTGGTGTAGGCCTCATATGGAAGCCCGTTGAGCGTCCCCTCGACCGGATCCCAGTCCAGCCCGAATAGGCGGAGGATCTGGGCGACGAACTGATTGAGTGGGCTATCGAACCCGTGCTCATGACCGTGGTGATCGTCGTCTTCGTCGTGGGCCGCGGTAGCGTCGGAGTTCAGGATTGGCGGCGCCGGGTCGGCCCGCGGCGTGGCCGCCACTGCCGCCGCGGAGACGGCTTCATACGTCGTCATCGTGCTGGCCGCCTGCACCCACATCCGCACGTAGTCGGCTTCGTTGACCGCGATCGGAATCGTGTTGATGCCAAAGAAATTCGTTGCCACCAGGGCGCCATGGACGGCGTGGTTGGCGCCTATTTCCGGCAGCGTCGGCATCGCCGCCAACGCGGCGGTGTAGGCCGTTCCCGCGGTGTCGAGCTGTGCGGCGGCCGCAGCGCTGTGCGCGCTGGCCTGGGCCAACCAGGCCAGATACGGGGCATGCGCCGCCGTATAGGACTCCGCGCTCGGCCCCTCCCATGCGCCGGACTGTGTGGATGCCAGGACGGCGCTGAGTTCTTCTGCGGCCGAGGCATATTCGCCGCTCATAGCGCTCCACGCTGCGGCCGCCGTGAACAGTGACGCCGGCCCGGGGCCGCTGCTGAGCAACGTCGAGTGCGCCTCCGGCGGGAAAGCCATCCAGATGGGTGCGGACATCAGCGGAAGCCCGCGCCGCGCGGCCTCGGCAATGGCAGAGATGTGGCGACCAACGTCATCACGGCAACTCCTGGACTGAACGAGTCGAACAAGTCGCAGGAACGGTAATTGAAAGTGATTATCATTATCAATGAGCGCTGGGCGGCCTCATACCATAGGCATATTTTCTTAGTCCTCGCGACTGCGTGGACCGCCGCGGGTCTTGCGCCCTAGGGGGCGAGCAGCAGTGCGGTCGTGAGGAGCATGACGGCGGCGGTGGCGCCGTGGACTCCCCAAGCGATGGACTTGGGGCCACCGTTGCGCAACACGATGGCCGCGTCGGCGAGCGGAATGATGGTGGCCGCCAACATCACCCAGCCCACCAGGTGGGTCGCGCCGGCAACCATCAAGATGATGACGACCAGCCCGGCGGCGATGTCGCGCACGCCCTTGACGCTCAAGTAGGCGCCCGCGCCCGCCCGGTCCAGATCGGGTAGCACCCCGTAGCCCGCGGCGGCCACGCGCGGCGCGACGAGGAAGCGTGCGCCGATGAAGATGATGCCCGCGGCAAGCAATCCGGCGAGGGTGTAGCCGATGACGGTGATGGTCATGTCGAGCGCTCCTGGGTTCGTCAGTGGATTGGTGAAAACGATGTCGGGTCAAGCAGTGTCGTCTCGACATCGACGATGTCGCCGACGTCGAAGCCCGCCATGTCGGCGGTGAATTCCGGGGTGGCCATGGTGATGGGGCGTCAGCCCATCAGTGCCACGCACAGGGCGGCCACTGCCAGGCCTTGCAGCACCGCGCGGGCGTTGATGATCGAGTCCCACTTCGCCTGCAGCACACGCCCACTCGGGAGTGGTCGGCCGGCGTCGGCGGCCGCCGTCAGTTGTCGATTGATGGGAGCGCTCACCTGTGTGTAGAGCGCCGTACGCCGGTCCCCGTATCGATGCACGCTCCCCATGACCGCGACCAACGCATCGTCGTCGATCGACGTCAAGGCCGGCCGCAGCACGATCGCGCAGAACACATCGGTGCCGTAGACCAGCGCGGTGCCCAGCACCGCGAGCAGTGGCTGCACGAATGACGACTTCCAAGGCCACTTCCTGGCTCCCCTCACCGGCAACTGCTAGCAACGCTAACCGGAGGACTAAGCACTGTCAATAGCGATGCTAGATTTACTAGTACTGATACGATTCGGGGATGGCTATCGAGGATCGTCGTGAACGCGAGCGAGCTGCCCGGCGGCGGCTGATCGTCACCACGGCCCGCAGATTGGCCGAGGCCGAAGGGTGGGACGCCGTCACCACCCGCCGGTTGTCGGCCGAGATTGAATACAGCCAGCCCGTGTTGTACAAGCACTTCGCCGGGATGGAACAAATCGCGGACGCGGTCGCCGTCGACGGATTCGGCGAGCTCGCCGACACCCTTCAGGCCGCCCGCTCGGATGCCGGCGCGGCCGACGACGCCCTCATCCGGGTCGCCCACGCCTATCTCGGCTTCGCCCGCGGCAACCCGGCGGTATACGACGCGATGTTCACCCGCGCGACCACCCTGCGGTTCGCCGCCGACGACACACCGCCTGAGCTGGTGGCCGCCTTCGCCGAGCTGCGCCACGCGATATGCCCGGTCGCCGCCGAGCAGGAAGCCGATGCGCTCACCGAAGTGTTGTGGGCCGCGCTGCACGGACTGGTCATCCTCACGCGTACGGACCGACTACGCCCCGGTCACGACTCGGAACGTGTCCAGCTGCTCGTCCGGCAGTTCACCAGCGGGCGAGAAGCGACCTCTTAGGGAATGAAAGCCTCTGCGTAGAAATAGCTTTCAGCAGCTGTGGGTAGGCGTCGCGCAGGCTTTCACGTATACGAGCGCCATGCGGGGCATGGGCTCATCAGCTTGTCCTGTGGTGCGCGTGCTCGTCATGGCTTGAAAAGGTAAGGGCGCAGTACTTTTCCGCACCTCCGACGTCGTGCGGCCATTATCCTGAGCGCGTGCCATGGCGCATCGACCCTCAACCGTCAGCCCCGCGTTTACATGCGCTCGGCTTGACGGCGTTCGTTGGGATGCTCGGACTCTATGCCGCGGCCGGAACGCGTGTCCCCAGTGCTGGTCGCGGTCCTACGCTGGACTGGCTGCTGGGCGCCGCTGCCGTCTCGGCGGCGTTTGTCGCGCTGATTGGCCGGCTCCGAGGCTGGGAAGGGCGCCGCGGTTTGCTCGTCGGCTGGCCGGTGGCGTCGCTCGTCGTCACCCTCCTCGCCGGGGCGATCGAACCCGCCGCCACCCGCGAATTCCCGGGCACGATCACGATCACATTCGCCTACCTCGGCCTCACCGGCCGGCGCTGGCGCTCACTTGCCCTGTTACCACTCGGTGCCGCGGCGTTTGTGGTGGGCTGTGCGAAGCCCCTACCGGGCTCGGCGCTGGCCGTGGTGTTGGCCGCGATCATGTGGGTCCTTGTCGCCGAGGTGCCCGCCTGGCTCATTGCCCGGCTCGTGGAGCAGAGCCTGTTGCTGCGCGACATCGCACAGACCGACGCGTTGACCCAGTTGTTGAACCGGAGCTCATTGGGACACCGGCTCTCGTTGCACGCCGGCACATGCGCCGCAGTGCTTGCCGATCTCGACAACTTCAAGCGCTACAACGACCACCACGGCCACGAAGCCGGCGATGCAGTCCTGGTCGCCTTCGCCGACGCGCTGCGCCGATCGGCCCGCAAGGACGACATCATCTTCCGCATCGGCGGTGATGAATTTCTGCTCCTGCTGATAGGCGCCGACGGCGCCGAGGCCGGGCGGATCCTGGATAAGCTTCGCCGCCGGTGGGCCGAGGTCGGCGCCCCCGTCGACTTCAGCGCGGGGATTGCCGCCGGCGAGCAGGACGTCATGCGCCTGGCGGACGAGCGAATGTACGCCAACAAGCGTGCGCGCGGCTTGGCCGCCGACGACGCGGTGCAAAACGATTCGACCGGGTAGGCGCGTGGTGGCCATGGCTACCCTATCGCCTCAGAGGTGTTGTGCGCCAAGCAGATTCGGATCGTTGCCCATGCCTGGCGAAGGATGGTTTACGTCCCTTGGGTGATCTGCCGCAGCGATGTGCTTTCTAGCCGGCCGGCGGCACCACGGGGGGACGGCATTCGTTGGCGCCCGGGTCCCACCACCAGCCGTTGTCGCACGCAAGCGGTTGCGGCCCGACGCCCAGTGGCCGGCATACGTTAGCCGTCGGGTCCCACCACTGGCCCGGCTCACAAGCCAACGGTTGTGGTCCGACCCCGAGCGGCCGGCAAACCTTTCCCGTCGGATCCCACCACTCGCCGTCCGCACAGTCGGCTGAACTCACCGCCGGCGTCGCGATCGTCACGGCGGCCATCGACGCGAACGCGATCACGGCGGCGACGACGAGCCGGCGAACGAACATCCTCATCGTGGGCCTCCCCTCGTGCTAATCCTCATCGAACCGAGCCCCGGCATGCTGGTCAAGAGCCCGCTCAACGCGCAGGCGCCGACCTACTGCGTCGCGAGTGTCGAGTTCGCGGGGACTCGCGGGATCTCGGAAGCTGGTAGCGGCGGGCAGAAGAAGTTTCCCTGTACGGCGTCGCAACCGTATTCCCTGAGCCGCCGGGCCGTTGCGTAGTCTTCGACGCCCTCGGCAACCGTGGTGATGCCGAACCCCGACGCCAACTCGATCACCGAGCGCACGATGGTGGCGGCGCGGTCGTCGTGCAGGATCGGTGCGATGAATTCATGGCCGAGTTTGACTTCATCGGCCGGCAGCTCACGCAGATACGTCAGGGTGGCGTAGCCACTGCCGAAGTCGTCGATCGCCACCCGGATGCCGTTCTCCCGAAGACGATTGAGCACTGTGCGTGCCTTCGCCAGGTCGGCGACGACCAATTCCTCGGTGATCTCGATCGTGAGGGAACTGGGAGACATAGCGTAGGTGTCGAGCACGGACATGATGCGATCGGGCAGCGAATCCTGGTTGACCGAGGGCGCCCCCAGATTGATCGCGACCGGGATCGCGACGTTCGCCCGGTACCAGGTGGCAGCATCAGCGACGGCTCGTGCGAGCACCAGGTCGGTGAGGGCGTCCATCAGCCCGTGCTCGCGGGCGAGGGGCAAAAACTTGTCGGGCTCCAGCACGCCGAATTGCGGGTGCTGCCAGCGGACGAGCGCCTCTACCCCGCTGATGGAACCGGTCCACATGCTGAACTTCGGCTGGTATAGCAGGGTGAGCGAGCCGTTCTCGATGGCGCGTCGCAGTTCTCCGAGTAGTTGCAGTCGGGCGATGGCGCCCTCGTATGCCGGGGACTCGCCGAGCCCGGCGTCCATCCCAGCGGTGAAGGTCCACACGTTGTTGGCGCTCGCCAGCTGGGCATGGGAGCGAGCCGCTTCGGCCTGCCTGAGGAGATCGCCCGATGTCGGAGCGCCGGTGGTACCTGTTCCGGCCGACGCCACGCCGATGCTCACGCGAACGTCCAGGCGGTGATTGTCGATCTCGACGGGCTCCTGGAACGATCGGGCCAGCTCGTTGGCAACTCGCGCGGCCGCGTCGGGACGGTCTTCGACCAAGACGGCGAATTCGTTGCCGCCGATCCGCGCAACGGTGTGGCTGTCGGTGGTGTTGGCCTGGATCCGCTCGCCGACGCCGTGCAATAGTTGGTCGCCCACGTCCTCGCCGAGCGCGTCGTTGACCAGCTTGAAATCGTCTACACCCACCGCAAGGACGCTGACGGGTACGCCGTGGTGAACGTGTAAGCGCAGCGCGTGCGCAAGGCGGTCGTCGAAGAGTCGGTGATTCGCCAAGCCAGTTGTCGGGTCCCGCAGTGCGGCGTCAGACATCGCGACGAGCAAGCGCTGCTTTCGGTCCAGCAGCGCGATGTGGCGGACGAGGGTGGTGAGGAATAGCACCACACACACCAGGAAGATGAAGGCCTCGCCCCGGTATGCGGGCCAAAAGTGCACAGCGCCAACGACGATGGCCAGCAGCACCGCCAGGTACGGCAGCCACAGTGCCGCCCGCGACGAGGGGCGCGAAAACCCGAGGTCGGGTTCCGGCGTTGGATGAGAAGTGATTCCGGACAGTGCGAAGAAGTACATCCCGCCGGCCCAGCCGAGGAGGACGAAGTCGTCGGGTGTCTGGTCGGCGTAATCCCGGTAGACGTGGACTATGCCGGCCGCCGCGATGACTCCCCAGCCCAGCGTCATCAGCGTTGGTGAAAGCTTGCGGCCCGCCTCGGCCCTCCTCGCGATGATGAAGCTCATGGCGACCAGCCCCATATAGACGCCCGCGGCAGTTGCCAACAGGATCCGCGGAACGCTCAGCATCTCTGAGGGGCGCGCCGGGTGACCCACCGGAAGGAGAACGAAAACAACCAACAGCGACGCGGTGATGAGGATGCCGTCGAGCACGAGGCCGATTCCGAATCGGGAATCGTCCCCACTGGGAATCGCAAAGGCGGCGAGTATCGCGCACACCGGCAAAATGAGGTAGCCGATGTTGGCCGCCGAGAGATCCGCGGCCGAGAGCACGCCATTCAGGGCGACGTAACACCACAACGCTTCGCCGGCCGTCCAACCGACCAAGGCGATCGACATGACGGTCCACGCAAACCGTTGACGGCCTCGAGATCTGCGGGCGGCGCTGATCGAACATCCGGCGGCGAATGCGCCACCGATGACAGTCCCCGCCGACGCGATAACCGCGCGACGCGAGGCGCCGCCCGCGCCGAACAACATGGCCGCGAACACGAGAAGGCCGATAGTCGCCAACACGACCAGCGCTTGTCGGCTTCTTGTCAGTGACAACGTTGCCCTCGATCGGTCGGGTGGCGATGCAAGCAGGATATGGCCATGGCACAGCCCACGAGCGGTTCTGCTCAATGTTGGCGTGTTCGCCAGTCGTCGCTCGACCGGAAGCCCCCTTGCCCCCCGTTGCCTTGTGCGGTCAGCCGCTTCGGCGATCCGAAGTGGTGCCGGTGGCCCGACGGGACCCGGGCGCCGCTAGCGTGCGACAGCCCAGCGCGACAGGGCGTTCTGTGCCCGATGCGCCGTCAGGCGCAAAGGGTGGGGGCATCGCACACGTTGCCGGGGCAATAGACCGAGTGCGCGGCGTTGGCAACCAGAGCGGCGCCGGACATCAGGGAAACGACGAGCGGGGCCGGCCAGCGAGGTGAGGGCACTTCATTCGCTCCGTTCAGCGCAGGCCGCCGATTACTGCCGGGTCCACGGCGGCGCGAACCTGAAGAATAACGAAATCCCGAAAAGGCCGCCCGCACCAGCGGCGCGCACAATCACGGGCTGTAGCGTGACGCCCGTGAAGTCCTCCCTGGTGTATTCCTCCGTCGCGGCCTGCGTCGCGGCGACCGTCCTGGCGATCGCTGCGTCGAACGACGCCACCGCAGCCGGCTCGTGCCCAACCGCGGCACCACCGAGCGGTGGAACCCCCGACTGGACGCTTGCCGGCGCCACCGGCAGCGTCGCGGTCACCGGATCCACGGATACGACGGCTCCTCGGGTGGATGTGACGGTGCCGTTCAGCGTCACGCAGACCCAGGTCCATACGCTGCACGCCGGAAACGGACCGGTGGTGCCGGGCACTGCCACGGTTTCCGTCTGCTACATGGGTGTCAACGGACGTGACGGGTCCGTCTTCGACAGCAGCTACCAGCGGGGCGCCCCCATCGACTTCCCGCTCAACGGTGTCGTGCCGGGCTTCCAGAAGGCCATCGCGGGCCAGAAGGTCGGCTCCACGGTGGCCGTCGCGATGACTCCGGCGGATGGTTACCCGAACGGTCAGCCCAGCGCGGGGATCCGGCCGGGCGACTCGCTGGTTTTCGCGATCAAGATCCTCAGCGCCTCGAGCTAGGTCGACGCACCAAACCCCTTGTCCCCCAATACCGCGGCGCCGTCACGAGCGCGGTACCGGGGCGTGGCCCCCCAGTCACCAAGGTAGGCTGAGCTGGACATGCGCCCTATCGCCGACTCGACACCCCGCCGCTTATCGGTCGCGATGAAGGACGGGTCGGCGGCAGAGCACGTCGCCGCCGAGCAAAGCGCTTTCATATCCGAATTGCTCGCCGGCCGGGTTAACGCTCGCGGCTATTCCGAGTACCTGCTTCGGTTACGGGTGGTCTACGCCGCCCTGGAAGACGCCATCCGGGCCCGCCGCAACGACCCCACGGTCGCCGCCGTCTACGACCCGGCGCTGGAGCGCCTCGGGGCCATCGACGCCGACCTCGAGCATTGGCGGCCCGGAGCCACCCGCGAGGTCGACTCCCCCGCCGCGATGGCATACGGCGAGCGAATCGCCACCCTGACGTGGGGTGGATCGCTGGTGGCGCACCACTACACGCGCTATCTCGGAGACCTTTCCGGCGGGCGGGTCATCGGTAAGGCCCTCGATCGCAAGTTCGGTCTTCGCGGTGCCGGGCTCGCGTTTTACGAATTCCCGGTGCGGGCCAAACCGTACAAAGACTCCTACCGCGTCCGCCTTGATGCACTCGGCCTCAAAGTGAACGACGTCGATCGCATTGTCGACGAGGTGAATGTGGCCTTTGCTTTGAATCGCGCTCTACTCGATGAACTCGCCGACCACATCTGACGGTCATTGCTGTCACGCGTTCGAGCAATGTCAGAAGTTGAGTCCCGAGAACATGATTCGATTGGGATCGTATTTCTGGCGCACGGCGGTCAACCGGGACAGGTTCGAGCTGAAATACCGCGACGCGGGCTGGCTCGCCTCGACGTAGTTCACATAACCGCCGACCGAATATGGTTGCACGGCTTGGTGTGCGGTGCTGAGCCAGTTGGTCGCCGCCGCCGCATCGCCGGTTTCGACGTACCACTGCACCAGTGCGTACTGCCGGCGCCACGGGAATGCCGTCGCGCCCGGCGCCACGTCGGCGAGGGCGCCGTCGAGCGCGTGCATGATCGCCAACATGCGCCCGGCCCCGCGGGGGAATGCCTCGACGGCCCTGGCGATCCCCTGGGCGGTGGCCGCGTTGACGACGGGCAGCACGTCGGATCCGCCGACATACCCGAGTGGTGAGGGGTTGAGGTTGCCGACGGCCAGATACCTCACCAGATCCAGATAGTTGAAGGTGTGGTTTTCGGTCGCCGAGGGTTGCACCCCAACGGCTTTCGTGATGGCGGCCCCGACGCTGCTCCCGGAGCCGACCGGGCAGGTCGTCATGATGCGGCAATGGGTTCCCATCGCGTCGACGGTGGCGTCGGCCAGCGCCCAGCTGTTCCGGTCGGCGGTGCGTAGCCAGTTCTGCCAACCCACCAGAACCTGCGCAAACGACTCGGGTGGAAAGTTGAGGTTCACCACGTCGAGATCGGTGGTCGGGAAGGTCGCAAACGTCAGCGAGGTGGTCACGCCGAAGTTGCCGCCGCCGCCACCGCGCAAGCCCCAGAACAGGTCGGGGTTGCTGGCGTTGGACGCGGTCACCGCCTGACCACCGGGCAGTACCACCGAGGCCGAAACCAATTGGTCGCAGAGCAGACCGGCGCGGCGGGAATTGGCGCCCAGTCCCCCGCCCAGAGCATGCCCTGAGGCGCCGACCGACGGGCAGGTGCCGGTCGGGATGCCCCGGCCCGCGCCGGCCAACGCCTCGTGCATCGCGTACAGACTCGTCGCGGGCGTCACGGTGATGTGCCCGGTGGCGGCGTCGTAGTTGATTCCCCCCGGCAGCTGGCGCAGGTCGAGCACCATGACGCCGTTCGCCGTGGACGCGCCGATGTAGGAATGCCCGCCGCTGCGCGGGGCCACCTTCAGGTTGTGCGCCGCGGCGAACGCCATGGCCTTCTGCACGTCCGCCGGCGAGGTCGGGGTGACGATCGCCGTGGGCGTCGAGCCGTTGTAGTTGGTGTTGAAGACCTGCTTGGCTGCGCCGAACGCGCCGTGGTCCGGCAGGAGCACCTGTCCACCGATGGCGGTGGAAAGACCCTCCCACCCGGTGGGATTCGGGGCGGCCGTCGCCCGTCCCGGGCCCAGGACCGCACCGGCGACCAACGCTCCGGCGGTACCCCGAAGGAAGGTCTGGCGGGAGAATTCACGCGCCACCGACGGCCCCCGGGGTCTGCCTCATGTCTGGCATTCTCGAATGCGCGACATCGAAATCCGTGGTGCCCCATGCCGTGTGACCGGATCGAAACCGAGACGAACCGCGGCGGTGATCTATCCGCCCAGCCCGAGGCGCGCAGCCTCAGACAGACAGGTGGGTCTTTGCCTCGTATTGTCTGCAGCATGATCGCCGCTTGGATGTGCGCGCCGCGCGAGACCGCACGGTAAGCGGGGCTCTGGCACGTGGGTGCTCTGGTGCCGGCGCTTGCCGGCCTGGCGTTTCTCGATTCGTTGAACGTCCTCAACCTGGGTGTGGTTTCGGCGGTCATCTTCGACAGCCGGTTGAGTCGCCGATCGCCGGTTCCGGGCGCCCTGAGCTTCGTCGCGGGCGTGTTCGCCGTGACGACCACGTTCGGGGTGTGCACGGTGCTGGGTCTGAGCTTCTTGACTCACGCCGTCGGCTTCCACGTGACACCGGCCATCCGTTTTCGCGGCGAGCTGGTGCTCGGCGTGGTGCTGGCCGGCCTGGCCTACTTCCCGCTGACCGCGCAATCATCGGCTCCCGGCTGGGCGCTGGCGGCGATGCGCCAGCGCCCGTGGTTGCTCGGATTCCTCGGGTTGGCGGTCGGTAGCGGCCAAGCGCCAACCGCCATCCCCTATCTCACCGCCTTGACCATGCTCGTCGCCCTACACCCGAGGCCGCCGCTCTGGCCGTTGATCATCTTGGTCTACTGGGCGATCGCGCTTTCCCCACCGCTGCTGATCCTCGCCCTCTCGATGAGGAAAACCATGCGAGCCAAGCGCATTCAGCGCAGCCTCGTGCGTGCCCTCACGCGCTACGGCCCGATGTCGGTGCGGCTCTTGTTCCTGGTCTTCGGCATCGGTCTGGTGGCCGACGCGCTGGTCAACCACAGTGCGCTGTGGTGACGCGCCTCAGGCCTGGGGTCCCTCCGAGGGCGGCCACACCGAACCCGGCGACGCCTCGCCGGGTGAATCGTGCTCCCCGCGGGCCAGCGGCACCCACCGCTCGCTCGGCGCGGGCTGTTTGGACGACGGGAAGTCCCGCAGCTTGCCCGACGGCTTGGCGTCCCATTTGGCGAAGGTCAGTGGCGTCTGCAGCCAGGAGTGCAGCAGGCAGTACACCGCCTGCAGCGAGTCCAGATGCGTGCGCTCCCAGCCGTGGCTGCCGTCGAGCCCGAAACCCACGAGCGCGGCCCGCGTGCCCGCGCCCGCCTCGATCGCCGCCGCGGCGTCTGAGCGGTAGAACCTAAACACGTCGCGCGCGTACGGGATGCCCTGCTCATCGGCGAGCCGGCACAACTTCCGGGTCAGGTGGTAGTCGAACGGCCCGTGCAAGTCGGCCATCGGGATCGTCACGCCATCCTCGATGGAGTGCTGGCCCGGCGCGCACACCGCGTTGTCCACCGACACCAACTCGGCCACATCAGCGGGCAGGCCGTGGCTCGCCCCGTGGCCGACCTCCTCGGTGATGGTGATCATGACCATGGTGCGATGCGGCAACACCAGTTTGTTCTCGGCGAAATTCTTGGCCAGCGCGAGCGCGATCGCGACACCCGCCTTGCCGTCGAGGTGGCGGGAAACGATGTAGCCGTCGGCGGTCAGTTCAGGGCTGGCGATGAAGGCGACGAAGTCGCCGATCTGCAGCCCGAGACGGATCAGGTCCTCCCGCGAGGACACCTTGCGGTCGACGCGGACCTCGACGTGTTCCCAATCGGTGGGCTGCAGGTCGATCTCGTCACCGAACGCGTGCCCACTGGCCTTGAGTGGCATCACCGTGCCGGTGATGAATTCGTCGGGGTCATCGGAGAAGATGCGGACCCGGGCGCCCGCGGCGAACCGGGCCGAGAACGTGCCGACCGGAACCACCTCGAGTCGGCCGTTGTCCTTGAGTCGGCGCACCATACAGCCGATCGTGTCGGCGTGAACCACCAGCGCGCGGTCGGTGGTCGCCGATTCTCCGGGCAGTTCGGCGGTCAGCGCGCCGCGGCGCGTGAGCGAGAACGGCACGCCGAAGTCGTCGAAGATGTCGCCGATGAGCTGCATCACCGCGTCCGTCCGCCCCGCCGGACTCGGCGTCTGTAGCAGCGCGAGCAGCGTGTCGACCATCCAGGTGCGGTCGGCCTCGGTCATGGCCGGGGTGTGACGCAAGGTGTCTCCTCTCGGATCGTCCGGGACCGCGTTCAACCTACCGCGTGGTCACCGTTGATCCATCGGCCCGGGCCGCGAGACCGGCGCCGCAAGAGGGCGGCCTGTCCCCCTCGCGATCACGGTAGGGCACTGCGTATGCGAACGCGCGTCGGCGCAACCCATTCGGTCATGCGGAGGTGGCGCGCCCGGCGGATGTGGGTTCGCGTCGGGGCGGACCGGCCTGCGCGTCCGACGGTGCCATTCGAACACCCCGCGGCCTTTTACCGCAACAAAGTGTTTGCTGGGTGCGGCTTATCGGCGGCTTGCAACAGCTGGGCCCACTTTCACTCATGGTTCGCGTCGGAGGCTTTTCGGCGGGGCCGAGTCGAGGGGATTCTTGCCCTCCTCTTTTGTTGACGTAGGAAACCCTTGAACTGCGAATCTTTCTGCGCTGGCGGTGCGCAGAGCCCCATCTTCCCGGCGGGGAATCCGCATGGGCGACCACGTCTGTGGCCCCGACCGCGGGTGCTCCAGCATTGAGTCGACGGTTGTTTTGTGCGAGTTCACGCAATTTGCTGTCGCAGCGGATATGCTTCCGTCCACTCTCGGGCTTCGGCCCGCGCAGGTGGGGGCCGCGCGGAAGTCCGAGGCCCCTACGCGACAACGAAGTGAGAAGCGAATGCGCCGAATACCAACCGCAGTCTCCGCCGCGGCCATCGCACTCCTGGTCGCGGCATGCGGCGGCGGCGGGGGCGGCCCGGGGGCGTCGACCACGACCTCGTCGCGGCCCCCGGTCGCGCAAGCCGCGCTGCCCGGCCTCCTGCTCTCGTCGGCGGATATCGACGGCGCGTTGGGCGTCACCGGATCCAAGACCAAGGAAAAGACCGACAAGCTCCAAGACGACAACGCGAAGCAGCAGTGGCCCGCTGGGTGGAAATTCCCCGACGACTGCATCTTCGCCATCGGCCCCGGGGAAGCGCCCGTCTATGCCGGCAGCGGCTACACCGCGGCCAGCACCGACGATGAGGTCGCCTCGCTACCGCCGAACTCCGACGAGCCGGACCCCGAGGTGAGCCAGGTGTTGGTGCTGTTCCCGTCAGCCAAGGAGGCGAATGCCTTCTTCACCACCTCGGCGCAGCGCTGGCCGGCGTGCGCCAACCGCCAGTTCACCACCCCGGCCGGGCCGGACAGCCCGGAGACGGGGTGGCAGGTGGGGCCGGTCTCGAACACCAACGGCATGCTGAGCACCACTTTGACGATGACACTGCGCGACAACGGCAACGTCCTGCTGACCATGACCTGCCAGCGCGCGCTGACGGTACGCAACAACCTCGCGATCGATGTCGGCGTCGTCCGCAAGAACCCCGTGGACTCGGCGACCAAGCTCGCCGGTCAGCTCGCGGCCAGAGTCGACAAGCAGTGAGCCGCTTGGCTCCTGGGCTCGGCGCCTAGGGGGCGGCGGCCAGTTCCGCGATGAGGTCGGCCAGGGCAAGGATCCGCTCGGCGTTGCGGACGTGCAGGCTTTCGATCATCCGACCGTCCACCGTGATGACACTGGTGCCCGCGGCCCGCGCCTCCTCGTAGGCCGCGACAACCTTGCGGGCGTCGCTGAGCTCCCGTTCCGAGGGCCCGAACAGGTCGTTGGCCGGGGCGATCTGGGAAGGATGGATCAAACTCTTGCCGTCGAAACCCATTTCGCGTCCTTGCCGAGCCTCGGCGCGAAAGCCGTCTTCGTCGGTGATGTCGTTGAACACGCCGTCCAGAATCACCTTGCCGGCCGCCCTGGCTCCCAGCACCGCCAACGCCAGCGCGGGCACGACGGGCGCGCGCCCGGGCACGTGCAAGCCGTGCAAATCGTTCACCAGGTCGTTGGTGCCGACCACCATCGCCGCCAATCGATCGCTCGCCGAGGCGATCTCCTCGACCCTCAGGAAGGACCGCGGCGTTTCGATCATCACCCACAGCCGCAACGATTCCGGCGCGTGCAGCCTGTCCAGCGTCGCGGCCAGCGCTCGAACCTGCTCGCCCGACTCGACCTTCGGCACCAGCACCCCGTCGGCGGTCGAGCCCGCCACGGCCGTCAGGTCCGCGTCGTGCCACTCGGTGTCCACACCGTTGATGCGCACGACGACCTCCCGGGGCCGGTATCCGCCCGACGAGATCGCGTCGCACACCGTCGCCCGCGAATCGGCCTTGGCGTCGGGGCCCACCGCGTCCTCGAGGTCGAAGATGACCACGTCGGCGGCCAGCGATTTTCCCTTCTCCAACGCCCGGGGCTTGTTGCCCGGCAGGTACAAGGCCGAGCGACGCGGGCGCAGCGTGGGTGCCATCAAGTGATTCGCTTCCTGTGGTCGAGCTCGGTGGGTGCGTGGTGAGGCGGCATAGGCAGAAAGTACCCTTCGATTCGGGTGGTTCCGCCGCGCGGCTGGTCTACGGTGAACCGCCCAAACGCGAATCGGCCGCCGCGGCGGCCGAATCCCCGGAGGGAGCGGCGAATGTCAACGCTTGGTTCAGCGCGCACCGAAGGTGACAGCTGGGATTTGGCATCCAGCGTCGGGGCGACCGCCACGATGATTGCCGCGTCCCGAGCGCTGGCCTCCCGGGCCCCGGATCCGCTGCTCGACGACCGGTTCGCCGATCCGTTGGTGCGCGCGGTCGGACACCCGTTCTTCGTCCGCATGCTGGACGGCGAAATCCCGCTCGAGAGCGACGACATGCCGCTGACGCTGCAGCAGCGTCGCGAGCAGATTGCCGTGCGCACCAGGTTTTTCGATGACTTCCTGACGTCGGCGACCGCCGCCGGCATACGTCAGGCCGTCATCCTGGCGGCCGGGCTTGACGCTCGTGCCTACCGGTTGCCGTGGCCGGCGGGCACGGTGGTTTACGAGGTCGATCAGCCCGAGGTCATCGCGTTCAAAGGTGGCACGCTGGCCCGGCTCGGGGCCGAACCGACCGCCGAACGTCGGACCGTCGGTATCGACCTGCGCGACGACTGGCCAAAAGCTCTGCGCGACAATGGCTTCGATCCTGCCGCTGCCACGGCCTGGATCGCTGAAGGTCTGCTCCCCTACCTGCCGCCGCAGGCCCAGGACCGCCTCTTGGACAACATCTCCGCCCTCAGCGCACCGGGCAGCCGGCTGGCCACCGAGAACATCACCGACATGGGCGTGTTCACCGACGAGCGCGCCCGCGCGATGCGCACCACCTGGCGCAAGCACGGGCTGGACATCGACGTCGCCGAACTGGTGTGGCACGGGGAACGCCAACCCGCCGGGGATCACCTCGCCGCCACCGGCTGGGTCGTCACCCCCCACCCCACCGAGCGGCTGTACGCCGACTACGGCTTCGCCGTTCCCGACAATGAGATCGTCAAGGCGTTCCGGCACGCCATCACCTACATCAGCGCCGAACGGGGCTGAACCAGGCCTCAGCAGTCACGACCGCGATCGCGCCACTCCCGCTCGAACGGCAGCCGCCACGCGTTCGGCGCGATCAGTTGATGAATGGCGTTGGGACCCCAGGTGCCGGGCTGATACATCTTCGCCGGCGGAGGGTCGTCGAGCAGCTCCTGCGAACGCTCCCATAACGATTCGATGCCCTCGGCAGTGGTGAACAGCGTGTGATCGCCTCGCATCGCGTCGAGGATGAGTCGTTCGTACGCCTCCAGCACGTCCACCACGGTGTCGATCTCCTGCGAGGAGAACTGCATGGACAGCTTGTCCAGCTTCATGCCCGGGCCGGGGCGCTTCCCGTAGAAAGACAGCGACACCTTCGAGTTGTCGGCGAGGTCGAAGGTGAGGTGATCCGGGCCTTGAGTCCCGACCCCGGAGCCGGGCGGAAACATCGTCCGGGGCGCCTCCCGGAACGCGATCGAGATGATGCGGATGCCCTCGGCCATCTTCTTGCCGGTGCGGAGATAGATGGGCACGCCGGCCCAGCGCCAGTTGTCGATACCGACCTTGAGGGCGATGAACGTCTCGGTGTCGGAGTCCTTCGCCACACCCTTTTCGTCGCGGTACCCGTTGTACTGGCCGCGCACCACGTCGGAAGGCTTGACCGGCAGCATCGAGCGGAACACCTTGTTCTTCTCTTCGCTGATGGCAAAGGGTTCCAGGGCCGTCGGTGGCTCCATCACCACGAACGCCATCACCTGGAACAGGTGCGTCACCACCATGTCCTTGTAGGCGCCGGTCTCCTCGTAGAAGTTCGCCCGCTGATCGAGGCCGAGGGCTTCGGGGATGTCGATCTGGATGTGGTCGATAAAGTTGCGGTTCCAGATCGGTTCGAACAGGCCGTTGGCAAAGCGGAACGCCAAGATGTTCTGGGCGGCCTCCTTGCCCAGGAAGTGGTCGATACGGAAGATCTGGGATTCCTCGAACGTTTCGTGCACGAAGTCGTTGAGCGCCACCGCACTGGCGTAGTCGGTCCCGAACGGCTTCTCCATCACCACCCTGGAGCGCTCGACGAGCTTGGCGTCGCTCAGCATGGTGATGACTTGGCGGGCGGCTTTCGGCGGCACCGACAGGTAATGCAGACGCCGGACGTCCGGACCGAGTTCGGCCTCGGCGTCGGCGACCGCCGCGGCCAGTGCTTCCGGCCCGGCGCCCTGTGGGACGTAGGTGACGATCTTCGCGAAGTTGGTCCACTGGTCGGGCGTGAGCTTGTGCGTGCCGAACGATTCGATCGCGTCTTTGGCGATCTCGCGGAATTCATCGTCACTGAGTTCTTCCAGCGACGTTGCGACGATGTGGATGTCGGGTGCGAGCTCGGACTGGTCCAGATAGGCCAGGCCGGGGATCAGCTTGCGTTTGGCCAGATCCCCCGTCGCGCCGAACAGGACGATGACGTGGGGGTCGAGTCGTTCGGTCTGGTGTCGGCGCGGACGCCCATCAGCCGCCGGATAAGAGATGGTCTGCGGTTTCTTGTCGGCCACAATTTCGATACTTCCATCGCCGCGGCGTTATGTCGCGCCCGTCACTGGCACCGATCGGGTTACCGCCCGGCTGAGGGGGTACTGGATACCGACGGGGCGGTACCCGACCACAGTCAACGGGAAGCGACATGACGAAACCGGACAAAGACCTACGCGGTCATTCTCAGGAGCTGGAGGACATCGTCGACCAGCTCGAGGAGAAGGTGGCCGACGACCGGGAGGCCGAGGGCGTTGCCGGCAGGCCCAGCGACCGGGAACGCGCCCCCACCCGCGGCTCGGGCGATGAACCGCCGGACTAGAACCTAGGAGCCACGCGGGGCGCCGAACCAGGCGGTCAGCGCGTCGCCAAGCGGGGAACCGCTGCACCCTTCCAGCCAGGCCACGTGTCCGTCGGGCCGAATCAGCACCGCGTCGACAGCGGCGACCGCGCCGACCACCGGAAGCTCCCAGGCGCCCGGATATTCCGCGTCGATCCGTCGGACCCGGTCCGCCCAGGGTGCGATGTCGAATCGGCCGGGTTCACCGAGGTTGAGCAACACGGGTCGGGCCCGGTGGAGCAGCGTGAACACGCGCAGCGGGCCGTCGTCGGTCATCAGGTCGAGATCGGGCATGCGGCGTCCGAGCAGCGGGTGCCCGTCGCCCAGGTCGTAGCGGACGTCCAGGCCGGACATCATGCCGGCGAACCGCGTGCGGGGTTCGTCCATCTCGAGGAGATCGGACATCGTGTCGCGCAAGGCCTTGGTGCGGTCGTCCGGGCGAAGAAGCGCCATCTGCGCGATCGCGTTGCGCAGCACCCGGGCGGCGACCGGGTGCCGCTCTGCGTGGTAGGTGTCGAGCAGGCTGTCGGGTGACGTCCCGTTGACCACCTGTCCCAGCTTCCATCCCAGATTGACCGCGTCCTGCAGGCCGGTATTGAGGCCCTGTCCGCCGATCGGGTGATGGACATGCGCGGCGTCACCGGCCACCAGGGTGCGTCCGGCGCGATAGGTTGCGGCCTGCCGCGCCATGTCGGTGAACCTGGAAAGCCAAGCGGGGCTGTGGATCCCGTAGTCGGTCCCATAGACGGCGGTGAGTGCCTCGCTCAGATCGCCTAGTGTCCTGAGTCATAAATTGCAATCTAGTTGTTAGACTGGGTTGTGCCGACGCCTCATGCCGCCGAGATCGTGCTGTCCGCTGGGGAGCGGGTTGAGCTGGAGGGTTGGGCGCGGCGACG
>NZ_LQOU01000016.1 GCF_002102155.1 Mycobacterium europaeum
CCCGCTCCCCAGCGGACAGCACGATCTCGGCGGCATGAGGCGTCGGCACAACCCAGTCTAACAACTAGATTGCAATTAATGACTCAGGACACTAGAACGTCGCCCTGAGCGACGGCAGCACCACGGCCGCCAGGCCACGAAGGGTGGCCTTGAACATGTCGAAGAAGTCAAAGTAGTCGCGCCACAACGTGATTCGCCCGTCGTGGACTTCGAACACCCCGCACACCCAGAACTGGAGCCGCAGCGGGCCGAAGATGAGGGCGTCGGTGCGCTCGGTGAGCACCGCCCCGCCGTCGGCGGCGATGCGATGGATCTTCACCTCGAAGGCGGCGCGGCCGTCCATCTGGCGAAACAGCTTCATGGCCCGGACGCGGCCGTGAATCGTCGGCAACCCGACGTTCTCGTAGACGAGGTTGTCGTCCAGCGCCGCGTCGGCGGTGTCGTAGTCCGCGTCCTGCAGGGCGTTCAGGAAGCCCTCCACCGTGCGGGTGTTCGCAACGGCGGTACCGGTCAGCTCGGTCATGACTGCCAGCGTAGGCGAGCGTGCGGGTCGCGCGCTGTGGCAGGGTGAGGCCGATGCGTGTCGCTGTGGTCGCCGGGCCGGATCCCGGTCACTCGTTTCCCGCGATCGCGCTGTGCCAACGCTTCGCCGAGGCCGGCGACCAGCCCACGCTGTTCACCGGCGGTCAGTGGCTCGACACCGCCCGCGCCGCCGGCATCAACGCCGCCGCGTTGGACGGTCTGGTGGCCACCGACGACGACGTCGACGCCGGGGCCCGCATCCATCGGCGCGCGGCGCGGATGGCCGTCCTCAACGCGCCCGCGCTGCGCGACCTGGCGCCCGACCTGGTGGTCTCCGACGTCATCACCGCAGGCGGCGGCATGGCCGCCGAGCTGCTGGGCATCCCGTGGATCGAGCTCGACCCGCATCCGCTGTACCTGCCGTCGAAGGGGCTGCCGCCGATCGGCAGCGGACTGGCGCCGGGCACCGGCCTGCGCGGCCGGCTCCGCGACGCCGCGATGCGCGCGCTGAGCGCGCGGTCCTGGCGCGCGGGCCTGCGGCAGCGCGCCGCCGCGCGGGTCGAGATCGGGCTGCCGGCCCGTGACCCCGGGCCGCTGCGGCGCCTGATCGCCACCCTGCCGGCCCTGGAGGTGCCGCGGCCGGACTGGCCGCCGGAGGCCGTGCTGGTGGGGCCCCTGCACTTCGAACCGACCGATCGGGTGCTGGACATCCCGGCCGGCTCGGGGCCCGTGGTGGTGGTCGCGCCGTCGACCGCATTGACCGGGACCGAGGGGCTGGCCGAGGTCGCGCTGGCTCATCTGCGGCCGGGGGAGACGCTCCCGGCCGGATCGCGGCTGGTGGTCTCGCGGCTGGGCGGGGCGGATCTGCAGGTGCCGCCGTGGGCGGTGGTCGGGCTGGGCAGCCAGGCCGAGCTGTTGACGCACGCCGACGTGGTGGTCTGCGGCGGCGGGCACGGCATGGTGGCCAAGACGCTGCTGGCGGGGGTGCCCCTGGTGGTGGTGCCCGGGGGCGGGGACCAATGGGAGATGGCCAACCGGGTGGTCCGGCAGGGCAGCGGGCGGCTGATCCGGCCGCTGACCCCCGAGGCGCTGGTCGCCGCGGTCAACGAGGTGCTGTGCTCGCCCCGATACCGGGCAGCCGCCCGGGCCGCCGCCGCTAGCATCGCCAGTGTGGCCGATCCGGTCCGCGTGTGCCACGAAGCGCTCGCCCCTGCGGGATGATTGGCCGGTTCGCGACGGGAGGGCAATGGCAATGAGGACGATCGCCGCCGGCGGCCTGCTTCTGGCCCTGGTGTTCGGCTCGGGCATCGCGCACGCCGACAGCGGCGACGAGCAGCAGGCCTGCCAGTTGATGGACGACCCGGCGGCCGCTCAGCAGGGATTCGAGCCGGTCGAATACGCCTTCATGCAGTTGCGTTCCAGGATGTCGGCGGAGCGCGCGCGGACCATCATGTCCGAGGCCGTTCAGGACTACTGCCCGAATCACTGGGCCGACCTGCCGGCCAGCTGGCGGTGACGGGGCCGGTGTCTGATCACTGCACCGGTGGGTATCTTGCTGGCGTGCGGTTAACGGAATTCAACGAGCGGGTCGTGCTGCGATTCGGCGCGGCGTACGGCTCTTCGGTGCTGGCGGACCACGTGCTGACCGGATTCGACGGCCGCACCGCCAACCAGGCGATCGAGGACGGCGTCGAGCCCCGCGACGTGTGGCGGGCCCTGTGCGTCGACTTCGACGTGCCGCGCGACCAGTGGTGAATCCGGGCTATCCGCGGGTGCGGCGCGGTGTTCGGCGCAACACGCAGTCGCCGCACACCGATCCGCCGGGCACGCGGTAGAACAGGCAGCAACTGCGCCGCCTGAAGTCGAGAAGGGCGCCGGTGACGGCGCCGGATCCGGCCAGCGTGCCGGTGTCCAGCAGCGAGTTCGTCACCTCTACGATCGGGCCGCGCAGGCCGGGCCGCGCCGTCAGCAGGGCGCGGGACGCCCCGACCAGCGCGGAGGCGATGTTGCCCGCCAGCAGGGCCGGCGCCAGCTTGACCCGCAGTCCGGCGGCGAGCGGCCGCAGGTGCTGTTCGACGACGATGCGGTAGAGAAATCCCGCCGACGGCCGGTCGACGGGCCGCCCGACGGGTGCGGGCAACCGCAGTTGCGCCCCCTCGTCGGCGCGTTGCAGGTCGTCGAGGTCGGGCACGACCCCATGGCCCAGCGCGCACGCGAGCACCGGTGACCACAGGCGGGTGGCGTGACCGAGCTGGACCAGCGAGGCCGCGATCCGCAGGTCCGTCGTGCGATAGCGCTTCGCGGTGGCGTCGACCAAGTCGGTGAAGCCGTCGGCGTACGACCGGCCGGCCGGGTGCCATCCGGCCGCGTCGCCACCCACGGTCAACGCGAAAAACCCGTGGAGGGAAGAGATTTCGGCCAGCTCAGCAGAGATGTCCATGTGTGCGCGACCAAGCCTCCTTCAAGGGGAGATCCGCCCGACATCCTGGGGGAGCGCCGACGGCGAGTGTCCGGCTCACGGGGCGGACTCCGGTCAGGCGGGACCGCACCGGATTCACGCCGGTTTCCTCAGGCTCGTCGGGCTTTATCGGCCCCGTCAAGCGCCTTTCGGCAGCAGATGTTGCCACATGGGGTTGCCGGGCCCGGCGTGTCCACTTGAATCGAACACGTGTTCGGCTACTGTGGGGAACGTTCGGTGAGTCAACTTGTCGGTGGCCCTCTCTAGTGTCACGGCCAACCGACCGACACCGGTCACCGAACACACCGAACCATAGGAGAGGCACCATGGCGCAAGCCCCCGACCGCGAGAAGGCTCTCGAGCTGGCGATGGCCCAGATCGAAAAGAGCTATGGCAAAGGCTCGGTGATGCGTCTCGGCGACGAGATGCGTCAGCCGATCTCGGTCATCCCGACCGGATCCATCGCACTGGACGTGGCCCTGGGCATCGGCGGGCTGCCCCGCGGCCGGGTCGTGGAGATCTACGGCCCGGAATCCTCGGGTAAGACCACCGTCGCCCTGCACGCGGTGGCCAACGCCCAGGCCGCCGGTGGCGTCGCGGCGTTCATCGACGCCGAGCACGCCCTGGACCCCGATTACGCCAAAAAGCTTGGTGTGGACACCGATTCCCTGCTGGTGAGCCAGCCCGACACGGGGGAGCAGGCCCTCGAGATCGCCGACATGCTGATCCGCTCCGGCGCGCTGGACATCCTGGTCATCGACTCGGTGGCGGCCCTGGTGCCCCGCGCGGAACTCGAGGGCGAGATGGGTGACAGCCACGTCGGGTTGCAGGCCCGGCTGATGAGCCAGGCGCTGCGGAAAATGACCGGCGCGCTGAACAATTCGGGAACCACCGCGATCTTCATCAACCAGCTGCGCGAGAAGATCGGGGTGATGTTCGGCAGCCCGGAAACCACCACGGGTGGAAAGGCCTTGAAGTTCTACGCGTCGGTGCGCATGGACGTGCGCCGGATCGAGACGCTCAAGGACGGCACCAACGCGGTCGGCAACCGCACCCGCGTCAAGGTCGTCAAGAACAAGGTGTCGCCGCCGTTCAAGCAGGCCGAATTCGACATCCTCTACGGCAGGGGGATCAGCCGGGAGGGCTCGCTGATCGACATGGGCGTGGAGCAGGGCTTCATCCGCAAGTCCGGTTCCTGGTTCACCTACGAAGGTGAGCAGCTCGGTCAGGGCAAGGAGAACGCCCGCACCTTCCTGATGGAAAACGACGAGGTGGCCAACGAGATCGAGAAGAAGATCAAGGAAAAGCTCGGCATTGGTGCGGTCGTGACCGATGGCCTGTCCGATGACAGCGTCCTGCCCGCCCCCGTCGATTTCTGAGCCCTCCCGCGAGGAGCAGGCGCGGACGCTGTGCCTGCGCCTGCTCACCGCGCGGGCGCGCACCCGGGCCGAGCTGCACGGCCAGCTGGCGAAACGCGGTTACCCCGAGGACGTCAGCGCTTCGGTGCTCGACCGGCTCGCCGCCGTCGGCCTGGTCGATGACACCGACTTCGCGCAGCACTGGGTGCAGTCCCGCCGGGCGAAAAGCCGGCGGGCCCTGGCCGCCGAACTGCACACCAAGGGCGTCGACGGGGACGTGATCGCTACGGCGCTGTCCGAAATCGACGCGGGAGCCGAACGGGACCGGGCCGAGCAGTTGGTGCGGGCGAAGCTGCGCCGGGAAACGCTCGACGGCGACGACGCGCGCGTGACCCGCCGGCTGGTCGGAATGCTCGCGCGTCGCGGCTACAGCCAGAACCTCGCGGGCCAAGTGGTCCTGGCCGAGCTGGCCGCCGAACGGGAGCGCCGCCGAGTTTAGCCCGCTGAAGTGCGGTTTCTCGCGGGCCGACCGGTCGCCGTACCATGGCTCCGTGACTTCGATGGTGGTGCGGGACGCTGCGGGTGCGGCCGGCGACGCGGGGCCCGCGCGCACCTACGAGGTCCGCACCTACGGCTGCCAGATGAACGTGCACGACTCCGAGCGGTTGGCGGGTCTGCTGGAAGCAGCCGGCTATCGGCGGGCCGTCGAGGGCGCCGACGCCGACGTCGTCGTCTTCAACACCTGCGCCGTCCGCGAAAACGCCGACAACAAGCTGTACGGCAACCTCAGCCACCTGGCCCCGCGTAAACGGGCCAACGCCGAGATGCAGATCGCGGTCGGGGGCTGCCTGGCGCAGAAAGACCGGGACGCGCTGCTGCGCAAGGCGCCCTGGGTCGACGTCGTGTTCGGCACGCACAACATCGGGTCGCTGCCCACGCTGCTCGAACGGGCCCGGCACAACAAGACCGCCCAGGTGGAGATCGCCGAGTCGCTGCAGGAGTTCCCGTCGTCGCTGCCGAGCGCGCGCGAATCCGCCTACGCCGCTTGGGTTTCCGTCTCCGTCGGGTGCAACAACAGCTGCACCTTCTGCATCGTCCCCTCGTTACGGGGCAAGGAGGTCGACCGCAGCCCGGCCGACGTCCTGGCCGAGGTGAGGGCGCTGGTGGACGACGGCGTGCTCGAGGTCACGCTGCTGGGCCAGAACGTCAACGCCTACGGGGTGTCGTTCGCCGACCCGACGCTGCCCCGCGATCGCGGCGCCTTCGCGCGGCTGCTGCGGGCCTGCGGCGACATCGACGGCCTGGAACGCGTGCGGTTCACCTCCCCGCACCCCGCCGAATTCACCGACGACGTCATCGACGCCATGGCGCAGACGCCGAACGTCTGCCCCGCCCTGCACATGCCGCTGCAGTCGGGCTCCGACCGGGTGCTGCGCGCGATGCGGCGCTCGTACCGCGCCGAGCGCTACCTCGGCATCATCGACCGCGTCCGCGCGGCCATGCCGCACGCCGCCATCACCACCGACCTGATCGTCGGGTTCCCCGGCGAGACCGAAGCGGACTTCGCGCAAACCCTGGAGGTCGTGCGCCAGGCCCGGTTCTCGGCCGCGTTCACCTTCCAGTACTCCAAGCGGCCCGGCACCCCGGCCGCCGAACTCGACGGGCAGCTCCCGAAAGCCGTTGTGCAGGAACGCTATGAGCGGCTGGTCGAGCTGCAGGAGCAGATCTCGCTGGAGGGTAATCGCGCGCTGGTCGGCCAGACCGTGGAATTGCTGGTCGCCGCCGGCGAGGGGCGCAAGGACACCCGCACGGCCCGGATGACGGGCCGTGCCCGCGACGGCCGCCTGGTGCACTTCGGCGCCGACGACCGGGTGCGACCGGGGGACGTCGTCACCGCGGTGATCACCCAGGCCGCGCCGCACCACCTCATCGCCGACGCCGGCATCCTCAGCCACCGCCAGACCCGCGCGGGAGACGCGCACGCCGCCGGGCAGCGCCCCGGCGGCATTGGTCTCGGCATGCCCGCCGTGGGACCGCCCGGCCCCACGAAATCCACCCAACCCCTTGGATGTGCCCGATGAATGAAGAACACCCGCATTACCACGCCTTGCGGAGCGAAATCGAGGCCGCCGAGCGCCGGGTCGCGCGCGGATTCGACCCGGGCCCGCGCGGCTTCGTCGTGGCGATCCTGGTCTTCGTGTTGCTGGGATCGTTCATCCTGCCGCACACCGGCTCCGTGCGGGGCTGGGACGTGTTGTTCACCAGCCGCGGGGCCGGCGCGGCCGCGGTGGCGCTGCCGTCGCGCGTCTTCGGCTGGCTGACGCTGGTGTTCGGCGTCGGGTTCTCGATGCTGGCGTTGGTGACCCGCCGCTGGGCGCTGGCCTGGGTCGCGCTGGCGGGTTCGGCGCTCGCCGGTGCGGCGGGGCTGCTGGCCATCTGGTCGCGCCAGACGGTGGCCGCGGGTCATCCGGGCCCCGGGGTGGGGCTGATCGCGGCGTGGATCGTCGTCCTGGTGCTGACCTATCAGTGGACCCGGGTGGTGTGGTCGCGGACCATCGTGCAACTCGCGGCCGAGGAGGAGCGGCGCCGGGTCGCGGCGCAGCAGCAGTCGATGACGCTGCTCGACAGCCTGGGCGGCGGACCCAGGGCCGACATTCCGAACCGCCCCGACCCGATGTCCCGGGGATCCGAAGCCTAAGGCTTACGGGTCAGCGCCTCGGCGGCCGCCTGGGCCCACTGCCGCCACTGTTCGGCGTTGGCCCTGGCCTCTGCGGCCTCCTTGGTGCGGCCCGCCGCCGCGGCCTTCTCGGCCTGCTGCTCGTATTGTTCGGCGCGCGTGCGGAACTGCTCGGCGCGCGCCTGCGCCTGGGGGTCCGACCAGTCGGCCTCGCCCGCCTCGCGCACCTTCTTCTCGACCGCCCGCAGCCGACGCTCCAACTCGGCGGACCGCTCCCGCGGCACCTTGCCGATCGCGTCCCACTTCTCGGCGATCGAGCGCAGCGCCGCCCTGGCCGCGTCGTGGTTGCCGGTGTCGATCTTCTCCGCCTCGGCCAGCAGCGCCTCCTTGGCGGTGGCATTGGCCCTCAGCTCCGCGTCCTTCTCCGCCGTCGCCGCGTTGCGGGCCGTGAAGAAGACGTCCTGGGCCGCCTTGAACCGCCGCCACAGCGCGTCGTCGACGTCGCGGGCCGCTCGGCCCGCCGCCTTCCACTCCGTGAGCAGCTTGCGGAATTCCGCGCTGGTGGCGGCCCACTCCGTCGAATCGGACAGCTCCTCGGCCCGCTCGCAGAGTCGTTCCTTGGCCTGGCGAACGCCCAGCCGTTCGCGGTCCAGTTCGGCGAAATGGGATCCGCGCCGCCGGTTGAACGCCTCCCGGGCCGCCGAATAGCGCTTCCACAGCGCGTCGTCGACCTTGCGGTCCAGGCCGTTGATGGTCTTCCACTCGTCGAGGATGGCCCGCAGGCGGTCGCCGGCGGTCTTCCACTGCGTGGAGTTGGCGCCCAACTCCTCGGCCTCGGCGGCCAGCGCCTCCTTGCGCGCGGTCTGGGCGGCGCGATGCTCGTCGCGACGGGATCGCTCCGCGGCGACCGTGGCCTCGACCTGTTCGACGAGGCTGGTCAGCCGGCGCGCGAGCGCGTCGACGTCGCCCAGTACGGCCGCCGTCGGCAAGGTCTCGGCGAGCTCGGAGGCGTGCGCCTTGATCTTGCGGGCGTCGCCGGTGCCCGCCGCGAGCCGCTCCTCCATGAGCGTGACCTCGGTACTCAAGTCGTCGAAGCGGCGGCCGAAGTGGGCGAAGGCGGCTTCGGGGTCACCGGCCTGCCAGGAGCCGACGACGCGCTCGCCGCCGGCGGTGATCAGCCACACCGTGCCGTCGTCGTCGACGCGGCCGAACCGGTGCGGATCGCTGGTGGGCGGTGCCGGCACCGGGTGGACGGCGGGCCGCGGCCCCGGGCCCTGCGGCCGGGGACCCGGGCGTGGTCCCGGGCGTGGCACCGGGCCCGGAACCGGTTGGGGCGCCGGCCCGGCCGGCTCTGCGCCGTGGGGTTCGTCAGCCGTCATGCGCTCGTCACCTACCCTTCGCGCGGTTGCTGTTCCGCGCACCTGCCGCGCGTAGCGGCACCGTCTGCTGTACCTGTGGGTCGGCATCGCGGCTCTCCCAACAGCTACTCACCAGTATTCAAGCAGCTTGGCGGCCCGTGCGCCGCCACCGGTGATCCTTTCGCGCGGGATGCATCGCCGCAGACGCAGCGGGTACGACAGTTCTCCGTACCCTGACTCGGGCGGAGAAACCATGGCCAAGGCGGACATCGCCGCTTTGCTCGCGTTGGCGTCGGCGCTCTGCGTCGCGGTCGGCGACGTGCTGCAGCAGCGTGCGACACACCGGATCACCGACACGTCGGTCGGGCACCTTGAACTGTTCCGCAGGTTGCTCGGCAACCGGCGGTGGAGGTGCGGGGCCGTGATGCTGGTGGTCAGCATCGGCCTGCAGGCGGCCGCACTGAACCAGGGTTCGGTGTTGCTGGTGCAGCCGTTGCTGGTCCTGTCGCTGCTGTTCGCGCTGCCCATCAGCGCCAGGTCGGCAGGCCGCTCCGTCACCGCGCGGGAGTGGGCCTGGGCGGTGGTGCTGATCGCGGCGGTGACGGTGGTCGTGACGGTCGGCAACCCGCAGGCGGGCCATGCGACGGCGTCGCTACGGACGTCGGCCACCGTGGCGGCGGTCCTGGCACCGGTGCTGGCAGCGTGCGGGTCGACGCCTGCGCGACGCGGGACCGGGTCGCGGCGCGGCTCGGACTCGCCGCAGCCCAGCCCGGGTGACTTGCCGGCGTTACCCGATTGCAGTGTTACCCACAGCACTTCCATAGGTTGATGACGTATGAACGACGAGGGTGATTCGCTGAACGCCTGCGGCGTGGGCAACGTCATACGGTTGTTGCTGAATTGAAGGCGAATTTTGAGTGTATTTGCCGTTGCGCGAGGGAAAGCTGGTCGGGGCAGTTTTTGAGGTGAGGGGTCGCTATGTCGAAGGTTGATGTCGCGGCGTTGATCGCATTGTGCGCGGCGATGGCGTCCGCGGTCGGCGATGTGATCCGCCAGCGCTCGGCGCAGGAGATCACGGACAAAGATGTCGGCCATCTCGAGTTGTTCCGCATGTCGCTGCGGGACACCCGCTGGTGGTTGGGGGGCCTGGCGGCGATCGTCAACTACAGCCTGCAGGCCGGCGCGCTGGCTTGGGGCTCGGTGGTGCTGGTGACCGCGCTGCAGGTGACCGCGTTGCTGTTCGCGCTGCCGATCTACGCGCGGCTGACCAAGCGGCAGGTGACCCGCTGGGAGTGGCTCTGGGCGGTGATACTGGCCGGCGCCCTGGCCGTGGTCATCCTCGTCGGCGACCCGGCCGCCGGCAACCAGCGCGCGGCGGTCGGGACGTGGGCCGTCGTGGCCGCGGTGGCGGTGCCACTGCTGGTGGCGTGCGTGGTGGCCGCGCGGATCTGGTCGGGCAGCCCGCTGGCGGCCGCGCTGCTGGCCGTGGTGGCCGGGTCGGCCTTGGCGTTGTTCGCGGTGCTGACCAAGGGCATCGTTCAGGTGTCCGAGGACGGCCCGCTGAACGTGCTGACCGCACCGGAGTTCGTGCCCTGGCTGCTGCTGGCGCTGACCGGGATGATCTTCCAGCAGTCGGCGTTCCGTGCCGGCGCGCTGACGGCCTCCATGCCCACGATGACCGTGGCGAAGCCCGTGGTGGCCGGCCTGCTGGGCATCTTCGTGCTCGGCGAAACGCTGAACGCCACGGGACCCAAGGCCTTCGTGCTGGTCGCGGCGGTGGCCGTGGTGATCGTGGCGACGATCGCGCTGGCCCGCGGCGAGGCCGCCACCATGGTCGCGAAGGTCGGCCGTGACGCGGGAAACATCGCGCCGGGCACGTGGTCGCCCGGCGACGGCGAGACCGGCCCTGTTAGCGGTCACATCATGGCGGCGACGGCCGAGGCCTGAAAACGCCGCGCCGGCGAAACGTTAGTTTGGTGGCGTGCTCAGCGGCATTGCGATCGTTCCGTCGGCGCCGCTGCTGGTGCCCGAGCTCGCCGGAGCCGCCGCCGCGGAGGTGACCGACCTGGCGGCCGCGGTGCTGGCGGCGGCCGCCCTGCTGCCCGCGCGCTGGACCGTCATCGGGACTGCCGCGCGTGACGAGGCGTGCGGTCCCCACACGGCCGGCACTTTCGCGGGTTTCGGGGCGGACCTCCGCGTCCGGCTGTCCCCGTCGGCCAACGACGAATCGCCGGCCGACCTGCCCGTGTGCGTCTTGCTCGCCGCCTGGCTCCGCGGCCAGGTCCGCCCCGACGCCACCGCGCGGGCACGGGTCTACTCCGCCGACCACGACGCCGGCACCGCGCTGGACCGCGGGCGTTTGTTACGGGCCGAGATCGACGCCTCACCCGAGCCCATCGGCGTGCTGGTGGTGGCCGACGGCGCCAACACCCTGACCCCCGCCGCCCCCGGGGGCTACGACCCGGGGAACGCCGACGCGCAGCAGGCCCTCGACGACGCGCTGGCCACCGGTGACGTCGCAGCACTGACGCGGCTGCCGCGGCAGATCCTGGGCCGGGCCGCCTTCCAGGTCCTGGCCGGGCTGGCCGAACCCGGACCGCGATCGGCCAAGGAGTTGTACCGGGGCGCCCCCTACGGCGTGGGCTACTTCGCCGGTGCCTGGCAGCTCTGAGGCAACCGTGCGACCGCTGGCGATCATCGGCCCCACCGGAACCGGCAAGTCGCAGCTTGCCCTCGACATCGCGGAACGGCTCGAGGGCGGCGCCGAGGTCGTCAACGCCGACGCGATGCAGCTGTACCGCGGGATGGACATCGGCACCGCCAAGCTGCCCGTCGACCAACGCCGCGGCATCCCGCACCACCAGCTCGACGTTCTCGACGTCACCGAGACCGCGACCGTCGCCCGCTACCAGGGCGCAGCCGCCGCGGACGTCGAGGCGATCGCGGCCCGCGGCGCCGTGCCCCTCATCGTGGGCGGCTCCATGCTCTACGTGCAGTCCCTGCTCGACGACTGGTCGTTCCCCGCCACCGATCCGGCCGTGCGGGCGCGCTGGGAACGGCGGCTGGCCGAGGTCGGGGTCGGCGGCCTGCACGCCGAGCTGGCCCGTCGCGACCCCGCCGCGGCCGCGGCCATCCTGCCCACCGACGCGCGGCGCACGGTGCGCGCGCTCGAGGTGGTCGAGCTGACCGGACGGCCGTTCGCCGCGTCCGCACCGCGCATCGGCGCACCGAGGTGGGACACCGTCATCATCGGACTCGATTGCGAGACAACGACTCTCGACGAGAGGCTGGCCCGTCGCACCGACGCCATGTTCGACCAGGGCCTGGTCGACGAGGTGGGCGCGCTGCTCGGCAGGGGCCTGCGCGACGGGGTCACCGCGTCGCGCGCCCTGGGCTACGCGCAGGTGATCGAGGCGCTCGACGCCGGGGGTGGCGCCGATCGACTGCGCGACGCCCGGGAGCAGACGTACGTGGGCACCCGACGCTACGTGCGGCGCCAGCGGTCGTGGTTCCGCCGCGACCACCGGGTCCGCTGGCTGGACGCGAGCGACGGCGCCCGGCTCGTCGACGAAGCCCTGCACGCCTGGCGCCACGTATCCTGAGCAGGTGCAATTCGCTAAGGGCCACGGCACCGAGAACGACTTCCTGGTGCTACCCGACGAGCACGCCGCGCTCGACCTCACCGCCGCCCGGGTGGCCGCCCTCTGCGACCGGCGGCGCGGGCTGGGCGCCGACGGGGTGCTGCGCGTCACCACCGCCGGCGCCGCGCTGGCGGCAGGCGTGCTCGACCGGCTGCCCGACGGCGTCGCCTCGGCCGATTGGTACATGGACTACCGCAACGCCGACGGCTCGCTCGCCCAGATGTGCGGCAACGGCATCAGGGTGTTCGCGCACTACCTGCGCGCCAGCGGGCTGGAGGCTCGCGACGAGTTCGTGGTGGGGTCACCGGCCGGCCCGCGGCCGATCACCGTGCACCGCGCCGAGGCCACCCGGGCCGACATCAGCGTCGACATGGGCAAGGCCAACACGCTGGGTCCCGGAAGCGCTGTCGTCGGCGGCCGCCGGTTTTCCGGCCTGGCGGTCGACGTGGGCAACCCCCACCTGGCCTGCGTGGACCCCGGCCTGACCGCCGAGGAGCTGGCGGGGCTGGACGTGGCCGCCCCGGTCAGCTTCGACCGCGCCCAGTTCCCCGACGGGGTCAACATCGAAATCCTCACCTCACCCGTCGACGGCGAGGTGCGGATGCGGGTACACGAACGGGGCGTGGGCGAGACGCGCTCATGCGGCACCGGCACGGTCGCGGCCACCGTCGCCGCGCTGGCCGCCGCCGGTGCGGCCACCGGCACGCTGACCGTGCGGGTGCCGGGCGGTGACGTCGTCGTCACGATCACCGACGCCACCAGCTACCTGAGGGGGCCGTCGGTGTTGGTGGCCCGGGGGGAGGTCAGCGAGGAATGGTGGGACGCGCAGGAGCGTTAATTCGGGTGCACGGCGCCGATTCGCCGTGCATCATCTTGTATTGCCTATGACACAGCCTGAATTTCAAAATCCCGCTCCCGCAGTCGCGGAGCCAAGCACCGGCGAGCTCGCCCTCGAAGACCGGTCGGCGCTGCGCCGCGTCGCCGGTCTGTCCACCGAGCTCACCGACGTCTCCGAAGTCGAGTACCGCCAGCTGCGGCTGGAACGCGTCGTGCTGGTCGGTGTCTGGACCGACGGCACCGCCGCCGACAGCGAGGCCAGCATGGCCGAGCTGGCCGCCCTGGCCGAGACGGCCGGCTCCCAGGTGCTCGAAGGGCTCATCCAGCGCCGCGACAAGCCCGACCCGTCGACCTACATCGGCTCGGGCAAGGCCCAGGAGCTGCGCGAGGTGGTGCTGGCGACCGGCGCCGACACGGTGATCTGCGACGGTGAACTGTCCCCGGCGCAGCTGACCGCGCTGGAAAAGGCGGTGAAGGTCAAGGTCATCGACCGCACTGCGCTGATCCTGGACATCTTCGCCCAGCACGCCACCAGCCGGGAGGGCAAGGCGCAGGTATCGCTGGCCCAGATGGAGTACATGCTGCCGCGACTGCGCGGCTGGGGTGAGTCGATGTCCCGGCAGGCCGGTGGTCGCGCCGGCGGCAGCGGGGGAGGCGTGGGCCTGCGCGGTCCGGGTGAAACCAAGATCGAGACCGACCGCCGCCGCATCCGCGAACGCATGGCCAAGCTGCGCCGCGAGATCAAGGACATGAAAACGGTCCGCGACACCCAGCGCAGCCGCCGGCGGGCCAGCGACGTGCCCTCGGTGGCCATCGTCGGCTACACCAACGCCGGCAAGTCGAGCCTGCTCAACGCGCTGACCGGAGCGGGGGTCCTGGTGCAGGACGCGTTGTTCGCCACGCTGGAGCCCACCACCCGCCGCGCCGAGTTCGAAGACGGTCGCCCGCTGGTGCTCACCGACACCGTCGGGTTCGTCCGGCACCTGCCCACCCAACTGGTCGAGGCGTTCCGCTCCACGCTGGAGGAGGTCGTCGACGCCGACCTGTTGCTGCACGTGGTCGACGGCTCGGACGTCAACCCGCTGGCCCAGATCAACGCGGTGCGCGAGGTGATCTCGGAGGTCATCGCCGACCATCATGGTGACCCACCGCCCGAGCTGCTGGTGGTGAACAAGGTCGACGCCGCGAGTGGCCTGACGCTGGCCAAGCTGCGGCACGCGCTGCCCGGCGCGATGTTCGTCTCGGCCCGCACGGGTGAGGGCATCGACGCCCTGCGGCGCCGGATGGGCGAGATGGCCGTTCCCGCCGATACCGCCGTGGACGTGGTGATCCCGTATCACCGCGGTGACCTGGTCGCCCGGTTGCACGCCGATGGGCGGGTGCAGCAGGAGGAGCACAACCCCGACGGCACCCGGATCAAGGCCCGGGTTCCGGTGGCCTTGGCCGGCCGGCTGCAAGAGTTCGCGGCCCACTGATTTAGTCGGCGGTCGGACCCCGCCCACTGCCGACCAACCGTCTGGTTGGTATATGTTGGGCGACAGAGTTCCCCGTCGCCGGAGGTCATTCACATGGGCAGTGCCGTCAAGTACCAGCGCACTCTTTTCGAGCCGGAGCACGACCTGTTCCGTGAGTCCTACCGCGCCTTCCTGGACCGCCACGTCGCGCCGCACCACGACGACTGGGAGAAGGCCAAGATCGTGGACCGCGGCGTATGGCTCGAGGCCGGCAAGCAGGGCTTCCTGGGCATGGCGGTGCCGGAGGAGTACGGCGGCGGCGGCAACCCCGACTTCCGGTACAACACGATCATCACCGAGGAGACCACCACCGGCCGCTACAGCGGCATCGGCTTCGGCCTGCACAACGACATCGTGGCGCCGTACCTGCTGGCGTTGGCCACCGAGGAGCAGAAGCAGCGCTGGCTGCCCAAGTTCTGCAGCGGCGAGATCATCACCGCGATCGCGATGACCGAGCCGGGAACCGGCAGCGACTTGCAGGGCATCAAGACCCGCGCGGTCAAGCAGGGCGACCACTACGTGCTCAACGGCGCAAAGACGTTCATCACCAACGGAATCAACGCCGACCTGGTGATCGTGGTCGCCCAGACCGATCCCGACAAAGGCGCGCAGGGCTTTTCGCTGCTCGTCGTCGAACGTGGCATGGAGGGCTTCGAGCGCGGCCGCCACCTGGACAAGATCGGGCTGGACGCGCAGGACACCGCCGAGTTGTCGTTCACCGATGTGAAGGTGCCCGCCGAGAACCTGCTCGGGCAGGAGGGCATGGGGTTCATCTACCTGATGCAGAACCTGCCGCAGGAACGCATCTCGATCGCCATCATGGCCGCCGCGGCGATGGAGCAGGTGCTGGAACACACGCTGCAATACACCAAGGAGCGCAAGGCATTTAACAAGCCGATCGGAAGCTTCCAGAACAGCCGCTTCGTGCTTGCCGAGCTGGCGACCGAGGCCACCGTGGTGCGCATGATGGTCGACGAGTTCATCCGGCTGCACCTGGACAAGAAGCTGACCGCGGAGCAAGCGGCGATGGCCAAGTGGTACTCCACCGAAAAGCAGGTGCACCTCATCGACCGTTGCCTGCAACTGCACGGCGGTTACGGCTACATGCGCGAATACCCCGTTGCCCGTGCCTATCTGGACGCGCGGGTGCAGACCATCTATGGCGGAACGACCGAGATCATGAAGGAGATCATCGGTCGCAGCCTGGGGGTCTAGCCCGCGCGCCATTGGCCGGAAGCGCCGTCGGACCGGCCAATTCGCACCTCGTCGGCAAACCGGATCAGTGCCCGCCGCGGGGCCGAATTCTCGGGTGGATCGTTGCGGAGTTAATGGCTTCACGTACCGTCGGCACATGCGTTTTGGGTACGCCGCCCGGGCAATGGCGCATCGTCACGCCGAAAAGCATGACGGCGCCGAGCGCCTGGTCACGCTCGCCAACTCCGGCGAATGCCGAATGGCTGCGTGCGACGGCACGGACGCCCCATTGCGCAGGCGATCGTCGTCGTCGAGTTTCGGCGCGATTAGCCCAATCGGGCGCGCGCGACCGGACGCCCAGTCGCGATTTGAGCGTGGCTCGGCATCATTTCGACATCGGCGTGGTATCCGTTTTTGTAATATTCCTGATCTGACTTCGCATTTTTCGTTGGCTGGAGCAAAGTTATGCGAGCCCGGCGCAAATGCGGTTCGGTACGCGGTCGTTTCTCCGCGGTCGGACTGCGGCCCGCTCGCCGGCTGTGCGGAAACGGGCATGGCCGCTGATAGGGGAATAGCCGTCGGCTGGGAGGCTGGGTGAACGGGCAGAGAGGTCACATGCGCAGGCTGGTCGGGAGCGCGCTGGTCAGCTTGGCCGCTACGGCAATGGCCGCTGCCTTGCTGGCGCCGCCGGCGGCGGCGTCTCCGATCGGAGACGCCGAGGCGGCCATGATGGCGGCCTGGGAGAAAGCCGGCGGCGACGCTTCACCCCTGGGCGCCCGCAAGGGCGATGTCTATCCCGCCGGGGACGGTTTCGTGCTGGACTTCGACGGCGGCAAGATGTTCTTCACGCCGGCGACCGGCGCGAAGTTCATCTACGGGCCGATCCTGGACAAATACGAGATGCTGGGCGGCCCCGCCGGCAGCGACCTCGGCTTCCCGGCCATCAACGAAGTGCCCGGCCTCGCCGGCCCCGACAGCCGCGTGAGCACCTTCTCGGCCAGCGACAAGCCGGTGATCTTCTGGACACCCGAGCACGGCGCATTCGTGGTACGCGGCGCGATCAACGCCGCGTGGGACAAGCTGGGCAGTTCGGGCGGCGTGCTCGGCGTGCCGATCGGCGACGAGACATACAACGGCGAGGTGTCCGCCCAGAAGTTCAGCGGCGGCCAGGTTTCGTGGAACAGGCAGACGAAGCAGTTCACCACCGAGCCGCCGGCCTTGGCCGACCAGTTGAAGGGCCTGCAGGTGGCGATCGACCCCACCGCGGCCATCAACATGGCCTGGCGCGCGGCCGGCGGCCCCAACGGTCCCCTGGGCGTCAAGAAGGGCGCGCAGTATCCGGTCGGCGGCGAGGGCATCGTCCAGGATTTCGCCAACGGGAAGGTGTACTTCACCCCCGCCACCGGCGCGAACGCCGTCGAAACCAACATCCTGGCCAAGTACGAGTCGCTCGGCGGACCGGCGGGCAGCGACCTGGGTTTCCCCACCACCAATGAGTCCGACGGCGGCATCCCGTCCAGCCGCGTCGTCACGTTCTCCGGCGCCGACAAGCCGGTGATCTTCTGGACCTCGGAGCACGGCGCGTTCGTGGTCCGCGGGGCGATGAAGGCCGCGTGGGACAAGCTCCGCGGACCGACCGGCAAGCTGGGCGCGCCGGTCGGCGACCAGGCCGTCGACGGCGACGTCGTCTCCCAGCAGTTCGCCGGCGGCAAGATCTCGTGGAACCGGGCGAAGAACACGTTCAGCACGGATCCGGCCAACCTCGCGCCGTTGCTCTCCGGCCTGCAGGTGTCGGGGCAGAATCAGCCGAGCAGCTCGGCGATGCCCACCCATGCCAAGAAGTTCACCTGGCAGTCGTGGTGGTTGTTGGCCGTCGTTCCGGTGCTGGCGCTGATCGTGCTGGCGGGGCTGCTGGCCTTCCGGTGGCGCCGGCGTCGCGCCGCCGACGACGCCGGCTACGAGCCCAGCCGCGATTTCGATCTCGGCTACGACACCGCGGGCGACCAGCCCTGGGGACACGACGACGTGACCACCGAGCATTTCGCCCGCCAGGAGGCGGCCCCGGATGCCGGGGCGGCCGGACGGGTGAGCTGGCGGCGGGGCGGCGCGGAGGAGGGTTCGTTCGACCTCGAGCAGGAGGACCCCGACGCGGTCGACACCGACTCGTTCTCCGCCGTCTCGCCGGCGGACCTCTCCGAGGCCGGCTATCCCGCAGCCGAAGCCGAGGCCGGCCACCCCGAAGCCGGCTTTGCCGAACCCGAATACGCCGAAGCCGAGTACGGCGAAACCGAATACGCGGAATCCGATTACGCCGAAACGGATTACGCCGAAGCCGGATACGCCGACGACGAGCCCGAGCCCGCCTACGACGACACCGACCGCGCCGACGGCGAGTACGCGGAGGCCGAATACCTCGATGTCGCCGTTCCCCACACGCCTCCCGACGCCGGGTTCGACGAAGGTGCTCCCGCCCCCGAGCCCGAGCATCCGGACGTCGCGGCACCGCACGTCCCGGCGGACGTGTTCGAGGCCGAGGCAGCCGCCCCGGAGGCCATCGCGCCCGAGGTCGCGGCCGCCGGCACGTCCGAGCAGCGCGGCGGCGGGCGGCACGCGGCCGCCGACGACGAGGACAGCGGCGTGGCGACCGGCCCGGGCGGGCGCCCCACCATCCACCTACCCCTCGACGACCCCTACCAGGCACCCGACGGATACCCGATCAAGGCGAGCGCCCGCTCCGGGCTGTACTACACGCCGGGCAGCGAGCTCTACCACGACACGCTCGCCGAAATCTGGCTGTCCAGTGAGGAAGTGGCGCAGGCCAACGGCTTCGTCAAGGCGGACTGAGCCGGCCGGCGGCCGCGACGGCGCTAGACCTTGCGGATCACCGTGACGACCTTGCCGAGCACGGTCGCATCGTTGCCGGGAATGGGATCGAACGCCGGGTTGTGCGGCATCAGCCATACCTGACCACCCGCGCGCTTGAAGGTCTTCACGGTGGCTTCCCCGTCGAGCATGGCGGCGACGATGTCGCCGTTGTCGGCGACGTTCTGCTGTCGCACGACCACCCAGTCGCCGTCGCAGATCGCCGCCTCGATCATCGAGTCGCCGACGACCTTGAGCAGGAACAGCGTGCCCTCGCCGACCAGCTCGCGCGGCAGCGGGAAGACGTCCTCGACGGCTTCCTCGGCGAGGATGGGGCCACCGGCCGCGATGCGCCCGAGGACCGGAACGAACGTCGGCTCCGGCAGCGCGTCCGAGCCGGCGACTTCGGTGGTCGCTGCCGCCACGTCGTCATCGGCGCCGCGGACGTCGACCGCCCGGGGGCGGTTCGGGTCGCGACGCAGGTATCCCTTGCGTTCCAGTGTGCGCAGCTGATGCGCCACCGACGACGTCGACGTCAGACCGACGGCGTCACCGATCTCCCGGATGCTCGGCGGATAGCCACGGCTGGTGACCGACGCGCGAATGACGTTCAAGATGGTCCGTTGCCGTTCGGTCAGCGATGAATCGACGGCGTGCAGCCGACCGTCCGCGCCGGCCGATGAGGTGTCGTTGCTGTCGCTCATGGCACTGAATGTAACCCCAGCGCGCCCAAGAATCAAACATGTGTTCGACTAGCGTGTCGCCACCGCTCCGCCGCGCGCGAAAAACACGCCGAAGTCGTAAATCACAAAGGTGTAACTCTTCGGCGGATCGGGTATTTCAGCCGCATGTCAGCGCTAGCGCCCGCGAACTTGTCGGTGGGGTGGTCTAGCGTTCGGCTCGTGCGACACGCTTCGCTCACATGTTCGGATTTCGAACACACGAGCGATACAGTCGAACAGCTGAGCGAATTTAGTTGACCGGAGGAACGCAGATGACAATCATCCACACGCTGGCGCCGCGTACCGGCAGCCCACGGCGTCCGGTCAACGGACCGGTCCAGGGCCTTCGTTACGGCCGGGACGGGCTGGATCGTCTGCGCCGCCCCGGCCCGTCGCGGCCGGCGGGCGCGCCCGCGCGCTACCGCGGCACCGGCGTCGCGATGTCGGGCGCGCCGCACCGCAGGCGGCCCGTCACGGTGGCGACCACGATCTGGCTGGCGCTGGCCGCCGGCGCGATCACCCTGTGGCTGGGCCTGGTCGGCAACGTCGGCCAGGTGCTCAACGGCGACTCCGGCAGCTCGGCTGCGCACTTACCGGACCGGTTGGCCGTCGTACGCGTCGAGGCGGGCGAGTCGCTGCAAGACGTCGCTCACCGGGTGGCTCCGGACGCTCCGGCCCGGCAGGTCGCCGACCGCATTCGTGAACTCAACGACATGAACTCGCCGAATGTGGTGGCGGGCCAGACGCTGATCGCCCCCGTCGGCTGACACCCGGGCCTCGCCCGCGCAGGTGGGCGCACGGGTACGCTCGAAGTGCTGCGGTACCTGGTTGTCGGAACGGCGAAGGAGCGGTCATGCATTGTCCGTTCTGTCGTCATCCCGATTCCCGGGTGATCGACTCGAGGGAAACCGATGAAGGGCAGGCCATCCGGCGCCGCCGATCGTGCCCCGAGTGCGGACGGCGCTTCACCACCGTGGAGACCGCGGTGCTGGCTGTGGTCAAACGCAGCGGTGTCACCGAACCGTTTAGCCGGGAGAAGGTCATCAGCGGGGTCCGCCGGGCCTGCCAGGGCCGCCAGGTCGACGACGATGCGCTGAACCTGCTGGCCCAGCAGGTCGAGGACACCGTGCGCGCCGCGGGTTCGCCCGAGGTCCCCAGTCACGAGGTCGGCCTGGCCATCCTCGGCCCGCTGCGCGACCTCGACGAAGTGGCCTACCTGCGGTTCGCGTCGGTGTACCGGTCCTTTGAGTCCGCCGAGGATTTCGAACGCGAGATCCAGGCGCTGCGCGAACACCGTCAGGTCACGACGCCGGGCTGACCCCCGGCCCGCAGCGCCGGCGGGCCGTGCCGGTCCCCATCCCCGCCCGGCTAGGCTCGTTTTCATGCCCATGGACTTGCATCCCGATCTCGACTCCCTGGCGCCACTTCTGGGCACCTGGGCCGGCCGGGGAGCGGGGGAGTACCCGACGATCGAGCCCTTCGACTACCTCGAAGAAGTGGTCTTCTCTCACGTCGGCAAGCCGTTTCTGGCGTACGCGCAAAAGACCAAGGCGGCGGCCGACGGCAAGCCGTTGCACGCCGAGACCGGCTACCTGCGCGTGCCGCAACCCGGTCACCTCGAGCTGGTGCTGGCCCATCCGAGCGGCATCACCGAAATCGAGGTGGGCACGTATACGGTCAGCGGCGGCCTGATCGAAATCGAGCTCTCCACAACGGACGTCGGGCTCACCCCGACCGCCAAGGAGGTCACCTCGCTGGGCCGCTCTTTCCGCATCGACGGCGATGAGCTGTCGTATTCGGTGCGGATGGGGGCGGTCGGGCAACCGTTGCAGCACCACCTCGCCGCGGTGCTGCACCGCCAGCGCTGAGCGCCGGGGCCGGCCGGGGTCAGTTCAGATGGCGGACACCGTCGTTGACGACGCGGCCGGCCACCCCCACCCAGCCCTCGGCGTTCCACGTCGTCTCGATGATCGATCCCTTGCCCTGGGTGATGTGGAGGTCGCGGCTGAGATAGTCGGTGATGCGCATCGCCGCCGAGCCGGTCGCCTCGTCTTCCCGCACGCCGAGATTGGCGGCGAACACGCGGGCGCGCAGCGAACCGGCGGCCTGGTCCGTCCAGGCCCACAGGTAGTGCGCCGTGTCGTCGGGAAAATCCCCCGGGTCGGCGGCCAGAAGCTCGTCGGGCGAACCGAATTCGTGCAGCGCGACCTCGGGCGCCCACTCCGAGCGGGCGCTGATGCCGGTGCGGTCGTCGGCGTAACTCACCTGTACCAGGCCCGCCGACACCTGCAGCGTGTTGATCGGCGTACGGTTCTCCCGCAACCACCACGCCGCGCCGACCGTGGGGTGCCCCGCGAACGCAATCTGGATCAGCGGGGTGTAGATGGTGGCGTGCGCGGTGGTTGACCCGGCGGCGGGAATATCGATGAAAACCGTTTCGCTGTAGCCCAATTCAGTTGCCAGCCGTTGCCGGTCCGCCGGTTCGACCCGGCCGGCATCCACGACGCCGAGCGGATTGCCGAAATTGCCGTCCCGATCGGTGAACACCCGCAACACGGTGACGTCGATACCCATGGCCCGACTGTACGGCCCCGGACCCGGGCGCACCGATCAAGGTGGTTCAGGTAGCGCTGCGTTCGTCGGAGCCCATGGCGTTGAGCACGGCGACGCGGGTGGTCGCCGGGCCGCTGACGGCCTTCTCGCCGCCGCCGCTGCGGAGCAACGCGCGCAGGGCCGCCTGATCGTATTCGGCGGGTGCGGTGCCGTCGATGAAGCGTTCGACCACGTCGATGAAGCGGGCCGGGTCGTCGTGGAACGGAAAGTGGCCGGAGCCTTCGAAGATCTCCAGGCGGGAGCCGGGCATGGCGGCGTGAGCCATCCACGCGTGCCGAACGGGGACGACCACATCCTTGGTGCCCCAGACGATCTGCACCGGGATCGCTTCGGTCAAGTAGCACCGGTCGAGCATGGTGACGATCTGGCCGCGCCAGTCCACCACCGCGCGCAGGGTCCGGCTGAAGGCCGCCGAGGCCGTCGGCTCCGGCAGGTCGTCGAGGATCCGCAACACGTTGGGCAGGTCGCGCCCCAGCCCGGTGGATCCGATCGCCAGGCCCGCGATGCGCCCCGCCAGCTGAACCGCCGGCAGCACCAGGGGCAGCCGCAGCAGGGCGAGGGCCTCGCTGCCTATCGGCAACGAGGCCAGCCGGAGGGCGACGTTGACATCCTTGGTGACGCCACCGGCGGCGACCAGGATCAGCCGGTCGACCAAATGCGGGAACTGGTAGGCGAATTGCATGGCGACGCCGCCGCCCAGCGAATGGCCCACGACGGTCACCCGCTCGATGTCGAGCACGCTGAGCAGGTCGCGCATCCCGTTGGCGTAGGCGGCGACCGAGTAGTCCGCGCGTGGTTTGTCGGATCGCCCGTGGCCCAGCAGGTCGGGGGCGATGACGGTGAACCGCTGGGCCAGCTTGGCCTGCACGGTATTCCACGTGGTGGAGTTGTCGCCGATACCGTGGACCAGCAGGATCGCGGGCCCGTCACCGGCGATCCGGTAGGCCCGCTTGTACCCGTGGATGGTGCGGAATTCCAGCCGGGGGGCGGCGACCTCACGCACCGGGCGGAGAGTGCTCTTGCGCTTCCGCTCGGTCATGTCGCCAACCTTGGTGTCGGGCCGGGATGCGGGCCGGGGGAAAGGTCAGGCCTGGTCGTCGTCGTCGCGCTTCTTCTCCGCCTGCTGGGCGAGGAATCGCTCGAACTCTGCGCCAAGCTCTTCGCCGCTAGGCAGGTCCTCGTCTCTTGCTAGTAACGACCTGTTCTCCTGAGCGTCGATGAAGGCATCGTACTGGCGCTCGAGCGCGGTCACCACTTGAGCAACCTCCGCGCTCGCCTCGACCTGCTCGTCGATCTTGGTGCGGATGACCGCCGCCGCTTCGGTCAACGCCGTCAGCGGCAGCTCGAGCGACGCGATCTTGGCCACCTGCTCGAGCAACGCCTCGGCGGCGGCGGGGTAGTCGGTCTGCGTCAGGTAGTGCGGCACATGCACGGTGTAGCCGACGACCTCGTGACCGTGCTGGGCCATCCGGTACTCCAGCAGGTTGGACGCGCTGCCCGGGACCTGGATCTCGGAGATCCACGGGGTGAACTCGGCGATCAACTCCGGGTTGTTGGAGTGCGCCGTCATCGTGATGGGCCGCGTGTGCGGAACCGCCATCGGGACGGTGCCCAGGCCGATCGTCTGACGCACGCCCAGGCGCTCGGCCAGCAGGCGGACCGCGGTGATGAAGCGCTCCCACTTCAGGTCGGGCTCCATGCCGGCGAGCAGCAGGAACGGGGTCCCGATGGTGTCGCGCAAGGCGTACAGGCTCAGCTCGGGTTCTTCATAGCTGGTGAAGTGGTCGGTCTTGAAGGTCATCATCGGCCGCCGCGACCGGTAGTCGAGCAGTTCGTCGATGGCGAAGGACGCGACCAACTCGGTGTCCAGGGCCGCCTTCAGATGCGACGAGGCCAGCCGGATCGCGTGACCGGCGTCCGAGAAGCCCTCCAGCGCGTGCACCAGCACCGGGCCTCGACCGTCCGACGTCGACAGCTGCGGCGCGGGCAACTCGAGCTCGTACATGCCGGCCTGTCCCGGCTGGTAGTCCGGTTCCTGCGGATCCTGACCGTGAGCCATCACCGACCGCCTCCTCTCGGGGATCTCTCCAGGGTGCCCTACCAGTGTCCCCCGAATCGGTGGGCGCCAATATCGAACAGCGGTGTGAAGTTCGCGTTTAATCCAGAAGAGAACATCGTGGGGGTGGCGAATGCGCCTTGCCGGCGGGTCTGGGGGACGCGACGCGTTGGAGTCGGCCCGTCGCGCAGGCGTCAGGCATGATGACAGCGATGCGCGTACCGACCGTGATGCTGTGCCTGGTGGTCGCCGTGGCAACGTCAGTGACGTCGTGCAAGCGGCCGCCGGGCGATCGTGCGTCGGCTCCGCCGCCGCCGCCGCCTCCGCGAAGCGGTGCGCCGGCGCAACGGCTCAGTCAGCCCGAGCAAAAGCCCGAGCAAAAGGCGGTCGCGGGACCGGTGGACCCGGACAAGCGCGTCGGCGCCATCTTCATCGACGGCAGCCTTCTGCACGTGTGCACGGGGTCGGTGGTGCATTCCGCGGGCGGCAACCTGATGATCACCGCGGCGCACTGCCTGGCCGGGGCGTCCAAAATCACGTTCGTGCCGGGCTTCTCCGGCGACGCGCCCCCGCCCCCGACCGATGTGTGGAAGGCCGACGCGGTCTACCTCGACCCCCGCTGGACCGCCAGCAAGGACCCCAACGCCGACTACGCGATCGCGCGCATGAGCAACGACGCGGGAAGCTCGGTCGAGGCACGTGCCGGCCTGGCGCTGACGCTGGGCACGACCCCGCCGCCCGGTAGTCACATCACCGTGATGGGCTACCCGGCCGGCGTGGGCGGGGCGCCCATCGGATGCCAGGCCAGCACGTCGTTGACCGAGGCGGGGTTTCCCTCGTTTCCGTGCGAGGGGCTGGTGGACGGCACCAGCGGCGCCCCCTGGGTCAACGGCACGACGCTGACCGGGGTGATCGGTGGTTTCGAGCGCGGCGGGTGCGCCGCAAACGTCTCGTATTCGGCGCCGTTCGACGCGCAGACCGCGCAGCTGCTGGCCCGCGCCGACGCGGGCGGCCCCGGCGACCCGATCCCGGGTGAGCCCGACGACAGCTGCTAGTGGCGGAACTGGTTGAGCGCGCGCACCTTGTTCATCACGTCGAGCGCGGCCACCTTGTAGGCCTCGGAGAACGTCGGGTAGTTGAACACGGCGTCGACCAGGTACTCGACTGTGCCGCCGCAGCCCATCACGGCCTGCCCGATGTGCACCATCTCGGTGGCGCTGGTGCCGAAGATGTGCACGCCCAGCAGCTTGAGATCATCGGTGGATACCAGCAGTTTGAGCATGCCGTAGGAGTCGCCGGCGATCTGGCCGCGGGCCAGTTCCCGGTACCGGGCCACGCCGACCTCGTAGGGGATCGCGTCCTTGGTCAGCTCGACCTCGGTGGCGCCGACGTACGAGACCTCGGGAATGGAGTAGATGCCGATCGGCTGCAGCTCGGTGATGCCGTCGGTCGGCTCCCCGAAGGCGTGGTAGGCGGCCAGCCGGCCCTGTTCCATGGACGTCGCGGCCAGGGCGGGGAAGCCGATCACGTCGCCGACGGCGTAGATGTGCGGCACCTTGGTCTGGAAGAAGTCGTCGACGAAGATTCGCCCGCGGCCGTCGGCCTCCAGCTCGGCGTTGTGCAGGTCGAGGTGATCGGTCTGGCCCTGGCGCCCCGCGGAGTACATCACCGTCTCGGCGGGGATCTGCTTGCCGCTGGCCAAGGTGGTGACGGTGCCCGCCGAGCCGACGTCCACCGCCGTCACCTCCTCGCCGAACCGGAACGTCACCGCCAGATCGCGCAGGTGGAATTTCAGCGCCTCCACGACCTCAGGGTCGCAGAAGTCCAGCATGTCGCTCCGCTTCTCCACGACGGTGACCTTGGTGCCCAGCGCGGCGAACATCGAGGCGTACTCGATGCCGATCACCCCGGCGCCGACCACCACCATCGAGGTGGGCAGCGATTTGAGGTCGAGGATCCCGTCGGAGTCGAGCACCCGCTCCTCGTCGAACTCGACGCCGGACGGCCGCGCCGGTCGGGTGCCGGTGGCGATGACGATGTATTTGCCGCTGACGGTGAGCTTTTCGCGTCGGGAGGGGTCTTCCACCTCGATGGTGTGCGGGTCGACGAAGCGGCCGTGGCCCAGCAACAAATCGATGCGGTTGCGCATCAGCTGGTTGCGCACCACGTCGACTTCCTTGCCGATCACGTGCTGGGTGCGGGCCAGCAGGTCGGCCGGGGTGATCTTCTCTTTGACCCGGTAGCTCGCCCCGTACAGTTCGCGCTGGCTCATCCCGGTGAGGTAAAGGACGGCCTCGCGCAACGTCTTTGACGGGATGGTGCCGGTTTGGACGCACACGCCGCCGAGCATCTGGCCCCGTTCGACGACCGCGACCGACTTGCCGAGCTTGGCCGAGGCGATGGCGGCCTTCTGCCCGCCGGGCCCCGAACCGATGACCACCATGTCGTACTCTTGCGCCGAACTCATGGGTAAACAGTAGAGCAGCAGAACTCACAGTGCCGGGTTCATGCACAGGTGCCCAATTACACCCGTTCTCGCGAGCGCCCGTTGACGGCGGGGCCCGTCACCGTGGTGCCCATGACGACGCATCGACCTGACTTCAAACTGAACCGCCCCGGCGCACTCATCGCCGCCCTGCCGGCCGTTCTCGGCTTCGTCCCCGAAAACTCATTGGTAGTGGTGTCTTTGGATGGTGGTGACCTCGGCGCGGTGCTGCGCGTCGACCTCTCCGAAGAACTCGCCGCCGGGGTCAGGCACCTCGCGGATGTCGCCGCCGCGGCCCGGCCCGACGCCGCGATTGCGGTCATCGTCGACGCGGAGGGGGCGCACTGTCCATCCTGTAACGAGGACTACCGGCAGGTGTGCGGCGCGCTGGCGAAGTCGTTGTCGGATCACGGTATCGAGCTGTGGGCGGCCCATGTGGTCGACCGCGTCGCGCTCGGCGGGCGCTGGCATTGCGTGGACGGCTGCGGTTCGAGCGGCCCGGTCGACGATCCCTCGGCGTCGCCGCTGGCGGCCGCGGCGGTGCTCGACGGCAGGCGGCTCTACGCGCGCCGCGCTGACCTGCAGGCCGTCATCACGCCCGAGGACGCGGCGCGCAGCGCCGGGCTGACCGGGGTGATCGAGCGGCAGGCGACCAGACGCCGGGCGGCCCACCGCACCGACCCGGACCGCTGCGTGCGTGGCGACGTGCGGCTCGCCATGACGGTGGCGTCGCGTGCGGCCGCCGGCCAGGTGCCGTCGGACGCCCAGCTGGCGAAGCTGGCCTGCGCCCTGAGCGACGCGCAGGTGCGCGACATCCTCTACGCCCTGGCCGTCGGCGAGAACGCTGGCGAGGCGGAGTCATTGTGGGCGTTGCTGGCCCGCACCCTGCCTCCACCGTGGCGGGTGGAGGCCCTCGTGCTGCTCGCGTTCAGTGCCTACGCCCGCGGCGACGGGCCGCTGGCCGGGGTATCGCTGGAGGCCGCACTGCGTTGCCGGCCCGACCACCGGATGGCGGGCATGCTGGACACGGCGTTGCAGTCGGGGCTGCGGCCCGAGGACATTCGGGAATTGGCGCTCACCGGCTATCGGCTGGCCAAACAGCTCGGTGTGCGGATACCGCCGCGCCGGTTGGGCCGCAGGGCGTGCTAGCCCGACGGCGAGCGGGTCAGACCTTCTCGACCTTGACGGCGTGCGCCATCTCGTGCGGCAGGGTGACGTTCTCGTGGCCGGGGATGACGATGGTGACCCCGGCGGGCCCCGTCTCGACGGTCACCCGGGCGTTGGGCACGACGCCGGCATCCTTCAGACGGGTGATCAGGTCGATGTCGCCTTGCACGTGTTCGGTCAGCTGGCGGACGACGACGGCCACCGGCGAGCCGGGCGGCAACTCGGTCAGCCGGACCAGCATGGCTTCCTCCGCCCCGGATTCCGGGCCCACGCCCAGGTCCAGAAGCCCCGGGATCGGGTTGCCGAAGGGGGAGGTGGTCGGGTGGTTGAGCACCTTCACCAGCCGCCGCTCGACGTCCTCGCTCATCACGTGTTCCCACCGGCATGCCTCGGCGTGCACTTCCTCCCAGGGCACCCCGATGACGTCGACGAGCAGCCGCTCGGCAAGGCGGTGCTTGCGCATCACGGCGATGGCCAACGCCCGGCCCTTGTCGGTGAGTTCCAGGTGGCGGTCGCCGGCGACGTGGAGCAGCCCGTCGCGCTCCATGCGGGATACGGTTTGGCTGACAGTCGGCCCACTCTGCTCGAGGCGCTCGGCGATGCGCGCGCGCAGCGGCGTAACGCCCTCTTCTTCGAGGTCGTAGATGGTCCGCAAGTACATCTCGGTGGTGTCAACCAGGTCGTTCATTCAGCACCCTCCATCGACGCCGAGTCTACTTGGCCAGCTGCGTGAATGGGTGTAACGCTTCCCCGACAAGCAGTATGCCCGCCGCGTCCGCGGCGGGCATACCGTCTTGCTACTAGTTCCGGGAGCCTTAGCTCGCGTACGACCGTAGCCGGTCGGCGCGCTCGCCGTGGCGGAGTTTGGACATTACGTCCCGCTCGATTTGCCGGACCCGCTCGCGGGAGAGGCCGAAGAGCTTGCCGATCTGGTCCAGCGTGCGCGGCTGGCCGTCGTCCAGGCCGAACCGCAGCCGGATCACCTGGTGCTCGCGCTCGTCGAGCGTGGCGAGCACGCTGCGGATGTCGGTGTGCAGCAGTTCGGCGATCACCGCGTTCTCGGCGGACATCGCCTCGGCGTCCTCGATGAAGTCGCCCAGCGGGGCTTCCTCCTCGGAGCCGACCGGCATGTCGAGGCTTACCGGGTCGCGGCTGTGCTCGAGCAGGTCGTTGATCTTCTCCACCGGGATGCCCGATTCGGCCGCCAGCTCCTCGTCGGTGGCCTCGCGGCCCAGGTTCTGGTGCATCTCCCGCTTGATCCGGGCCAGCTTGTTGACCTGCTCGACCAGGTGCACCGGCAACCGGATGGTGCGGCTCTGATCGGCCATGCCGCGGGTGATGGCCTGGCGGATCCACCACGTGGCGTAGGTGGAGAACTTGAAACCCTTTGTGTAGTCGAACTTTTCCATGGCGCGGATCAGGCCCAGGTTGCCTTCCTGGATCAGGTCCAGCAACGGCATCCCGCGACCGGTGTAGCGCTTGGCCAGCGACACCACCAGGCGCAGGTTGGCTTCCAGCAGGTGACGGCGCGCGGCCTCGCCGTCGCGCACCACGGCCTCGAGGTCGCGTCGGCGGTTCTCGCCGAGGCGCTTGCGAGTTTCGAGCAGATGCTCGGCGTAGAGCCCGGCCTCGATGCGCTTGGCCAGTTCAACCTCGCCCGCCGCGTTCAGCAGCGCCGTCTTACCGATGCCATTGAGATATACGCGCACGAGGTCCGCGGCGGGGCTTTGAGCATCCAGATCGCCATCAAATCTGCTCGTGCTGGCGTTCGCCATAGCGACCTCCCGTTCGGCTTGTACTGTCATTGAGTTCAACGACAGATCAGCCCTGAGAGTTCCCAGCCCCATTCCATCTCACACGTCTTGACGTGCACAAATGTCCCGCCGACCTGAGAATGTCCTAAGAACTGCGGACTATTCCCAGCCCTGCGGTCCCATGGGCCAGGTCGAGTGCGGATGCGGGTGCGCCTCGAGCGCCGGCCGCTCGGCGCTGGGGAACAGCGGCGTCCGTCGCTCGGCGTCGTCGAACCGCCGGGGTTCGTCCGGGCGCCGGGGCGGCCGGTCGTTGGCGATCAGGACCGCCATCCATGGCAACGGGATCGACACGGCCACGATCGCCAGTGAGATCAGACCGTTGTGCCAGGCGCCGTACGCCAGCGCCGCCAGGATCAGGGCCGGGATCCGAAACGCCATCAGCGTCAGGTATTTCCGGACCCGCGCGCGGTGCTGCTCCTCGTAGGAGGGTGCAGCGGCGGTGATGAGCACCGGTCGGCCCTCATCGTCGAACCCCAGATCGGATTCGCGCTTCATTTCTCCACTCTCCCACACCCGGCCGATTCCGGCAGAGGCGAGTCACGGGGCACAATGTGAGGCATGCAGACCCAGACGATCGAACGCACCGAGACCGACGAACGCGTCGACGACGGGACCGGCAGCGATACGCCGAAGTACTTCCACTACGTCAAAAAGGACAAGATCGCCGAGAGCGCGGTCATGGGCAACCACGTGGTGGCGCTCTGCGGGGAAGTCTTCCCCGTCACCAAGGCGGCCAAGCCGGGATCGCCGGTGTGCCCGGACTGCAAGCGGATCTACGACCGGATGAAGAAGGGCTAGGCCCGCCGTCACAGCGTCGCGTTGTCGGCGGGTGCCCGCTCCGGCGAGGAACCAGTCGGTCGCTTCCGCACGGTCAGGCGGGCTTCCAGCCACTTGCGCAGCCGGTGCGCGTGCGTCTTGGGCGCCGGGAACTCCTCCTGGATGGCGGCGTTGAGTTCGGCGCCCAGCATGACCGCGAAACCACCGAAGAACGCGAACAACAGGAACGCGATCGGGGTGGCCAGCGCGCCGTAGGTGTAGCCGGTGCTGGTGATCCACCGCAGGTAGACCCGCAGCCCCAGCGTGGCGATCAGGAAGACCGCCGTGGCGAGCACGGCACCGAAGATCAGCCGGTGCGTCGGCAGCGGTTCGGGCAGCGCCACCCGGTACAGAATGACCACCCCGACCAGCAGGCCGAGGATCAGCGCCGGGTAGTAGCCGTAACGCAGCACATTGGCCAGGCTGTACGGGATGTGCTCGCTCAGCTTGCGCGGACCGACCACCAGCACCGGCGCAACGCACACCACGAAGACCAGCATCACCACGTAGAGGAACAAAGCGAAAAGCCGCTGGCGCACGGGGTGGCGCAGGGGAGTCTGGTCATGCGCCTCCACCACCGCATCGACGTAGGCCGAGATCGCCGACGATCCGGCCCACATCGAGATGAGGAAGCCGACCGACACCACCTCGCCGCGGGCGTTGGCGGTGACGTCGCGGATGGTCGGCTCGATGATCTCGTTGACGACGCTGGGCGAGAAGAAGCTGCGGATCGCGGAGATGATGCTCTTCTCGACCGCCGTCAACGTGTCCGGGCCGAACAACGGCGCCACGTAGGCGAGGCTGCCCAGCATCCCCAGCAGCAGCGGCGGTAGCGACAGCGCCGACCAGAAACCCGCCTGCGCCGACTCGGAAAAGATGGAGTCATCCCAGCTTTTCGAGAGGGTCCTCAGACTGAGTCGCCGGATGTGATGGCGGGACGGTCTTGCGACTTGATCGCTCATACCCGTCCAGCATTACCGAAGACCGCCCCCGTCGCCCACATTGGCGACGGGTGAGTTGGCGGAACTAGCTTCCGCTGACCTCCAGCACGGCAGACAGCTCGGTCAGCTTCGCCTCGTGCTCGTTGGCGTGATGCTGGCAGAAGAGAAGCTCGGCTCCAGAAGGCAGCTTGGCGCGGACTCGAGCAGCGGCACCGCAGCGATCGCAGCGGTCCGCACGGGTTAGCTCGGGACTGGTCAGAGTTGCATTCATGGCTTCTCCGTTCTTGCTTTCATTCACTCTCTCAGACGTATGGGGTTTTCGCGTTGTTCCCTGATCGTTATCGGGTGTGTCGTTTCTCACGGGCTGTAAACGTTTCGTTTCGTAGTGCTCTCTACAGTGATCATTCGTGGCCTTCGCTCCTGACCTGCTGGTACATCTGTGCGGGCGCGACGAGTGGTCCCGTGCCCGCAAGTGCGGTGAGATTCGCCCCGACGCGTCCGGCGGCGGGCGGTTCATCCATCTGTCGACGCCCGACCAGGTTCATCTGCCGGCCAACCGGCTCTACCGCGGTCGCGGTGACTTGGTTCTGCTGCACATCGATCCGGCCCGATTGGACTCCGAGGTGCGGTGGGAACCAGGTGTAGCAACGGATCCCGCGTCGATGCTGTTCCCGCACCTGTACGGCCCGCTGCCCGCGAACGCCGTGATCCGGGTCACCGACTACCGGCCGGGGCCCGACGGCGCGTTCCCGCCTGCGGGGGACGGCACGTAGGCGTCGGCCTCGATCTCTACCGCGAACTCGGGTGCGATCAGCGCCGACACCTCTACCATGGTCGCCGCGGGACGGATGGCGCCGAAGACCTGCGCATGCACCGCGGCGACCTCGCGCCAGCGCGAGATGTCGGTGACGTAGATGCGGGTGCGCACCACATCGGTGAGCGTCGCGCCCGCCTGCCCGAGCGCAATCTCGATGCGGCGCAAGGCGTCTCGAGCCTGCGACGCGATATCTCCGGCCGGTCCGGCGCCGGTCGTTCCGGCCACCGACACGTGCGGGCCGACCCGGACCGCGCGCGAATAGCCGACGGCCGTTTCGAACTCGGAGTCGGACGAGACCAGGGTGCGGTGGGCTGACATGGCAGTCACCGTACGACGCCGCCGCCGGCTGCGCGACGGATTTTCCGGGCAGGCCGGAAATCCTTGCGCAGCAACGCCGCAACGCCTCCGGAGAGGACGCGCGAAACGCGCTTAGTCGAGGTAGTCGCGCAACACCTGGGAACGGCTGGGGTGGCGCAGCTTCGACATCGTCTTGGACTCGATCTGACGGATGCGCTCGCGGGTGACGCCGTAGACCTGGCCGATCTCGTCGAGGGTGCGGGGCTGGCCGTCGGTGAGGCCGAAGCGCAGCCGCACCACGCCGGCCTCCCGCTCGGACAGCGTCTCCAGCACCGACTGCAGCTGGTCCTGCAGCAGGGTGAACGACACCGCGTCGACGGCCACCACGGCCTCGCTGTCCTCGATGAAGTCGCCGAGTTGGCTGTCGCCCTCGTCGCCGATGGTCTGGTCCAGCGAGATCGGCTCGCGGGCGTATTGCTGGATCTCCAGCACCTTTTCGGGCGTGATGTCCATCTCCTTGGCCAGCTCTTCAGGCGTGGGCTCGCGGCCCAGGTCCTGCAGCAGCTCGCGCTGGATGCGGCCCAGCTTGTTGATGACCTCGACCATGTGCACCGGGATGCGGATGGTGCGGGCCTGGTCGGCCATGGCGCGGGTGATGGCCTGGCGGATCCACCACGTGGCGTACGTGGAGAACTTGTAGCCCTTGGTGTAGTCGAACTTCTCCACCGCGCGGATCAGGCCCAGGTTGCCTTCCTGGATCAGGTCGAGGAAGGCCATGCCGCGGCCGGTGTAGCGCTTGGCCAGCGACACCACCAGGCGCAGGTTGGCTTCCAGCAGGTGGTTTTTCGCGCGGTCCCCGTCGCGGCAGATCCACATCATGTCGCGGCGCTGCGCGGCGGGCAGCTTGTCGCCCCGCTCGGCCATCTCGGCCATCAACTGCGTCGCGTACAGGCCGGCCTCGATCCGCTTCGCCAGCTCGACCTCTTCCTCGGCGTTGAGCAGCGCCACCTTGCCGATCTGCTTGAGGTAGGCCCGGACCGAGTCCGCCGACGCGGTGAGCTCGGCGTCCTTGCGCGCCTGACGCAGCGCCTCGGACTCGTCCTCGTCCCAGACGAAATCACCGGACGCCTTGTCCTTCTCGGAGGGCTCGGCGATCTCCTCGTCCTCGGCGTCGGCGGCCTCGCCGGCCGCGGCGGCCGGGGCGGCTCCCTCTTCTTCGCTGTCGTCGGCGTCGGCCGGCTCGATGTCGGCGTCCTCACCGTCCGCCGCGACGTCGTCTTCCAGGTCGTCCAGGCTCAGGTCGCCGGCGTCGATCTCGAGATCCTCGCCGGGCTCGGCGTCGATTTCGGTGTCGTCGAGGTCCTCGACGACCTCCAGCTCCACGTCGGCATCGCCCGGGGCGCCCTTGGCCGCTTTGGTCCCACGGCCCGACGGGGCCTTGGCGGCGCGGGTCTTCTTCAGCTCGGCGCCGGCCTCGCCTTCGGCCTTGGTGGTCCGTCCCGGCGCCTTCGCGGCGCGTTTGGCGGGGGCAGCGCCATTGGCGGCCTTGGCCGCCGGGCGCTTAGCGGGGGAGGACGGAGACTTGGTGGCGGTCCGTTTCGCCGGCGCGTCGGTTGCCGGGCTGGCCTTGGTCGCTGCCACTTACACCCCTTCGTTTGGGCTCACCTTCGGTGGGTAAGGGCATGGTGAACCGAAAGTGTCTGCTATGTCGATGTCGGCGTTGGATCAGCGTTCGTGTTTGCACGCTGTCGTTCGGGCGGTCGCCGATGACCATTGTAACGACAGCGGGCCGTCGAACGGCTCTGCCGGGGAAAATCAGTGGGTCACGTCGGAGGTGGAGGCCATCGCCGCGCCGACGATCCCGGCCGTGTTGAGCAGGGCCGCAGCCACCACCGGGGTGCGGTTCCCGAGCAGCGGTAGCCACTTGTCGGCCTTGCGGCTGATGCCGCCGCCGGCGATGAACAGGTCCGGCCACATCGCGTTCTCGATGGCTACCAGCACCCGGGTGACCTGCGCGGTCCACTTTTCGTAGCTCCAGTTGTTCTTCTCCTTGACCGACGACGCCGCCCGCTGCTCGGCCTCTTTGCCGCCGACCTCGAGATGCCCCAGCTCGGTGTTGGGTATCAAGGTGCCGTTGTGGATGACCGCGGAGCCGATTCCGGTGCCGAAGGTCAGCAGGACGACCAGGCCGGACTGGTTCCTGCCGGCCCCGTAGTGCTCCTCGGCCAGCCCGGCGGCGTCCGCGTCGTTCAGCACCGTGACGTCCTGCCCGTCCAGCATGCCGCTGATGATCTCGCGCGCGTTGGTGCCGATCCACGACTTGTCGACGTTGGCGGCCGTCTGGACGACGCCGTGGGTCACGACCCCGGGATAGGTGACGCCGAGCGGGCCGGTCCAGCCGAACGCGTTGACGACCTCGGCGATGGTCTTGGCGACCGCCTGCGGCGTCGCCGGTTGCGGGGTCAACAGCTTGAACCGTTCGCCGATGAGCTGCCCGGTGTCCATGTCGACGATGCCGCCCTTGATGCCGCTGCCGCCGACATCGACGCCGAATCCCCGACGCTGTGGGGTGCCGACGGCGGTGCCGGTGCCGGGCGTTTCCGTGGTCGAGTCGGTGCTGGTCATCGAAGCTCCTGCGCGTGACTTGGACTGTGCGCCCACCTTAGCCCGGCGCCGGTGTGGCCACGGGGCATCTGCGGGGCCGTGGCGGCTGTGATGCGATAGACCGGTGACCCGAGCTGATGACGACCCCGCCCGGCTGCGCACGGTCGCCGAGACGTTGGCCACGGAAGCCGCCGCGTTCGTGCGGCGTCGCCGGGCCGAGGTGTTCGGCGAAGCCGCGGCGGGGTCGAAACTTTCCGGCGACGGCGCGGTGCGGTCGAAGACCACCCCCACCGATCCGGTGACCGTCGTCGACACCGAGACCGAGCACCTGCTGCGGGACCGGCTGGCCGAATTACGGCCCGGTGACCCGATTCTGGGCGAGGAGGGCGGCGGGCCGACCGATCCCGCGGGCACGCCCGCGGACGCGGTCACCTGGGTGCTCGACCCCATCGACGGCACGGTGAACTTCGTCTACGGCATTCCGGCGTACGCGGTGTCGATCGGTGTGCAAGTGGGCGGCGTGTCGGTCGCGGGCGCGGTCGCCGACGTCGTCGGCGACCTTGTCTACTCCGCGGCGACCGGACTGGGCGCGCACGTCATCGACCAGAACGGGGTTAGGCCGTTGCGGTGCGCCACGGTGGACGACCTGTCGATGGCGTTGCTGGGCACCGGTTTCGGTTACGCACGCCAGCGCCGGGCGGCGCAGGCCGACTTGCTGGCGCGGTTGCTGCCGGTGGTGCGCGACGTTCGGCGCATCGGTTCGGCGGCCCTGGATCTGTGCATGGTCGCGGCGGGCCGGCTCGACGCGTTCTACGAGCACGGCCTGCAGCCATGGGATTGCGCCGCGGGGGCGCTGATCGCGGCCGAGGCGGGGGCCCGGGTCTTCCTGCCGCCGCCGGAGATCGACGGCGCGGGGCTGGTGCTGGCCGCCGCGCCGGGGATCGCCGAGCAGCTGCTGGCCGCCCTGGACGAAATCGACGGCCTGGACCCGATTCTCGACTGAGCCGCGTCAGCAGCTGCTGGAGTGGATCTTGGTGAGCAGCGCGGGGTCGGACGGCTCGGTGGCACCGGGGCGCAGAGTGGCCAGCACGGCGTCGATGTCGTCGTTGTGGGCCAGTGCGGTGAAGTCCGTCCCCAGCGCCAGGTCGACGGAGTCGTCGGCGCGGCTGTCGTTGAACAGCTCCATGCAGGGCGCGACCAGCCAAACCGCTGCCGCGGTGGCCTGTCCGGCCGTGCCGAACCGGATCTGGCCCTCGCAGGTGAGCCGGGTGCCGGTATAGAGGGGATCGTTGGCGGCGGTCGGCTGAGCAAACCCGAGGTCTTTCAGCGCGCCGGCGACGTCGCCGGCCTGTCCGCCGCGGCCGCTGGCGTTGAGCACGCGGACCTTGGTGTCGCTGAGCTTGGCGGGCGTGACGTCCATCATCGCGCTTCGCGACACCTGCTCACCGAGCTGGGCGGGCGCCGATCCGGTCGCTTTCGGCGGCGGGTTGCAGACCGCGACCTCGTGCACCTTCGCCGGCCGGGTCAGCGCGATGGTCCACGCCACGGCCGTCGCCACGACGAGGAAGACCACCACGACGATCGCGGGCCGGGGGTTGCGGCGCCGAAAGGGCCGACCGTGCTTGTCAAAGGCGGTACCCTCGGTGATTTGTGCGACCACAGGTGCACTCTAGTCGCACGGTAAACGCACTGTTCAAAGGCGAACGCAAGGCCCACAATGGTGCTGTGACGTAAATCACACGTTAATGGGCCGCGATACGGGCACGAATCATTTGGTGGATGCGTTCGACGCTGGTACAAAGCGATGCCTGGCATTAGAGGCATGAAGAGGCAACAGGGCAGGGGAACAGGTATGCCTACCGACTACGACGCTCCACGGCGCACCGAGACCGACGACGTCTCGGAGGACTCGCTGGAGGAGCTCAAAGCACGACGCAACGAGGCGGCGTCGGCCGTCGTCGACGTCGACGAATCCGAGACCGCTGAGTCTTTCGAGTTGCCTGGCGCCGACCTGTCCGGGGAAGAACTGTCGGTGCGTGTCATCCCGAAGCAGGCTGACGAGTTCACCTGCTCGAGCTGTTTTCTGGTGCAACACCGCAGCCGGCTGGCCAGCGAGAAGAACGGCCTGATGATCTGTACCGACTGCGCGGCTTGACCGTTTTCGCAGGTCAGCTTCGCAATGCCGACAGCACCCGCTCGGGATGGCGGCAACTCACCAGCCAGTACGGCGTCGGGTCGTCCGGATCGTCGAGTACCACCAGGACCATCGGCCCGACCCATGCCCGATGCAGCACGTAGGCCGCCGGGTCGAGCTGGCGGCCCAACGCGGCGGACTTGGCCGGCGGCTCCACCACGGCGGAGCGGGCGATCGCGGTGACCGGCAGGTGCGCCTCGCCGGCCCATAGCTCCACCCCGCCCGGGGCGCTCGGGTCGGCGGTCACCCGGATCTCGATGCGGCCCAGCCACAACAGCGTGCCGGCCGCCACCGCGAAAAGCGTCGCGTACGGCAGCCAGGACGGCCGGGGGGCGACACCCATGTTGACTTCGAAAGCGATGAGCCCCGCCAGGCCGAAGCCCAGCGGCCACCACCACCATGGCACCCACAGTCGTTCGCGATATCGCACGCTGTGCGGTGCGACGCGCGTACCGGACACGCAGTCAAGGGTAATCTGTGGCCCCGTGTCGACCAGTCTGGCCATCGTTCGCCTCGATCCCGAGCTGCCACTGCCCACGCGCGCCCATCAGGGCGACGCCGGCGTCGATCTCTACAGCGCGGAAGACCTCAAGCTGGAGCCGGGACGACGCGCCCTGGTGCGCACGGGCGTGGCCGTCGCGATTCCCTTCGGAATGGTCGGCCTGATTCACCCGCGTTCGGGATTGGCTTCGCGCGTGGGGCTTTCGATCGTCAACAGTCCGGGCACAATCGACGCCGGCTATCGCGGCGAGATCAAGGTCGCGCTGATCAATCTGGATCCGGCCGAGCCCATCGTGGTGCATCGCGGCGACCGCATCGCCCAGCTGCTCGTGCAGCGGGTCGAGCTGGTCGAGCTGGTCGAGGTGTCGTCGTTCGACGAGGCGGGCCTGGCCGAAACCTCCCGTGGCGATGGTGGCCACGGTTCCTCCGGCGGACATGCGAGTTTGTGAGCGCGCCGGCGACCATGCAGAGAGGAGTCCGCGATGAGGTGGGGGAATCACCCGCTTGCGGGGGAGGGCGGCGCTGATGGCTGGATTCGGTAAGCGCGCACGCAAAGACGACAAGGACGAGACCGCGGCCGGCCCGGCCGGCGACATCGTCACGTCGCCCGGCGACGTGGCCTCCGACGAGGTCGAAGAACTCGAGGGACCGTTCGACATCGACGATTTCGACGACCCGTCGGTCGCCGAGCTGGCGCGCCTGGACCTGGGGTCGGTGCTCATTCCCATGCCGGAGGCGGGTCAGCTGCAGGTCGAACTGACCGAGACGGGCGTTCCCAGCGCCGTGTGGGTGGTCACGCCCAACGGCCGCTTCACCATCGCCGCCTACGCGGCACCGAAGACGGGCGGACTGTGGCGCGAAGTCGCCGGCGAGCTCGCCGAATCGTTGCGCAGGGACTCGGCCCAAGTCAGCATCAAGGACGGACCCTGGGGCCGCGAGGTCGTCGGCTCCGCGTCCGGCGCGGTGCGCTTCATCGGGGTCGACGGTTACCGCTGGATGATCCGCTGCGTCATCAACGGCCCGCACGAGACCATGGAAGCGCTCGAGCAGGAGGCGCGAGCCGCGTTGGCGGACACCGTGGTTCGCCGCGGTGACACACCGCTTCCGGTGCGCACGCCGTTGACGGTGCAGCTGCCCGAGGCCATGGCGCAGCAATTGCGGGAAGCCGCGGCCGCCCAGCAAGCCCAGGCGCAACAAGCGGAGCAGGAAGGGGCCAACGAGCCGGCGGCGCGGCGCAGCGCCGAGGGCTCGGCCATGCAGCAGCTGCGCACCACCACCGGGGGCTAGTGGACTCGTGGTGATCGCGAGCGCGGCGTAGCCGGGCGCTGCGGGTCGCCACCATCAAGCCTCGTGGTGGTCGCGAGCGCGGCGTAGCCGGGCGCTGCGGGTCGCCACCATCAAGCCTCGTGGTGATCGCGAGCGCGGCGTAGCCGGGCGCTGCGGGTCGCCACCATCAAGCCTCGGCGAGGGCGGCCAGGCACGCCGCGCCCAGCGCGGCCGGATCCGAGCCGATCTCGTCAAGCGTCACCGTCCGCAGCGCCGCTCGCGGCGCGGCGTCGACCCACTCCACGCCCACCCGCAGCGGATGGATGGGGTCATCGACGGCGGCCGCCACGGCCAGCGGGGCCGCGAGCCCGGCCAACTCCGCTCGGGTCGGCGCCACGTAGGCGGCGGCCTCGTCCATGGCGTCGGGCAATTGGGGCCACTGGGCGCGCCACGACCGCGCCAGCTCGTCGGCCAGCCATGGCGGGCTCGACGCCCGCATCTGGCCGGTGGTCGTCGCCAGTCCGTCGGCGCGCAGCTGCGATGCGGTGTGGCGCGCCGCGAGGGCCGCGGGCGCCGCCTCGGGCGCACCGGCCCAGGCCGGCAGCGCGGCCAGCACCGCGACCGCCTTGTCCGGGTGGGCCAGAGCCCAGGCGACCGCCACCGCCGCGCCGATCGACACGCCGCCGACCGCGATCGGGCCCGTTTGCGCGGCGGCATCCAACGCGGACAGGTAGCCGTCGATCAACCGGTCCGGGTGGGGCGGCGGCGCCACCAACACGGCGCCGGCGTCACGCAGCGGACCGGAAAAGGCCCGGCGAATGTAGTCGTCGTCGGAGCCCGTACCGGGCAACAACACGATGGTGACACCCCGCAGATCCACAGCCACCCCCAGATAGTGCCCCGGTGTTCACCTGCGCTCCAACACGACGTTTGATTGGGTTGGCGCGGGGGAACCAAGGGGTCTACGGTGTCCGTTGGCATAAATGGAAGCGCCAAGGCTTATCAGCATTGTCAGGAGGGGCCATGGGGGCCCAGGGATATCTGCGCCGGCTCAGCCGCCGATTGACGGAGGCTCCGGAGCAACGCGACTCCGAAGAGTTGTCCGACGAGGTAGAGAGCGCCGGCGCGCAACGGGCGATCGATTGCGAGCGCGGCCAAGAGGTCACGATGATCGGCACGCTGCGCAGCGTGGAATGTAACGGCAAGGCCTGCGCGGGCGGTGTCCGCGCCGAGCTTTTCGACGGCAGCGACACCGTGACCCTGGTCTGGTTGGGGCAGCGCCGGATACCCGGCATCGACTCCGGCCGCAAGCTGCGGGTGCGGGGCCGGCTGGGCACGTTGGAGAACGGCAGCAAGGCCATCTACAACCCGCACTACGAAATTCAGCGGTGACACGACCCGGTGATCCGGGGGCGGGTGCGGAAGCCCACGAGTCGGGCTCGCCCGACCGCGCGACCGTCGACCGCATCACGGTGGAACGTCTGATCCGGCAGGCGGGTGGGGTCAGCGGAGTCATCTATTCGTCGCTGCCCGTTGTGATCTTCGTCATTGCTTCGTCGGTGTCGGGCTTGTTCGCGGCGATCGTGTCCGCGCTCGCGGCGGCCGCACTGGTCCTGGTGTGGCGGTTGATTCGGCGGGAATCCCCGCAGCCGGCATTCTCCGGATTCTTCGGCGTCGGCATCTGCGGCCTCGTCGCCTACGTCATGGGGGAGTCCAAGGGTTATTTCCTGGTGGGCATCTGGATGTCGTTGCTGTGGGCGGTGGTCGTCGCGGTCTCGGTCGTCATCCGCCGCCCGCTGGTCGGTTACGTGTGGAGCTGGGCGACCGGGCGCGGTCAGGGCTGGCGCGATGTCCCCCGGGCCGTCTACGCCTTCGACATCGCCTCGGGATGCTGGGTGCTCGTCTTCGCCGCCCGATTCGTCGTGCAGGGCATGCTCTACGACGCCAACCGGACCGGTTGGCTGGCCGTCGCGCGCATCGCGATGGGGTGGCCGCTGACCGTGGCGGCCGCGCTGGCGACGTATTTGGCGATCAAGTCCGCGCTGCGGGCCATGTCCGCGACCGGTGACGCCGGCGTCGGGGTCGAGGCCGGCCCCGACTAGTCGGTCAGCGCCGGGCCGTCCGGCAGCAGCAGCTTGCGCAGGTCCTCTTCGGCCTCGGCGACCGCGACGAAGAGCAACTCGTCGCCGCCCTCCAGCGGCTCGTCCGCCTCGGGCACGATCACCCTGGGGCCGCGCAGGATGGTGACCAGCGCGGCGTCGCGGGGCAGCTGCAGTCGACGCACCGGCTTGCCGCCCCAGGGGGTGTCATCGGGAAGGGTGATCTCGACGAGGTTGGCCTGCCCCCTGCGAAACTCCATGAGGCGCACCAGATCACCGACGGCGACGGCCTCTTCGATGAGCGAGGCCAGCATCCGTGGGGTCGACACCGCCACGTCCACGCCCCAGGCGTCGGTGAACAACCATTCGTTGCGCGGGTCGTTGACCCGGGCCACCACGCGGGGCACCGCGAACTCGGTCTTGGCCAGCAGGCTGAGCACGACGTTGGCTTTGTCGTCGCCGGTCGCGGCCACCACCACGTCGAACTCGTGCAGGTGCACCGACTCCAGCAGGCTCAGCTCGCAGGCGTCGCCGAGCCGCCAGTGGGCGGCGGGGATGGCGTCCACGTCGACGTGGTCCGGGTTGCGCTCGATGAGTGTCACGTCGTGGCCGTTGCCGATGAGTTCGCGGCTGACGGAGCGGCCCACCGCGCCGGCCCCGGCGACAGCTACCTTCATTTTCGCCGCTCCTTACGAATCTTCACTGGGTGGCAGGGCCGCGATGGCCACGGCCTCGGCGGCGCGGCCGGAGATCGCGGCGACGTAGACCTGATCGCCGGCCTGGATCACCGTCTTCGGTTCCGGCAGGACGCCGGTGCCGAACCGGATCAGGAACGCGACGCGGGCGCCGGTGGCCTGTTCGAGATCGGTGACCCGATGCCCGATCCACTCCTCGTGCAGGACGACCTCGGAGACGGCCACCGTGCCGGTCGGGTCCCGCCATTTGGCGGTCTCGGTTTCCCGCAGCAGCGCGTTGAGGAGGCGGTCGGTGGTCCAGGGCACGGTGGCGATGGTCGGGATGCCGAGGCGTTCGTAGACCTCGGCGCGCTTGGCGTCGTAGATCCTGGCGACGACGCGCTTGACGCCGAAGGTCTCGCGGGCCAGCCGCGCCGAGATGATGTTCGAGTTATCCCCGGATGACACGGCGGCGAACGCGTCCGCCTCCTCGATGCCGGCTCGCAGCAGCACGTCCCGGTCGAATCCCTGGCCCAGCACCCGCTCGCCGGCGTACTCCGGGCTGAGCCGGTTGAACGCGGTGCTGTCGCGGTCGATGACCGCGACGTCGTGGCCGATCCGCGATAGCCCGTCGGCCACCGAGGAACCGACGCGGCCGCAGCCCATCACCACTACTCGCACTTTCCGATCCTCTCGGCTGCGCCCTGTGTTCTGAAATCGGCAACCCACGTCGGCCAGCCGATTTCGCGTCGGCAAACATTCTCGCCTACGAAGCTACCGCCAAACCCTTGTGGGCTTACTCTTGGCTCTCGTGTCCAAACTTTCAACCGCAACGCGTCGGTTGCTAATTGGCCGGCCCTTTCGCAGCGACCGGCTCAGTCACACCCTGCTGCCCAAGCGGATCGCCTTGCCGGTGTTCGCCTCCGATGCGTTGTCGTCGGTGGCCTACGCACCCGAGGAAGTCTTCCTGATGCTCTCGGTGGCCGGCGTCAGCGCCTACGCGCTGACGCCCTGGATCGGGCTGGCCGTGGCCGCGGTGATGCTGGTCGTGGTGGCCAGCTACCGGCAGAACGTGCATGCCTACCCGTCCGGAGGGGGCGACTACGAGGTGGTCACCACCAACCTGGGCGGGACGGCCGGCCTGGTGGTGGCCAGCGCGCTGATGGTCGATTACGTTCTCACCGTGGCCGTTTCGACGGCGTCGGCGATGGCGAACATCGGCTCGGCCATCCCGCTGGTGGCCGAGCACAAGGTGTGGTTCTGTGTGGCCTCGATCCTGCTGGTGATGGCGTTGAACCTGCGCGGCATCCGCGAGTCGGGGGTGGCGTTCGCGATCCCCACGTATGCGTTCATCGTCGGCGTGTTCGTGATGATCGGCTGGGGGCTGTTCCGGATCTTCGTGCTGGGTAATCCGCTGCGGGCGGAGTCGGCCGGCTTCCAGATGCACGCGGAGCACGGCCAGGTCGTCGGCTTCGCGCTGGCGTTTCTGGTGGCGCGGTCGTTTTCGTCGGGTTGCGCGGCGCTGACCGGTGTGGAGGCGATCAGCAATGGGGTCCCGGCGTTCGAGAAGCCCAAGTCGCGCAACGCGGCGACCACGCTGCTGATGCTGGGCGGGATCGCGGTGGCCCTGCTGATGGGCATCATCGTGCTGGCCCAGCAGATCCGGGTTCAGCTGGTCGAGGATCCGGCCAGGCAACTGACCGGCACCCCGCCGGGCTACTACCAGAAGACCCTGGTCACCCAGCTGGCGGAAACGGTGTTCGGCAGCTTCCACATCGGCTTCCTGCTGATCGCCACGGTGACCGCCCTCATCCTGGTGCTGGCGGCCAACACCGCGTTCAACGGCTTCCCGGTGCTCGGTTCGGTGCTGGCGCAGCACAGCTACCTGCCGCGCCAGCTGCACACCCGCGGGGACCGGTTGGCGTTCTCCAACGGAATCCTGTTCCTGTCCGGGGCGGCCCTGTTGGCGATCATCGCGTTCCACGCCGAGGTCACCGCCCTGATCCAGCTCTACATCGTCGGCGTGTTCATTTCGTTCACGTTGAGCCAGATCGGCATGGTGCGGCACTGGACCCGGTTGCTGCGCACCGAGACCGACCCACGGGCGCGGCGCAAGATGATGCGTTCCCGGGTCGTCAACACCGTCGGATTGCTTTCCACCGGCGCGGTTTTGCTGGTCGTCCTGGTCACGAAATTCCTCGCCGGCGCGTGGATCGCGCTGTTCGCCATGGGCTTGCTGTTCGTGATGATGAAGATGATTCACCGGCACTACGGCACCGTCAGCCGGGAGCTGGAGGAGCAGGCCGCCGCCCAGCACGACGTGGTGTTGCCCAGCCGCAATCACGCCCTGGTGCTGGTGTCCAAGTTGCATCTGCCGACGCTGCGCGCCCTGGCGTACGCCCGCGCTACCCGTCCGGACGCGCTCGAGGCGCTCACGGTCAGCGTCGACGAGGGGGAGACCCGCGAGTTGGTGCACCAATGGGAAGAGAGCGACATCAGTGTGCCGCTCAAGGTCATCGCCTCGCCCTACCGCGAAATCACCCGCCCCATCCTCGAGTACGTCAAGCGGGTCAGCAAAGAGTCGCCGCGCACCGTGGTCACCGTGTTCATCCCCGAGTACGTGGTGGGCCACTGGTGGGAGCAGTTGCTGCACAACCAGAGCGCGCTGCGGCTCAAGGGCCGGCTGTTGTTCATGCCCAACGTGATGGTGACTTCTGTTCCGTGGCAACTGACTTCGTCGGAGCGGCTGCAGGCGCTGCAGCCGCATGCGGCACCGGGTGACGCTCGCCGGGGAATCTTCGATTGACTCGCGGATCACCAGGCCCGCCTCACGGGGTGCTGCCGCCGTGCGATGAGCTGACGTTGGTCACCGGCGCCCCGGCCAACGGCGGCAGCTGCGTCGCGCACCACGAGGGGCGCGTGGTGTTCGTCCGCTACGCGCTGCCGGGCGAGCGGGTGCGGGCCCGGGTCATCGCCGACCGCGGATCTTATTGGCACGCCGAGGTTGTCGAGGTGCTCGAGCCGTCGGCGGACCGCATCGAGTCGTTGTGCCCCATCGCCGGGGTGGACGGCGCCGGGTGTTGCGATTTGGCCTTCGCCGCCCCGGAGGCGGCCCGCGCGCTCAAGGCGCAGGTCGTCGCCAACCAGCTGGAGCGACTGGGCGGACACCGCTGGGACGGTGCGGCCGAACCCCTGTCGGACTCGGGGCCGACGGGCTGGCGCACCCGCGTCCGGCTCGATGTCGGCGCCGACGGGCGCCCCGGGTTTCACCGGTATCACAGCGACCAGCTGGTGACCGATCTGCGCTGCGCGCAGTTGCCGGCCGGCATGCTCGACGGGCTCGCCGACTCCCCGTGGCCGCCGACCGCCCAATTGCACGTCGCCGTCGACGATGACGGTGCGCGCCACGTGGTGCGCACCCTGCGGCAGGGCAGGAAGACGGCGACCAAGGTGGTGGAGGGCCGCTACGAGGCCGTGCAGCGGGTGGGCGGGCGCAGCTGGCAGATCCCGGTGACCGCCTTCTGGCAGGCGCATCGCGGCGCGGCGGCGGTGTACAGCCGGCTGGTCGCCGAATGGGCGCAGCCCGGTCCCGGCATGACCGCCTGGGACCTCTACGGCGGCGCGGGCGTCTTCGCCGCCGCGCTCGGCGCCGCGGTCGGGGAGTCCGGGCGGGTGCTGTCCGTCGACACCTCGCGCGCGGCCACGCGCGCCGCCCGCGTCGCGCTGGACGACCTGCCACAGGTGCACGTCGTCACCGACTCGGTGCGGCGGGTGCTGGGCACGCAACGGGCGGGCGCCGACGTGGCCGTGCTGGATCCGCCGCGGGCGGGCGCCGGGCGCGAGATCATCGACCAACTGGCCGCCGCCGCCGTGCCGAGGGTGGTGCACATCGGTTGCGAGGCAGCGTCTTTCGCGCGCGACATCGGCCTCTACCTCCGCCACGGCTATGCCGTCGAAAAGATCAAGGTGTTCGACGCGTTCCCGCTCACCCATCACACCGAATGCGTCGCCCTGCTGACCCGGGTGTAGCGGCGTCATCGGGCGACCAGACCGCCGTCATCGCTACGCGTTCGCCGGTGATGTTTGGCGGGAGCCGATAGACTCCGTCGCGGTGTGCCGGGAAGTCTGGTCGGCGATGTCCTCGATGTCCCTGTCGACCAACCGAAAGGCATGAGTGCCTACCGCCAAGACGCCGTCCCGTCTCCGGGTGCCGCAATCGTGAACGACGATCTTCGGTTCGCGCTCATCATCTTGTTCTCCAGCGCGGTCGGTCTGGTCGCGGTGCTGGCGAACCGTCTGACCGAGCGGGTCAAGGTCCCCGTGCCCCTGCTCGTGCTCGTCGGAACGGCAGCGGTGGTGCACTCGGTACCGGCGGTGCAGCCACCGACCGAGCGGATCGTGCAACAGGTCATCACCGTCGCGCTGGTGCTGGTGCTGTTCGACGGCGGGATGCATATCGGGCCTGCCCGGTTCCGCAGGGCGGTTGCCCCCATCCTGTCGGTCGGCGTCCTGGGCACCGGCCTCACCGCCGCCGGCGCCGCCTTGGTGCTGCATTACGCCTGCGGAATCAGCTGGTTTCCCGCGGTGCTCGTCGCAACCGCGGTGGCTCCCACCGATCCGGCCGTGGTGTTCTCGGTCCTGGGCAAACGCGAAATCAGGGGCCGCAGCAGCACCATCCTGGAGGGCGAGTCCGGCGCCAACGATCCGGTCGGCATCTCGTTGATGTCCAGCCTGATCGCCGCCGGTGGCCTCAGTACAGCCGGATTCGCCAGCGTCGGAACCCAATTCGCTCTGCAGATGGCGATCGGCCTGGCCGTGGGGGTGATCGGCGGCCGCGCCCTGCTCGTCTTCATGCGCCGCGTCGCGCTGCCGAGCGAAGGCCTCTACCCGCTGCGAACGCTGGCCTCGAGCCTGATGCTGTACGGCATCGCCACGCTTGCGCACGGGTCGGGATTTCTGGCGGTGTTCGTCGCCGGCATCGTGATCGGTGACGCGCGCGCGCCCTACAAGCCCGAGATCAAGCGATTCCACGCCGCCCTGGCCGGTCTGGCCGAAATCGTCGCGTTCGTCGTGCTGGGTCTGACCGTCGACCTCAACGTGCTGACCCACCCCGACGTGTGGATACCCGGGCTCGCTCTCGGCGCGGGGCTGACGGTGCTGATTCGCCCGCTGGCGGTGAGCGCCTGCCTGCTTGGCGTGCAACTCGAGCGAAACGAGCGCCTCTTCATCCTGTTCGCCGGCCTCAAAGGGGCGGTGCCGATTCTGCTCGGCGAGTTGCTGCGGGCCGCGCACGTTCCCAACGCCGAACGCCTCTACGGCATCGTGGTCGTCGTCGTGATCTTCTCGGTTCTGGTGCAGGGCAGCTCGGTGCCCGGCGTCGCGAATCTGTTGCGGCTGCCCATGCGCACGGTGGAGACCCAGCCGTGGGAGATAGGGGTGCGGCTCGCGGACGAACCGGAGGGGGTCCATCGCCTCAGCGTCGCCAAGGGGTCCGCCGCCGAGGGGTGCACGGTAGAGGGGCTCAGTGACCGTGTCGGCGACATCTGGGTGAGCATCGTGGTCCGCACCACCGGCCTGGTGCCGGTGCGAGGGAACACCGAACTTGAGGCCGGCGACGAGGTCGTCGTGCTGGCGGAACCCGAGCTGCACGACACCCTGGTCGAGCTTTTCGGGCCCCCGTAGGCCGGCGACCTCCGGCTCCCTGTTGTTCCGGCGCTCGCTGCGTAGACTATCGGGATGCTGGAACAGATTCGCGGGCCCGCTGACCTGCAACACCTGTCCCAACAACAGCTGCGTGAACTCGCCGCCGAGATTCGCGAGTTCCTGATCCACAAGGTCGCGGCCACGGGTGGGCATCTCGGGCCCAACCTCGGGGTGGTCGAACTGACCCTCGCGCTGCATCGGGTGTTCGACTCGCCGCACGACCCGATCATCTTCGACACCGGCCATCAGGCGTACGTCCACAAGATGCTGACCGGGCGCGCGCAGGATTTCGAGGGCCTGCGCAAGAAGGGCGGGCTGTCGGGCTATCCGTCGCGCGCCGAGAGCGAGCACGACTGGGTGGAGTCCAGCCATGCCAGCGCGGCGCTGTCGTACGCCGACGGGCTGGCCAAGGCGTTCGAGCTGACCGGTCACCGCAACCGGCACGTGGTCGCGGTGGTCGGGGACGGCGCGCTCACCGGCGGCATGTGTTGGGAGGCGCTGAACAACATCGCGGCGTCGAAGCGCCCGGTGATCATCGTGGTCAACGACAACGGCCGCAGCTATGCGCCGACGATCGGCGGCGTCGCCGATCACCTGGCCACCCTGCGGCTGCAGCCGGCCTACGAGCAGGCGCTGGCGAAGGGCCGCGACGCGGTGCGCTCGATGCCGCTGCTCGGCGAGCTCGCCTACCGGTTCATGCACAGCGTCAAGGCCGGCATCAAGGACTCGCTGTCCCCGCAGCTGCTGTTCACCGACCTCGGGCTCAAGTACGTGGGACCGGTCGACGGCCACGACGAGCGCGCGGTGGAGGCGGCGCTGCGCCACGCGCGCGGCTTCGGCCGGCCGGTGATCGTGCACGTCGTCACCCGCAAGGGCATGGGTTACGCCCCGGCCGAGGACGACGAAGCCGAGCAGATGCACTCCTGCGGCGTCATCGATCCGGTCACCGGGCAGGCCACCAAGGTCGCCGGGCCCGGGTGGACCGCCACGTTCTCCGATGCGCTCATCGGCTACGCCCGGAAACGCCGCGACATCGTGGCGATCACCGCGGCAATGCCCGGCCCCACCGGGCTGAGCGCGTTCGGGCAACAGTTCCCGGACCGGCTGTTCGACGTCGGCATCGCCGAGCAACACGCCCTGACGTCGGCGGCCGGCCTGGCGATGGGCGGCATGCACCCGGTGGTGGCCATCTATTCGACGTTCCTCAACCGGGCCTTCGACCAGATCATGATGGACGTGGCCCTGCACAAGCTGCCGGTCACCATGGTGCTCGACCGGGCGGGCATCACCGGCTCGGACGGCGCGAGCCACAACGGCATGTGGGACATGTCGATGCTGGGCATCGTGCCCGGCATGCGGGTGGCCGCGCCGCGCGACGCCACCCGGCTGCGCGAGGAACTCGGTGAGGCGCTCGACGTCAACGACGGCCCGACCGCGCTCCGGTTCCCCAAAGGTGATGTGGGCGAAGACATTCCGGCCATCGAGCGGCGGGGCGCCGGCACCTCGGCTATCGACGTGCTCGCCGTGCCGGCCGAGGGGCTGAACCACGACGTGCTGCTGGTGGGCGTCGGGGCGTTCGTCCCGATGGCGCTGGAGGTCGCCAAGCGGCTGCACAACCAGGGGATCGGCGTGACGGTGATCGACCCGCGGTGGGTGCTACCGGTTTCCGAGGCGGTCCTCGAGCTCGCCGCCCGGCACAAACTGGTCGTCACGTGCGAGGACAACGGCGTCAACGGCGGCGTCGGGTCGGCGGTGTCCGCGGCCCTGCGCGCCGCGGACATCGACGTGCCGTGCCGCGATGTCGGCCTGCCTCAGCGGTTCTACGAGCACGCCTCGCGGGGCGAACTGCTGGCCGAGCTGGGGCTGACCGATCAGGACGTGGCCCGCCGCATCACCGGCTGGGTCGCCGCGCTGGGCAGCGCGGTCACCGAGGCGGAGATCCGCGAGCACCTGGATTAGGCGTGCTGCTTCGGCGGTGCGACGCTCAGGTCGAGGCCGGAAAATGGGTGACGTGAGCCAGCGCAGCTCGCCTTAGACTGGGAGCGGTAGTGGGCCATGCCGTCACCCGAGGACGAAGGACATCACATGACCGCAGGGATGCACCCGCAGCTGGCCGAGGCCATGGAGTTCGGGCAGCGGTTCCAGTCCGCCCTCGAAGATCAGATGCACCGAACCAACACCGAAACCTTCACCGCCACAGACGAAGGCAAGACCGTCGAGGTGACGCTGAACGGGCGCCACGGGATCACCGATCTCCATATCGAGGATGGCCTGTTGCGGCTGGGCGCCGAAACGGTCGAGCAACGCGTCAACGAGGCCCTGCGCAACGCGGCGGCTGAGGTGAACGCGGCCAACGAAGCCCAGCATCGGCAGCTCGTCGAGTCACTGGCGGGCATCGCCACGCTGATGACGGAGTCACTGGGCCTGGCGTAGCCGAGCTCCCAACGGCGGCAACGGTTCCGCTGCCGGGGCCAAAACCGTCATTCGGTCGCGTACCGGGTGGCGAACACGTGGGCCTGGGTCTCGGCGGCCCGCTCCGGCGACGTGAGTTCCATGCCGTACTCCAGGAGGTCGCGCACGGCATCGGGATCATCCGCCCCCAATTCGCGCATGTTTTGCAGCAGGAAGTCGTGCTGGGCCGCCTGCCCCTTCTGGGTGGCCAGGTGCGCGATCACAATAATCTCCTCGGCCAGTTCGGCTTCGGTCATGCTGGCCACCTTCTCCGAGAGGGCGACTTGCTCGATTCCGCCGTCGCCGAGCGCCGACACCGATACCGTCCCGGGCGGGTTGGTCACGGTGAACAGCGGGATGACGTCCTCCTCGTCGTCCTCCTCGGGAGCCCCAGCCTGTGCGGCGAGTACGGTCGCGGTGTCTACGGGCTCGGCGGCCGCGTACTCCGGCGCCGGCTCGAGCGGGGAGTCGTCGGCACCGTCCTCGGCGGCGGCGAAGCTGAGGGCAGTCAGCGCGTCGGGTTCGCGGTCGGCCGCGGTGTCGCCGGTGGGCGCGAAGTTCATTGCGGCGAAAAGATCGGTGGGGTCTTCGTTACCATTCGGAAGCTGCGCCACGACGTCCCTCTCTCGCATTCATCCCCTGTTCGGCTAGCCGGTAGCTCAGCCGGGAAGCACCTGTTTGTCAAGGTTTCGGGCGGCATCGTGGTCGATGCCGTCGTACGCTTTGGCGGCGGCACGCAGGTTGGCGGCGAGGTCGGTGGCGACCTCGATCATGAGTCCGATCGCCTCCGCGCGGCGGACCTCGACTCCCACGACGGCATCATTGCCGGGTCCGCAGGCCAGACCATGGTTGACCCACACGTTGACGCCGACTCCGTCGACCGCCCCGGCGGACGACTTGAAATCCTCCTTGGTCGCGTCCTGCGCGCGCGCCAGCACTTCGTCAAGGTACTTCGACGTGACGCTCAAGTTCGCCATGGAACCTCCTCGTTGGATTCGATTGCGCCGCAGAGAGATCGGGTTGTCAATGTGCTTTACACGGCGGACTGCGGCCGGCGCGGCTCTCCCGCCTGGTCGGCTTCGAGCGCCGCGACGGCGGCGGGTGCGCGCTCGGTCGCCGCGGCGCCCGCGGCCGCGCCCGCCACTGCGGCGCCGTCGCTCGCGGTGACGTCCTCGGGGACGGCACCCGCTATCGGGGTCCCGTCGGCGGCGGTGGCGGGCCCCTTGCGCTCCCGGGCGGTGGAGGCCGACCGTTGCGGGTAGCCGGGGCCGGTCAGGGCCGAGGTTTGTCCTGCAGGTTGGCCGGCTTGACTGGGCGCCTCCGCCGGCTGAGTCGGGGCGGGCATGCCCCTCACCTGCTGGCCCGACATCTGGATCAGTTCGCTCAGGCGAGGAGCCGTTGCCGGGCTGGCGGGTGCGGCCGCACCGGCCGGCAGGGATGTGCCGGGAACCTCGGACGACGTGAAGTCGGTGGAGAAATCGGAGATGGTGGACGTCGCCGAGGACGCCATGTGAGCGGATGGCGCAATCCGAGAAGTCGACAGATATTCTTTCATCTCCGCGATGATCTTCTCGTACTCCCGGACTACTTCCTGCACCTTCGGCCGGGTCTCCGTGCCAGAGAAGAATTCCATGAAGCCAATGGCGCTCACCGTCGCGGTGATCGCCAGGATGGTGACGACTTTCTGAAACACCAGGGACGAGGCTTCACTCCCTTGGGCTTTGATCAGGAGGGCGACAAAGATGCAGCCGGTGAGGCCGTCCTTTATTCCGGCGATGGCACGGCGGACCTCGGTGAGCTGATCGACTTCGGCCTCCAGGATTTTCATCATTGCCTGGTCCTGATTTCGCATCAGGGTCACGCGGTCCAGCTGGGTTTGGTTCTGTTTGGCGTACTCTTCCGACGCTGAGCCCTCCCATCTGCTGTCGGGGAAGGCGGACTCCAGGTCTTTCTTGGGCGAATCGAGCTTGGAACGGGCGTTGTCGAACTCCGCTCCCTTGGTGGCGTCGCCAAGGCCAAGGAAATACTCGAAAACCGTGATGGCGACGATGCCCCATTCGATGATCGGCACCTCCGCCGCCCAGGGATTTGTTCGCTCCTCGAGACCGCGTTCTATCTCGGCCTTTATGCGTCGCTCAGCGATCCCCTTGACGACAATTTTGGTCGTTTCCATGCCGAATGCGCCGGCGCCGATTCCGGTCGCAACCCAGTCCTTTGCGGCGGCGTTCTTTCCTATGCCGGCCAGGCTCCCTACCAGACCGCCGATTTCGGATGCGGCAACGACCATTTCCATGATCCCTTCTGCGAGTAGGGAGTTCGTGCCTTGCGTCGAGCCTAACAGCTGCCAGACGGTGGCTAGAGCACCAATTTTGTGGCAATCCAGGCGTTAGTCGCGGTTTGCTACCGACCGCCTCTCATCGAGGAAATGGCGGCAGCGAAGATCACCCGTGCGCCGAGTGAATAGCTCCGCCCCGCCCTAGGTCTCCTCGGGTGCGGCGGGCGGCTGCAACGCCCGGGCCAGCGGGGGATCCACCAGTTCCCGCTGCCACTGCCGCGCCTGACCGGCGCGCAGAAACGCGTCGACCGCCTCGAGCGGATCGGGCGCGGGCTCCCAGTCCCAGCACAGCCGTCGCACCAGATCCGGGGAGACCAGGTTCTCGGTGGGGACGTTGACCCGCTCCGACACCTGGGACAGTGCCGCCCGCGCCGCCTCCAGCCGTGCGGCGGCCTCCGGTTTGCGCCGGCTCCACCGCGCCGCCGGCGGCGGCCCGTTCGGCTGTTCGGCGTCCACGGGCGGATTCTTGGTGTGCCTGGCCGCCTCCAGCGCACCCAGCCACGTGGCGGCACTGCGACGCTGATTGCGCCCGCCGAACACCGGCAACGCGGTGAGCTCCTCGACCGTCTTCGGGTCGGCCAGGGCGGCCTCGATGATGGCCGAGTCCGGCAGGATGCGCCGCGGCGCGATGTCGCGGCGCTGGGCGATGCGGTCGCGCGTCAACCACAGCTCGCGGACCGCGGCCAGGCCGCGCCGGTCGCGGACCCGGTGGATCCCCGACGTGCGCCGCCACCGGTCCGGCCGCATCGCGGGCTCCTTCGTGCCCGCCGCCCGCAGATAGTCGAATTCCTCTGCGGCCCAATCCGTTTTGCCTTGCTGGGCCAGGACGTCGGCGATCGCGGTGCGCAGCTCGATGAGCAGTTCCACATCCAGCGCCGCGTAATTGAGCCATTCCTCGGGCAGGGGGCGTTTGGACCAGTCCGCCGCGCCGTGGCCCTTGGCCAAACCGGACCCCAGCAGCCGTTCCACCATGGTCGCCAGGTTCACCCGCTCGAACCCGGCCAGCCGGCCGGCGAGCTCGGTGTCGTAGAGCGCCGACGGCTGCAAGCCGACCTCGGCCAGGCAGGGCAGGTCCTGGTCGGCCGAATGCAGGATCCATTCGTCGTCGCGCAGCACCTCGGCGACCGGCCGCAGCGCCTCGAGCGGGTCGGCCTCGTGGCTCACCGGGTCGATGAGCACGGTGCCGGCGCCGGCCCGCCGGATCTGGATCAGGTAGGCCCGGTTGGAGTACCGGAAACCGGACGCGCGCTCGGCGTCCACCGCGAACGGTCCACGCCCACGCTCCAGCAGTTCGGCCGCCGCCTCGATCTGGCGGACGGTCACGGAGAGGTTGGGGATCCCTTCGGCCGGGCGCAGCAGCGGGGTGGGCTGGGGTTCGCTGCTGCCGGGCTCGGTGCTGCCTTGCCCGTCGGCGGCCGGCTCGGACATGTCAGGCGCGCGACCTCGAGCTCAGGTCGGTCACGCCCGTCGGCGGGAGCCCCGCCGCGTGTTCGAGTACCTCGCAGAACGCCTCGACGTGGACGCCGACTTGCGGCGTGGTCGCCGTCCACGACGCCCGCAGCTCCAGCTGGTGGGCGCGCGGCGGCCCGGAGATGTCGCCGTAGCGCACCGATGTGGTGGCCGTGACGGTGCCGCCCAGCGCGGTGACCTGCTCCATCCGGGATTCCAGCGCGTCGACCAGCCAGCTCCACGCCACCTCGGGCAGCAGGGGGTCGACGGCCTCGCTGGGGTCCAGGTCGGCCTGGATGTAGGCGACCAGGCGGATGGTGCCGTCCCACGCGTCGGCGCCTTCCGGGTCGTACAGCAGGATCAGGCGGCCGAAGGCGTCGCCGTCGGATCGCTCGGGGATGATTTCGCGGTCGGGATGTTTGACCTCGGCTCCCAGCGCGTAGCTGTAGGGCGCGAGGCGTTGCGGCGGGCGGATCGGGCCCAGCTCGATCTCCGGCCGCACGGTGACGCCGTTCATGGCCGCGACCGCCTCGCGGAAGGGCTCCGGTTCAGCTGAGGTCACTTGGCGCCGCTCCTGTTCATCCAGGCCACTTCGCGGCGGCGCGGCGTAGGTCATGAGCGCCACTCTCCCCCGCAAGCGGGTGGTGCCCCCGCCCCATCTGCGCAGTCCTGCGTCGTCACGGCACGGGTCACAGGGTCCGACGGTAGACCCATCGGCGGACGCGCGGCATCAGGCGCGCCGACCGCGATCAAGCCGTTATAAGACCCCATGGCAGCCTATCGACCCAGCTCAGGACCTTGTTCCGCCGGTAAATCGGGCGGGCCGCTTCTCCCGATGCGCGGCGAGGCCTTCCTGCACGTCGGGGCCGCTGAAGCTGAGGAACTCCAGGCCGAGCGAGGTGTCGAAGGCGGGCGCGAACATGCGGTACCAGTAGTTGAGGCTGTGCTTGGTCCAGCGGATCGCGTTCTGGGCGCCGCGGGCCAGATCCTCCGCGATGCGCGTCGCCGTCGCCAGCACGTCGTCGTCGTCGACGCAGGTGGACACCAGGCCGATGCGCTCGGCTTCCTCACCGAGCAACGTCTCGCAGGTGAGCAGGTAGTACTTGGCCTTGGCCATGCCGGCCAGCAGCGGCCAGCAGATCGCGGCGTGGTCACCCGCGGCCACGCCCAGCTTGGTGTGCCCGTCGATGAGTCTGGCGGCGCGGCCCGCCACGGAGATGTCGGCGAGCAGGGCCACCACCAGGCCCGCCCCGACGGCCGGGCCGCGAATCGCCGAGACCACGGGCTTGTCGAAGTTGACCAGGTTGAGCACCAGGTCGCGGGCCTCCCGCATGATGCGGATGCGGCCCTCGTAATCGCCGATGGTCTCGGCGATCAGGTCGAAGCTGCCGCCGGAGGAGAAGGCCTTGCCCTCGCCGCGGACCAGCACGACCCGCACGGCCGGATCGCGGGCGATCACCGGCCAGACGTCGGCGAGGTCGCGGTGCATCTGCGGCCCGACCGAGTTGAGGCCGGGCGCATCGAGCACCAGCGTCAGGATGCCGTCGTCGCCCACCTCACAGCGCAGACTGGGGAACTCGTCGTAGCTGACCGGCGGCTGGCTGACTGGCACGGTCGTCGATATTACGCAGCGGCACCGTCATGGCAGCATTGAGGACAATGAGTACTCGCCGCGACCTTCCCGAGTCGCCGTATCTGGCCGCCGTCACCGGTGGGAAACCCAACCGAATCCCGGTCTGGTTCATGCGGCAGGCGGGTCGCTCGCTGCCCGAATACCGGGCGCTGCGGGCCCAGACCGACATGCTGGCGGCCTGCTTCGACGCAGAGCTGGTCTGCGAGATCACCCTGCAGCCGGTGCGCCGCCACGACGTCGACGCGGCGATCCTGTTCTCCGACATCGTGGTGCCGCTGCTCGGCGCGGGCGTCGACCTCGACATCGTCGCGGGGGTCGGGCCGGTCATCGCGTCGCCGGTGCGCACCGCCGCCGACGTCGACGCGATGAAACCCCTTGACCGGCAACGGATCCAGCCGGTGTCCGAGGCCGTCACGCTGCTGGTGGCGGCGCTCGGCGACGTCCCGCTGATCGGGTTCGCTGGTGCGCCGTTCACCCTGGCGTCCTATCTGATCGAGGGCGGCCCCAGCCGACACCACGCCCGCACCAAGGCGATGATGCTGGCCGAGCCGGCCACCTGGCACGCGCTGATGGAAAAGCTCACCGACATCACCGTCGGCTTTTTGCGGGCGCAGCTGGAGGCCGGGGTGGACGCCGTGCAGGTCTTCGACTCGTGGGCGGGTGCGCTGTCGCTCGCCGACTACCGCACCTACGTGCAGCCGCACAGCGCCCGGGTGTTCGGCGCGCTGGCCGAGCACGGCGTGCCGATGACGCACTTCGGGGTCGGCACCGCCGAGCTGCTGGGCGCCATGTCGGCCGTCGGCGCGACGGTGGTGGGTGTGGACTGGCGGACGTCGCTCACCGACGCGGCCGCCCGCGTCGCGCCGGGGACGGCGCTACAGGGCAACCTCGACCCGGTGGTGCTGATGGCGGGGTGGCCGGCCGTGGAACGCTCGGCCCGGGCGGTGGTCGAGGACGGGCGCCGCGCGGTCGACGCGGGCGCGATCGGTCACGTCTTCAACCTCGGCCACGGCGTGCTGCCCGAGACCGACCCCTGCGTGCTGACCGACCTGGTGTCGCTGGTCCACTCGCTATGACGTCGCCCTCGTATTGCGTTGTCGGGGGCGGAATTTCGGGGTTGACGGCGGCGTACCGGCTGCGGGCGGCGGTGGGCGACGACGCGGCCATCATGCTGTTCGAACCCGGCGACCGGCTGGGCGGGATCCTGCGCACCGAGCGGGTCGGCGGGCAGACCATGGACGTCGGCGCCGAGGCGTTCATCCTGCGCCGGCCCGAGATGCCGGCGCTGCTGGCCGAGCTGGGTCTGTCGGAGCGCCGGCTGGAGTCCACCGGCGCCCGGCCGCTGATCTACAGCCGGCGGACGTTGCATCCGCTGCCCACCGGCACGGTGGTCGGGATTCCGTCGTCGGCCGCCTCGATGGCCGGGCTGGTCGACGAGGCGACCGTCGCGCGCATCGAAGCCGAGCCCGGCCGCCCGCTGGACTGGCGGCCCGGCAGCGATCCCGCGACGGCCGACCTGGTGGGCGAGCGGTTCGGCGAGCAGGTCGTCGCCCGGTCGGTGGACCCGCTGCTGAGCGGGGTGTACGCAGGTTCGGCGGCCACGATCGGCCTGCGCGCGGCGGCCCCGGGCGTCGCGGCGGCCTTGGACCGCGGCGCCACCAGCCTGACCGAGGCGGTCCGGCAGGCGCTGCCCCCGGCGACCGGCGGCCCACTGTTCGGGGCGTTGGACGGTGGCTACCAGGTCCTGCTCGACGCGCTCGTCGAGCGCGCCCGGCCGCGCCGGGTACGGGCCGCGGTGCAGCGGCTGGAGCCGGCCCGGCCGGGATGGTCGCTGCTGGACGACGCCGGCACCCGCTGGCACGCCGACGCGGTCATCCTCGCCCTCCCCGCCCCGCGGCTGGTGCGCCTGATCGCCGACGTCGCGCCCGCGAGCGCGACCGCCGCCGGCCGGATCACCAGCGCGTCGTCGGTGGTGGTGGCATTGGCGGTGCCGGGTGACACCGCCCTGCCGCAGTGCTCCGGCGTGCTGGTGGCCAGCGGGGAAGCCTTGCACAGCAAGGCGATCACCCTGTCGTCGCGCAAGTGGGGCGCGCGCGGGGACACGCAACTGCTGCGGCTGTCGTTCGGTCGATGCGGCGACGCCCTGGCCGAGACGGCGCTGGATGACGAGCTGCTGGAGTGGGCGGTGGACGATCTGGCCACCGTCTTCGGTCTGGACGTCAATCTGGTGGATGCCCGCGTGCAGCGCTGGATCGAGGCGATGCCGCAGTACGGTCCCGGCCACGCCGAGCTGGTCGCCGAGATTCGGGCGGGCCTGCCGCCGACGCTCGCCGTGGCGGGCAGCTACCTCGACGGCATCGGCGTGCCGGCATGCGTCGGGGCGGCCGGCCGCGCGGTCGAGGCCCTCGCGGCGGAAGTGGCACGATAGGTTCCATGGCCAAGCTCGACTACGACACGCTCAACTCCACGATCCGCTACCTCATGTTCTCGGTGTTCTCCGTGGAGCCCGGTGAACTCGGTGACCAGCGCGACGACGTCATCGACGAGGCGTCGACGTTCTTCAAGCAGCAGGAGGAGCGCGGCGTCGTGGTGCGCGGCCTCTACGACGTCGCGGGCCTGCGGGCCGACGCCGACTTCATGATCTGGACCCACGCCGAACGGGTCGAGGCGCTGCAGGCCACCTACGCCGACTTCCGGCGCACCACCGCGCTGGGGCAGGCCAGCTCGCCGGTGTGGAGCAGCGTGGCGCTGCACCGGCCGGCCGAGTTCAACAAGAGCCACATCCCGGCGTTTCTGGCCGGTGAGGAGCCCGGCAACTACATCTGCGTCTATCCGTTCGTGCGGTCCTACGAGTGGTACCTGCTGCCCGACGAGGAGCGCCGCCGCATGCTCGCCGAACACGGCATGGCCGCGCGCGAATACAAGGACGTCCGCGCCAACACCGTGCCGGCCTTCGCGCTCGGCGACTACGAGTGGATCCTGGCCTTCGAGGCCCCCGAACTGCACCGCATCGTCGACCTGATGCGGGAGCTGCGCGCCACCGACGCCCGCCGCCACACCCGTGAGGAGACGCCGTTCTTCACCGGCCCGCGGGTGGCGGTCGAGCAGCTGGTGAACTCCCTGCCATGAGCCAGCCGGACGTCACCGATCCCGCCCGATTCGAGGAGATGTACCGCGACGAGCGGACGTCGCACGGATTGCCCGCCGCCACGCCGTGGGACATCGGCGGGCCGCAACCGGTGGTCCAGCGGCTGGTCGCGCTCGGCGCGATCAAGGGCGAGGTGCTCGACCCGGGCACCGGGCCGGGCCACCACGCGATCTACTACGCCGCCCAGGGCTACTCGGCCACCGGCATCGACGGGTCGGCGGGCGCGTTGGAGCGGGCCCGCGAAAACGCCCGCAAGGCCGGGGTTTCGGTCAACTTCGAACTGGCCGACGCCACCAAGCTGGACGGCATGGACGGCCGGTTCGACACCGTCGTCGACTGCGCCTTCTACCACACCTTCAGCACCGACCCCGAGCTGCAGCACTCCTACCTGCACGCGTTGCACCGTGCGACGAAACCCGGTGCGCGGCTGTACATGTTCGAGTTCGGCGAACACAACGTCAACGGCTTCAAAATGCTGCGGACGTTGTCCGACAAGGCTTTTCGTGACGTGCTTCCCCGTTGCGGCTGGGAGATCACCTACCTGGGCCCGACCACCTATCTGGTCAACATGAGCACCGAGTCGCTGGAGATGATGGCCGCGCGAAACCCGGATACGGCCGATCAAGTCCAGGAACTGCTGGAGCAGTTCCGCTTGATGGAGCCGTGGCTGGTCGACGGCCGGGTGCACGCCCCGTTCTGGGAAGTGCACGCCACCCGCGTGTCGCGTTTTTTCCGCGACACATAAACCTTTGCGACGACACGCCGGAAACCGTCGCAGCAGCTTATGTCTCGTGGATCCTCCGGCCGGGCGCCGGCGTCTTTCGTTCGTGGAGGACGTGTTCATCGGCAGCGAGGCCGTGCGACAGGGCAGGCTGAGCCCGTATCAGCTGCGAATCGGATTTCGTGCGATCTACCCCGACGTGTACCTGGGGGAGCGGGCCACCCGGTCGTTGCGAACGCGCTGCGTCGGGGCCTGGCTGTGGTCGGGCCGACGCGGTGTTGTGGCCGGGCTTGCCGCGGCTGCCCTGCACGGCTCCGAATGGATCGACGACGACGAGCCCATCGAACTCATCTGGGGCAATCAGCACGCACCCGCCGGCGTACTCACCCGCAATCAGCGGGTTGAGCCCGACGAGGTGACCGGCGTGGCAGGTCTGCCGGTCACCACATCGGCGAGGACGGCTTACGACCTGGCCAGGCAGTTCCCTAGGGATGAGGCAGTGGCGCGCCTCGACGCGCTGATGCGGGCGAGCCCGTTTCGCCCCGACGAGGTGCTGGCCCTGGCCACGCGCTACCCGCGTGCGCGGGGCCTGCGGCGATTACGCGCGACGCTTCCGCTCGTCGATCCCGGTGCCGCGTCGCCCAAGGAGACCTGGTTGCGCCTCCTGTTGATCGACGCCGGGATGCCGGCTCCCGAAACGCAGATCGCAGTGAATGAGGGCTGGCGGATGGTTGGCGTGCTCGATATGGGCTGGGAGCGATACAAGGTCGCGGTCGAGTACGACGGCGACCACCACCGCAGCAACCGCCGACAATATGCCCGGGATCAGTGGCGGATACGCAAGCTCGAGACACTCGGCTGGATCGTCGTCCGGGTGATCGCGGAAGACAAACCGCAGGAGGTCCTGAGCCGGGTCCGCGGTGCGCTCGCTCGTCGGGGATGCCACGAGATATAAGCCGTCGCGACGCCTTGCGGCGTGTCGTCGCAACGGTTTATGTGTCGCGGGAGCAAGGCGCGCCGTCGCGGAAGCCGGAGAGCCAGCGAACCCGGCGGCTACGAACCCGACGGCACCAGGCGCAGCGAGATGGAGTTGATGCAGTAGCGCTGATCCGTGGGGGTGGGGTAGCCCTCGCCGGTGAAGACGTGGCCCAGGTGGCTGTGGCAGTTCGCGCACAGCACCTCAGTGCGCGTCATCCCCAGCGAGCGGTCGGACCGCAGGATCACCGCGTCGGAGTTCGCCGGGTCGAAGAACGACGGCCAGCCGCAGTGCGACTCGAACTTCTCTGTGCTGCGGAACAATTCGGCGCCACAGGCCCGGCACTGGTAGACGCCTTCGGTCTTGGTGTCGGTGTACTCACCGGTGAAGGGCCGCTCGGTGCCGGCCTGACGCAGCACATGAAACTCCTCGGGCGTGAGCTTCTGCCGCCACTCGTCCTCGGTCAGCCGCAGCTTCGGGGTTGTCATGCATCCACGCTAGCGAAAGTCGCGGTGCCCCGCCCCCCGCAAGCGGGGGGTACCCCCGGCGCCGGCTCCGCTGCGCTTGCGATCACCGCACGCCCTCACGCTCGCGCGTCAACCACGCCGGATCGATGCCGTCTTCCAGCCGGTTCTCGGCTTTGGCATCCAGGTAACGGAACAGCAGCACGGTGAACACCACGATCAACAGCAGCGACCAGCCGTAGGTGATCTTCAGGTAGTGCAGCGCGCGGCCATATCTCATCCACCGGTAGATCAGCCAGTCGTCCAGCGTCATGAAGCCGTAGATGCCCAGCCACGCCGGCCAGTTGCGGATCAGCGAGTTCGGCAGCACCACGGTCATCAGGAACGGGAACAGCATCATCGAGTAGTAGCCCTGGGCCAGCGACAGCACCAGCCACGACCACAACAGCAGCACCCCCGACGATCCGGTGAACCAGAACAGCGGATCGCGGGTGCGGTAGTAGCGGTACAGCAGCCACAGGGCACCGATCGCCAGCAGCGTGAACAGCACCCGCAGGAACACGATCAACCAGGTGGGCAGGCCGAAGTAGACGCCGTTGCCCTCGATCGAGCTGTTGAAGTAGTCGCGCGTGCCCAGGATGTAGGGCAGCGTCTTGGTGACGAAGTCCATCGGGTCGCTGACCAGCGGCCACGCGGCCACATTGACGGCGACGGGCACGGCGACGGCCGGAACCAGGGCACGCCACTGGCGGTTGAGCAGGGGCAGCAGCAGCAACGGCCCGAGGACGGGTTTGAGTGTCAGCGTCAGGCCGATCGCCAATCCGGCCCACCACTGGCGGCTGGGCCGGCCGTCCAGCAACCACCGCAGATACAGCACCTCCGCCAACAGGACGCAGCCGTTGATGTTCGTGAAGACCAGCGTGCTGGTCACGCTCTCGGTGCAGAACATGGCCAGCAACAGCGCGGGCGCGGCGACCGAGGACAGCGTGAACTTGAACAGCCGCAGCAGCAGGTACCAGGCGACCAGGATGGCGATGGTGTTGATCAGGATGAACAGGTACCGCGACGGCGTGAAGGACAGGTACCCGAACGGCGCCATCAGCAGCGTGCCGCCGGGCGGATACAGGTAGTGCGGGTCGACGTAGTCGAAGTGCTCGTTGTAGATGTCCCAGCCGTGCCGGAAGTTGAGCACCGCCCGGTAGACCGGCTTGAAGTCGTCGGTGATGTTGCCGTTGAGGGGCAGGATGATGCTGCGGTGCAGTACCGAGAAGATGGCGATCGGCCACAGCGCCGACCGCAATATCGTGGCGGTGCTCGGCGGGCCGCTGCGGGGGCGGAAGGCGGCCAGGATCCAGTCGCGCAAGCCGGCTCGGGTCGATTCAGCTGCGGTCACCAGCGCACCGTACACCGGGGCCGGCCCGGAAAGTCAGGCGGGACAGTAGGTGTCGGTGCCGGGCAGTTTGCCGCTGTTGAGGTAGCCGATCAGCGGGGCGACCGCGCAATTCGAGTAGATGCTGGCGCCGTGGCCGATGCCCTGCCACATCACCCGCTTGCTGGCCGCGTTGGCGTTGATGATGGTGGCCGCCGTCGCGGCGACCCCTTCGGTGCCGACGATCGGGTCGTTCTGCACGCCCAGCAGCAGGACGTCGACCTTCAACGATTTCGGCGGCGCCGGCGGCGAGCCGGTGGGCCAGTGCACGCACTTGACCAAGTTGAGCGCCGCGACGGTGCCGAACTGGGGGTACAGCTTGCCCCACGCGACGACCAGCTCGCGCACCCGGTCCGGGGTGGGGCGGTTGACGGCGTCGCTGCAGGTGTTGACGAATTGGCCGTCGGTGTCCCGGGTGGCGTCGGCGTGGTTGATCAGGTTGGTCAGCTGATTGGTGTCCCCGGACCGGGCGGCCGCCAGGGCGTTGGCCAGGTTGGTGGTGGCGTTGACGCGGCCGCCCGCGGGGAAGCCCAGCGCGACGGTGATGGCGTCGGCCAGCTGTGCCACCGACGCACCGCCGGGCCCCTTGCCGGCGCGGGCGTCGGCCAGCAACCCGCTGACGGCGCCCTTGGGGTCGGGGCCCAGCGCGCAATTGACCGCCAGGCACTGGGCGGCGAACGCGTCGAGCGCGGCCTGCTGGCCCTTGACCTGTTGTTCGGCGCCGGCTTCGGCGCTGACGCCCAACGCAACCGGCGAGTCAAGGATCAGCCGGGCGACCTTGTCGGGGCGCGCCGCGGCGTAGGCCAGCGCCACCTGGGCGCCGTTGCCGATCCCGACCAGCGCGACGGCGGGGACGTCCCACAGCGTCCGCAGCCGCTCGATGTCCGAGGCGGCGTGGGCGTTGTCGTAGGCGGACGCTCCGGGCGCGATGGCGTCGGTGCAGTTGGTGGTGGCGGTGTTCGCGACCTCGGACAGGTTGGCGACAGGGTCGTCGCCGGTTTGGAACTGCGCCTGGTCGCGCATGATCTGGCGGTCGGAGGTGTCCCGGCAGTCGATCGGGTTCGACATGCCCATGCCGCGACGGTCGACGGCCACGATCGGGTGGGTCTGCAGCACGTCGGCGCCGCCGCGCGACAGCCAGACCGGCAGCTGCGCCGAGGACGGCAGGTCCGAGCCGGTGGTGAACACCAGCGGGCCGGCGTCGCGCGGCGTCTGGTTCGAGCGCGCCCGGACCACGCCGACGCTCACGTTGCCGGTCCCACCGCCGTTCGGGTCCAGGTCCGCGTCGTAGTTCGCGCAGTCCAGCTGGACGCCGGCGGCGGGCGGGACCGCGGCGTCGCCGAACACCTTCGACGTGCAGTCGTGCCACGGCAGGTCGTTCTTGGGGGCGGCCAGCGGCGGCGGGCCCTTGGGGGGCGGCTTGGCGGTGGTCGCCCCTTGGGGCCGGGCACCGGAATTGGTGGCGAAGCGCGGGTCGGCGGCCAGGCCCGGGACGCAGCCGGCGACCACGGTGGTCACCGCAACCAAGACCGTGGCGAGCGTGATCTGCCGACTCATGTCGACCACAGTAGCTAGGCCTTGACGTAGCGGGTGTACAGGTAACCGGCGTCGTCGGTCAAAACGTGGGCACAGCGCATCCGGGTCAGCAGCTGGCTGGGTCCCGTCGCGATGCGTCGGGCCAGCCCGCCGACGAGGTACGGCGCGATGGTCAGGCAGAGCTCGTCGAGCATGTCGCGCTGGATCAGCGAATCGAGCAGCATCGGTCCGCCCTCGGTCAGGATGCGGCGCAGTCCGCGATCGCCGAGGACACCCAGCATGGCGGCCTCGTCGACCTCGCCGGCGTCACTGCCCGAGCAGTCGATGACCTCGCACAGGTCGGTGAGCACTTGGCGCGCCGGGGCCGCCGCCGCCGCGCAGGTGAGCACCAGCGGCGGCACCTCGGTCCGGGTGAACACCGTCATGTCGCGGTCCAGGCGACCCGACTTGGTGACGATCGCCAGCTGCGGGACCTCGCTTTGCCCGCGGGCCTGGCGCCGCTGACGCTGGGCCGCGCTGAGCTGCGCGCCCGAGTAGCCCTCGACCCGCACGGTGCCCGCCCCGACGACGATGACGTCGGCGAGCTCGCGCAGCAGGTTGAACACCAACCGGTCGCCGGGGCCGCCCATCGTTCCGCTGCTGCCGCCGGAGGTGGCCCCGCCGTCCACGCTGGCGATGAAATTGGCCCGCACCCACCTCCCGTCGCCTTCGGGATAGTCGTAAAACCTGCGGAGTTCACCGTCGGTGAGTTCGCGTTGCGATCCGAGCAGCGACAGCGGCGTCTCGGGAAGGCCCATGAGGTTGATTGCAACACGCCGCTACAGTTCTGGCATGCACGGGTCCCCTTCGCGCCGGGTGGCGCGGCTGGTGGACCGGCATCCGACCGTGTCGCCGGAGCGGCTGATCGCCCAATTGAGGCCGCCCCCAACGTTCGCCGACGTGAGCTTCGCGACCTACCGGCCCGATCCGGCCGAGCCGACACAGTCGGCCGCGGTCGCGGCGTGCCGGGACTTCTGCCGCCAGGCGGTGCAACGCCGCGCGGGCCGGCGAAAGTTGTCGGGCCGGCGGGCGGTGCTCCCCGGTGTCGGGTTGTATCTGGACGGCGGGTTCGGTGTGGGCAAGACCCATCTGCTGGCGTCGGCCTACTACGAGCTGCCCGGCGACGGGCCGGAGTCGTCAACTCCCAAGGCGTTCGCGACATTTGGAGAGCTGACCCAGCTGGCCGGGGTGTTCGGCTTCGCCGAATGCGTGGACCTGCTGGCCGACTACACGGCGGTGTGCATCGACGAGTTCGAGCTGGACGACCCCGGCAACACCACGCTGATCGCGCGGCTGCTCTCGTCGCTGGTCGAGCGGGGGGTGTCGGTGGCCGCGACCTCCAACACGCTGCCCGAGAAGCTCGGCGAGGGCCGGTTCGCCGCCCAGGATTTCCTGCGTGAGATCAACACCCTGGCAAGCATTTTCACGACCGTGCGGATCGACGGTCCCGACTATCGGCACCGGGGGCTGCCGCCCGCGCCGCGGCCGGTGTCGGACGAAGCGGTCGCCGCGCGCGCCGCGCGGGTCGACGGGGCGACGCTCGACGATTTCGACGCGCTGTGCGCGCATTTGGCCACCATGCACCCGTCGCGGTACCTCACCCTGATCGAAGGGGTGACCGCGGTGTTCTTGACCGGCGTGCACGGCATCGACGACCAGAACGTGGCGTTGCGGCTGGTGGCGCTGACCGACCGGTTGTATGACGCCGGCATTCCGGTGGTCGCTTCCGGCGACAGGTTGGACTGCGTCTTCAGCGAGGAGATGCTCGCCGGCGGCTATCGAAAGAAGTATCTGCGGGCCATGTCTCGGCTTGTGGCGCTGACGGTCAACGAACCGCACGGGTCATGACGAAGTCATCTTCGACGCTGTCGCCCACCTGAAAGGTCCGGGTGCCGGTGACGGTGAAGCCGCTCTTGGCGTAGAAGCGTTGTGCGCGTTGGTTGGCCTGGTTGACGCCCAGCCACACGCGGGCCGCTCCCCATTCTGCGGCGGTGGCCAGCGCTAGGTCCATCAGCGCGGCCGCCACCCCGGTCCCGTGGTGCTCGGCCGCGACGTAGATCTTGGACAGTTCCGCCGTGTCGTTGCCGGCATCGCGAATTAGCATGGCGTAACCGATGATTCGATCGTCGATCGTCGCCGTCAGGATCGCGCGTCGCGGGTCGGTCAGGTACTCGGTGAAGCGCGCGGCCGACAAATTGGCGTCAACGAACGCCGCGACGTTCTCGGGCGGCACGGACGCCGGGCAGGCCAATGCGAAGGTGCGCGCGGCGATATCGGCCAGCTGCCGGACGTCGACGGAATCCGTCGTGACGACGCGTACGGTGCTTGTCAGAGGTTCCACTGCGCGAGGTGGTAACCCGTCTTCTTGTCCAGCAGTACCACGGTGGAGACGGGATCGCGGTAGGCGTCCCAATACACTTCGCCGCGCACCACCGCACCGTTGGGCGCGTTGGTGAGCACGTTGTCCAGCGCGTCGGGCGCATCGGAGGCCCGCGGCTTGTAGGCGTCGGCGAACGGCGTCACCCCGTCGAAGCTGAAGTTCGTCGCCATGATGAACGGATTGGGCACCCGGACGGCATGAACGACCACGTCGGCGCGTTCGACGGTGCTGCCGGGGAAGCCCTTGTAGGTGCCTTCGCGGGTGTAGCCGAAGCCGGGCGGCGGATCGCAGGGTGACACCCCGGCGACCGTGACGTCGGCGACGTAGGTGCCGGTGTCCACCCGCAGCGTGTCACCGATGTGGCCGATCGGGGCGTCGCCGGCCCAGGCGCGGGGAGCGGGAAGAACGGCGACGGCGGTGACGCTCGCCGCGGCGACGAGGAACGCGGACAAGACGATCAACCACCGGTGCGTCTTCGCCATGTCTTGCCTCCTAGGCACCCTGGGAAGGGGACCTTCGAATGATCGCACACCCGGTCGAGCGGTCGGGAGGGGTCGACCACACCCCGGTCAGCGCTGCGCGCGGGCGCTTGTTCCCGCCCCGAGCGATTCCAGCGCCTTGATCAAATCGCTTTCGACACGGCCCTTGTCCACGCCGCATCGGCGCAGCGGGCCTTCGTCGGGCGACGAGTCCTCGAGCTCGAGCAGTGCCAGCAGCAGGTGCTCGGTCCCGATGTAGTTGTGGCCCAAGCGAAGTGCTTCCCGGAAGGTCAGCTCGAGTGCCTTGCGTGCGGGTCCGCTGAACGGGATCAGGTCGGGGGTCGTGGGGCCCGCCGGGGGTAGCTGCACGGCGGCGCGCAACGCCTCGGTGTCGATCTTTTGCAGGTGCAGCAACACCGTGGCCAGGGCGGAAGGATCGCTGAGCACGCCGAGCAGCAGGTGGTCGGGGGTGATCTCGTCGTTGGCCGCGTCGTGCGCGGCGTTCTGGGCGGCCACCACCGCGCCCCGCGCCCGCGGGGTGAAGCGGCTGAAGCCCTGTTCGGGGTCCAGGGTGGTCGGCTCGGCGCGCGGCACGAAGCGCTTCTGCGCCGCCTGTTTGGTGACGCCCATGCTCTTGCCGATGTCGGTCCACGACGCCCCGGAGCGGCGGGCCTGATCCACGAAGTGCCCGATCAGGTGGTCGGCGACCTCGCCCAGGTGCTCGGCGGCGAGCACGGCGTCGGCCAGTTGGTCCAGCGCGTCGGTGTGCACCGATTTGATGGCGTTGATCAGTTCGTCGAGGCGGACCGGGTAGGCGATGCGGGTCGGGTCGGACATGTCGTCAACGATAGGTTGACGCCACACAGGTGTCAACCACGGGTTGACGATCGTTAAGAATTGTTTCGCCGGCTGCGGACCTGCGGCCGGGTCTGGAACGATTTCGAATTTATGAAGCTCGTTTTGACAATTGCCAGCGTTGCGGCCGCGATCGGCCTGGCTGTGCCCGCGCACGCCGATGACACCGACGACGCCTTCCTTGCGTCGCTGGATTCGGCCGGCTTCACCTATGCCGATCCGGGCCAGGTCATCCAGGCCGCTCACTACGTGTGCTCGGCGGCCGGCGGTGGCACGGCGATGCCGGACATCGCGAAGGCGATGACATCGAAGGCCGCCGCGCTGACGGAGGAGAAAGCGGAGAAGTTCACCGCGATCGCGGCCAGTGCCTACTGCCCGGACGCGATTTCGTCGTCCACCCCGGCGACCACCACCGCCAGCTCCTAGCCGCCCGGGACGGCCCCGGTGGCGGGCCGTCAGCGGGACGTCGCCAACGATTTGCCGACCGCGGCCAACTCGTATTGCCCCCAGCCGCTTTGGGTGCCCGACGCCGCCTCCCGGCGGCGGCGCCGCGGTGATGATGTGATCCGCTTTTTACATATCCGCGCCCTAACGGCGGGTGAACGAAACGTGTAATCAACAATTGCTCCATACCATTTCGGCGACGGACAGCGGCCGTAGTCGAAAGCGAGCAGGGTTTGGACTTTCTTCAGCAGCAGTTGGTCGAACCCCTGAGCAACCTCCTCAGTACACACGTTTTGATCTATTTGCTGATCGGTGGCGGTGCCTATTTCACGGTGCGCACCCGCTTCATTCAGATCCGCTACTTCGGGCGCATGCTTCGGCAGCTGCGGCGGGCGCACCATTACGACGGCGGTATCTCGTCGTTCCAGGCGTTCTGCGTGGGTCTGGCGTCGCGGGTGGGCACGGGTAACATCGCGGGCGTCGCCATCGCGCTGACGGTCGGCGGGCCCGGTGCCGTCTTCTGGATGTGGGTGGTGGCGGCGGTCGGCATGGCCACCGCGTTGATCGAGGCCACCCTGGCCCAGATCTTCAAAGTCCGTTCGGACGACGGCGCGTTCCGTGGCGGTCCCGCGTTCTACATCGAACGCGGGCTGCGGTCACGGGCGGGCGGCATCGCCTTCGCCATGCTGTTGGTTGTCACGTTCTCCACCGCGTTCAACATGGTGGAGACCAACGCGATCAGCGGGGTGCTGCAGTCGTCGCACGGCGTCGGAGTCGGTTGGACCACAGTCGTTTTGGCGGTGCTGGCGGCGCCCGTGCTGTTCGGTGGCGTGCGCCGGGTCGCCCAATTCGCCGGATCGGTGCTTCCGGTGGTCGCGCTGGCGTACACGCTGCTGGCGCTGGGAATCGTGGCCGTCAACATCACCGAGCTGCCGATGGTGATCAGGGAGATCATTGGCGGGGCCTTCGGAATCCGCCAAATGGCAGGCGGTTTCGCGGGTGGTGTGCTCGCCGCGATGTTCACCGGTGTCAAACGGGGGCTGTTCGCCTGCGAGGCCGGGATGGGCAGCTCGCCCAACATCGCCGGCGCCGCGACCGTGAGGCATCCGGTGGAACAGGGCCTGATTCAGTCGCTCGCCGTGTTCGTCGACACCATGGTGATCTGCACGGCGACGGCGTTCATCGTGCTGCTGTCGGGACCCGGAACCTATAACCCGGCCCGCTTGGGGGCGGTCGCCGGCGCCAGCCTGACCGAGTCCGCGATCGCGGCCGACCTCGGCTCGTGGACCACGTTGCTGGTGACCGCTGTCGTGTTCGTCTTCGCGTTCGCGTCGGTCCTGAGCAACTACGTGGTCGCGGAGGCCAATCTGTTCTACCTGGGCGGGCGGCGCCTGGCGGCCAACGTGCTGAAGGTGGTCACGCTGGTGTCCATCGTCTTCGGCGCGTTGGCCAAGCTGACGCTGGTGTGGGCGCTCGCCGACCTGACGATGGCGGTGATGGCCATCGCGAACCTGGTTACGATCTGCTTGCTGGGCAAGTGGGCGTTCGCGGCGCTCAAGGACTATCACCGGCAGTTCGCGCAGGGCCGGGCGCCCGTGTTCGTCGCCAGCGAGGCGGCCCTGCCGGGTGTGCTCGACGGCGACATCTGGGAACCCGCGGAGCGCCGGCAGGTCGGCGCGCTGCCGGAATCGTTGACGATGCGCCGCCCGGCGCCGCGATTCTCCCGGGCGCCGGCGGCATAGCCGGCCGGCAAGAGTTCACCCACCGTTTGCCCGACGAGATGCCATTCGCCGGTGGGTCTGCGAGAATCGCTGCGTTATGCGATCCCTACTGGTTCTGGCGAGCGCCGCCGCCGCGATCGGCCTGGCCGCGCCCGCGCACGCCGACATCGACAACGATCAGGACTTCCTCAAAGACCTGCGCGATGCCGGCATCACCTACCAGGACGGCGGCAACGCGATCACGATCGGCAAGGCGGTGTGCGACCTGCTCGACGACGGGCAGTCGGATGCGAAGATCGTGACCGACCTGCGCAACCAGAATCCGGATTTTCACGGGGCCAGCGCCGCCAAGTTCACCTACCTCTCGGCAGCGCACTACTGCCCGAAGTACATCACCGGCGAAGACCGCGGGCCGAAGCCCGAGGGCGCGACGGGCAACTGAGCGCCGATCGCCCCAGTTGTGCCCGGCACTACGCTGGTAGCTGTGCGTGCCGATCCCGGACCGTTGACGTGGGGCGCCGCAGTCCAGGAGTGGCGACCCGACCCGGTCTCCGTCGCGGTGATCGCCCTGCTCGTCGCCGTATACGTCTGGTGCTACCGACGGGCCCGGGACACCGAGCAGTCGGCCCAGCGCGCTCAAGCCGCGTGGTTCGCCGCGGGTGCGGTCGTATGCTTGCTGGCGACGACGAGCGCGATCGGCGCCTACGCGTACGTCCTGTTCTGGGTGCGGGCCTTGCAGGTGGTGCTGCTCCTCTACGTCGTGCCGCTGTTGATCGCCCAAGGCAAGCCGATCACCGTCCTGCGCGCCGCGCTGGGGCCGGGCGGTCGCGACCGGGTGGATCGGCTGCTGGCGACGCGCCTGGCCCGGGTGGTCGCGCACCCCGCAACCACGTCGGTGGCGATGCTGGCCACGCCGTGGCTGCTCTACCTGACTTCCTGGTACACCGCGGCCCTGGAAAACGAATGGGTGGGCACCCCGACTCGAATCGCGCTGGTGGCCATCGGCTTTGGGTATTTCTATGCTCGACTGCAGGAAGACCCGGTGCCCCGCAGGTACCCGCAGTCGATCTCGCTGCTGATCACCGTCGGCGAGGCCCTCGGCGACGGCGTGCTGGGGTTGGTCATCTGGCAGGGCGCATTGATCGGCTCGGCGTATTACGCGGATCTGCACCGATCCTGGGGTCCCGATCAGCGGCTTGACCAAACGATCGGCGCCGGCGTCTTGTGGATTCTCGGGGACTTGGTCGGATGGCCGTTCGTGCTGCTGTTGATGCGCGCCCTGTCCCGCGACGAGAAGGCGCATGCGGTGCGGGTCGACGCCGAACTCGACACGGCGGAGGGGGCCCAGGACGGAAGCGCCGCGCCGTCGGGACTGTGGTGGGAGAACGATCCGGAGCTGCGCGAGCGGTTCCGCCGGGGCTGACGCCCAGGCCGTGGTTCAGGCGGCCCGTGCCGTCCAGGCGAAGTTGTGCATCTCGGGGATCCGTGGCGCCAGCGCGGCGGCGACCAGGCGGCCGATCCGGTCGGCCGCGGCCAGAGGAGTGTCGGGATCGAGGAAACCCTCTACCTCGACGCGCAAGGTCCGGCCCGTCCACCGGGCCCGGGCGTGCGCGTGCGTGACGCCCGGCACGGTGGCGGCGACGGCCTCCGCGGTCGTGACGATCTCGGGGTCGACGCCGTCGAGCAGGCGGTGAGCGATGTCGGCGGTCACCTCCCAGCCGACGTGGCAGATGAACCCGGTGACGACGATCCCGGCGACGGCGTCGGCCCAACCCCAGCCGAGCGCCACGCCGACCAGCCCGAGCATCGCCCCCGCCGACGACAACGCGTCCAGCCAGGAGTGCTTGGCGTCGGCCACCATGGTCGCCGAGCGAATTCGCTTGCCCACCACCAACTTGTAGCGGGCCACCAGCTGGTTGCCCGCGATTCCCACGATCGCCGCGGCGATGCCCCAGCCCACATATCCGGTGCCGCCGTGCCGGAGCAGCTTCTCGACGCTCTCGTAGGCGGCGACGGCGGCGCTACCCCAAATCACCAGTGCCACACCGATGCCGGCCAGGTCCTCGGCGCGTTCGTAACCATAGGGATAGCGCTCGGTGGGGACCTTGCGCGAAGCCCGGAACCCGACGAACACCAGGACGCTGGTGGAGACGTCGGAAAGATTGTGTAAAGCGTCGCCGAGCAGGGCCACCGAGCCGGAGAGCAAGGCGATGGCCAATTCGACGAGCCCCGTCAGCGCCAGTCCGATGGCGCTGACGGCGATGGCCCGGTTGGCCTGCCGACGCTCGCCCGCATCGTCGGTGACGGTGTCGAGAGGGAAACTTGCTGCGGGATCACGGACGCCGTTGACGATGTGCATAGGGCAAGCATGCCCCATCGGTCGCCGGCACCCAACCCGGTTGCGCGCCCGGGACGGCCGTGGGCGGGCGCTGGCGCGGGCCGGGCGGAATCGACATCGCCGGGCTACCTGACGTGCGCGGTCACTTGTCCTGATCGGGGCGCGGGGTGCGGTCGCGCGTGGGGCGAGCGCGCCTCGGGAGAAACATGAGCATCACCGGGAACCGCAGCAGCGCGTCGCGGTGGGAGATTTCGAGGAACACGGTCTCGATCTCGATGTTCCTGATCGGCTGCCGTTCCATCATCAAACGGGTCCGCAGATAGTGCGGGGTTCTCAGCCACTCGATGAAATTCATGCCCGCGACTCTACCCGTGTGGCGAAATTCATTGCGGGGCAGAAAAATTTGCAGAACTGCGGGTCTACTTGGCCATAGCCGCGGGCAAACGCTCAGCCGGTACTGACCCGCTGCAAATCGACTGCGTCCGGCGCGATCCCGTCGTCGGCGGGGCCCCGGCATCCGTAATGCTCAGCGGGGCCGCCGCTCACGCCGACCCGCCGTCGCCGGGTCCGACACCCCCGCCCGTGCGGTCACCGTCACCGGATTGAGCAATCGTCGGCCGCGAAGCCGATTATTCAACTTTCGATAAGTTGCATTTTCCCTGGTTTACCTATTCTTCGTATCCTGCCGCATTAGAGCCGCATCCTGCGGGCGTCGTCAACGGCACGAGGAAAGGAAGCGGAGCAAATGCCCCCATCTCGCTGGCTGGCGCGACTGGTCGTCCCCGTCATTGCCGGCGCCGCCCTTCTCACCGGGTCGGCGACCGCGAACGCCGACGCCGCCGACGACGCCTACCTCGCTCAACTGCGGGCTGCGGGCTTCAATTGGCCGCCGGACCACGACGCCGCCCTGACCGGCATGGGGCGCCTCATCTGTGACGATCTCGGCTGGGGCTGGACGTACGACCAAATTGCCCAGAGCGTCCACGCCAACCTGGACCCCAGGAATGTGACGTTCGGGGACGTCCATTCCATGGTGACGCTGGCGCACGCGACTTATTGCCCGCTGCAGCGGTGCTGGACCGACCACTGCTGACCCGTGAATTCTTAGGACCATTTCTGAGACACGGCCATTGTTTCCGGTGTAGCGTCCCGATCAATTTCATAGCGGGCGTGGCAGAAAGACCGGGCAATGAAAGCAGCAATCGCGGTCGCGGCGGCAGCCGTTTTTGCGTTAGGTCTGCCGACTGCCGCGCCGGCCCGCGCCGACACGACCGGCACCGTCAAAGCGCCGACCACCCCGCGCATGAATGGCGCCAACCTGAAGTCGGGCCAGGACGGGGTGTACGACGCCGGCAAGGTCCTGACCCTGGTGTGCCACGCCGCGGGTGAGCCGGTCAAGGGCTTCTTCAGCTACCAGATCGCCGACGGCGGTTGGGACAGCCTGTGGTACAAGACATCTGACGGTCACTACGTCGCCGACGTCGACGTCGATACGCGCACCCTCGATGCCCTGGGCCCGGACTGCGGCGGTGGGGGAGCGGCCCCCGCGGCGGCGACCGTGGAAGACAAGGCGGCACGTGCGATGGCCTGGGCGCGTGGCCAGATGGCCGCGGATCCGGACAACACGGTCCAGTGCGAGGCGTTCGTCGAGCAGGCCTACAACCACGCGTTCAGATATCCGTCGGCGATGGACGCTTTCAACGATTTCAACCGCAAAGGCCTGATTCATACCAACGCCGAGAACATTCCGGAGGGGGCACTCGTCTTTACGAGCAATCCGGGATTCGATCACGGCACTGGGCACGTGATGCTCAGCGAGGGCAACGGCCAATACCTCACCGCCAACTACTTCACGCCGCCGCACATCCGGGAAATACGACCAAGTCCGTACGATTCGCAGAACATCTTTCTCGGGTGGGCCTACGCGCCGTAGGTGGCCTGGGCAATCTGTGGTACTCACGACCACATGGACAATCCTTCACCGGGCCCGGGTTGGTGGCTGGCCTCAGACGGCAAGTGGTATCCGCAGCAGTGGGAATACACGTGGGATTACCGCGAGGGGGACACCGCCATGGACGAGATGAAGCTGAAGGCGGATGAACTGGGCCGCCAGGGGTGGGAGATGGTCGGGCTCGATGCCGACCATCGGGGAGCCTTTTCCGTCGCATGCTTCTTCAAGCGGCCGATCGCGCCGTAACCGGGCCGCGGCGCCGGCGTGAAACTTCGCTGAGGCGCGACCCGCTCAAGTGGGTAACCAAGCCGGTAACGCGCCGGGACGCGTCGGTTGAGCGATCAGGTCACTACTCGGAAGGCGGCATCGGATGGTTCGTGAGCAGGGCGGCCGGTGGGACGTCAGCATCAAGGACAACGCGGTTTACCTCGAGCGGGTATCGGAGGACGACGAGCGGTTATTCGACGAGGCGCTGACGTCTGACGAGGCGCGCGACTTAGCTGAGCTTCTGACGAAGTTCGCCCACAGGCTCGATCACTCCGAGAAATCCAAGGAGTCCGGGGATTCCGACGAGGACGAAGACGACGAAGACGCCGACGACGACGAACACGACGGACACGACGAAGACGACGACGAGGACTCGGATTAGGTTGGTGGGCAACGAAACAGGGCGTCGTCGCGTCGGACGGTGAAGTAGCCGACACGCGCACCGTCCCCGCGGACGTCGAGGAATGGGGACGCGGCGGGCGCGCGGACGCGCCAGCCGCGACGGCCGCTCGGCGCGATGAGATCATGGGCGGATGACCACCCACACCTGCTTGGGTTGCGGGCTGCAAACTCGCTACTCCTACGGGCGCGCCTGCATGGGGTGCGGTCTGCCAACCCACCGCTCATATGGTGATCGGCCAGATTGGCGTCCGCAGGCGGCGGCGGCGTTCGCGGCGCCGGCACGGATCGTCAGCCTGGGCGAGCGGCATCCGACGGCCGCGGTGGCGTTGATCGTGCCCAGCGCAATCATCGCCATCGCCGCGGTCGCCACCTACCCACTGGTGTTCGTGCCCTTGCTGGTCCTGCTCGGCGTCGCGTTGGTGGCCTCGGCCCGCTACGAGGAAGCCCGCAGCCCCTCGGAGTAGTTCGCTGCCCGGCCGTGGTCGAAAGGAAAGTTGGGGGCCTCATAACCTGCCCTGCAGGGCAGGTTATGAATCAGCACACCGTGGGTAGCATTGGCAATTTCAGTGCTGCTGATGGGTGGAGCGTGCCCCTTAAACGTGTGGACGAATTGAAGCCCGGTGACAAGATCCGCATGAAGATCGGGCATGCCACCGTCGCAGCGACTGAACCCCTCGATGACGAGCGCACCATGCTGACCTTTTTCTACGGAACGAAACACGCGGCCGATAATGCTCTCACCGTGGATGTCCTCGACGATGACGAGTGGGGTTGGTGAGGCATCCCGCCAGACTCTTGCCCGCGAGGCGATCGGCATATCACCATTGAACGGGTACGGCCTCAGAGGAGAATTGATGATGTCGCACCGCGTGAAATGCTTCGTCGGATTGTGCGCCGCGTCGCTGCCGATTGCCATGTCGCATCCCTCGACCGCCTTTGCCGACAATCCGTCGTGGAACGGCCAGTACGCGATCACGTTCATGGTGGGTCCGAAGGCCGGCACCAGCATGGCGGTCGGCAATCCCGAGGTGCAGCACACCGAGGTCTACGGTTTCCGCTCGAGCTGCACGAACGGGAAGTGCGTCGCCACGATCGTCAGTGGCCCGCCGCCGACTAACCCGACGGTTCCGCAGCCGGTGCAGTTCACCTGGGACGGGAAATCCTGGTCGCAAACCAACGATTTCCAGTGGGACTGCATGATGCCCGACACCTCGATCGAGTGGAATCCGGCCCGAGCCACCGTGCGCTACACGCCCCAGCCCGACGGGTCGCTTGACGGCCTCATGCACACCGACATCTTGAGCGGCGCGTGCCAGGGAACCATCGACATGGACATGAAGGCCGAGCGCGTCTGAATGTGTCCCGACGGCACCGCCGGACGGTCAAACATGAGGTGCTGGACCAGCACCAGATTTCAATGAAGCAATGTCCGTGCGCCCGCACGCTATCTGAGACCGTTCAGCGTCCCTGTATCGAAGCCGTACAGTGCTGAAGATGCATCGCACGACAACCACGTCGCCGCGCTTCAGCGGAAACACATCCGCGCCGTGACAGCACTGGATGAAGCCGCCGCCGCGCTGGCTGCAAACGAGATGGCGCGAGCCGAAACCATCGCCGGCGAAATCCTGAAAGCGCAACCAGCGAATCCCCAGGCGCTGCACGTGTTGGCGGCAGCGCTGTCCGCGCAAGGCCGGGTGGCCGAAGCGCTTGCCGCCTACCAGTCGGCCGTGGAGTGGCTGCACGGCAACCTGGCGCCGACACAAACTCCCTTCGGATTGCACGTGCTGCACGTCCTAGGTTTTCGGCCCAGGGGCATCCTCGATATCGGCGCATTCGAGGGGACTTTCGCGCGAACGGCGCGGTATTTCTTCGGGCAATCTCCGATCCTGATGCTCGAAGCTCAGCCCAGCAAGGAGATGCAACTCAAAGCTGTCGCCGCGCAGCTACCGGATGTGGACTATCGCATCGTGTTGCTGGGAGCGGAAAACCACGAGCGTGTCGCTTTCCATCAGGTGAATGCTGCGATCAACTCCTCCGGCTCATCGCTCTACGAGGAGCAGACCTCCTATCCGCGCGACACAATCTCGCTGCCCATGCGCAGATTGGACGACGTGCTGACCGAGCTGCCTGGCCGCGAATTCGACCTGCTGAAAATCGATGTGCAGGGCGCGGAAATCGACGTGCTGCGCGGCGGCGCACAGACGCTTGCGGGCGTCGAGGCCATTGTCATCGAGTTGTCCCTGCTCGAATACAACAGAGGCGCCCCGCTGATCGCGGAGGTGATGAGATGGCTTGGCGAGCAGGGTTTCTCGCTATTCGACGTGTTTCCGGTCTCACGCATCCCGACGACCGGTGCGCTGCTCCAAGTGGACGGGATCTTCCTGCGCCGCGAATCCAGCCTATGGCCCAAGGCGCCGTTCTTCTGAGCCTCCCGCGATGCCGGCATGAAAAGCCTCGCGGGGTCAACCCGGAAACGCTGCGCACAGGTGCCTGTCCGCAGCGTGTGGGACCCGCGCTTCGCGATTGCGCGAGCCGGTCAAGATTCGCATCTTCGGCGCACCGGGTGCTGTCGTCCCCGGCCGTCCGGTCTGAGTCGATCGACCCGGCTGACGATGTTCCCGCGGCGACAGGTCCGGGTGGCGAGGGTGCTGAGTGACTACCTCAGACGCTGGTGATGCGAAATTGATCCGGCTTGAGCATCAACTAGCTTCCCGGTGCACTTTGGCGAATGACCTTGGGAACCGGTAGGCCATCTCGACGTAGCTCGCCGGGGAAGCATGGTGACGTTGCGACGATGGTCGGTGGATAGTCGGGGGGATATGCCGCCTTGATTTGTATGCGGTATCCGTCCGGGAAGTAACCGAATTGGTTCGGCTTTTCAAATCCGTCGCGCTCCATCACCGTGATACCCCAGCTTCGCCAAAGCTCTCCGGCGCGCGCTACGAGATCTGCAGACTTCGTTCCGGCGGGCGCGATCACTTTGGCGAACAACGAAAACTCGGTGGGGCCGGGGCCGGGGCCGGTGTAGTTGTCGTCGCACCCGAGGTTGCTGCCGCCGATGGTGTCGCTCGTGTCGAGGACGGTGCCCGGCGGCAACCCGTCGACCGTTTTCTGGAGGTACTGGAGCACTGAGTCCTGGGCCTCTTGTTGGCTTTTCGGGATCTTCGGTGACGGCGCAATGGGTGTGGGTTCCATGGGCCCTCCTGGAATGATTGTCGCGCCGGACGGAGCTGATGGCCCCGACCCTGTGTGCTTAGTTGGATTGGTCGATGAGCACGCTGCAAGTGCAGCCGCTGCCAACAGAACAGCGAACACGTCGAGCAATTCGCGAGTTTTTGTCTTCGTCATCCTTTTGCCGTCACTTGGGTGGTGTCACATCGGTTCGTCCGGCGATAATGCGTCCCATGTTATCGAGCGCGGGGTTGCCACTGTCCCAGTAGCTGCTGTGTGCCGCTATCGAGGGCAGCCCGAACGGCCAGGTGGGTCCGGGTGCGGCCTGGAAAGTCGTAGCGCCAAAATCTGCGCCCGTCGGGTCTGGGCCGAGTGTCCATCCGGTCGCGACGCCGATGATGTCGTTTTGTGCTTTCGTCGCGTACACGTGGGCACCGGGGGCGAGGTTGAGGTCGCCGGCATGGTCGGTGAGCACGCCGGGACTGGCTACCGCGATGACGTTGTTGGCGTCGAGGTGGTGGCCCCCGAGCGCCGCCGCCCCGACCTCAGTCGAGCCGTAGCTATGTCCGATGACCGTGTTGACCGATGGCCCGCCGGTAAGAGCGTCGTTGTGAGACGCCCGCAACCCGGCTTGGAAGTCATCTAATGCGGCGGCGCCATTGTGGGCGTAGCTGGTTGACGCAGCTTGGAACACGTCCATTGGCCGGTCATAACCCATCCAGGTCGTCACAGAAACGTCACCGGGCGCAAGCCTGCCGTCGGCGTCCCTCGCGGCCTGATACATCCGCAGAGATTTATCCTGGCTGCCGCTGAATCGTGTCGTATCCTGACCCGTTCCGGGCACAAAGGTGGCGTCGCGTTTGGCGGTATCGGGATTGTTGATGGAGACCGCGGCGTGGCCCTTGTCGTCGATGATCCCGAGATACTTGGGCGGGTTGCGTGGGTCGACTTTGCCCCCTGGCGCAACTTGGTCCGGCGGTGGCCCCAGTGAATTCTTCACATCCGCATACCCGTCGTGTGTCCGGTTGGCGGCGTCCCACTGTTTCCTCCAGTCGCGGTAGGTACTGGTCATGATTCCGGGCGTGAAGCCGCTGGCCCAGTCCGGATGCTCGGCACGCAGGCGGTCCAAGTCGGCTTGATTGGACCTCTGTAATTCGTCGAGATGCATGCGGTTGTAGTGGTCACGGTCGGTGAAGGGCATGCCGGCGTGGTTGCCGATGAAATGATCGCGGTCGTATTCCGCGTCTTTTTGCTCTTGGGTGAGCGAATTCCATACCTGTGCAAACTGATTGGGGTCATCCGGCAGCGGGGGCGCCGGCGACAGCGGCCCCTCTTGCGCCCTGATACCTGCCGGGTCGTATCCATCACTCTTCAGGGTGCCCAGCGCGTTCTGCAACGTGTTCGAGTAGCCGTCGCGTGTTGCCTGCAGCTGGCCCAGTGCGGCCTTCGTGTCGCGAATGGCGTCGTCTTCGAGTGAGGTGATGTAGCCATTGAGCGCATTTCGGTCGGCCGTGCTGAGGTTGGGGTGCTCGTTTTCCAACTCGACGGCCTCGGCGATCATGTCGTCGAGCCCCTTCAGCTGCGCTTCCAGCGAGGCTATCTGGCCGGCGGCCGTTTTTTGCGCCTCGGCCAAGGATGCGGCGATGTTTTCCAGGTCCGCGCCGATTTTGGGCAGTTGCACGGACTGCGCCCCAAGGGATTTCGTCACCCGCTGCACTTCAGCGGAGGCGTTGATCGGATGATCGCCGTCCTGGTGATTCCAGGCGGCATCGAAGCGGGAGCGCGCTTGCTCGAAGGCATGGTCAGCTTCGGCGCTCGAATGGCCCGCGGCTTTAAACGCATTCGCCAGGTTGGAAATCTGCAGCGGGCTGCCGGCTTGCAAGCTCCGATCGATCGCCCACGGATCACCGCCAGCGAAGGCGATCAACGCCGGGATACTTATGTACTTGAGCTGCATCGCACCGCGAGCTGTCCGCGACTGCCGATCCGCGTTCGATCACCGTCAACAGACATCGCCACCCCTTCTGAGCGGCTGTAACGCTACTACCGCCGATCGCACCGTCAATTCACATGCAAAAGGCGCGGTATCGAACCCCGAAATGGCCCAGAGGTGAACGTCTGGGTTTTGTCGGGCGGTGACGTCTCGGCTTGGCTGGAGCTTGTCCGCGGACGTGGCTCGGGTTCTGTACGGGTCTGGCGTTTTCGCCGACCTCGCTTCCGCAGGACGAAGGCCGTTGCCGCACAAAGTATCTGACCGATTCGAGGGCGGTGATTGACGCTCATGGCTGGTCAGGGCCGATTCCGCGATCCGGTCGGCTCGGTCACCTCGATGGTGCGAGCAAGAAGTTGTTCGGCGAGAACTTCTTTGGCACCAACCCCAGCCTGGGTGTTGACCCCGCCGTGGACGGGTTCGGTTCGGTGCGCTTCCGCGCCGAGGTTCCTGGGTCCGACGGCATCAACCCGCACGACCATTCGTACTACTACCACCGCGGCAGCGAAGCCCTCTATGGCATGGCCGACATCGTTTCCGGCCACGGCGACCAACTCCAAGCCGACGGCATGACAGCCGAACAGCGCCATTCGTTCGGGGGGCGTACAGGTCAGAATCCCGGGCCTGCCCCCGGTCACCATCGGTCCGCACACGCCGGCGGTCATTGACCCGGAATGGGAGCGGTCGCCAGGATCTATCACCGACAACCATGTGTTCGATGCTCAACACCACCATTAAGGAACGACGCGTGCCGTTGCGCCCAGCCCTGATCACGTCTGTGTTAGTCGTCGCCATGTTGTTAGGAGGATGCGCGCCAGTGCAACAGAAACCACAAGCCGGCGGATCTACCAACCCGTACGAAGACACGGCCCACCCCATGAGCGACGATCAGACCCGGGCTCAGGTGATCGAGCCGGCCAGACAGATCGTCGCCGCCGCCAACCTGGAGGGGGTCAGCGGGGCGTTCTCCTTCGCCTCCTGCAACGACCAAGGCGACCCGCCGTTTCAGGGCACCGTCACGCTCTGCTTCCTGATCCACGGCGACCCCGACGCCTATTTCCAGCAAGTACGAACGGCGATGATCAGCCACGGCTGGAATGACGGTGCCCCACCCGGCCAGCACTACCACGGGGCGACGCTGAACAAGGACGGCGTGGCCGCCAGTATCAGCTTCATGCCGTCCGACCACAGTTACGGGCAGATCGTCCTCGATGGCCAATGCCGAAACATGGGCAACCACAAGGGCGAAGGTCAGTGGACCAACATCAACGATCAGTTGGCCGCGCGATAAGACTGAGTTATCAGCGCGGGTAACGAGGAAGTGCCGCGGTGTTAAGCCGTGCTGCCGACCCTTTGCGGACGCAAGCGTGTTTACGCTTCCGGTAGGTAGCGAACGTGGTCGTCATCGCATTCAGGGCGTTTGCGCATGCTGGTGTTGGGATCAAGCAAAGAGTGCGGTGACGCTGGGCCCGTGATCGAAGTCCATTGCGGGTCGGTGTACAGGTCAATGCGGCGGTCTCGGATCCAGCGGCAATACCAGTAGACGAATGCTGTGAAGAGAGACATTAGGGCCACCATCGCGACCAATCCCACAATTGCGATCGTCATGTTGGGCGCGCGGCTTGCAGTGCCTGGCCGGCTTGCTGGCCCTGGGCGGCGTAGTCGGTGTAGGCGCGGTGGAAATCCTGACTGGATGAGCCGCCGGCCAGCCGCGGTCGACGGTTTCGTATGGCCAGGCACGCGCCGTTGCCCGCCATTGCTGCGCCGGCGATGATCTCGGCCACCGACGCTATGCCAGTGGAGCCGTACCATCCGGCGCCGATCAGGATGAGGCCGCATCTAGCGGAAACGAACGGCACCAAGCGTTTCCATCGTTCCGCCGCGTCGAGATCGCTCTGAAAAACAAAACGCGCCATGCCGCCGGCCAGAATCCCGACAACGATGACCGCCGCAGAAATCTCCAGGGCTGTCACGATCATCGCGGTCTTGGTTCAGTGCGCGGAACCGCTGCGCTCATCGACATTGCCGGCGCGGTGGTCGAGTGCTTTTGCGGTGAACGCGATCGTCCACAGGAGGACGACGTAAGCGAGCGCGTAACTGGGCACCATGACCCACAACGATTTCCCACCCATGAATAGCCCAGTTACGTCGCTCACGGTGTCGCCTACGAATCCTGATAGCGCCACCCCCGCCATGATGGCGATGTAGGCGTGTTCGCGCTTCTGCGTGACCTTGCTCGATCTTCGTTGCGTGAAATACCAGATTCCAATCGCGACAACAACGATCGCCGAGGTGATGAATCCCGCCACGATCCACACCGGAAGGGGCTTGCTGGGGGTCAGGTGGGCTGACTTGAACACAATGTCGACGGTGATCATCGCAGCGATGTACACCGGCAAGAGAAGGACAGCACGCTTCAGGTTGATCATGGCTTCGGCAACCCCGGTATCGGAATGTCAGCGCACTCTACTGCGCCCTCGACGGCTGACTTTACGGGCGCTTCAACGCCGCCGACGCCGGGGCAACTGTTCCAGGCCACCACGGCCCCAATGAGCTGGGAGCTGAGCACCTGCCATTGGCCGGCGGTCGCTGTCAGCTCGGCGGGGACGACCTGCAATGGATCTTGCCCCATAACCTCACGAGTTTATGCGTGCCGACCCGTGTATCGCTATTCACGCCGGCGCGGAAAGCCGAGCCGGCGAGCGCGCCGGGCGATCTTCAAGCGCCCAGCAGGAGTTGATCTTCAGGAAGAGCAATGCGAGGCTGCTATTACGCCCCTGGTTGAATTCAACTTGGTAAGGGCGTCCGTCTTTGATGCTGTTGTGTCTGGCCCAAAACCGCCTTGAAATCGGCCGGCCTCGGGGTCGATTGCAACTGAGGCGCACCCATTGTGCATGCCGGCCACGGCTTCACAGATGTCGCCTGTGGCAGCGCTGCATTCGGCGACCGCGATTTGGTTTGCCTTATCCGGACTTCCTGCGGTACTCCAGCCGGCGGGACGTCCGGTTACGAGGGAGATCGCGATAGCCACGTAATCGTCGTCTGAAGCGCCCGTGGGCGCTGGAACGTCGGCGAGTGAGGGTGAGGCCCCGCAGGGGCACCACTGCCTGACGCCATCGTTCGACGAGCATGTGCCGCTACGTGATTCACTGTGGGAGTATTTTCCGTCTCCGCACAGTGCAACTGCTCCGACTGGGTTGTCGTCGGGACGTTCTACGCACGTGGCGTGGGCTTTCGACCAGTAGAAGCCGGCCGGGCATTCGTCGGCCGCGGCGGTTGGCGGTGCGGCGAGCGCGATGATCCCGTAGCCGACTACAGCGACGATGACGGCAATGAGTGACCGCATAGGCGCCGCTCTCCTTAGTGATGCTCAGGAGAGGAATTTAACGCCGACGCGGGCACCTGCGCCGGGAAAATGCACAATGGTGCCTGTGGGTATCTTGCCGCCTCGATATGCCGAGGTCGGTCGACACATTAAACCAACTCATCTGCGGCCTGACGAAACGATTGCGGCTTATCGGGCGGTCCAAGGAATGAGACACGCCGCGAATCGCTATCGCATGAGTATTGCATGCGATTCATTAGGTACAGCTAACTATATGCTCTGAACTGCACTGATCTTGGTGCGCGATACTGGGATTGAAGTAGGCGATCTCGGGGTTTGGCGATTCATATCGTGACCAGCGCAGAAGGGCTCTGAACTGGTAAGGCACTGCACAGTATCGCGTGAGCCATGCGGAGGCAAGCGGAACATGCCGTAGGCTCATTAGGCACATATCTGGCACGACAAACGCGATACTGGGTGGTCACTGGAATTGGTGCGCAAGCGGTCATTCGGCAACATCCGAGAATTGCCCTCGGGGCGGTATCAGGTCCGGTTCACCGACCCGGACGGTAACTACATCACCGCGCCCAAGACCTTTGCAGCCAAGATCGACGCCGAGGCATGGCTGACCGATCGGCGCCGGGAGATCGACGCCAAGCTGTGGAATCCAGCGGCCGTGGCCAAGCCCGAGAGCATCACATTCAGCGCCTACGCCACCGCGTGGCTGGCCGGCCGCCAGGTCGCCGGCCGCCCGATCAAGGACCGGACTCGCGAGCACTATCAGGCGCTGCTCGACGACCACCTGATCGAGACGTTCGGTAACCGCCAGCTCCGCTCGATCAAGCCGAAAGATGTCCGCGAATGGTACGCGGACACCCTGACAGACCGGCCGACGATGCGCAGCCACGCCTACAGCCTCCTGCGCACCATCATGGGCAGCGCCGTCAACGACGAGCTGATCGACGCCAACCCGTGCCGTATCGTCGGCGCCGGCCGGGCCAAGCGCGTTCACAAGATCCGGCCCGCCAGCGTCGAGGAGCTGGCCATCCTGACCGACGCCATGCCCGAGCGGCTGCAACTGATGGTCACCTTCGCGTCATGGTGCGCACTGCGGTTCGGGGAAACCATCGAATTGCAGCGCGGCGACATCGACCTGTCCAAAGAAGTGATCCGCATCCGCCGCGCCGCGGTCCGCACCAAAGGCGGCACATTCCAGGTCACCACACCCAAGTCTGAGGCCAGCGTCCGTGACGTCGCGATCCCGCCGCACATCATTCCCTTGATCGAAGCACATTTGTCGAAACATGTTGGTAAGAAGCGTGATTCGCTTCTGTTTCCCGCCGGTGACCTGGTGCCGCGTGGCAAGGGCCGTGAAGTATCACCACCCGAAGGCGCCGGAGATCGTCACTTACAGCCGTCGACTCTGATGCGGCACTGGTACAAAGCGCGCAAGGCTGCCGGGCGCGAAGATCTACGGTGGCACGACTTACGGCACTCCGGCGCGGTCCTGGCTGCGGCGACCGGAGCCAGCCTGGCCGAATTGATGGCACGGCTCGGGCACTCGACACCTCAGGCGGCAATGAGATATCAACACGCCGCGCAAGGCCGCGACCGCGAGATAGCGGCCCTGCTGTCGAAGATCGCCGAGAACGGGGGGTCTGATGGTCGATGACAACCTCGACTACCTTTTGCCCGAACAGCGGGACTGGTGGCTCACGAACGCCGAGATGCCGCCAACGCTGGTGCTGCGGTGCGGGATTGGCGGTTGCGGAATATGTGTCGGCATCGTCAAATCCGACAAAGCGGATCCCAGTGTCGCTATCGCGCTCATACACCACAAGTCGGGCGAGACCGCCGTGCCGCACTACGAGCCCATAGACGACGAACGTCTCGCAGCGCTCGGCCTGCCGCCGGCGACAGAACTGTATGACGCGAGCGGGATAACCCTAGCCGAGCACATACAGCGCCGGCAGCGTGAAGTGGACTCTCTGACTATCCGTTCCGTCGATAAGACCCGTCGCGTCTCGAAACGGCATGCGGACCCGTCGGTCGCAATGCCTCTTGAGTGGATCGGCTATATCGTCTGCCCGAAGCACGGCACCCTTGCACTGCCCGATCCCGCGACCACGGTTGCCGCGATGCGCGGTCAACTGATTCCGAAGACACACGCAAAGAAGCGCACGTTCCACGTATTTCAGGGCACTTCCGTGTAGGCTGCTGATCTAGCCCCGCGGTGCGCGGAACTCTGATCGCTAGATCGGGACTCGGCTTCGGCAACCGAAACACTCCGAAAGGTTTGTTTCGCCGTGCCGTCATCTTCCACTATTTCCCCGGGCCGCCAAGCGCGCAGATGGGCATCGCTTCAACAAGCAGCTGAGTACCTAGGCGTCACCGATCGCACAGTCCGCCAAATGATCGCGGACGGCCGCCTTGCCGGGTACCGCAGCGGCAACCGTCTTGTCCGTGTCGACCTGAATGAAGTCGACGCCGCCATGAAGCCATTCGGCGGTGCTGCGTGACCGGGCCACCGAAAGAAGTTGAGGGCCGAGCCCCGCACCACCGGGACCGACCCTCAACCAGCAAGTTCGGCAGTCACCCAACCACCTACACCCGCGATCAGCCTACCGCAGAACGCAGCGAAAGCCCGCGCAAGCAGCTCGTCTGGGTGCCCTGTGTTCGGGACACCCCACAGGACGTTCGGAGCCAGCTGCGGCGCCGGCGTGACGCTGCGCGTCGGTCTGTCCCGCTGGACTGTAACTGCCGCGATCCGTGGCCCTGCCGGTGCACTGAGCCGTCGCTATCGGTGAAGATGGTCGACGCCGCCCGCGACGCGGCCGAGCACCTTATGCGGGCTGGGATCGTGCCGTTGCTGGACAGAGAAGCACTCGAAGCGCTCTGGTGGCGGGGTGGTGACGACCGAGCGTTCGCAGAGCGTCTCCTCGAACTGACCGGCTTCGTCGCGTGACCGATCCCGACATCAAACAGAAGGCACTGGATGCCGTCGAGCGGCTCAACGCCGGACGCGGCGCACAGGCCGTCGGCGAACCCGTTTGGCCGCCGGATGACCCCGGGCCACCCGAGCCCGACCCGGCGAGGCAGCGGAACGGGACAGCTGTCCCGGACAGCCACACCCCGGCCCACCTCCGGTATCCGATACTCGACTGGCAACGCGCGTTCGAGGGCGTACCTGACGACGTCGACTGGCTCGTCGACGACTTCCTCGTGCGAGGATCCGCGTACTCGCTGGTCTCGCCAGCGAAGGCGGGAAAGTCGCTGCTGCTGCAGGACGTTGCTGCCGCCCTCGCGGCAGGCCGCAAGGTATTCGGCCACCCGCCGAGAGTCCCGATGAACGTGCTCTACGTCGATCACGAGAACAGTCGCGATGACATCGTCGAGCGGCTACGCGATATGGGTTACGGGCCAAAGGATCTCGCGAACCTTCACTATCTGTCGTTCCCGACGATGCCGCCGCTCGATAGCGTTGCCGGCGGCCGCGATCTGGCAGACGTAGCCGAGCACTACGACGCCGACCTGGTGATCATCGACACTGTCAGCCGAGTCGTTGCCGGCGAAGAAAACAGCGCGGACACCTACCGCGCCTTGTATCGGCATGCTCTCGCGCCCCTGAAGGCGGCGCGCCGCACGGTCGTTCGTCTGGACCACCGCGGCAAAGACGCGAAAGCGGCCGGCGCACGGGGATCGTCAGCGAAGAATGACGACGTCGACTGCGTTTGGCAGCTCACCCAGCAGCCGGGCCCCAACGGCGAGACGTACGTGACCCTCACGTGCGAAAAGCAACGCGGTAGCGCTCATCCCGAAACCATTCGAATCCTGCGTGACGTCAATCCGCGGCTGTACCACGAGGCGAAAGCGGCGCCGTTAACACTCACTGAGCAGCAGCGGATCGCGTCTTGCATCGACGCTATGAACCGGATCGGCTTGCCGCCGGACACCGGTGCACGCAAGGCGCGGAACGCGCTGCGCGCGGCAAAGTACCGAGTCCGCAACGACGTAGTGGGCGCCGCGGTGAAGGCACGGAAGCTGGCCGCAACGTGTCCCGATCGACCTCGGGACACACAGGCCGAGCTATTCGGAACGTGTCCCCAAGTCGACGGGGACACGTTTGAAGCTCCCGAAGTGTGTCCCCAGCGCGTTGGGGACACGTCGGAAGGAGGTTGGTAATGGCGTGTCCCGCAACCTTTTCTGGATTGCCGCGAAAAGGCCTGGTCAGGTGTGTCCCCGAACGCGTGGGGACACACGGGGACACGCGCGGAACATGCTGCGCGCCTACCCCGACTAAACGTGTCCCCAAATCGGGTGGGACACATAGCAAGAAACCGCTGGTCGGACGTGTCCCCGCGGTGGGGTCTCTTATAAGAGAGACCCCTCCACACGCGGGACCGGGACACACGGTGCCGGCCCGGCGAAGGGACCGCTGATGACTAACGACACCACCGGTGACGATTGGGACCTCATCGCCCACTCGGTGAGCCTCGGGGATGTCGGTTTGACCGACTACCTTGCCGCCACAGCGGTCAGTGCCGATGGCAGCGCCTACCTGCTCCTGGCTCGACGTGACCGACTGGGCGACGACACCGCGCGCTACGACGCGGACTGCTCCGACATCGAGCACGAGCAGACCGGGCCTTTGCCGCTCGAGTACGTGCGTCGGATCACCATCAGCCGGCGCCGCCAACGCACCGAAGGAGCCGACCAGTGAGCAACGCGATCGCTGGGCTGCTCGCCGCTATCGGCGCCGCACCGGTATTGCCCGGTGCCCGATGCCGCGGCCGGTGGGCCGAGTTCGACGAAACCGACTGCGTTGAAACCATCGAGTACGCGCAACACATCTGCCGAAGCTGCCCAGCCCTCAAACCATGCCAGCAGTGGCTCAACGCACTACCACCCCGAAAGCGACCACTCGGCGTCATCGCCGGCCGCCTCAACACCGGGCAGCGGGGCCGACCACGAAAGGCCAAGAAATGACCGCCGACGACTGCCCGATCTGCGGCACCCCGAACCTGTTCGAGCCCGACAACATCGCCCGCCTGTGCTCCGAATGCGGAACACCGATTCGACCGAACACCCAACCCAACACCACGAAAGGGACACCGCGATGACCACCATCCACCACACCGTTTTTCCCGTCCTCGATGCACCACGGCTCTACGCCACCAACCTCCTACATCGCACCGTCAAGGACGATTTCGGCTACCTCGAGCCCTACATGAGCGAAACTGACTCGTGGTTCGCGTTGCCGCTACGCCTAGTCCACGACGACGCCGGAAGCTGGCACCTCGAGCTCGGCCCATACTCGCTTAACGGCACCGACGTCGAGCGCCTGCGCGAAACGATCGCCGCCTACGACCGGACCACAGTCGAATGAGTAAGCGACGCAACTCGCCGCGGCAGCGACCCCGCGCCTGCCCGCACTGCGGCCGCCCGATCGGACCCTTGCCGGCCAGCGGCCTCACGTGCCCAAGGAGTAACCGGTGACCCGGTCCCCCGAAAAAATCAGAGGGCAGGGGGTGGTGCGCGACCGCCACCAGGTCACTTCGCTCCCTCCCCAGGCCGATTTTCCACACTTCAAGGGGCAGTTGATTGATGGCTAGGAGAACTACGACGTCAACGAAATACGCTGGCGCACAGTGTAATTCGGTTGTATCTGCGGCGAAGACGGGAAGCAGATTGGCTGCTTTAGCGGCGTTGCGTGACGCGCTTGCCTGCGCGATCGACCAGTGCCAGTCCAAGCGTGACTTGGCCGCATTATCGCGACAGTTCACGAGCGTTTTGGAGCAGATCGATGCGTTACCGCCGCTCCCGAAGCGGCGTATCGCCGATGAGATCGCCGACCGCCGGGCGGCCAGGCGTGCACGGGCTGCGGGCGTGGATAGCGCAAAGGGGGAACAGTGAATCTGCTTGGACGTAAGCAGCTGCGGCCGGATGTGCGGCCATTCACCGGGAATGACCAGCTGATTCGGTTGGAGATCGGCTACATCGTGTTTGTGCTGGATCACAGCGAGGCGATCGACCTGGCGGCCCAGCTCGTCGCCGTCGTCGACAGACAGCGGGAAGGCATTGCACGCGATGGCCGACGATGACATACGGGCGCGATATCCGGGAATTTTCGCTGCGGTCCGGTTAAACACGATTCCGATCGACCTAGACCTCGTGCGCTACATCGTCCACTGGCTTGGCGACTACGCGCGGCTCAAGCAGCAGCCCGGACAGTCCGGCGTGCCGGAGGGCGTGCTTGCTGCCCAGCGTGCACTCGCGGAGGCGTATGCCGCCATCAGTGACTCGCGTCGACGCGAGGCGGATCGCCCGATGGCCACCGAGTTTCTAATCTCAGGCCATGACGCGCGCGTTGGGACAGACGAGGCCGCTGCCGAACTTGGGGTTTCAGCGGACACAGTCCGCTGGCATTACCGAAAGGGCAACCTCGATGGCCGCAAAGTCGGACGGCAGCTGATGGTCACCGTCGCGTCAATCGAGACGTTGAAAGCACGGCTCAACGAACAGAGAGGAGCCTAGACGTGGCAGAGAACATGGTAAACGTGCCCCGCACCGAAATCGTTCGGGTGCTTGGGCTTTCGGCTGATGTCGATGACAAGACTCTGCAGCGGGCGCTCGAGGTCCGACTCGCGGCTATCGAGGCCGACAAGGGTGCTGCTGCGGTGTCCGCGGCCGAGCAGCGGGCCCGCGCCGAAGACCGCAGCATTGTCATGGCCGCATACAACGTAGGCAAGATCCCCGCTAGCCGAATCGAGTTTTGGTGCGACGCCCTGCAGAAGGACCGCGCCGGAAACCGGTCGGTGATCGCGGCCCTGGCGCCGGCTCTGCCGCCACGCGAAAAGCTCGCTGCTGACGCGGACCTCGAGCGGACCCATCGCCAGGTGATGGCACGTTTGGGGATCATCCAGCAGCCGCCTGGACAGCAGCCGCCGCGGACAGTTGCTGCTGCGGCTCGCGTACCGCACCCGTACGACCCGTCGGTGCGGCCGCCTACCGACGATCTCGGCATCCCGCTTCCCGGGATTCCGCCACCGGTGCGGTACTACCAGGGCAAAGACCCCTCAACCTGGACGCCGGAGGAACAGTCGAATTGGTTCATGCATCGATTGGGTGGGCGCTTCGCGCAGGGCGTCCCGCGGCCGCCGCGTCGTGATGCCTGGTACCAGCCGACCGGCGTTGAACCCTACGAATTCGACGAGGCAGGCGGCGAGTGGCGCGCCAAGCAGAATTACCAGTCGAGAAGTGACGGGTAGGCATGGCGTTCACCCCTGAAGCCGGATATGGGCCGCGTGGTCCCGTCTACGCAGACGCCTTCGTCCCGCGCTACCGGGTCACATGCGCGCTGGTTATCCCGAAAGACCGTGAGGGGCGGCTTCATCACCGATACAAGGGGGAGTTGCTGGATTACCTCAACGATGAGCAGCGCGAGCGCTTCCTGCGCATGGGCCTCGTCGAGGAGATCAACGACACGCAGACTGCGCCTGCGCCCACCGACGTCCCGGGTCACAATACCGATCTCGTCGACGAGTGCATCGCTGCGCTCGACCGCCTCGGCGTAGCACCGGATGCCGGCGCGCCCACCTGCCGAACTGCCTTGCGTGACAGGGGACAGTCGTGGGGGAACGACACGATCGCGGCCGCTGTCCGCGAGCGGAAAGCGCGCGCAGCCGGAACAGCGTCATGAGACTTGTCCGCGTCCTTGATTCCGACGCGCGGACAGGCGGCACCGGCCACCTGCGACGAGGCGAAACTCGGAGGCCGCCCTGGCGCGGCGGCCGGTGCCGAAAACAAGAACCCACCCAGAAAGGGAAGTGAACCCATGCACATCGAAGCCACGACAATCGACACCACGCCGACACTCATCTATGCATCGAACTATCAAAGCGTCGCTCGGATCATCCAAAACAGCGGCAATGCACCGGTATTCATCGGCGACGCATCAGTGTCCGCCGACGGCGCGACACCAGCCCTGACGCTCGCACCCGGTGCAACCGTGACGATTCCCGGCGGCGGCTGCACGCTCTACGGAGTCGTTGCCTCCGGCACAGGCTCCGTGACCGTTCTCGCGGCGGGCTCTTCAGGTGCATAACGACGCGATGCAGCAGCATCGATTCGCGACGATGGCCACGCACCACGCTTTCATGGGCATGAGCGACCAGCCCGGACAGCACCGGCAGCAAGACCCCATGATTCAGCTGATCAACCAGTGCCACCGCGCGCGCACCGGACACGACGGCGGCATGAACTACATGCACGTCCCGTTCTAAGCACCCCGTGCAGCTGCGTAGTGCTGGCGAAGCCGCGGCAAGTCGCCGGGATATCCAAGCCCGATCGCATAGGTCACGATGAAATCTTCGTCGTAGCCGCCGGCGGCCACCGCTTTCAGCTTCTCCCGGAGCAAGCCGTGGGTAACGCCGTACGTGGTCGCGTTCGGAGCGCCCGTGAGTTCGTTCTCGTACCGCGAGAAAATCGTGTTCAGCTGCTCATCGAGTTCAGGGATGGGCTGCTCGTAGTCACCGGTCGCTGCGTTGAACGCACCGACGGCGCTGGCCCACCCGTGAAAGCTCGGAAAACCCGGGCCCCCCTCTTCCAACAAGATGATTCGCTGCCGATTCAACCCGGCCACAGCCTGCTCCCACTTCCGAACCGTCGGTTCCTGCGGCCAAACGATAATGATCGGGCCATCACCCGGCCGCCAGTTACTCGTGCCATCACCACGCGCGTTCTGGCGTTCCGCACCCTCCGTGAGGATCCTCAGCCCCTCAGGATTGCCCAACCGGTTTTGCAGCTGCGGGGTGACAATCAACCGCAGATCGAAGGTCTCGGCCAGGTGGTCGTGGGCCCAATCGATCAGTCGGTCCCAGGCGTCGCCGTCTGTCCATGCCGACGGCGGTAGCCACGCACCGGAATGCATTGCCTGGTACATGCGATCGTCCTGACTCATGTTGCTTCCTGCCTCGATTTTGAGGGCGGCGGCCGTCGTCCGACGCCCGAGAGTACGCGCGCGACGCCGTACAGATCTAGTACGGCCGACGCGCCACAAACAGACCGGCGCCGACCTCGGCCACCGAGTCATGGCGTGGCCTTAACACCGGCATGGTCGCATTGAGCCCGGTCCCACGGCGCCCGGTCACCGGTCCCACGGTCACCATCCAGCCACCCGCGCGCCAGCCCTCCCAGCAAACCCACCACCACCCCCCGCCGAAAAAATCGAGGGGGAGGGGGGCCAAGGCGACCGCCCCGACGTCGCTTTTTTGTGTGTACGGGGTGAAAAGTTTCGGGGAACCTGCCCACGCCGCGCAGAACAACAACAGGTCAGAAGCTTATTTCTGGCCTTTCCAGGTCGGCGGGATCTCCTCGGGGTCGGTCTTGGCCGGTCGGCGTGCGCCGGTTGCGTTAAGCTGTCGTCTTCGCTGTTGAGCGGAGTCCTGATTGGTCCCGCGATGCTCTCATTCCGGCGCTGGTTATCCCGCAAGTTTTACCTCTGGTCTTGCCGTATCTACGAGGACTGGCACGAAGTCACCCTTACCAGCGACACCGGCGAGCGCATCGAGTTCTGCTGCTACGGCGACCTCACCGGATCGTGGCCCGACCGCTGGGAATTCAACTGCTCATGCGCACAAGGCGAAACCTAAAGGGCCCTGGTCGTCGCGTGTTTAGAGGGTGACGAGTTTGCCGAGCTCGTGTCGTTGTTCATCGTCTGCAAGGATTCGTCGCGCTCGGATCAGGTGATCGGCGGCCGCGATCTCCCGGTCGTAAGTGCTTGGCGCTTCGGTGCCGTGGGAACGGGAAAACCACGCTGAAACTTCAGCCCATGAATACAGTGACCACTGTCCGGTCGACAGTGGAGTCGGGAAACCGCCGCGGCCGCGTTTACCACCCGCTATGAGTCGAACCGACTCATAGGTGCGCCCGAGCCGGGATGCGATGTCACGCAACGACACCAGATCATCAGAGGCGATCCCAGTGACGATCAGACCGGCTGATTCGACGTCTTTGACGGCGCCCAAGAGCGCTGTAGCGAAGGAATCCGCTTCGCGGTAGACGTGCACGACGTTGACGCCTGTGCCGCCTTCGGGCACCAGGTCGCCGTCGGCGATCTCGAATAGGTTGTCGGCCATTTCGGTGGGATCGCGGTCGACGGCCAATGCGAATTCGTAGTTCATCATGTGTGCTCTCTGTGTCGTCTGGTGAATGCGCGGATGAGTTTCGCGCCGTGTTCGGGGTTTTTCCCGGTGGAGTACACGGCGATGCGCTGACCGCATGGGCAGCGCACCCATCCCCACGTGTGTCCGCTGGTTTCGGTAATGCTGAGCCCGGCGGATTCGGCTTCATCGAGAGCGTTGCGGATCTCTTTGTGAGGATGCCGACCCATGTTGCAACTATACAACACGCTGTTGGGAGTGTGCAACAACACATGTAGGTGTGTGTGAACGACGTGGCCCACTCGCGCTGACGCGAGCAGTTGGCGTCTCTGCGCCGATTGGTCTCTAGCGTTTGAGACGGGCGCTCAAGCGCCCGGGATCTCACGCGAGGCGGTGGTCGGAATTCCTGTCTATCTCGATGTTGTTTCTCGTCTTGATGAGCGGGCCATGGTCGCGGCGTCGCGCCGGTTGATTGATGAGTTCGCTCATGCTGGTAACCAGATTTCGCGCGGGTTGGGGTCGTCGCTGGCCAATGCGTTGGGTGCTGTTGACGGAAGCGCGGCGCGGCGTGAGTTCTTGATGTTGGAGCAGGCTGCGCGGCGCGCTGCGGATGTGCAGGAGGACGCTGCGCGGCGTGAAGTGCGGGCGTTGGGTCAGGTGCAGTTCGCTCAGGCGCGCCTCAATGAGGTTACCGCGAAATACGGGGCGGACAGCAGTAAAGCGCTCGCGGCGAATGTGGGTTTGGCGGATGCGAACGCGCGCGCTGCGAGGGCTCAGCGTGATCACGCCGAGGCTGTAGCTGCGGGCGCGGCCGCGCATAGCCAGTTCACGAAAGCTGCTGGTGGAAGCGCTGATTCGCTGAACACGCTGCAGAAGATCGGGGCAAATCCGGTATTCAACGCCGTCGGTATCGGCTCCGTCGCGGCGATGGGCGTGGGACTCGTTGACTTCGGCCGCAAGGCTGGGGATTTCCAGCAGCAGATGATTCGTCTGCAAGCCTCGGCTGGTGAGTTGCCGCAGAACATGAAGACCGTGTCGGACGGGATCTTGAAGATGGCCGGCGCCGTCGGCTATTCAACGTCCGATCTCGCGAACGGCATGTACACCGTGGAAAAGGCCGGTTACCGCGGCGCGGACGGTCTGAAGGTGCTTAAGTCCGCCGCGCAGCTCGCGAAAGCGGAGAACGCCGACCTGGGTGAAGTCCTGAACGGGTTGACGACCTCGATGAATGACTACAACATCCCCGTTGAGCAGGCAGCGGTGCAGGCATCCAAGCTGAATGTTGCTGTGTCGCTGGCTAAGACAAACCTGCAGGAGTTCTCGGGGGCGCTGCACAGTGTTGAGCCGGTCGCGATGACCGCTCATGTCGGCATCGACCAGGTCTATGGTTCGTTGGCGCGGTTGACGCAGTCTGGTATGTCACCGGATCAAGCGTCGCAGAACTTGGCCCAGACGATCCGTAATTTCATGGGTCCGAATCAACAGATGCGTGACGCGCTAGGCAAACTCGGCCTGAGCGCGCATCAATTGCAGACCGAGCTGGGTGATCCGAGCGTGGGTCTCGATGGTGTCCTACAGCAGGTAGCGGACCGTATCCGGCAACTCGGCGGCCCGAACGGTCAGGTCGCGATCGACGCGTTCTACAAGAATGCTGATGCATCGCAAGCGCTCAAGCAGGCGTATGACGCGTTGTCGCCGTCGGCGAAGGCGACTGCGGATGCTATCAACGCGGGCAACATCGACTTCAAGGCGATCCGGCAGGCCAAGGAGATCGATCCTGCGCTGGCGCAGTGGGATTCGATGCGCCAGAAGGTTGAAGGGCTGAGTTCGAATCTGCGGAAGTTGCAGCCGGATTTGGAGACGATACAGCAGCTGTTCAAGGAGACAACCGGGGGCGCCGAGACCCTGAATGTGCTCTCACAGTTGTTCGGGACGCCGGAAGATGCGCAGAAGACCACGGACGCGGTCAAACAGATCGGCGCCGCGACGACCGACGCCAAGGGCGATGTTCTGGGTTTCGGGGAGACCATGGAAGGTCTCAACGCCAAGATGGACCAGGCGAAGTCGGCGTTCGGCGCTGCGGAGTCTGAGATCGGTGCAACGTTCGTCCCTGTCCTGCTTGAGGTCGCCAAGGATGCCAAGTGGGTTGGTGACGAGCTGGCTAAGCATCCTGGTATCGCGCACGGGGTTGTGACTGGTTTGGAAGCGATTGGCTCTGCGTGGCTTGCGATTAAAGCGATCAACATTGCGTCCACCATCCTCGGGCCGATCACTTCGGGTCTGGGCACGATGGCAGCGGCTGAGGATGGCGCGGCGGTGTCTGCTGGTGGGTTGCGGGGCGCGTTGGCGGGGATCGCTGGTGCTGCGGGACCTGTTAATGCTGCCATCGTCGGCGCGGAGCAACTTCGGAGCTCGTCGGAGCAGAGCAGTAATCCGTGGTTTCACAACATTGGGTACGGATTAACACACAACCCTGTTTCGCCCTACGGGCTGTTCAACCTTGCGACGGGGCGCGCGGCTGGCGGTGCGGTGCATGGCCGCGGGCCGACTGGGGTTGATTCGGTTCCGGCGTTGCTGGCGCCCGGTGAGCATGTGTTGACTCATCACGAGGTGCAGGCGATGGGCGGCCATGCGGGGGTGTATGCGTTCCGCCGGGATTTGATGAACGGGTTGGTGTTGCACCGCTCCGGTGGTGGGCCCGGGTTTGATGATGGTGGGCCGTTGGGGCGTTTGTATCAGGAGGCGCAGGCCCTCAACGGTGGCCGTTATGTGTGGGGGACGACGGACTGCTCAGGTGCGGTGTCGCTTTTGGTGGACGCCGCGGTGGGCGGCGGGGGCCGGATGAACACGGGCAACGCTGCACAGTGGTTGACCGCGCGGGGTTTTCAGCCGGGGTTGGGTCCTGCGGGGTCGCTGCAGATCGGTTGGTACAACGGTGGCCCTGGTGGTGGGCATATGGCGGCCACGTTGCCGGATGGCACGCATTTCGAATCGGGTGGCCAGCACGGGGGGATCATGCTGGGGGGCTCGGCCGCGGGCGCGGAGTCCAGCGAGTTCACCAACCACATGTATTTGCCGATACAGGGGCTCTACCCTGACGGCCCTGCTGGCGGCGGTGGTGGTGGTTACGGCGGTCCCAGCGGCATGGGAGCCGGTTTCGGTGGCGGCGCGGGCGGTTTCGGTGGTGGTGCGGGCGGCATGGGCGGTGGGGGCTATTACAGCCAGGACCCGGCCAAGGTGCAGGCCGCTGATGACCGCTACGCGCGGGCTCAGGAGCGGCTGGCTGAGGCTAAAGAGCGTGAGGCTGAGGTCGAGAAGAACCCGAAGGCCAAGGAGTCCGAGCGGATGCGGGCTCGTGATGAGTTGGCGGATGCGCAGCGGCAGCTGACGGCGGCCGAGGGTGAACGTGCTGAGGCGATGCGGGGCACGTTCCACCACGGGCGCGGCGGTGGGAACCCGTTTTTGCCGGTGCCGTTGGGAAGCAACTTTGGGCTCGGTAAGGGACTGCCGGGGTTAGCGGAATGGGCTGTCGGGTTCCTTGAGGATTTGGTGTTGGGTCCGTTGGAGACGGCGGCGTGGTCCGCAATCGGCGGCGCACCCGACGCCGGCGCGGGCGCGGGAGGGCCAGGTGCCGGCGGTTTCGGCGCGGACCGGTTCGGTTATCCGAACGTGCCGCCAGGGACTTTCGGCCCCGGCGGGGATGTGGGCGCCCCCGACCTGGGGGGACCGTCCCGCGACAACACCGCCAGCGCGGCCGGTGGTGGATCTAGTGCTGGTGCAGGCGGATCCGGCGGCAGTGACCAGTCCGCGCCGGTTGACCTGAGCGGGCCGCTGACCGCTGATCAGATCGCGCAGCTCTCCCCCCATCAGCAACGACAGCTGATGCGCGGCGCATTCGCGCATCCCGCACCGGCAGCCACACCGCCGCCCGCTCCTGCGCCGCGTTTCGACAGCCCAAGCCCGTTCGACTTGCTGCTCGCCGGCCCGACTCAAGGGCGCAGTCCAGGTTTCCAGCCGGGCGCCGGTCTAGGACCAGACGACAGCAACATCCCGGGGCTGACTCCGTGGGGTCTGGCTGGCCGCGGCGCCCAGGTGACCAACGACTGGTTGCGCGGCAACCCGTTCGGAATGTCCGGCATCGGCGGTGCGCGGCCCGGCTTCCACCAGATGCAGGTGCCGCCCTATACGCCACCGCCCGCGCCGCCTCCGCCTCCGCAGCCCGGGTTGCCTCCCGAAACCGCGAATTTCTTCGTACCCGGCTCACATTTCGCGACCGGGGGCCCGTCGGGTACGGACACGATCCCGGCGTGGCTGTCGCCTGATGAGTATGTCGAGCCGAAGTCGGCGGTCGACCGCTACGGCACCGGGTTCATGAACGAACTGCGTCAGGGGCGGATCGATCCCTCATCGGTGCGCTATTACGCGCCTGGGGGGTCGACGAACGAACCGTCGGACCAGCAGGCGCCGCCGCAGCCGCAGAACATGGTGAAGGCTCCGGGCGCTCCGGGTGGTCCGCAGATCGAGAAGCCCACTGGTGCGCCGAAACCTGGTCAGCCGGCCGGGCCCAAGCCCTCCGGTGGTGGGGCGACCTCGATCAACGACAAAGGGGTTTCGGCGTTGACGACGCCGGGCGCTGATGCCCAGCAACCCGGCACCGGCCAACCCTCACAGCCGGGGATCGGCTTCTCAGGCGGCCTGATCGGCGGCCTTGAGGGCGCGGCGACGTCCGCCGCGGCGATGGGCGCAGATATGGGTTCATTCGGCGCGGCCGGCGGCGCGGTGTCCTCGGTGATGAACGTCGGGTTCCAAGAGCTGAACCGGGCCGCGGCCGCCGGAGCGCAGGACGCCGGTATCGGTGTCGAGGCGCTCCTGGAGGCGTTGATCCCCGACGCTGGCGGCAGCAGCTCGGACTGGTCGAAAACCATCCCCGGACGGCTGCTGATGGGCATCACCGGTGTGCGGCCCGCAGCGTCGCAGAACACCGCCGGCCAAACCCAGCAGCCGTTCGCGTCCAACGCATCGGACGACAAGTACGCCAACGGCGGCGGGGGCGGTAACACGCAGGCCGGATCCCCGATTCAGATCCTCGGTCCGGTGCATGTGCACGCCGACAACACCAGCCAGCTGCACTCGGAGCTGAATCAGCAGACGTCGATGGCGACCCGCACGGTGGGGGCCAGTCGGTCGTGAGTATGTGGCCGCGGATGAGGACCGGAGACAACAATGTTCGCTGCTAGGAATTTCCTGTTGGCGCACCAGGCGCCCGCTGTAGCGCCGATCTTCGATGCCATAGGGGGCGGTGGGGGCGGACTGGGATCGTTCTCATTCAGCCACACCGCGGCGCTCGGCGCCGACATCTTCGTCGATGTCACCTATGACCGCGCCGGGGGATCTGTTACCGGGGTCAGTTACAACGGGCGGGCGTTGACGGCGCTGCCCGGCGCCAGTGTCGCTCACGACGGCAATGGTGGCTACGGGTACACGGTGCGTTTCCATTTGGCCGGTGCGGGAACGGGAAGCGCAGCAACGGTTGGGGTTTCCATCTCGGGTGGCGCGTGGTACATCGGTAACTCGATCTCGATCAAGGGCGTCCATTCTGTCGGGTCCGCGCTGACCGCTTACGGCGCGCCGGGCGCTATGTCGCAGATCGTTTCAGCGTCTGCGTCGCAACTGATCCTGCAGTCATTCGGATGGGGCGCGGGCAGCTCGACCGTCTCCGCGTTGTCCGGGATGTCTGGCGGCGTGGCGCACTACAACGGCACAGACGGCGGTGCTGGGTTAGCGATCAGTACCGCAACCGGGGGGGGGGGGCAACATTCGCTGCGACAGGCGGCGCGTACGACTACTGGGGCGGTATCGCCCACGTGCTGTCGTAACCCCGCGACGGGGTGGATGTGTGCGGGCCGTCCGGGTTTCGGGGTAGGTCTGATCCACCCGTCACCGCGATCGGGGTGGTCGGGCGCCGTGGCGCAATTCGATCCACACCAGGCCCACGACGCTGATCGCGGCGATCTCGCAGACCGCGGCCGCAGCCGCCATCGCAATGCGCTGCATGACGGCCTCAGTTCCCTTCGTATTGCGGGCAGTAGGCGGCCAACGCGACGTTGACCATCCCCGATGTCTGCCACGGGGTGAAGGTGGGATCGTTGCGCTGCACCTCGTCGACGACCTGCGAGCGTGACATGCCGTGGGCGAAGCCACCGCAGATACTGCGGGCGCCCGCCTCGGCGACATCCCAGTTGATGATCCGAATGCCGGGGATGCCCGAGACTCCCTCGCGGAAGATTTGATCGGCGTCGCGCGGTGCCGGGGCTTGCGCGGGAGCGGGAGGGGGCGGGGCCTGAACAGTTACGGTCACGGGGGGTGCTGGCGTGACGGTCACCGTCGGGGGCGCGGCTGCGGGCGTGTCCACGACGGGAGGCGATGTCGCAATCGGTGGAAGCGCGGCTGCTGGTTTCGTCGCGACGGGCCCCAGGGTGCCACCTTGGAGTTCGGTGTCGGTCGACTCGTGCCGTGACAAGGTTGTGATGAGCGCGGCGCCTATGCCGCAAAGCACTGCGATCGCGGCAGCGGCGACCAGGGCCGCGCGCCACGACTCATGCGGCCGGACCTCCTCATCGTCGCCCGAATCGGCTAGGGACCACGCCAGCTCGGGCGCCGCTTCCGTCGCCACCGGCGGCACGATAGTGGTTTCCGCGCCGCCCGCGCCATCGTCATCCCACGCCGCGGTTTCATCGTCGCCTGGGACTGCCGCGGCCTCATCGGACGCGGCGTTGTCGGTCATGGACGCTGTCCTAGCAGCCCAGCATCACAGTCGCGGCGCTGTAAACGGATATCGCGGCGCCTGACGACACCGACAGATCCTGCTCGACCATGCGAATCGCATCTTGGTCTGTCGCACCTTGCGAAACTGCGCTGCAGACCTTGTACCCCTCGTCGAGTAGCTGTTGGCTGCTGTGGGTGCTGACCAGATAGCTTTCGTTCTGCAGGTAGTTGAGGTACTCGTCGTTGTCGGCGCGGGCGCACGGCGCTCCCGCCAACGCGATTACGGCGACTGCGGCGGCCAGAGTGATTGCGTGGCGTGTCACGAATCGGCATCCTATGACCTCCTTGTTGTACGCGTGAGCAGTTTCGAGGCGCTGCTGCCTGCGTCACACTCACGGAAGCCCGGCGCGTCATCACGCGCTGGCCGCGGCTGCGGATCTCGTCATCATCGACGGCGGTCACGATGCGCTGCCCGCGATGACGCCGGCACCGATGTGAGTGGCCGCGGCGGCCCGCCGCATCGCATCGTCGGTGATCTTGGTGTAGATCGCGGTGGTCGTCGGCGATGCATGACCGAGCAGTTCCTGCACGGCCCGGATGTCGCCCGTGGCTTGATAGGCGACGGTTCCGAACCGGTGCCGCAACGTGTGAGCTGTCCAGTCTCCGGGCAGCGCCTGGTCGATCAGCTTTCCGAGCCGCCCGGGCGAGATCGGTTCGTCTGCCGATTTCCACCCGGCGCGCACCCGCGTCGGAAAGATGTACTCGGTTCGAATGGCGAGCAGCTGACCGGCGAGCTCATCGGAGATCGGCACTATCCGCTCGTGGCCGCCCTTGCCGACGACGTGGATGCGGTAGTCCCCTCGGCTGCCCTCGACGTCGATGGGTTTGGCGCGGGCGAGTTCGACGCGCCGCATCCCCGTCTCAGCGGCCAGCCGTATAGCAAGGCGCACCTTGGTGTCCGTGATCGATTCGAGGGCTTTGGTCAGTACCTCGTCGGGGCACGGCCGGGGTAGCGATCGCGGGATTCGGACCGTGGGCAAGCTGCGCGCGGGGTCGTCGCGGCGGTGTCCTTCTTGCGCCAGTAGCCGGAAGAACAACCGGAACGTCGATTGCACCGCGTGGAAGGTGCGTGGCTGCCAATCCTCGTTACCGCTGAAGTAATAAATCAGATCGGTACGCGTGACCTCGAGCGGGCTTAGGTCTGGGTGGCGACGCGCGAACGTGGCCAGGTGCGCGCAACGTGTCTGGATGGTCCGCGGGGTTCGCTTAGCGGCCTTCTGCTCGGCCACGAACAGGCTGATCCACGGCTCCCACAACACCGGAACCGGATCCGGCGACGGCCCAGGCGCCCGCAGCGGCGTCCGCGCCGCAAGCCACGCCTCGACTTCCTCAAGGGTGCCAGCCAACACGATTTTACCTGCAGGGTCGAGAAGGTAATACTCCGTGTTCCGTTGGCTGAGAACGAGGTTGAGTTGCTTTGCGCGGTACCGATCGCGGCGCACCCGATTGGTGCTACTCATCGCGCACCGCCTGCCGATAGCGAGTCCAGCTCGTCGGCGGCATCGACTAGCAGCGCGGCAAATTCGCGGGCATTGGCCGCTGTCATGCTCCCGTCGCGGGCGGTGTCCTGGGCGAGAATGAACCGCTCGACACGACCGTCATCGTCGTGCTGAATACCGACGATCTCGACCGAGAACGTCCCGGCGGTTCGGACGGAGCACGTGTACATGCGGGCATGACCGCCGCCTTGCCATTCCTCCCACTCGGCGACATCACCCGCAGCGTCCGAGGGCAGCGGGACATCGGCGCAGAGCGCCTGAGTGATGTTGTGCCGGGCCATTGCCCGCGCGCAATTCAACTGGCTCTGAGGCGAATACACCCCTGGGGGAATCTGCTCGCGCTCGCAGTATTCAAGCTCGGCGATCTGCTTGGGTGTCAGCTGGTCGGCCAACTCCCGCCAGGAGACCGCGTTGTCGTCATGCGCGGTGCTCATCGCCGGGCCTCGATCTCATCCGCGGCAGCCACCAACGCTGCGGCCAGCTGCCGCACTGCCTCGGGCTCCAACATCTCCTCGTCGGCCCCGGGTCGCGTGTCGACGGTCACCCACCGGCGGCAAGTGCTGTTGGAGCGCTGCTGACCGTGCACCCGGATCGCGAAGCCGGCGCACTCACGCACCGTCGCATCGAATACCCGGGCAGCGAGGCCGTCTCGGTGCGCGGCCCAGCCATAAACCTCGGTGGCATCCGGCGGCGCGGTGACGTTCTGGGTGGTGTCGACAGATAGAGAGGAAGAAGTGTTCATGCCTTGACGCTCCTCAGGTTGTCCCGAGGGCGCCTACATGATCTGGCATGTATCTGGCACGCAGGCGGATCTGAGCTTCAAAAATATGATCTGAACTGCAAAAACGCTGGTGCGCGATACTGGGATTGAACCAGTGACCTCTTCCGTGTCAGGGAAGCGCTCTCCCGCTGAGCTAATCGCGCCGGGGTCAAAAAGCTGGAGGTGGAGACGGGAATCGAACCCGTGTGCACGGCTTTGCAGGCCGTTGCCTCACCACTCGGCCACTCCACCGCTGGGATTGATGCCACTTGCACCTTCGAGCGGATGACGGGATTCGAACCCGCGACCCTCACCTTGGCAAGGTGATGCGCTACCAACTGCGCTACATCCGCGCGCCTCGGACGAGATCGTCGCCCGGTGCGAAGCACGACGATAGTCCACGTGAGCGGGCACATACAAATTTCTTGGTACGAGCCGTGTCCAGGCTAGCGCGGCGTATCGGCGACCCGCAGGCGGCCGGTACTGTCGAGGCGAGGCTCGTGCTAGTCTTCGACGTCGTTCGCCTCTCGGCGCCGGTCCCGTGGCTCAGTGGGAGAGCGTCCGCTTCACACGCGGAAGGTCGCTGGTTCGATCCCAGCCGGGACCACCACATCGTGGCAGCCAAGCATCCGTCGACTAGCCCGGATGCAAGAAAATACCGCCATCGGCCCAGGTCATTCCGCGCTATGGTGACACGACCGGTGGGTTGGCCACCCTCTTTACGCGCGAGGACAGTGACCGTCGATGGCCGACGTGGATGCAGAGGCGATCCAGCAGGATCTGATAGCCGGGGTCGCCGCGGAACTCGACTTCGCGGGTGTCGAGCAGATCGGGCGCGGCGGGTTCGGCGCGGTCTACCGGTGCGCGCAGCCTCAGCTGGACCGCAGGGTGGCCGTCAAGGTCCTGACCAACGACCTCGACCCCGAAAACCTGGACCGATTCCTGCGCGAGCAGCGCGCGATGGGCCGGCTCTCCGGACACCCGCACATCGTCACCGTCCTGCAGGTCGGCACCACCCGCGGCGGCCGGCCCTTCATCGTGATGCCCTACCACGGCAAAGGGTCGCTGTGGGGGCTGGTCAGCGGGCAGGGGCCCCTGGATTGGCGCGAGGCGCTCAGCATCGGCGTCAAGCTCGCCGGTGCGCTGGAGGCCGCGCACCGGGCCGGCATCCTGCACCGCGACGTCAAACCGGGCAACGTCCTGCTGACCGACTACGGGGAACCGCAGCTGACCGACTTCGGGCTGGCCCGCATCTCCGGCGGCTTCGAGACCCGCTCGGGTGTGGTCATCGGTTCACCGGCGTTCATCGCCCCCGAACTGCTCGAAGGCGCAACGCCCACAACCGGATCCGACGTCTACTCGCTGGGCGCCACACTGTTCTGTGCGCTGACCGGCAACCCGCCCATGGGCCGGCCCGTCCCCGAGATGCTGGCCAGACAGCGCGTGCCCGACGACGTCATCGCCGTCATCGAAACCGCCATGACCCGCGATCCGTCGCGCCGGCCGGCGTCGGCTCTGGAATACGGTGAGCAGCTGCGCGAGGTCCAGCGCCGCCACCACCTCCCGGTCGACGACATGGTGGTGCCGGTCGAGCTCAAGCGCGCGGGCTCGCCGCCGGCCGGATCGTCGGATCAGCGGCGCGAGGCCACGACGACGCCCCCGGCGCCGTCGACGAAATACCGTCCCCCCGCGTCGATTCAATCGCTGGTCCCACGCGACCGGTTGATGGCGCTGCTGCGCGCGGCCGGGCGGCGGCGGTTGATCCTGCTGTACGCGCCGTCGGGGTACGGCAAGACCACCCTTGTGGCCCAATGGCGCGCGGAACTGACCGCCTCCGGCGTGGCGGTTGCCTGGCTGACCGTCGACGACGACGACAACAACGTGGTGTGGTTCCTGGCCCACCTGCTCGCGGCCATCCGGCGGGTGCGTCCCGCCCTCGCCGAACCGCTCGAGCAGATCGTCGAGCAGCGCGGCGACGAGGCGACCCGCTACGTGTTGACCTCGCTGATCGACGCGATCGACGAGGCCGGCGAACCCGTCACGCTGGTCATCGACGACTGGCAGCGGGTCTCGGACGCCCAAACCGGCGATGCCCTGCGGTTTTTGATCGGCCATGGTGGCGATCACCTGCAGATCATCGTGACCAGTTGGTCGCGCGCTGGATTGCCGTTGAGCAAGTTACGAGTTCGCGATGAGCTGGTCGAAATCGATTGCGAGAAGCTGCGGTTCGACGCCGACGAGGCGCGGTCGCTGCTCAACGAGACCGTCGGGCTGCAGTTGGCGGGCAGCGATGTGGCGGCCCTGACCGCGTCGACGGACGGGTGGGTCGCCGGCCTGCAGATGGCCAAGCTGTCCCTGCGCGGCGGCGGTGATCCGGGCGCTTTGGTGAGTCGGATGTCGGGCGAGAGCGAGGAGGTCGGCGAATTCCTGGCCGAGAACGTCCTCGACATCCTCGACCCGCAACTGGTCGACTTCATGATGGCGACCTCGATCACCGAGCGCATCTGCGGCGAGCTGGCATCGGTGTTGGCCGGCGTCGACGGCGGACACGCCATGCTGGAAGACATCGAGCGCCGCGGCCTGTTCCTGCGCCACATCGACCATGAGCCGCAGTGGTTTCGCTACCACCAGATGTTCGCCGGATTCCTCGGGCGCCGGCTCGAACGCGACAACCCCGGCCGCCACCACGACCTGCACCGCGCCGCGTCGGTGTGGTTCGCCGAACACGGCTACATCAGCGAGGCCGTCGACCACGCCCTGGCGGCGGGGGAGACCGCCCGGGCGGTCGACCTGGTCGAGGACATCGAGACCAGGTCCTTGATCAACCAGTCGCGCATGACGACCTTTCTCGGCCTGGTCGAGAAGCTGCCCCCACAGCTGGTGACCACCAGACCGCTGCTGCAACTGGCGATGTCGTGGGCCAACATTCTGCTGCACCGCACCCAGGCCACCGAGGTGGCGCTCGACCGCTTCGCCGCCGCCATCGCCAAGGCCGACCTGCCGGAGGCGCGGCGCGCGGAGCTGAGCCTGGAATCCAGCGTGGTGCGGGCGGTGGCCGAGATCTACGCCGACCGGATCGAAGGCCTCGAGGACCTGCTGGCCGAGGTGATGTCGCGGGCGCACGAACTGCGTCCGGTGCTGCCGCAGGCGGCCGCCACCGCCCTGGCGTTCGCGGCGATACACCGCTTCGACTTCCCCACCGCGCAACGACTTTTGGAATGGGCCGAGCCGTTCAACGAGCAGGTCGGCGCGGTCGGCGCCGTCTACGCTCGCAGCTGGGCGGGCATCGCCGCCCGCCAGCAGCTCGACATCCCGCTCGCGTTGCGCAGATTCCGCGAGGCCTTCGAGACCGGCACCGCGGTGGGGCCGCACTCGTATGCGGCGCGCATCGCCGGTGCGGTGCTCGGCGAAATGCTTTACGAGACGGACGAGTTGGACGAGGCCGCCGAACTGCTCGAGGAGAGCTATCACCTGGGGCCCGAGGGCGGCGGGGTCGACTACCTGGTGGCGCGCTACGTCGTCGGCGCCAAAATCAAAGCCGTGCAGGACGATCGAGAGGCGGCGGTCGACCGCCTCGACGCGGGCATGGCGGTGGCCGACAGGCTGCGGTTGCCGCGCCTGGCGGCCGCCATCACCCACGAGCGGATCAGGCTGGGGCTACCCATCGACCCCGCGGAGGCCGACCGGCTGCGGGCCGGAGGCGACATTCCCCACGGCGCCGACGGCATCGCGATCCTCACCGCCGAGCTCGACGCCGCCTCGGGCATCCGGCTGCTCGCCCGCAGCCACGCCAGCGAAGACCGGGACGAGGCGTGCCGGCGTGCCGGCGCCCTGCTAGCCGGAATTGACCCGGCCACCCGGCCGTTGGCCGCCCTGCAGGCCCGCCTGCTGCTCGTCGAAACGCTCACCGCCGCGCGACGCGCCGCCGACGCGCACGACGACATCGCGGCGGTGCGCGCCCTGTGCACCGAACACGGCTTGCCGCGGCTGCTGATCGACGCCGGCCTCGGTTGAGGGCGGAACACGCCAAGGATGGTGAAGATGAACCGTCCTGGGTTTGATGCTGCTTCCTTCTGTCAGAAGGATGCGGATCATGACGAAGCACTACCCGGTGGAGCACCGTGAGCGCGCGGTGAAGATGGTCCTTGATCACCTTGGTGAGTATCGATCGGTGTATGGGGCCTGCCGGGGGATTGGGCCGAAAGTCGGGTTGGTGCGGAGTCGCTGCGCCGGTGGGTGCTGCAGGCCCAGGTGGATGCCAGCCAGCGCCCGGGCGTCACAAGTGCTGAGCAGCAGCGGATCAAAGACCTCGAACGCGAGGTTCGAGATCTCAAGGCGGCCAACGAGATCCTGAAGGCGGCCTCGATTTTCTTCGCGCGGGAACTCGACCCGCGCCACCGCTGATCTGCGGATTCATCGACCAGATGCGGGCCCGCGGTTTTCGGGTCGACTCGGTCTGCCACGTGCTCTGTGAGCAGGGTGTGCAGGTCGCCCCACGCACGTACCGCAACTGGAAGACCGCCGCCCCGTCGGCACGTACGATGGCTGACGCCCATCTGACCGACGTGCGCCGGCGCGCAGTACACGTCGATCGCCTTCGCGGAAACCCTTGTGCTCGAAGGGATTGCGGCATCAATTGGCAGCATCGGCGATGCCTACGATAACGCCTTGGCTGAGACAACGATCGGCCTGTTCAAACCCGAAGCCGTCGGCCTGCACAGCCCATTCCTCACCGGGCCGCTGAAAACGATCGACGACGTCGAATACGTGACCATGGAATGGGTCGACTGGTACAACAACCGCGCCTACACAGCCAGCTCAACTACATCCCACCCGATGAACACGAGGCCGCCCACTACGCTCACCACCTGAGGTCCTAGTGGGCGACGCCTCAATGAAGCCAGCATCATCGGCGCACGGCGAGGTCAAGTGTTTCTAGGGTGCCGCGCATCGTCGTCCTCGACACGGCAGACTCAAGCACGCCGACCTCGAACACGAAAAGAGAACGACTATGAGCATGGCCTATCTCGCGCAACCAGCGCAGCAGCAACAACTGGAATGGCTCGATGGCAGCACACTCGCGATCCTTCTCGACGGCAAGGCAACCAATGGCCAGTTGATGATCGGACGCTTCGATGTCAGCGAGGGCGAAGCGCCGCCCTACCACAAGCACACGCGCGAGGATGAGGTGTTCATGCTGATCAAAGGCACCGCTCTGGTCTGGTGCGATGACCAGGAAATGGAGCTGTCCGAGGGCGGAATCATTTACTTACCCAAGGATATTCCACACGCGTACCGCATCACTTCTCGTAAGGCTGATCTGCTGATGATTAATACCCCGGCGGGAATCGAAGGCATGTTCCGCTACGCGGGTCGTGATAAGTCAGCACCGCGCCCGGAAGGCCTTTGAGATCGGCGAAGCTCGGAGGGGAGGCTCTCGTCGGCCGCGCGGGGAGCGGACACGCATCTAGAGGCCCCGGCTCGGGGCCAGCCCAACCTCCATTCACCCCGGAAGAAGCGGACTGGGATTGGCCTTCGAGGCAAACGCCCGCGCCACCCGATCCCGATCCGGACGGCCACTGGCAGCCGCCTGAGAACCCGCCGGGAGGGCAACAACCACGGCCGGGGCGCTGAACAGACTCCGAACACGGATGAGAAAAAGAGGGAGTAGCCGATTGATGCACAACATTCCCATGGACGGCGCTGATGTGGCCGGCACGAGCGGTGGTTTCGGCTCGGAAGAGTGCGCACCGGCCGTCGTGCGCGACGCGTACTGGTACGCATCGCAACTGATCGATGCGGGCTGGTTGATCCGCCGCGTCGGCACCACCGAGGAGGGAGGGTTCTTCGTGGCCGAGACACCGAGGCGGCGGGTCGTGTCCGTTGACGAGCGTTACCGCCCGGCCACCGACCCGGCCGCGCAGTTCGCCAAGAGCATTGCCACGTTGGCCGCTGCCGGCGCCGCCGAAGTCCGTGATTACCTCCGCGATCTGGTGCGGCTGCTCGCTGCGCATGCACCGCTGCGGCGACCGGCGACGCTGACTTGGCGCACCTGGCCCATTCCGGGTGTGCCGGCCGGCCTGCAGCCCATCCCGAAGGTTCGGGCTGCCTATAGGTTTGCCGTGACGCTGACCGACGACTACGGTTGGAGTCTCGCCGAGATCGGAAGGCCCACGGCTGCAGGCGGATTCATTGCCGACATTCCGGGGGACACCGTGGCGATATTCCCGGCTTCGATGATCGATGATGGCACTGTCGGCTCGGCGTTGGCGCGCCTGCTCGGCCGTATGAGCGCGGCGGAGGTGGGTGTCGTCGCCGCGCTCGTCGAGTGGCACAGCGGCGTGTGTTATCACGAGGGTCGGATCCGTTAGCGTCCAACGGCACTGGGGGGCCGATTCGTTATCGGACGACGGCAACGCGGCGCGGCGTCTCGCCGCGGCGGATTCGTCGTCAGCCCGGGCCGCGTCGGCGACATCCGTGATGAGCTCAGCCGAATACGAACGGGCCCACGCCATGGCCGCTGACGACCTCTTGGGGCTCAAGGGCGACAGATTGCTCCGCACATCCTGCGGACACTGTGCGAAACCGCGTTTTACGCGCGCCCTCCTGGGGTAAGCTCGGCCGGGTTGGACATCAATGAGGCGGCGTCCGATCCCATCCGTCCTTCTTCCGCAAACGATATATGCATTATCGATATTTCGGCCGATAGGATTAACCAGTGGCTGCATCACCTACGCGCGGCAAGGAGCCCCGCGCGCTCCCGCGGCGCGAGCAAATTCTTGAGGCGGCTCGAGCCGTTATCGACGAGCACGGTCCCGACGCGTTGACCGAGCAAATCGCCGAGCGTGCCGGGCTGGCTCGTCCCAACGTTTATCGACACTTTGCCAGTAAGGAGGAGCTCGATCTCGAGGTGGCGCGCACCGCCTATCGGGAGTTGCAAGCCGAGATCGTGCGCCGGCTGGAGTTGTGCAATACGCCCCTTGACGTGATCCGTGCGCCGATCCAGAGCCAGGTCTTCTGGGCGGACAGTAACCGCAACCTGTATCGATTCCTCGTCAGCCGCGGGTACCAGCCGAGTTTCCAGCGTTACAAGGCGGATCAGGCCGACTTCGCCGCCGAACTCACCGCGATCGGTGCGCGCTATTTTCCGCATTTCGCGGACGATCCCGACGCTGCCCTCGCCATCGTTGTCGAGCTCAGCGGGCTTGTCGACGCGTCGATTCTGGCTTGGCTGAACCGCCGGACCGAGTCCCGCAAGGCACTGGTCGATCGGCTTGTGCTTCACGCTTGGCTGATTATCGACCATCACCTCCGCGACCGCGGCGTCCGCATCGACCCGGAGGTGCCGTTGCCGCGACCCGGGAAGAAACGAAACCGATAGCCAGTTACAAATTCGCCGCTCGCACAGCGGATTTCGAAGCGCTCTGATCTCTTGTGATCGTGTCGTCGGCTCGGTGAAGGCGCTCATGTACCGCGTCGGGCAGTCCGGGATCGTGCGGTGTGCCACAATTGTGTCGATACATCACGTATCACACGCGCGCAAGTCACATACGGTTTCTGGCAGGTGACAAGTTGAGTAGTGAGGTAACGCGCCACCCGCGAGCCGTGCGCTCGTGCCGGCGTCGCGGCGCCTGGTTCAGGCTTTGTTATTCCCTGGCGGCAGCGAACTCAGTCCAGCGCGGCGCCCTCTCCCGCAAGGCGACAAGTTCTCGATGAAGCGCCTTTTGCTCTTCGAGCGGAATGCGGCCCATGACGCCGAACAATTCGCCGCATTCGGCGACGTGCACCTCGGTCGACTCCGAGGCGTGCAGCAGAGTCTGACGGTCGGTTTCGCTCAGCTCCGCACCTTCCGGCAATTCCGCGAGGGCCTTGATGACCGACAGGCCTTCGCGGTGCTCTCCGTAAAGATCGTCGACCTCGGCATCGCCGAGCATGCGACGCAACGCCGGATAAAAGAATTGCTCCTCGAAGGCGATGTGCGCGCCGGCTTCGCGGTCGAGGCGCTCGCCACGGGCCTTGGCCGCCCGATCGTCGCCCGCCCTGAGATGTTCGGAGACCTCGTGCAGGCCGCGGCCGAGGACAGCGTGGTCCTCCTTGAAAGCATCGGCCAGATCCGATGGGCCCCAAGCGTTTGTCATTGAACAAACTTCGTCATCGACATTGACGACAGTATAGTTGTGCTCGGGAAAGGCAATCACAGGAAATGTGTCGCCTATATGGTTTTCGCGCGAATGAGCCCACGAAGGTGGAGTGCACACTCGTCTATGCGCAAAACGCCCTGATGGTACAGAGCCGCGAAGACGTGACCGGCCGAGGGAACGCACATGGCTGGGGTATTGCGACCTATGAAGACCATTGTCCGCATGTCGAGCGGCAAGCCTGGGCTGCCTATCAAGGAGAGCATTTCCGGCGGGCAGCCTCGCGAATCTTCTCGCAGCAGGTGCTCGCCCACGTGCGCCGCGCAACCGTTGGTGCTCCGAAGATCGAAAACACCCATCCGTTCGTCGATGGCCCTTGGTCTTTCATCCATAACGGCACGGTTCCCGGCTTTGACCGACTGCGCCCCCGGCTGCTTGAGCTCTTGCCAAAGGAGCGACGCGACGCGATTCGCGGTGACACGGACAGCGAACATGTCTTCCACTACCTGCGCACTCTGCAAGCGCGTTCGCCGGACCTTCCGCTGCTGGAGGTGCTACGCCAAGGGATCCGTCAGATCGCACAGTGGTGCGGCGAAATTGAGCCGACCGCACCGATCGGTCTCAACGTCATCCTGACGGACGGCGAGCAAATGGTCGGCAGCCGCATCGGACGTACGCTCTACTATGTCCAGCGCGAAGGCGTGCACGATTGCGAAATCTGTGGCTTCCCGCATATTCGTCATCACACCGACCGGCTCTACCGAGCGGTCGTCGTCGCCTCCGAACCGATCAGCCATGAGCATTGGCGCCAGGTCCCGGAACGCTCTGTGTATCGGGTGACCGAGGATTTCTGCTTTGACAGTGAGCCGCTGTAAGTTGCTGGCTCCCAAGGCGTTCGGTCGCCATAGCCCGGACACGGTAGCAGAATGCGAACAAATCGCGGCGGGTAGACTCGGGTCACCCACCCTGTGCGGGGAATAGGACAGGTACTTGGTCTCAGGACCGGCAATGGACAGGCAGCTGCTTCCGTTAGTCCCGCGGATCGTCGCAACGCTGGACGAGCGCGAGTTGCGTCATGTCCAGGTGGTAGCGCAGAAGACAGCCGCGAAGGATGCGGCGCTGGCGGCGACTAGTGCGTTTGGAGACCGTGTGCGGCCGGGTATGGCGGCGGGCCCGTGGCTGGTCATCGGTGACACGCGAGAAATCGGCCTTTCCACACCGCAAAAGGCCCCGACCTACGAATATCGGCTCTCACTTCTCGCGCGCCGCGGCGACCTAGTCACTTTCGGCGGTGAGCCCCACCCCGATTTCGAGAATTACCGCTCGCATGTCCTTGGGACCGGACCGGTCGTCACCCTCAATTTGTCCTCCGGGGAGGGCAACCCTTTGCGCCCACTGGCGGTGCGTTGTCGACTCGATGGTGAGGCGTTCGAGCGCATCGTGGAAGCGACGAGGCGCAAGGGCGGTCTGACTATCCTCCCGCATATCGGCATGGGCAGCACATGGCAACTCGGCGCAGCCGTCGCTGAGGCGGCGAACGTCGCCGTTCACATTGCGAGCCCGCCTCCACGGCTCACGCGGTGCGTCAACGACAAGCTTTGGTTCGCAACATTGATCAGCGAGGTGCTCGGTGACGATGCGTTGCCTCCAACGTGCGCCGCGTATGGTCCAGCCGCGCTCGCAAATCGCATTCGCGCGCTCGCCCGATCGGCGGCGCGAGTGGTAGTCAAGGTGCCCTACAGCGCAGGTGGGGCCGGGAATGTGAGTGTTGCCGCAAATCAGGTGGCTGGGGCTTCGCTGGCGGACATCAAGGAATACATTCTCGACACCCTGCATGCGCTCGGCTGGTACGACGTTTATCCGCTGCTTGTCGGGTTATGGGAGGCGCCGGCGTTGAGCAGTCCTTCCGTCCAGTTGTGGATCCCCACTATCGACGATGGCCCGCCTCTCATCGAGGGCCTGTTCGAGCAGCAATTGCTAGGTAGCGAGGGGACCTTTGTGGGGTCAGCGCCAGCGGAGCTTCCGGAGCGCTGGCGAAACCAACTGGCCAATGAGGCGATGCGTCTGGCGGCGGTCTTGCAACTGGTCGGATACTTTGGCCGATGTAGTCTCGACGCGCTACTGGTAGGGCAGAGCTTCGAATCCGCGGACTTACACTGGATTGAGTGCAACGGTCGCTGGGGCGGTGTCTCCATTCCGATGACCATCGTGAACCGATTGAGCCGGGATCCTAGCCGCACGAAATTCGTAGTGGCACAACGCATTGGAGAGAGCCAAGCGCCGCGGCAGTTCGCCGATGCTGTTCGTGGTCTTGACGACCTGCTCTTCAAACCGGGCAACCGGGAACAGGGCGTCATCCTTTTGAGCCCGGTCGAGATCGAGGCCGGGCGGGGCGTGCAATTGCTGGCCTGCGCCGAAACCACCGCTGCGGCACGCGAGCTGTCAGAACAAGCGATCCTCATTCTGTCGCGGCCGTCGCGCTGAACGGAGTGGATCGGGTGGACCGTGTTCAACCTGCGAACCGCAAAACCTCGCTGAGCGGTCGACGGGGCGTAAACCTCGGCGGTTCGGCCGCTGGGGGTGCCACGCCCACCCGCACCAGAACCTGCGGCCTCCTGCCCTCTTCCAGGAGTTCGGCGATCATCTCGCGCGTGACTTTGAGCTCGGTGACGTGAGTTACCGGGCACGTCGCCAGGTTCGCCATCGTGCATTCCAGTAACAGCGCCGAGAGCGCTTCGCCGGACAACAGCGCGTCAAGTCGAGTGTCGCCGTCGGTGGACAGCATCACAATTGTCGACTCGTCTTCGGGGATTTCGGTGCGCCGTTCCCGGTTATGCGTCATCGGGAACGTCCGCGCGATGTCGACGCGCTCGCTCTCGGCCGGCGAGACCAGAGCGCTGTACGGAACGCCCTCTGCTCCCTCGAACGGCGTTGTCCACCAATGCAGCTCATTGTGGTACGCGGTGTCATACAGGCGCAGCGACTCGGCCATCCACGACGCCCGCGCCAGCCTGTCGCGTACGTCGTTGGCCATCACGTCCAGATGCACGGCATCGTTGTCGATGGCACCACGCAGGGACTGCTCGAGCGCTTCGAAGTTCATCGGTGCGATGAATGGCAATCGGTCGGTTCGGCGTGCCCAGATCGCGCCCGCGCGCCGCCGTTCGGCGTCGGTGACGCTCCCCACCGAGGTGAAGTCGACGGACGCCAGATGGTTGGGATCCTTCGGATCGGGGAGGCGGGAGATCCGGGCTTGCCGCCCCGCTGCGGCGAGCGCCACTCGAAGGTGGTCGAGCGCCGCGCCACAGCTGATCAGCGCCTCCCGGCCGGACCGGTCGAAGACCATCGCCCGGCTTGAATCGAGAAAGAGCTGCAGCTGACCGCGGCCGGCCGTCCACAGCCAGGGTTGGCTGTTATGCAGGGACGGCGCGCGGCATGCTGACCGCACCGCGTCCTCAACGAGTTCGGTGTCCGCCATGGCGGCTGGCATATCGACCTCAATTCTTCGCCCGACACCGAGCATCCCACTTCCCGAGCCGCTTGTCGGTCGAGTGCTCCAGATTTTGCAATGAACCCCCCGGGACGGACCGGCGGGTGACAATCGGTGTGCAACCAATCCCGTTAAGGACGGTGGCGATGGTAGGAAACCAAGAGGGCATCGGCATCCTGAAACTCGAATGCCCGCAGGGTCATCCGGTGGGCAGGCTGCTCAAGGACGCCCCCCCATCAGGCGGTCGCCTACGACCCCGGCGCCCAGGCGGGGCCGCGCCGGTTCTGGCCGGACGAAGACGACCAGCCGCAGTTCAAGACGACCTGCAGATACTGCGAGAAGCCGGTGGCACAAGCCACGGCCACGCTGCAGAGCGCACTCGCGACGTTGCTCGACGACGCATCCGCCACCAGCGCCACGGCGACGCTGCCGTATGTCTGACCGGCCGCCGCCGCTACTGTAAGAGCGACAGTAGCGACCGACGCACGAGGAGTCCCGTGGCGCAGACACCGACGACATCGCAGAGCACGCCCCGCCCGCCGGAGGGCGATTGGCTCGGCACCCCCTATCTGACCTTCGAGCGCCAGGGATCGATCGCGGTGTGCACCATCGACCGGCCCGAGGCGCGCAACGCATTGACGCCCGCGATGTACTTCGGAATCCGTTACGCCGTGGGCCGTGTCAACGAGGACAGGGATCTGGCCGGGCTGCTGCTCACCGGGACCGGAGACGTCTTCGCGCCCGGCGGCGACATGGGCGGCGGGGGAGCCACGGACAACTGGATCACCTTCGGCGGCGCGCTGGGCATGGACGTCACCCCGTTCGACGCGGTCCGCACCTCCGCGAAACCCGTCGTCTCCGCGGTCAACGGACTGTGCCAGGGCGGCGGATTCCAGATCGCGCTGTGCAGCGACCTGGCCGTGGTCAGCGAGCGGGCGACCTTCCGCGTGCCCGAGCTGTTCCGCGGCTACGCCGACACCTATTACAGCCAGATGCTCACCCGCGTCATCGGGCCGGTGCGCACCCGCGACCTGATGTTCACCGGACGGGTGCTCACCGCGGCCGAAGCGCTGGACTGGGGCCTGGTCACCCGCGTGGTCGCACACGACGACCTGCTCGCCGAGGCGAAAGACCTGCTTGCGCAATGCTGCCGCACCGCGCCGCGCGCCCGCGGCGTCATCAAGTCCAGTATCGACAGCTATCTGGGCCTCTACGACCGCATCGGCATGACCAGCAGCCTCAGTGAGGCCGAGGCGCGCGAGGGCTTCCGCGCGTTCAAGGAGCGCCGCTCGCCCGACTGGGTGCACCCGGACCTGCGGGTCGACGGGCGGTTGTGATCACCACAGGTCGAGCCACTCGCCGCGGGGAGCGACCCGGAGCCGGTCGCTGATCCCGGCCCGATCGAACGCCGCCGCGAACTCGTCGACGCCCTCGCTGAAGTGGGCCCAGCCGTCGACGTGGGCCGGGATCACCACCCGGGCGCCCAGGATCTCGGCGGCGGCCGCCGCGCGGGCCGCGGTCAGGGTGAGCGGTCGCCCGCGCTCTTTGACCGGCACGGTGGCCGCCCCCGCGAACAACACCGCGACGTCGATGACGCCCGCCCGGTCGGTCACGTCCTTGACCGCCGCCATCGAGGCGTTGTCGCCACTGAGATAGACGGTGGGCAGGCCGGGCCCGGACAGCACGAAGCCGGTCACCTCGCAGTTGACGTGGCCGCTTTCGTCGCGCTGCCCGTCGGCCGGGCCATGCACCGCCGGAACGGCTTGCACGTCAAGCGATCCGGACAGTTCGTAGGTCTGCCAGGGCGCCACCCCCACCGCCGGCGGGCCCAGCCGGCCCGCGGCCCCAGGGTGGGTGAGCACCAAGGGGGCGGCAAGGGCCATCCGGCGGCCGGCGTCGTCGAGGTTGTCGGGATGCTGGTCGTGGCTGATCAACACCGCGTCCACCCGGCCCAGCGCCTCGGCGCTCACCGCGGGGCCGGTCAGCTTGGTCAGGTAGGAGTGCACGCCGGGCGGGTCGAACGTCGGATCGATCACCAGCCGGTGGCCCGCGATGTCGACCACCGTGGTCGGGCCGCCCAGCACGCTGATCGCGCATTCGCGCCGGCGCGCGTCCACCGGCGCGGTCATACCGCTCGTGTCCGGCCGCGCCAATACGGTTGGCGCAGATCGGTTTTGAGGATCTTGCCGCTCGCGTTACGGGGCAGTGACTCCACGAACTCCACCGTTCGCGGGCATTTGTAGCCGGCGAGGTGCCGGCGGCAGAACGCGATGACGTCGTTGGCGTCGACCTCACCCGCGGGCACCACGATCGCCTTGACCGATTCCCCCCAGAAGTCGTCGGGCACCCCGATCACCGCGGCGTCGGCGACGGCGGGATGCTCGATGAGCACGCTCTCCACCTCGGGGCCGTACACGTTCTCCCCGCCGGTGATGATCATGTCCTTGAGCCGGTCCTCGATGTAGACGTAGCCGTCGGCGTCCAGGCGCCCCACGTCGCCCGTGCGCACCCAGTCGTCGCCGGTGATCGTCTCGGCCGTCGCCTCCGGCCGGTTCAGATAGCCGCTCATGTTCTGGTTGCTGCGCACCCAGATCTCGCCGGGCTCCCCGGCGGCGACCTCGACGCCCGTTTCGGGATCGACCACACGAATCTCGGTGCCCAGCACCGCCTTTCCGGCTGCCAGCTGCAGGTGCGGACGGGCGGAGTCGCGGTGATCGGCGTCGCTGAGCGCGGTGACCGCGCCGCACAGTTCCGTCTGCCCGTACACCTGAACGAATCGGGTCTCGGGCCAGGTGGACAGCGCCCGGTGCAGCAGCGGCAGCGGCATGGGCGCCGCCCCGTACACGATGTAGCGCAAGCCCGCGACCGTGGCATGCGCCGCCTCGCCGGCGTCGAGGAACCGGGCGATCACCGGTGGGACGAAGAACGCGTGGGTCGCGCCGGCCCGCACCGCGCCGATCAGGGCGGCGGCGTCGGGCTCGCGGGTCATGATCGTCGGCACCCCCGCGCGAATTCCGAAGAGCGCGTAGCCGATTCCGCCGACATGGAACAGGGGCATGGCCACCAGGTTGGCGTCCCCGTCGTCGAACGGGAAGGCGGGCGCCAGGTTGGCGGCGTGGTTGACCAGCGCGCGCTGGCTCAGCAGCACGCCCTTGGGTCGCCCCGTGGTGCCGGAGCTGTAGATCACCAGCGCGGTCTCGCCCTCGTCGACGCCCGCGTCGCCCTCGGTGGGCGCCGCCGCGGCGAGCAGGGATTCGTACTCGTCACCCACCGCGACGATGCGCTGCACGCCCGGCACCCGTGCGGCGGCCGCCTCGGCCGCCGACTGCAGCTCGGCGCCGACGAAGAGCAGCCGCGCCCCGCTGTCGTCGAGCACGTGCACGAGTTCGTCGCCGATGACGCGCCAGTTGACGATGGTGGTCACCGCCCCGATCGACGCGGCGGCGAAGAGGACCTCGAGGCAGGCGGGGTGGTTCTTGTCCAGGAACGCCACGCACTGCCCCCGCTGGACCCCGGCGGCGCGCAGCGCGCCGGCCACGCGGCGGATCCGCGCGGCCCAGTCAGCCCAGGACCACTGCTGTTCGCCGTAGCGAATGGCCACGGCGTCGGGCCGCTGCTGTGCGTGCCGATCGACGAACCCGGCCAGTGTCTCGGTCGTGTTCGCCGCGGTGTCGGCTGGTGGCATTGATTCCCCCAGGTAGGTGAGTTCGTTCCTCTTGAGTGTGCACTGGGGGCGTTGAGTGTGCACTGAGGGTGGGAGCTAGGCGATTTTCCCTCCGTGGACTCACACGCAAAGCCCTGGATACCCACGCAAAGCCGAGCCGCAGCGCGCTCATTCCATCGACCGGATCATCATGCCGCCATCGCCTGCGGCTTGGGGGGTCGCGTTGTTGTCCTGACGGTAATCGACGAACGCCGACTGCTGAGTCGAGGTGTTCAGCAGTTCGGTGAAGGTGCCGATGACGGGGATCGCGCCCTCGGGTGCCAGCACGTCGGCGGTGTAGTCGATGGAGGCCTCCTGCTGGAACTTCGGCCCCGGCAGCGTCCTGGTGCGCGGCTCGCTGACTTCCCGCACGTTGCCCAGGACGGCCGATGCGGTGCTGGCGAACTGATCTTTGTCCGCTTGCAGGACGGCCACCACATCCGTTCCGCCGGCCGGTTTGACGGTGACCCGCATCTGCGCGCTGCGGTCGGCGTTGCTGAGCGCCACCCAATTCGGCCCGCGGTGGCCGAGTGTCCAGCCGGGCGCGGGAACGATCGAGACGCCCTGGGCGATGGCGATCGGCTCGCCCGAGGTGAGCCGCACCGAGGGCGGCGAGGTGGTGGTTCCGATCACGACGATGGCCGCCGCGACGGCGGTGGCCACGATCACCGCGACGGGGGCGACCCGCCGCGGACGTAGCGGCTCGGGTGTCGACGTAAACATGTGTTGGCTCCTAATCCGGCCCTGGGCGAAGGGGGTGATGCGCCCGCTAGTTTTCACCATGTCCCCGCGGACGGGCGCTGTTCAAGACCGGGCCGCTATTTGCCGATAGCTCTCTGCTATCAAACCGACCGTCTCCGGCGCCACCGCAGAGTTTGCCCACGTGCGAGCGGTGCGGTGTGTCAACATGTCTGCGGCCTGACACGATCCTTCAGCAGAGGGGACCAAGAGTGGTGAACCCTGACCGTGCCCGCTCACGCACGTTCGTCGTGACGGGCGCCGCATCCGGAATCGGCCTGGCGACCGCGAGGCGCCTGTTGGCCGAGGGGGGCACGGTCGTCGGCGCCGACCTGGCCGACCCGCTCGACCTCGGGCCCGGGTTCGAGTTCGTGACCGCGGACGTGACCGACGAGGCCGCGGTCGCCGCGGTGCTGGCCGCCGTGCCCGATCGCCTCGACGGCGTCCTGCACGCGGCCGGCGTCGCCGGGGGAGGCCCGGTCCATCTGCTCGACCGGGCCGAATGGCAGCGGGTGATCGAAACCAACCTCACCGGCACGTTCCTGGTCGCCAAGGCGGCGCTGGCGCGGATGATCGAGCAACCCCGGGTGGACGGCGAACGCGGTTCGCTGGTGACCGTCGCCAGCGTCGAGGGCCTGGAGGGCACGGCGGGCGGCAGCTCGTACAACGCGGCCAAGGGCGGCGTCGTGCTGCTCACCAAGAACATCGCGCTCGACTACGGGCCCAGCGGCATCCGGGCCAACGCCATCTGTCCCGGCTTCATCGACACGCCGATGGCCCAGAACGTCTTCGGCCTCCCCGGCATGGAGGGCCCGCTGCAATCAATCACCGCCGAGCACGCCCTGCAGCGGCTGGGCCGGCCGGAGGAGGTCGCGGCCATGGCGGCGTTCCTGCTGTCGCCCGACGCCTCCTTCGTCAGCGGCCAGGCCATCGCCGTCGACGGCGGCTACACCGCCGGCCGCGACCACGGTGTCGTCAAACTCTTCGGCTTTCCCTCCTAGCGCCTTAAGATTCGCGCATGGTCACTCCCGACGAGGCGATCGAGGCGATTCGGGGCACCGGCGGTGCGCAGCCGGGCTGCCGCGCGCTGCACGCCAAGGGCACGCTCTACCGCGGCACGTTCACCGCGACACCTGATGCGGTGATGCTCACGCGCGCAAAGCATCTCGACGGTTCGACGATCCCGGCGCTGATTCGCTTCTCCAACGGCGCCGGCAACCCCAAGCAGCGCGACAACGTGCCGGGGATCCGCGGCATGGCGGTGAAGTTCACGCTGCCCGACGGCTCCACCACCGACGTGTCCACCCAGACCGCGCGACTGTTCGCCTCGAGCACACCGGACGGATTCGTCGATCTGCTCAAGGCGATGCGGCCCGGCCTGACCACACCGCTGCGCATGGCCACCCACTTGCTGACCCATCCCCGGCTGCTCGGCGCGCTGCCGGTGCTGCGGGACGCGAACAGGATCCCGGCCAGCTATGCCACCACCGAGTACCACGGCTTGCACGCGTTCCGCTGGGTCGCCGCCGACGGCAGCGCCAGATTCGTTCGCTACCACATGGTTCCGGCCGCCACCGAGAACTACCTGTCGGCGTCGGCCGCCCGGAGCGAGGGTCCGGACTTTCTCACCGACGAGCTGAACGCGCGCCTGCAGGGCGGGCCGGTGCGATTCAACTATCGGGTGCAGATCGGCGGGCCCACCGACTCGACGGTCGACCCGTCGGCGCCCTGGCAGAGCACGCAGATCGCGACCGTCGGCACCCTGGAGATCACCGGCCTGGAGACCGAGCGCGAGCATGGCGGCGACATCGTGGTGTTCGACCCGATGCGGGTGACCGACGGCATCGAGCCCTCCGACGATCCGGTCCTGCGCTTCCGCACGCTCGCGTATTCGGCGTCGGTGAAGCTCCGCACCGGCGTCGACCGCGGGGCCCAAGCGCCACCCGCCTGACGACAACCTCGCCCCGCCGGTCGCCCGCGAGCCGAAACCGGCGGCAGGCTAGGGTTTTTCTTCAGTGTCGCCTTCCCACATGCTTCTGATCTGTTTGGCCGGGTTCGGCGCCGGCGCCATCAACGCGCTCGTCGGGTCCGGCACCCTGATCACGTTCCCCACGCTGGTCGCCCTCGGCTTCCCGCCGGTCACGGCCACCATGTCCAACGCGATCGGTCTGGTCGCCGGCAGCGTGTCGGGCACCTGGGGTTACCGCGCCGAGTTGCGTGGCCAGTGGGACCGGCTGCGCTGGCAGATCCCGACGTCACTGGCCGGCGCGGTGCTGGGCGCGTTCCTGCTGCTGCATCTGCCGGAAAAGGTCTTCGCCGAGGTGGTGCCGGTGCTGTTGGTCCTGGCGCTGACGCTGGTGGTCGCCGGGCCGCGGATCCAGGCCTGGACGAGCCGGCGGGCCGAGGCGGCGGGCCGTTCGGCCGAGCACGTCACGCCCGCCCGGATGGCCGTCCTGGTGCTCGGCACGTTCGCCGTGGGCGTCTACGGCGGCTACTTCACCGCGGCGCAGGGCATCCTGCTGGTCGGCGTGATGGGTGCGCTGCTGCCGGAATCGGTGCAGCGGATGAACGCTGCCAAGAACCTCATGACACTGGTGGTGAATGTGGTTGCGGCGGTGGCCTATACGTGGGTGGCCTTCGACCGGATCAGCTGGCCGGCCGCGGGGCTGATCGCGGCCGGCTCGCTGGTCGGGGGAGTGGTCGGGGCCCGCTACGGGCGCCGGTTATCGGGCAACGCGCTGCGCGCCACCATCGTGGTGGTGGGCCTGATCGGGTTATATCGACTGGTCGCCATCGCGTGACGGAAAAGGCTGGGGCCCAAAGGATTCAGCTCAGCGTGGCGGCGGCCGCCTCCTCGATCACGTCCATCACGCCACCCCGCCTGCGCCACGCCCGCAGCTGGCGCATCGCCCCGTGTTGCCCTGCTCGGCGACGCGGTCGAGTTCGGCTGCGACGCGGTCGAGTTCGGCTGCGACGCGGTCATATTCACCGAGCGACTCCAGCGCCGGCCGCGCCCGCCGCACCAGCGCGCCCAGCTGCTCGCGCGCCGGCACCGCTCCGCGCCAGTCCCTCGCCGAGCCCAAAGCTGGTCGCCACGACGCTGGAAGTCGTTTCCATCTGGCAGCTGCTCAGCTCCAGTTTCGCGGAGCCGGTTCACCGGTGCGCGGGTCGACGAAGAGGAATTCCTCCTTCGCGCCGAAGGTGGGCGGGTCGCTCATCCGGCCGGGGGACGGCGATCAGCGGCCGGGCCGCCCCGTCACCAACGGGCCGCGGACGCCAGGGCGGAATCGGCCGTCGGGTAGATCGGCAGCAGCCCGGACAGGCCGCACGCGTCGACGATGCGGGCGACGATCGGCTCGCAGCTCACCAGCCGCAATTCGATGCCGCGCTCCTTGCAGCGCTTCGCCTCGTCGGTCAGCACCGCGAAGGCGCAGCAGCCCATGAACTCGAGGCCGGTCACGTCGATCACCAGGGGGCCGGGAGCGATGACGATGCCGGCCACCTCGGAGACCAGCTGGCGCCAGGTGTGCTCATTGCAGGCGTCGATCTCCCCGCCCGCGTAGACCAGCACCGCCGGGCCGCTGCGATCGGCCGTCGCGCGCAGCGTGCTGTTCGGATCGCCCAGCTCGTACACCAGCTTCGTGCTCAGCATCAAGTGGGTAGTTGTCATAGGTTCTGCAATGGCCGAGCACATCGTGGACTCCTAATCGACCGGCGTCTACGACGCTGCGATGGATGCCCGTCCTGCCCTCTGAAGACAGACTCTTCGCGAAAGTGCGAATCTCATTTCTATAACAAGACAGGTCGGTCTGTCTACCTGTCCCGGCTAAGAGTATGTTGTGGGTTGTTATGACAGCTTCCGACCTCGGAAGGCCCGCCGCGTCGGCTCGCGAGCGCATCTTGACCTCGGCGTATGACCTGTTCAGCCGGCGCGGGGTCCGTGCTGTCGGCACCGAAGAAGTGATCGAGCGGGCCGGGGTCGCAAAGGCCACGCTGTACCGCCACTTCGCCACCAAGAACGACCTGGTGCTGGCCGTGCTGCAGCGGCGCGAGGAATTGTGGACGCACGGGCTGATCGACGAACAGTCCCGGCAGCGCGGCGAGACGCCCGAGGAACAGTTGCTGGCGATCTTCGACGTCATGCACGAGTGGATCCAGCTGCGCGACGGCTACGAAGGCTGCTCGTTCATCAACGTGCTGCTCGAGCTCGGACCCGAATCCCCCGCCGGACAGGCCTGCATCACCCACATCGAGCACGTCCGCGACATCCTGCGTCACCGCGCCGTCGCGGCGGGGCTGGCCGACGTCGAGGACTTCGCCTCGTCGTGGCACATCCTCATGAAGGGCGCCATCGTGCTGGCGGCCGTGGGTGATTCGGATGCGGCGTTGCGCGCCCGCAGGATGGCCGTCGCACTGATCGAAGAGCACCGGCCGGTCGCGCCGGAGGACGTCGGCGAGGCGGCAAGCTAGCCGCCGGCGGTCACGCGGCGTCGGCCGCGGTGCTGCCGGCCTTGCGGTAGTGCTCGGCCTCGAGTTCGGCGATGGCCCGCGACGTGCGCTCGCGCAGTGCGAAGGCGGCGATCAGACCGAAGACGATGGCGATGACGAGCGCGATCCAGGAGAACCGCTCCATCCAGCGCTCCGCGGCCATCCCGGCGAAATACACCAGTGCGGTGGTGCCGCCGGCCCAGCAGATGGCGCCCGAGACGTTGGCCACCAGGAAGCGCGGGTAATGCATCTTCAACGCTCCGGCCAGCGGCCCGGCGAAGATCCGCAGCAGCGCGATGAAGCGGCCGAAGAAGACCGCCCGAACTCCCCAGCGGTTGAACAACTTTTCGGCCAACGCGACGTGTCCGGGACCGAAATGTTTGGGGAACCGCCGGCCCAGGCGGTCGAAGAGCGGCATGCCGAACCGGCGACCGATCGCGTAGCCGATCGAGTCGCCGATGACGGCGCCGATCACCGCCGCGACCCCGACACCGACGGGGTTGACCGGCAGGTCGTCGTGCGACGACATCAGCGCGGCGCTGACCAGAATGATCTCTCCGGGGAGGGGGATGCCCAGGCTCTCCAGCCCGACCACACCGCCGACCACCAGGTAGACCGCGAGCGGCGGGATCGCGTGCAGCAAAACCTCCACATCCATGCGTCCAGGATGCCTGACCGCCCGGCGGAACGCGCCCTAAACCCTCCGGTTCGCGCCGGCCGGCCTGCTCGGCGCGCTGAGGCTCTCCAGTCGCGGGCGTTTGGGTTCCCGGCCGTCGGCCGAGGACATGCCGCGCAGCCGCCGCCAGATCCACGGGAAGAAGCTGTCCTGCGTCCACCGCAGCTGCTCGTAAGCGCCGCTACTGAGCGACCGCCTCCTGGCGCCGGCGCTGGCGTGGGCCCAATCGTGGTTGCTCCCAGGAAGATTCAGGGCCTCGGCGGCCGCGGCGGCGAACAGCATGTGCCCCTTGCTGGAGGCGTGCACCCGGTCGACGGCCCAGGTGTCCAGCTCGCGCATCGACGGCGCGTTGTACAGGTCGACCAGCCCGAACCCGTAGCGGTCGGCGGCCGCCGTGATCGCGGCGTTGATGCGGGCCAGACGCCCCGACACCAGCCGCCCGAGCGGGAGGAACTGCGCAACGTTCGGGAAGGTCGTCGTCACCACCGTCGCGCCGGACCTGGCCAGCGCGGCGTAGACGTACTCCAGGTCGGCCAGGGCGGGGCCGAACGAGCGGCCCGGCTGAATGACGTCGTTCATCCCGGCGCACACGGTGATCAGGTCCGGCCGCATCGCCAGCGCCTGCGGGACCTGCTCGTACAGGACGTCGGCGATCCGCTTGCCGCGGATCGCCAGGTTGGCGTAGTGCAGGCCCGGATAGAGCGAATCGAGCATGACGGCGAGCCGGTCGGCGAATCCCAGGAGGCCCACGACGTCGTCGCCGTCCCACAGGCCCTCGGTCTGGCTGTCCCCGATGGCGACGTAACGGCGATACCCGAACGGAATAGCCCCGCGCACGAAGCCGAGAATAATAGCCATCGCCGCCCCGGTGTGGGAAGCATGGCCACCCACTCTCCTGCTCAGAACCGCGGCCGGTGGACTAGCGTCGTTGAGCATGGCTATGCCTTTGAAGGGCAACGGGATTCGCATCGGTCGTCGGGCGAGCGTCGCGTTCGGTGTCTTCGTCGCCCTGGCCGTGTCCGCGGCGGGGTTGCTGTGGGCCAAGTGGGCGCCCTACGCGGCGAAGGCCGCCGCCGCTCACCGGAGCCGCCACTGGTCCGGATCGAGCATCCTCACCGCAGGTGGCGTGCACGCCGGGGACCGCCCGACTTGGCACGCCGCCGCGACGTTCTTCCACGCATACGTGTCGTCGATCTGGCCGGCGCTGATCGTGGCGCTGCTGATCAGCGCCTCGGTGCAGGCGTTGCTGCCCCGGTCATGGCTGCCGCGCGCGTTGAACCGTCGAGGGGCGGTCTCCAGCGGGCTGGCCGCCGGGCTTGCGGGCATGCCGTCGATGATGTGCGCGTGTTGCACCGCGCCGGTCGCCGTCACCTTGCGGCGCAACGGCATCACGCCCGCGGCGGCCGTCGCCTACTGGCTGGCGAACCCGTTGCTCAACCCGGCGGTGCTGGTGTTCCTGTTCTTCGTCGCGCCCTGGCAATGGACGCTGACCAGGATGGTCGTCGGGGTCGCCACGGTGCTCGGCGTCGCGGCTTCGGTGGGATGGGTCTCGCGCAGGTCCGGCGGTGAGCCCATCCCGGCGGGAACGCTCGCGGCGGCTGACGACGACGAGCCCGCGGGGCGGGCGCGCAGGTTCGTGCGGGCCCTGCTGTCTCTGTGCCTGTTCCTGCTGCCCGAGTACGCCGTGCTGGTGCTGCTCGCGGGGGCGCTGCGGGGCTGGCTGCTCAGCTTGGGCCAGCCGGCGCACCACGGACTGCTCCCGGGCCTTGTGCTGGTGCTGGTCGTCGCGGTCGCCGGGACGCTGATGGTCATCCCGACGGCGGGGGAGATTCCGATCCTGCAGGGGCTGGCCCTGCTGGGCGCGTCGTCGGGGACGATCGGCGCGCTGCTGATCACCCTCCCTGCGGTGAGCGCTCCGGGTGCCGCCATGGTCGCCCGCAGCTTCGGCTGGCGGGCCGTCGCAACCACGACGGCCGTGGTGATCGCGGCGGGACTGCTCGGGGCGGGCGTCCTCAGCTTGCTGTGAGTCGCAACCCGCGCGGGTGGTCCTTGGGTACGTTCACTGTCATGCCGAGGAAGCGTGACCGGGACGCCGAGGTGCCCGCCGCCGACTCGCTTGCGCCCCAGTACCCGATCGAGTCCGTCGACAACGCCCTCAAGCTGTTGCTGCTGTTGGGCGAACGACCCGAGATCCGGTTGAGCGAGGCGACCCGCTACCTCGGCGTGGCGTCGTCCACCGCGCACCGGCTGCTGGCGATGCTGGCCTACCGCGGGTTCGTCCGGCAAGACCCGGTGTCAAAGGCCTATCTGCCGGGGCCGTCGTTGACCGGGGTGGCGTTCGCGATCTTCGGCCGCGTCGACATCCAGCGGACCGCCATGCCGATCATGCGACGCCTGAGCGAACAGCTGCGCGAAACCGTTCACGTCGGGATGCTCGACGGCGCCGGCGTCCGCTTTGTCGCCGCGGTGGAGGGCCCGGCGGCGGTGCGGGTGGCGTCCCGGTTGGGCCGCACCCTGCCCGCGCACTGCACTTCGACGGGCAAGGTCATGCTGGCGCAGCTGCCCGAACCGGAGCTGCGCCAGCTGCTGCCGCACGAGCGGCTGGAACGCATCACGCCGTCCTCGATCGGTACCCGCACCGAGCTGGAGGCCGAGCTCGCCGCCATCCGCGAGCGCGGGTACGCGATCAATCGCGAGGAGAGCGAGGAGGGCGTGGCCTCGGTCGCGGTCCCCATACCCACACGGGCCCCGGGTTTGCGGCTCGCGCTCAACGCCGCCGCGCCCCAAAACCGGCTGGACATTTCCGGGTATGGCGCGGTGGCGGCCGCACTTGTCAAGGCCGCCAAGGACATTGGTGATCAGCTGGGCTGAGGTGCCCGAGCGATGCCGCGTCCGCGCGGCCTTCCGGTCGCAGTCGGCCGGCCACCGTGGGTTTCGTTCGGCGCACACCGCAATTGAGTAGTCTTACGGATTCCGGCGAGTAGCGGCCTGCCGCAGGCTGATTGGCATGACCGTTCCCGATAGCATGTCCAAAACCACCGCTGCCTTCTTCGTTCAAGCGGCTGTCGCGTTCGCGATCAGCTTCGTGACCGCGCTGGGCGGCATCTACCTGCTCCCGCTCGACCTGTGGCAGCGATCCTTCCTCGGCATCACGTTCCTGTTCTTGGTGTCGAGCGCGTTCACGTTGGCCAAGGTGATTCGCGACCAGCAGGAAGCCGCCACGGTGCGCGTGCGACTCGACGAGGCCCGGATCGAGAAACTGCTGGCCGACTACGACCCGCTCAATGCCGCGAACTGAGTAGTACTACGCAGGCCCGACGCGTAGAACTGCGCGGGTGCCGGCCCCGCGCGGTCGGCGATGCTTCATCCATGGCATCCGCCACAGCACCTCCGGGCCGCAGCGCCGCCCAATTCCCTGCTTCGACAATAGGTTTCCCGAGAGGATCGGAACATTCCCATGGCAGCTCTCACCAGATTCCCGGACGTCGCCCAAGTCGCGGCGGCCACTCCGGCTGACCGCGATCGTGTCCTGGACGTCATCCGCATCACGTCGCTGATCGGTGTCGTGCTCGGCCACACCGTGATGGCCATCAGCGTCATCCGCAACCACGTCCTGATCTGGGACAACCTGCTGACCACCTCGGCGGTGTTCCAGGCGGCGACCTGGATCCTGCAGATCATGCCCCTGTTCTTCTTCGCCGGTGCCGCGGCCTGCCTGTCCTCGTGGTCCGTCGGCACCAACTGGGGTGACTGGCTGATGAAACGCTGCACGCGATTGTTCCGGCCCGTGTTCTACTACCTGGCGTTCTGGGCGGTGGCGCTGACGATGCTGTATCACGCTTTGCCACAACATATCTACGAGCCGGTGGCCGGCGTCAGCACGCAGCTGCTGTGGTTCCTGGGCGCCTACGTGCTGGTGCTGGCCGCCATGCCGGTGCTGTACCGCATCACCACCGCGGGGCGTCTCGCCGCCGCCGTGGCCGGTGTCTACGGGGCCATCGCGGCGATCGACGCCGTCCGGTTGCACTGGCCGGCCATGATGCCCCTGGGCTACCTCAACCTGGCCGTCTGGCTCATCCCCGCCATGTTCGGCGTCGCCTACCGCCGCCGGCTGCTCACCGGGCGCGCCGCGCTGGCGGTCGCGGCCGCCTTCTTCGCCGTCGACGTCGCCCTGGTGCACTGGGGCCCGTACCAGATCAGCATGGTCGGCACCGGTGATCACCAGCTCTCCAACACCAGCCCGCCGTCGCTGCTGCTGGCCGGGCACGCAATCATCCTGAGCGCCTTGGCGATCGCCGCCGCGCCGGCGATCGCACGCTGGGCCCGGCGACCGCGGGTGTGGTGGTGGACCGCGATCGGCAACTCCGGGGCCATGACCCTGTACCTGTGGCACATGCCCGTGCTGCTGGGCGTGCACCTGGCCTTCGACTACCTCGGCTGCCCACGCTATCCGGGCGCGCAGGACTTCCTCGCCGTCAGCCTTGCGCAGCTGCTCGTCGTGGTCGTCGCCGTCGCAGCGCTCTTCGTCGCGCTGCGGCCGTTGGAGAACAACCCGCTGGCCGGCTGGGACGGCGCCCCCACGGTGACCTCGCGCGGGCGCGGAGCGGCCATCGGTGCCCTGCTGTGCGTGGCGGGCGTGGCCATCCTCGCCGCGATCAGGTGGGGGCTCAAAGACGACGGCCTGGTGTGCATGGCCGTGATGGTGACCGCGCTGGTCGGCGCCCGGGTGCTGGCCGCCGCGCCGGCAAAGCACCTCACCACGGCGCGCTCGTAGGTGGAGGCTTCGTTGACCCGCGGGGCGGTCGGCCGGCCGCCCCGCGGGTCACGGTTCTTCGTCGAGGCCGTGCTCGATGGCGTAGCGGGCCAGCTCCACCCGGTTGCCGACCTGGAGTTTGCGGAAGGTCGCCTGCACGTGATTCTCGACCGTGCGGTGGCTCAGGGACAGTCTCTGCGCAATCTGCTTGGCGGACAGCCCCTTTGCCACATACCGCAACACCTCGGTCTCGCGTTCGGTGAGGCTGGGCCGGGCGGGACCGTCGTCGTTGCCCTGTGCGATACGCCGATATTCCCCCAACACCAGCCCGGCCAGGCTCGGGGTGAACACGGCGCGGCCCTCAGCTGTCGCCGTCACGGCCTGCGCCAGTTCCGATTTGGAGGCGCTCTTGACCAGATAGCCAGTGGCGCCGGCCTTCACGGCTTCCAGCACATCGTCTCGCTCGTCGGAGGCCGAGAGCACCAGCACCCGCGACGACGGGGAGACCGCGAGCACCCCCGCGGTCGCTTCCGCGCCGTCGCCGTCGGGCAACTGCATATCCATCACCACCACGTCTGGCTTGACCACGGCCGCCCGCCGCCGGGCGGCGGCGACACTGTCGGCGGTGGCGACCACGGTGAAGCCGTCTTCGGCCAGGTCGCGGGCGACGGCATCGCGCCAGATGGGATGGTCGTCGACGACCATCACCGTCGTCGTGGGGGTGTCACCGGCCATGGTGTGCCTTTCCGCGTGGCAGGCACAACTCCCACTCGGTGCCTTCTCCGGGCTCGCTGCGCAGGCGGGCCGTGCCGCCCAGCGAAGCCAGCCGCCCCACGATCGATTGGGAGATGCCGAGGCGCCCCTGGCCGGCGGCCTCCTCGAGCCGGCCGGCGGCGATTCCCACACCGTCGTCGCGGATGCTGACCACCACGGAATCGCCCAGGTCTTCGACGAGCACGAACGCGTGCGCGCCGGGGCCGGCATGCGCGGCCACGTTGTCCAGCGCATTGCCCACCGCCGCGTTCAGTTCGGTGCCCACCCGGCGACCCAAGGGCACCGGCGTGGCGGGCAGGCTCAGCGACACCAGGTCGGATTCCCGGCTGCGCAGCAGGGTGCGCAGGTCGATGGTGGCGCCGTCGGTGTCCTGGTCGACGTCCGTGGCGGCCAGCCACCGCCGCAGCGCGCGTTCCTGCTCGCTGGCCAGTTCGGCGAGTTCCGCGGTGGCGCCGCCGATTTCGTGGCCCTTCTTGGCCACCAGCGCCAGCACCTGGATGGCACCGTCATGGACTTGGCGGGACAGGCGTTCCCGTTCCTGCACCGCGGCCGTCAACCGGGCCGCCCGCTGGAGTTCGTCGTGGGCGCGCCGCGCGGTTTGGGCGGCCATGCCGATCGCCATGCCGATCGCCAGCTCGATGATGACGGTGGCGTTGTGCCCCAGGTTGAGGGCGAAATAGTTCTTGACCCCGAAATTGGTGGCCATCACCACCAGGCCCGTGAGCATGCCGCCGGCGGGACCGAACAGGATGGCGGCCGAGATGGTCGGGTTGCTGGCCCACAGCGTGGTCGGCCAGGTCTGGTTCTCGGACGCCCAGTGTGGGGTGGTGACGATGGTGTTCGACGCCATCAGCAGCACGGCGATCACGATCTCGGCGAGCACCCACGCCGGTCGGCGGCCGAACCCGCGCAGGTACGCCAGCGCGCACGCCGCGCTCCAGCCGATGAGCACCGCGAACAGCGCCCAGCCCAGCGCGGGCCGACGCAGATCCGGGTTGATGGCGATCTGAAAGCCGGTGGCGTAGACGCAGCTCAGCAGCCTGAACACCTGCGCCGCACGCCATAACGGCGTGGTCGGATCGGGGTCGCTTTTCGCCATCGAGGTCAGCATAAGTGTGGGCCGGATTGCGGGAGGGAAGATCTCAGTCGGCCGGCAACCGGGCCACCTCGTGACGCCAGGCGGCGCCGGTGTGCAGCGACGGCCCGAGGTCGGGCAGGTCGTCCCAATCGGCGTCGTCGATGTCCCGCAGGCTGCCGCCGGCAGCCTTCACCCGCAACGACATTCGGGCCAGCGCGTCGACGCTGATGGCCTGCAGCACCGCCTGCGGCACGGTGGCGGCCGCGCTGGTGATCCCGTGCCCGCGGCAGATCACCACCGGCCGTCCGCGCATGGCCGCCACCATCTGCCTGCCCAGCGCCGGCGTGCGGATCAGCACCGCACGCTCGTAGACGGGCACACCTCCGCGGGCCAGCCGCGCGCCCGGAATGTCGTAGGCGCCGTAGATCGGCCGGATCGCGATGCCGGCCAGGTCGGCGGCGACGACGGCGGGCGGGTGCAGGTGCGCGACGGCCCGGTGCGCCGGATCGGCCAGCATGGTCTCCACGTGGATGGGCAGTTCGTTGGGCACGCGGTACCCGTCGAGTTCGTCGTCGGCGCCCGCTCCGCCGTCGAAGGTGATCAGCCGGATGTCGCTGGGCCGGGTGAACGCCACCCCGGCATCGGTGTCGCTGCGGCAGCGAACGAGCAGGTGTTCGTCGTCGACTCGCAGGCTCAGGTGGCCGAGCACGCCGTCGACCAGGCCGCGGGCCGCGGCCACCCGGCAGCCCTGTGCCACCAGGGCGCGTTGCTCGTCGAGGGAGGTCATCGCGGTGCGGCCAGCCCGAATCCGCCGTCGGGGCGGACGGTTTCGCCGGTGATCCCGCGGGCGCGGTCGGAGGCCAGGAACACGAAACTCCAGGCGTGGTCCGCCCCGGTGAGCGCGACGTTCAGCGGTGTGCGCGCGGCCACCTCCTTTGCCCGACCGGGGGTGTCGTCCAGGCGGACGTCCTCGAGGCCCAGGCTGGCGAGCCCGCGCAGGTCGGTGCCCAGCGTGCCGCCCGGCGCCACCGCGTTGACCCGGATCCGCGGCGCCAGCTCGTGGGCCAGGGCGGCCACCAGGCCGCGGACGGCGAACTTCGACGCCACGTACAGCGCGCCGCCGCGCCCCGGATAGAAGGACGAGGCGGACGCGGTCAGGATGATCGAGGGTCCCGTGCCGGATCGCAGCCGGGGGAGCGCCGCCTTGACGGACTGCAGCTGGCTCAGCACGTTGGTGCGAAACATCTCGTCGAACGCGCCGGGGAGGTCGTCGGCGGAGATGTCGCCGATGCCCCGGTAGAAGTCGAAGATTCCGACGCAGTGGACCAGGGTGTCCAACCCGCCGTGGGCATCGACCGCGGCGTCGACCGCTCGTTCATTGGCATCGCGGGTGACCGCGTCGCCCTCCACGACCGGGACGCCGGGCAACTCCGCGCGCAGGCGCTCGCACTTCTCGCGATCGCATTCCAGCGCAGCGACTTTGGCGCCCTCGGCGCGGAAGGCGTCGAGGGCGGCCCGGCCGATCCCGGAACCGGCGCCGACGACCAGCGCCCGCTTGCCGTCCAGCCAGCCCGTCATCGCGGGGCCTCCTCGTCCGGCAGCAGCGGGGAGTGCGGATTACCGACCATCGCCGCCAGGGTGCGACTGTTCTGCCGCGTCAGGGCCTCCACCTCCAGCGCGTCCAGGGTGATCCATTGCCCCGATCGCGGCGCGCTGATCAGCAACCTCGACCCGTTGCGGGTGTCGACGCGGCGCACCACCACCTCGGTGAATTCGTTTGCGACGACGAGGGGTTCGCCGACCGTCCCGTCCAGGAGCCGCTGCAGTTCCTCGCTCACAGGAACACCGCCAGGTTTTGCATCCGCAGCACCGATTCGTCGGCGATGATGGTACGCCGGGCCAACTTCCAGCCGTCCCCGCTACGGCGCAGCAGGTCCTCGCGGCCGCACGACAGCAGCGCGCTCTCGTTCACGTCACCCCGGCTGCGGAACAGCAGCTCGGCCGATTCGACCCACAGGTGCACGGGGTCCTCACCCTCGAAGGTGCGCACATTGGTGACGAAGTGACGCAGCCGCGACGGCGGGTCCTCGGCCCAGGCGTGTTCGGTGGCCATCCGGGCGACGCGCTGGCTCAGCGAATACTTGTCCTCGTCGAAGTGCGCCATTCCCGGGCCCCTAACCGGTGACGCGTCGAACCCGGCACCCCGGGCGGTGGTGACCCGCACGGGCATCACGTAGCGGACGTCGTCGGTCAGCGTCTGCAGCCACTCCTCGTACCGCTGGGCATCGAGCAGGTAGGCCTCGTCGACCAGGAACTGGTGGGCCTGCTGATGCCGGAGGTCATGAAACGGCAAGCAGGCCAACGGCTTTTTCATGCGCCGTTCCCCTGCAGATAGTCGGCCCACATGTTCAGCAGCGCGCGCTGGTTGTGCTCGTTGTAGCCGACCTGCGCGCGGCCCGGCCCGTGGAACGCCTCACCGGTCAGCGGCTCGACGACCGCCGTGCCGTCGGAGAGCAGGCCCATGCGGCTGTTCAGCAGCAGCCGGCGGGCCATGGCACCGCCGGCGGTGGTGGTCAGCGACACCCAGTTCTCCACGTCGTCTTGCTCGAACATGCCCGTCGAACCGAAACACATCAGGTACGCCTTGTACGAGTCCTGTTTGTACTGTGGGGGAGCGGCGGCGTCCACCGCGAACCACGAGCACACCTCGGTTTCGTTCGCGCTGATCGGCTGCCACAGCCGGATCGAGATGAACGGCAGGGTCTCGTCGGCCCGACCGTCACGCACCTTGGGCCAGTTGTGCACGAAGCTCAGGTTCGGAAAGCAGGTGGCCGCCGAGATCATGAAACCGTCCTCACCGACCAGGCGCTGCTGTCGCGGCGTCCACACGTCCTTGATCCGGGCGATCATGTCGTCGGGGTAGCCGACATAGCGCATCCGCTCGTCGAAACCGCCCGGCGGGAGCTTGTAGGTGGTGCCGCCGCCCCGGTGCGCCCAATACGTCGCGCCGTCCTTGCGTTTCTGCGCCTTCGGCTCGCGAAACAGGCCGATGTCGACGATCGACGCGTGGGTGTGCGGCGTGTGGTACATGTCGCCGGCGAAGTTCTCGGCGCCGATCTTCCAGTTGGCCTTGATGCGCCAGCGCTGCGGGCCCCGCACTTCCAGCCCCGCAGGGCTCTGCTTGGTGTAGAAGTCCAGGTAGAACCTGAAGTCGCCGAGGAAGTCTTCGAGCGGTTCGGCTCCCGTGTCCATGCTGATGAACAGCAGACCGTTGTAGCTCGCGAATTTCGGTGCGGGCAGCAAACTTTGGGCATCCTTGGCGAACCCGTCCGCGCCGCCATAGGCCTCGCGGTGGAACGGCAGGCCGGTGAGCCGGCCGTCGTTGCGGTAGGTCCAGCCGTGGTACGGGCAGCGGAAGTTGGACGCGTTGCCCATCTCCGCGCGGCACACCTGCATGCCGCGGTGCAGGCACATATTGAACAGGGCGCGTACCTGTCCATCCGAGTCGCGACCGATGATGAAGGAGTCGTCGAGGACCCGGCGCACCACGTAGTCGCCGTCCTGCGGGATTTCGGATTCGTGCGCCACGAACGTCCACGCCCGGCTGAACAGGCGCTCTTTCTCCAGCGCGAACAGCGCGCCGTCGTTGTAGATGTGCGCGGGGATCATGCCGTCGCGGACGCTGGCGAAGACGGGGTCGAGAACGCCGTCGCGGGTGGCGCGATCGACTGTCACGGCGCCCCCATCCCACGCTGTCGTGTCTGCTGTGCAGAGAAACCTTCCGCTCAATAGAATCCCGCATGCACCCGCCCGCGGTCAATCGGCCGTTGCCGGGCCTGTCACCGGGCCGGATCCATGGCCAGCTTTTTACAAGAATGCTTTGTGGTAATTCACAGGTTGCTGGCAATCATGTGGCCGGAAGGCCGGGATACGGTGGTCACGTCAGCTCCGCTGCGCATGTGAGCGCGCGGTAACCAAGGGGTAAAACGTTTGATTTTGCGTGCGTTGCCATCGATCGGCGACGTATCTGAGGGAGGGCTGGTGCCATGACCGCTCGGTCAGTGGATGCTCGACTGCAAAAGCTCGGATCGCGAGTGGTGTCCGCCATCGGGCGTCAAGAGTGGCTGGATCGGCCGAGCTATCGGTTCGAACACCTGTTGAGCTTCGCCTTCAACGGCCTGGGCGGCGCCCGCAACACCGTCACCAACGCCTTGCACGGAGTGTGGCTCGGCCACCCGGTTCACCCGCCGCTGGCGTCGCTGACCAGCGGCGCGCTGGGTACCACCGTCGCGCTCGACGCACTCAGCCTGCTGCCCGGCCAACCCGCCACCGAGGTGCGCGACGCGTCGAAGTTCGCGTCCCGCGCGCTGGGCGTGGGAATCCTGGCCAGCATCGGCTCCGCCGTCACCGGCGTCACCGATTGGCAGCACACCCATGAGGCCGACCGCCGGGTCGGCGCCGTGCACGGCCTGGTGAACCTGGCCGCCACCGCGCTCTACGCGCAGTCGTGGTGGGATCGGCGCCGGGGCCGCCACGGCCGCGGCATCGCCCTCACCGCCCTGGGTTACGGCATCACCGTCGCGGGCAGCTACCTCGGCGGGGCGTTGGTGTTCGAGTCCGGCGTCGGCATCGACCAGTCGGGCGCGCGGCTGCGCACCACCGAATGGAAGCCCGTGCTGCCCGCGAGCTCGCTGAACGGCAAGCCGGTGCGGGTCGAGGTCGACGGGGTGGGCCTGGTGGTCTGCCAGACCAAGCCGGGGGAGGTCGCGGCGTTCGGGGAGCTGTGCCCCCACTTGGCGGCGCCCATGGCCGACGGCTGGATCGACCGTGGCCGGCTCGTATGCCCCTGGCACGGTTCGTGGTTCGCGGCCGAGTCCGGAGAGGTGCTGCGCGGCCCGGCGGCGGCCCCGCTGCCGTGCTATCAGGCGAGGTTGGTCAACGGAATGGTCGAGGTTCGATCGCAACCCGGGCCCGCGCTCGGCGCAGCGGCGGGAATCGGAGAAGGGGAGGGCAAGTGAACGCCTACGACGTGCTGAAAGAACACCACATCCTGCTCAAGGGCCTGGGCCGCAAGGTCAGCGAGGCGCCGGTCAACAGCGAGGAGCGGCATGCCCTCTTCGACGAGATGCTGATCGAACTCGACATCCACTTCCGCATCGAGGACGACCTGTACTACCCGGCCCTCAAAGAGGCCACCAAACTGATCGCGGTGGCCCACGCCGAGCACCGTCAGGTGGTCGACCAGCTTTCCGTGCTGCTCAAAACCCCGCAGAGCGCGCCGGGTTACGAGGACGAATGGAACTCCTTCAAGACGGTGCTGGAGGCCCACGCCGACGAGGAGGAGCGCGACCTGATCCCGGCGCCCCCCGAGGTCAAGATCACCGATGCCGAGCTCGAGGAGCTCGGCAACAAGATGGCCGCGAAAATGGAGCAGTACCGTGGGTCCGCCGTGTACAAGATGCGGACCAAGGGGCGCGCGGCGCTGGTGCGCTCCCTCTAACCGCAATCGCGCCGCTCATATGCGCGGCGCACGCGGCCGGCGAGAGTAGCGTCACGGCTCATGACCCCCGAGTGCGCCGCGTCTCAGGGTGACATCACGGCCGAGATCGCCGCCATCGCAGCCCAATACCGCGGCCCGGAAGCGCAGCCCCGGCTCGACTACCCGCCCTACCGCGGCACCGCCCTGCGCCATCCCACACGCGCGCCGGTGCCGGTCGACCCCGAAGAGGTCGAACGCTGGGCGCCCTGCTTCGGCCACCGCGACGTGGACCCGCTCGAGGCCGACCTGACGGCCGGTCATCCGGGGCAACCTCTGGGAGAGCGGATCATCGTCGCCGGACGGGTGCTCGACGGATCGGGCAAGCCCGTTGCCGGACAGCTTCTCGAGGTCTGGCAAGCCAACGCCGGCGGCCGCTATCGCCACGAGCGCGACCAGCACCCCGCCCCCCTCGACCCCAACTTCACCGGGGCCGGCCGGTGTCTGACCGGCCCGGACGGCTCGTACCGCTTCGTCACCATCAAGCCCGGGCCGTACGCCTGGCGCAATCACCACAACGCGTGGCGCCCCGCGCACATCCACTTCTCCGTCTTCGGGACCGCCCTCCCGCAACGCCTGGTCACCCAGATGTATTTTCCCGGCGACCCGCTGTTCGACCTGGACCCCATCTTTCAGTCGGTCCTCGACCCCGCCGCGCGTCGACGGCTGATCGCCCGCTACGACCACGACCTCACCGAACCGGAGTACGCGACCGGGTACCGCTGGGACATCGTGCTCGCCGGCGCGCGCAAGACCCTGATCGAGGACGACGATGGCTGAACCCTGTTGCACCCCAGGGCAAACGGTCGGCCCATTCCTCCACCTCGGATTGGCCTATCCCGGCGACTGTGCAATGGTCGGCCAGGACCATCCACACGCCATCCGGCTGCGGGGCACCGTCTACGACGGCGCGGGCGAGGGCGTCCCGGACGCGCTGGTCGAGCTCTGGCAGCCCGACGCCGACGGGTGTGTCATCCGTCGGCCCGGCTCACTGCGCCGCGATCCCGCCACGTTCACCGGGTGGGGGCGCTGTGCGACCAACGCCGCCGGTCGGTACGGCTTCACCACCATCGCGCCCGGCCCTGCGAACGCCGCCCGGTCGCCGTTCTTCGCCCTCACCGTGTTCGCGCGGGGCCTGCTGGACCGGCTGTACACCCGCGCATACCTGCCCGACGGCGACCTGGGCGCCGACCCCCTGCTGGCGGGCCTCGATCCCGGACGCCGCACCACCCTGCTGTGTGCAGCCGAAACTGATTGCCCGGGTTACCGTTTCGACATCCACCTGCAGGGCGCGCGCGAGACCGTGTTCCTGGCCTATTGGGACGGTGGGAGATGACCAACCTGTTGTGGCCCGGAGACCATCGGGCCGGGGAGCACATGACCGACCGGGCCCTGCTGGAATCGATGGTCGCGGTGGAATCCGCCTGGCTGGACGCCCTGGCCGCCGCGGGCCTGGCCCCACCCGAGTGCGCCGGCGCCGACCTGCCAATGCTGTTGACGCCCAACGATGGTGAGTCCCTGGCGGTTGCCGCCGAGGCCGGCGGCAACCCGGTCATCGGCCTCGTCGCCCTGCTGCGGGAGCGCGCCGCGCCGGCCGTGGCACCGTGGATTCATCGGGGGCTCACCAGTCAGGACGTGCTCGACACCGGCCTGATGCTCGGCGTGCGCGAGGTCGTGGGGGAGCTGGCCGCACAGCTCAGGGGTCAAATCTCGACCCTGGCCTACCTGGCCACCCTGCACCGGGGGACGCCCATGGTGGCACGCACCCTCACCCAGCACGCGGCGCCGACCACGTTCGGGGCGAAGGCGGCCGGCTGGTGCAACGGCGCCGTCGATGCCGTCGAGAGGTTGGCCGAGGTGGTCTGCCCCATCCAGATCGGCGGGGCGGCCGGCACATTGGCCGCCAGCACGGAGCTGGCGGCGCTGCTGACCACCGCCGCCGACCCGGCCGCGGTCTCCACCGGCCTGGTGCACGGCGCCGCAACGGCTTTGGGTTTGGCCCTCCGGCCGCCGTGGCACACCACCCGCTCACCGGTCACCGCGGCAGCCGACGCGTTCGTCGGCTGCACCGACTGCTGGGGCCGGATCGCCTCGGACGTCGTCACCTTGACCCGTCCGGAGATCGGCGAACTGAGCGAGCCGGGCGGCGCACACCGCGGGGGTTCGTCGTCGATGCCGCACAAGCGGAACCCGGTGCTGTCCATCCTCATCCGCCGGGCCGCCCTGTCCGCACCCCAGCTGGCGGCCACCCTGCACACCGCCGCGGCGCTGACCAACGACGAGCGGCCCGACGGCGCCTGGCACGCTGAATGGGATGCCCTGCGCACCCTGGCCCGGCGCAGCGTCGTCGCCGGATCCCAATGCGGCGAACTTGTGGCGGGGCTGGCGGTGCACGCCGAGCGGATGTTCGAAAACCTCGACGCGGCAGACGTTTCGGGGGAGCAAGACGCCATCGCCGAGCTGGCGGGCAAGCCGCCGTCGCCGACCTACGTCGGCGCGGTCGACCGACTGATCGACGAGAGCCTGGACCGCGCCCGGGCCGCCCTCGCTCAGCGCTGGTAGATGCTGGCCAACCAGATGTGCAGCAAGGTGTCGATCGCCCGGTCCTCCGGCATCGACTCGTCCTCGGCGGTGAACGTCGCGGCCATTACCCGCTCACTCAACATGTTGAGCGCGACCGACAGCTGCTCGGCCGGGATGGTGTCGGGGGCGGCGCCCCGACCGCGCTCGGCCTTGATGGCCGCCGTGGTCAGCGAGATCCACCGCTGCATCAGCGCCGACCACAACTGCCGCACCTCGGGATTGGTCGCCTTCGCCGCGGCGCCCGCCACGGCGACCGCCGGGTGAGAGCCCGACACCTCGAAGAACGCCTCGATGCGCGCCCGCCACAGCTCCGCGGGGTCGCCGGACGAGATGCCGCCGAGCGTCCTGAGGGCCGCATGCGCCTTGCTGTTCATCTGGTCGAGCAGCGACAGCACCACCGCGTTCTTCGATCGGAAATAGAAGTAGAAGGTGGGGCGCGAAATCCCGGCGCCTTTTGCTAGGTCGTCCACGGAAAAGTCGGCGAGCGGGCGCTCCTGCAGCAGGCGCTCGGCCGTGGCCAGGATCGCCTGCTCGCGGTCGTCGCCCGAATGCGGCGACGACCGGCGGCCCCGCGAGGCATGCAGGTACTTGGTCTGTGTCGGGAGGTCGGACACGCCCGTAACTGTTGGGCACGCCCATATACACGAACGAAACTGTTGATTAAGTCCAGCAATAATGTCGATTAAGTCGGCGCATTCTTCGCCCGCATCCGCGCATTTGCTGATCTCGCTGCAACGCGCGGGGCCGCCGACGAACGGCCCGGCGATTCGGGACTTCCGCCCCTACTCGGGCACAGGCGCGAAGTGGTCGCATCGATAGCGCCGAGGAAACCATCGGCAACCCGAGGAGATCTGGTGATGACGAACAGCGACGACGGCACCAAGCAATGCCACATCGACGTGCTGGTCGAAGAGCGCGACGAGCGCACGCGGGCCAAGGCACGACTGTCCTGGGCGGGTAAGACGCTCGTGGGTATCGGCCTGGCGCGACTCGACCCGGCCGACCCGCCGGTGGCCGCCATCGGCGACGAGCTGGCCATCGCCCGCGCGCTGTCCGATCTGGCGAATCAGCTGTTCGCCGCCACCTCTACCGATATTCAGGCCAGTACGCACGAACCCGTCACGGGTCTGCATCACTGAGCGACGCGACGGAAGACGAAAGTCATTATGAGACAACGCCCCGATTTGCCGGCCACCTTCGAGGTCCGGGTAACGACGCACGGTCAACTGCCCGGTGCCGAGGACTACGCGCGCACCAAGATCGGCGACCTCGGCCCTCTCACCCACGAACCGGTGCTGGACGCCCACGTCAGACTGAGTGAGCACGGCGACCCCGCCGTGGCTCGCCGGGTGATCGCTCAGGCGAACCTCGACGTCAACGGCCGGCCGGTGCGTGCGCAGGTCGAGGGCACCACCGCGCGGGAGGCGATCGATCGGCTCGAGGCGCGACTGCGCCGCCAACTGGAGCGCGCCGCCGAGCACTGGGAGGCCAAACGGGGCGGTGTGCCCCGCCGCGGTCCGCATGAATGGCGGCACGAAAGCGACCCGACGAACCGGCCGAAGTACTACCCGAGGCCGGAAAGCGAACGCCGCATCATGCGGCACAAGTCATACAGCCTGCCGACCTGCACGGTCGAAGAGGCCGCGTACGAGATGGAACAGCTCGACTACGACTTCCACCTCTTCACCGAGGAGGTCACACGGCAGGACAGCGTGATCTATCGCGGCGGGCCGACCGAATACCGCCTGGCGCAGGTCGATCCGACCGCCGGCGACGAGTTGGCGCCCTTGAATTTGCCGCTGACCGTCAGTCCGCAGCCGGCGCCTCGGCTGGATGTCGAGCAGGCCATCGAGCGAATCGGGTTGCTCGGCCTGCCCTTCCTGTTCTTCGTCGACGCCGCCCGTGACCGTGGCAGCGTGCTGTATCACCGCTACGACGGACACTACGGCCTGATCACACCGGCCGGCTGACACCGACAGACCAACTGAATCCGCGGCGGTCCCGGCATCCCCCCGTCCGGGACCGCCGCCCCAAACCTTCGGGCTGTGAACGGATTCAGTGCTCCAGCTGCGGGAGGTGGTCGGTGAACCAGTCGCGGGCGAGCACAGCCGCCCGGGCGAGGGCGCCCTCTTCTTCGAAGAGGTGGGTGGCGCCCGGCACCACAGCGACCTCACACTCGACCGGGATCGCCGCTTGGGCCTGCCGGTTGAGCGCCAGCACCATTTCGTCGCGTCCCCCCACGATCAGCAGGGTCGGGGAGTCGACGTGGCGCAGGGCGTCGCCGGCCAGGTCGGGCCGGCCGCCGCGCGAGACGACCGCCGCCACCTTGACCCCGGGATGGGCGGCCGCGGTGAGCGCCGCGCCCGCTCCGGTGCTGGCGCCGAAGTAACCGACCGGCAATGCGGCGGTATCGGGCTGCGCTGCCAGCCAGCCCGTGACGTCGATCAGGCGACTGGCGAGCAGCGCGATGTCGAATACCTTGGCGCGGTTGCGCTCTTCTTTGGGGGTGAGCAAGTCGAAGAGCACCGTGGCGAAGCCGGCGTTGTTGAGCACCTCGGCGACAAAGCGGTTACGCGGGCTGTGCCTGCTGCTGCCGCTGCCGTGGGCGAATACCACGACACCCTTCGGGTGCTCGGGAATGGTCAGGTGCCCGGCCACCGCAACAGATCCGGTCGGCACCCAGATCTCCTCGTCGCGCAGCGGCGGATCGTCGGTGTCGGCGGCGACCACCCCGAAACCGTCGCGCGCGCTCTCGAGCAGGGCGACGACCTCGTCATCGGAGGTCTGCGGGAAGTGGCGGTATCCCTGGCCGACGGCGAGATAGGGCACCGGCGTTTCCAGGCATACCACCTCGTCGGCGTATCGAGCGAACTGCTGGGCGGTCTCGGTTGCCGCGATGGGGACGGCCAACACCACCTTGCCGGCCCCCTCGGCACGGGCCACCTGGCAGGCGGCCTGTGCGGTGGCGCCGGTCGCGATCCCGTCGTCGACGATCAGCGCGATCCGTCCGCGCAGCGGAACCGGTTGGCGCGCGCCGCGGAAGCGTTCCGACCGGCGTTGCAGCTCGGCCAGCTCCTGGGCCTCGACCGCAGCCATTTCCTGGTGGGTGAGCCGCGCCTCGCGGACCACGGCGTCGCTGAATACACGCACCCCGCCATCTCCGACGGCGCCGAAAGCGAGTTCCCGGTGGTAGGGCACTCCCAGCTTGCGCACCAGGAGCACATCCAGGGGGGCTTGCAGCGCCTTGGCGACCTCGAAGGCCACCGGAACTCCGCCGCGCGGCAGGCCGAGCACCACCACATCCTGCCCGCGCAGGTATCCCATCCGTGCGCCCAATTGGCGCCCGGCGTCGGCGCGGTCGATGAATCGCCTCATGGTTTGCTCCCTAGGGTCGTCGACCGGCGAGCCTGTCGGTCGCGGCATACCGCAGCAACGCGCCGGCCCCGGCCTCGGGGGCGATCCGGTGGTCGGCCCGCACCAGGGAAGCGCCGACCGCGACGGCGCAGAACGGCAAAGCCTCGTCGGCCCTGGCCACCCGTTCCACCGGTTCGCCGAGGTCGGACAGCGCGTCGGCATCGGGAGCGATCGTCGTCAGCGCCTTGCCGGTGACCACGGTGGCGTCGCCCAGGTCGCCGACGATCAGCGTGTCGACGTTCCCGTCGCGCAGCGCCGCGCACACGGCGGCCAGGCCGCCGGCCGCCAGCCCGGAGCCGCGCCCCTGTTCGGCTTCGAATCGCTCGGCGGCGCTGGTCGTTTCGGCGCTGCGACGGCGTTCGAACTCCGCGGCGGTCAGTTCGCTGATTTCGTTCTGATCGATACCGGTCTTGCGGGCCGCGGCGTGCAGCTGCACGACCCGCGCGGCCACCCGCTCCGGCAGCTCGGCCGTCACGTCCGCGAGCGAACGCACCTGCCCGCAGAGGAACACCACCTCGGGGTCCGCCTCGTCCACCATCCGAGTGAGCTCGTCGGCGACCGCGCGGCAGTTCATCCGGATCGCCTCCTCGGTGGTGTGCTGGAGGTCGCCGTACCCGTTCCAGCCGGCCGTGACCGGCTTGTGTACCGGATACCCACCGCCGTCGACGGTCTTCGAGGTGACGGCGTCGCCCTGATGGAGGCTGATGTCCGCTCCGGTGTGGTCGACCGCGGCGAACACGTACGTCGGGTGCTGCACCTGCATACCGATCAACGGCACGAGGTACGGGTAATCCGAAAGGCGCACCACCGTGGCCGCCGGCGGGGTGATCAGCTGCTCGTCGACCAGGACCTGATCGTTCGTCGCGATCACGGCGCGGCCCCGCCGACCGACGGCGGGCCGATGGTGCAGCACGGCTTGCTCGAGCATGCCCAGGACCTTCGCGTCCGCGCCCATGTCCTCGAGTTGCCTGCGGATGTCGCCCCATTTCACTTCGAGCTGCTCGGCGGCGTCCAGAGTGTCGTGGGAGTCGTCGAAGTACACTGAGGCGAACGGACCTTGCGCCTTCGCCAACAATTTCAGGCGATCTGAGTGCATTCCATCCTCCACTGCTTGCGTCGTCATTGCGGTTCGTCCCACCGTATGGATCACGACGGCGACGCCACGAGAGTCGTTGGCCCTCGGCTGCGGGTCTAAGGTCCCAGGCTCGCGGCGCGCGAGACTCGCCCGCCTCGCGGACCTCGGCGGTGGTTTAGAGGACTTTCTTCCCTACTTCGCCGCCGCCGGCTTGCCAACGATGGGATGGGTGGAACGACGAACCGGGGGATCCGTCATCGCACGGGTGACATTCGACGACCGACTGCACGACCTCACCGCAAACCCGGGCAATTCGGTCGCCTACGCAGCGCTGAGCGACTCGGTGGCATTCATCGGCAGCCACTACGAGATCCTCAGCGTTATCCCGGCCGGCGGGCACCCGCGGGCACTGACCATCGGCGCCGACGGAAGCCGGCTGTACACCGCCAACCACGGCGGCTCGGTGTCGGTGATCGACATATCCGACCACCGCGTCGGTGTCATTCCCGGCGCGTGCTGCGTGCAGCAGGTCGACACCCCGGACGGGGCCTTGATCTATGCGGCCGGCAATGCCGCCAATCGCGGGCGAGTGTGGGTGCTCGGCGAGGGGACCGCCCTCGGCGCCCCCGTGGCCGGGTTCGACGGCCGCGCCGTCACCAGCCTGGTGGCAGACTCCGGACGCCAACGCCTGTACGTGGGGCTGTGCCGACGCAGCGATCACTACCACCAATACGACGCCGGCTCGCTCGCCGTCATCGACGCCGCGACCGATGTGGTGCGCCATACCGTCGGACTGATCGGCGCGCCCGACACGATCACCATCGGCGGGTCGATGGCGTACGCGACGCACTATGACCGTTCCTGCGTCTCGGCGATCGACCTCGCGTCCTTCGAGGTCAAGTTGATCCCATTGGGGGACAAGCCGATTGAGGTGCAAATCACGCCGGACGGTTTGCGGGCGTACGTGGTGAGCAGCGGTTCGTTGTCGGTGGTCGACACGGTCACCGGCGAAGCGGAGCGGATGCCGGCCGCGGACCTGCCGCGCTGTGTACGGATCAGCCCGAGCGGCAAATACGCCTACGTGAGCAACTTCGGTGAGCGCAGCGTGTCGATCGTCGACACCATCGCCCAATGCGTGACCGACACCATCGATGTCGGCGGTCATCCCGAAGCGTTGGCGGTGAGCGCCGACGGCGACCGGCTCTATGTCGGCGACTACTGGTCGGGAACCGTCACCGTCTTGTCGGTCCAGCCGTAGCCTGCCCGGCCGGGGCGAGAGCGAAAGACGCCGTTCACTCGTAGAGCGCGTTGAGGCGGTCGGCGAATTTCTCGATGACCACCTTGCGCTTGAGCTTCATGCTGGGCGTCAGATCGCCCGACTCCACGGTGAATTCGCGGTCGGCGATGGTGAACTTCTTGATCTGTTCCCAGCGATTCAGCTCGGCGTTCAAGGCGTCGATGTACCCGGCGATCAGCTCCTGTGTCTTGTCGTCACGCGCGATCTCGGCGAACGACTTGCCCGCCAGACCGTTTTTGTTGGCCCAGTCGGTGATCGCCTCAGTGTCCAGGCTGACCAGAGCGACACAATATGGCTTGCCCTCGCCATAGACGACGATCTCGCTCACGTACGGGCACGAGCCTTTGAACCGCGCGTCGATCGCTGAGGGCGCCACGTACTTGCCCTGCGAGGTCTTGAACATGTCCTTCTTGCGGTCGGTGATCCGCAGGAACCCGTCGGCGTCGATCTGCCCGATGTCACCGGTGTGGAACCAGCCGTCCCCGTCGAGCGCCTCGGCCGTGGCGTCCGGCAGCTCGTGGTAGGCGGTCATCAGACCCGGGCCCTTGAGCAAGATCTCGCCGTCGTCGGCGATCTTGACGTCGGTGGCCGGGAACGGTCGGCCGACCGTCCCGAAGCGATATGCGTTGGGCCGGTTGATGAACGATGCGGCGGCGGTCTCGGTCAGCCCGTAGCCTTCGAGCACGATGATGCCCACCGCGTCGAACCACTGCGCGACGTCGCGGTCGAGCGCCGCGGCCGCGGAGACGAAGAACCGCAGGCGCCCGCCGAACCGCTCCCGGATCGTGGAGAGCACCAGCCGGTCGGCGACCTTGTAGGACAGTGACGACGCCAGCGAGGGATTCTTCCCGGCCTGCCGGGCTTTGGACACCTTCAGGCCGACCCCGATCGCCCAATCGAAGACAATCTTCTTGAGCCTGCCCTGCTCGGCCGCCATGTCCTGGATGCGCGCGTGCGCCTTCTCGAAGATGCGCGGTGCCGCACCCATGATGGTCGGGTGCAGGGCCGCGAGGTTGTCGATGATCCTCTCGACACGCCCGTCGACGGCCGTGGGGAAACCGACCTGCAGGGGCAGCGCCAGCATCACCTTGCCGAACGCGTGTGCCAGCGGCAGCCAGAGGAAGTTCAGGTCGTCGGGGCCGAGGATGCCCAGCGAATCGATGGCCGCCGCGGTGTAGGTCCAAGCCCCGTGCGTCAGCCGCACACCCTTGGGGCGCCCGGTGGTGCCGGAGGTGTAGATGAGGCTGGCCAGCTGTTCGGGGCCGACGGCGGCGATCCGCTCGTTGACGGCGTCGGGGGAGTCCGCGAGCAGTTGCTTGCCCAACAGATCCAGATCGGCAAGGGAGATCACCCAGTCACCGCCGTCGCCGTTGCCGTCGATCATGACGACCTTGCGCACGTCGGGGAGTTCGGCCCGGTGCTCGAGCAGCTTGTCCAGCTGGGTCTGGTTTTCGGCGACCACCACCCGGCTGCCGGAGTTGGCGACGATGTAGGCGACATCGCCGGCGTTCGTCGTCGGGTACACGGTGGTGGTCGCGGCGCCGGCGCACATGATCGCGAAGTCGACGAGCACCCACTCGTAACGCGTCGCGGACGCGAGCGCGACCCGGTCCTCGTGCTCGATCCCCAGCGAGATCAGCCCCGCGGCGAGATTGTTGACGCGTTCGCCGACCTGCTGCCAGGTCACGCTTGCCCACGTGTGGTCCTGCGGGTAGCGAAACGCCTCCGCTTGCGGGCTGGCGGCGACGCGGTTGACGAACATCTGTGCCACCGACGGCGCGCGGTCCTCGATCTTGCGGAAATCAGGCCTCTCCGTTGAGGCGAAAGGTGCTTTCATAACTCGAATCCATTGTTCCCGAACGGATACCGATGGCGTGACGCACCGGCATACCACTCGATCCTGCGGGGGGGTGGCGGTCCGGCGATAGAGACGAAAGTCACGTCGGGGAGCGGCGAACGTCCCCGGCGACCGCGCCCGGCCGGGCGTTGGGCGTCAGTCGGCCGGGGCTATTTCGATGGACAGGCACTCGCCGAGGGCATGCGCCGTGGACCAGTCGCCGCCTCGGACGGCGCGCTCGAGGTCGTCGACCAACGGGCTGTGGGCACCGAGTTCGGCCAGCCAGGCGGACACGGTCTCGGGAATCTGATTGGCGGGCACCCGGGCGACATGTCCCTCGTGGAGGCGATCGGTCAGCTGATAAATCGCGGCTGTCGGCTTACGCTGGGGCCAATGCTGCCGCCACTTCGCTGTATTCATGATCCCTCCCCATCAGCCTTAACGATCCATCTGACCAGTCCCGAAGGTCCGGCCGTAGAGGACAAGAGCACGATTACCGAAAGGCTTTGGTCTTACTTCCGGCCTGCCGAAGTCCCAGTCCGACAGGGTCTTTTGTCACTGCGGTCACCTACTTACTTCTCCGGCGATGGCGGTGCCGGTCGCGTACCGTACATCGGGGATGGTGTATCGCCACGTTACTTGTTTCAAGGGCCCTGGATTCCGAAATCGGCGAAATGACCGTATTAGCAATGGATTCGCAATCGGGGCGTGATTCGGGCCGGATTCCGGGGCGGGCAGGCGGGCCGGCGTGAGGGTGGTCAGCACCCAGGAACTGGCGGACCTGCCCGTGTTCGCCGACATCCCGGCCGAGGAACTCGCGGTGTTGGCCGCCCTGCTCGAGCCCCTGCGCGCCGCCGCCGGCGAGGTCTTGATGCGCCAAGGAGAGCGGGCCGAGTCGTTCGCGATCATCGCGTCCGGTTCCGTCGTGGTCAGGCATGTCGGCCCGAAGGCGCGCGTCACCACCACCGAGATGACGGCCACGACGATCGTCGGCGAGATCGCGCTGCTGCGCCACGCGACCCGCACGGCAACCGTGACGGCGCGGGACGACGTGTGGGGCTACATCGGATACAGCGCCGCCTTCGACTGCATGCTCGCCATGCCGGCAGTCGCCGACCGGATGCTGCGCACCGCCCGGCAACGGCTGGCCGCCTACATCTCCCCCATCCCGGTGCCGACCAGCGACGGCGCCGTGCTGTCGCTGCGCCCCGTCCTACCCGGTGACGCCGAGCGATTCAAGAGCAGTGGTTCCTTCTCCCGGGAGACCCTGTACCGGCGCTACCAAGGCGGCACTCCGACCGATGCCCGGCTGACCTATCTGTTCGAGGTCGACTATGTCGACCACTTCGTCTGGGTGGTCACCGACGGCGTGGCGGGTCCGGTCGTCGCCGACGCCCGGTTCATCCGTGATCAGGACGATCCCGTCTCGGCGGAGGTCGCGCTCACCGTGGCCGACGGTTACCAGGGGCGCGGAATCGGCACGCTGCTGCTCTGCGCGCTGGCGGTCGCGGCGCGCGTCGACGGCATCAAGCGGTTCCATGCCCGCGTGCTGGCCGACAATCCGCCCGCGCGCGCGTTGGGCGACAAGGTGCACGCCTGCTGGGCGCGCGAGGAACCGGGCGTGGTCACCACGACGGGGGAGATCCCGCGTTTCCGCGATCTGCCACTCGATCGCGCCACGTATCAGCAGATGCGGCAGGTGGCCCGCCAGGTGATCCACGCATTCGACTAGACCGCGAGTGACAAACGCCCCGTGCTTTGATGGCTTTGCGCCCTTACCGAAGAGCCGGGTACGCCCGCACCATGAGGACTTGTTCGCCAGTTCGAGGAGTTGTGCCATGGAGTCGCTCATCGAATGCGTTTCTGGATCCCCAGCCGCTTCGTGACCGATGGCGACCCAAGACTGTGCTTCTCCGGTTCTGGCCTTGGTGCGCGGTCTCGTCGAGGAGGTTCACCCGCAGGCCGCGCCGCCTCGGGTGACGCTTGACAGCCCTTTCGACGCGCTCGGCATCGGCAGCCTGGAGCTGGCGGAATTGTTGTCGCGTGTCCAGGACAAATTCGGGGTGGCGCTGCCGCCCCATATCCTGGCCAGCGCGGAGACACCGCGCGACCTGGTGGCGGCCCTCAACCCGGCCCTGGCGCACGGCCGCCCGGCGGTGCGAACGGGCCGCGGTGTCGTTTCGCTGCCGGCCACCGCGCCGCCCGCCTCGACGCCGGAGTCCGCGCAGAGCCTCAACGACATGCTCAACTGGCACGTCGGCGCCACGCCCGACCGGATCCACCTCCGCATCCTCGACGACGCCGGCGACCCCGCCAACAACTCCGACATGAGCTATGGCGCCCTGCATCGGGAGGCGGCCGCCGTAGCCGCCGGGCTGGTCGCACACGATGTGGTGCCGGGCGAAGCGGTCGCCATCATGTTGCCCACCTCTCGGGCGTATTTCGTGACCTTCGCCGGCGTGGTCCTCGTCGGTGCCGTGCCCGTCCCGGTCTATCCACCGGCGCGCCCCTCCCAACTCCCGGATCACCTGCGCCGCACCGCCGGCATTCTCAGCAACGCCCGTGCCACGATGCTCGTCACGGTCCCCGAGGCCGTCACCCTCGGTCACCTGCTGCGCTCGAATGTCGAAAGCCTGCGTCATGTCGTCGTCCCCGAATCCCTCACGCGCGCAGGCGAAGGCGCGACACCACCCCTTCCCCGGCCGCGGTCCGAGGACCTCGCGCTGTTGCAGTACACCTCCGGCAGCACCGGGCAGCCCAAAGGGGTCGCACTGACGCACCGCAACCTGCTCGCCAACATCCGGGTGATGGGTCAGGCCGCCGGGGCGACCGGATCGGACACGTTCGTCAGCTGGCTGCCGCTCTACCACGACATGGGCCTGATCGGTGCGTGGCTCGGTTGCATGTACTTCGGTGTGCCGCTGGTGGTGATGAGCCCGCAGGCCTTCCTGATCCGCCCGTCGCGCTGGCTCTGGGCGATTCATGCCAACCGCGCCACCATGTCGGCAGGCCCGAACTTCGCCTACGAACTCTGCCTCTCGAAGATTCGCGACGACGAGATCGAGGGACTGGACCTCAGCAGCTGGCGTTTGGCCTACAACGGCGCCGAGCCGGTGAGCGCTGACACCATCGAGCGCTTCGGTGATCGCTTCGCCCCGTATGGCTTTCGCAGGGAAGCGATCACCCCGGTGTATGGGCTGGCGGAGTCGTCGGTGGGGCTGGCGTTCCCGCCGTTGGGCCGCGGTCCGGTGATCGACCGGATTCGACGAGATGTTTTCGCAAGGTCCGGACAGGCCGAGCCCGCCAGGCCCGGGGAGCGCGACCTCCGATTCGTCGCCTGCGGCCGGCCCCTGCCGGGACATGAAATCCGCATCGTCGACGCCGCCGGCAACGAATTGGGTGATCGCCGCGAAGGCCGCATCGAGTTTCGCGGACCGTCGGCGACCGCGGGCTACTTCAACAACCCGGCGGCGACGCGTGCGCTGTTCCGCGACGACTGGCTCGACACCGGCGATCTCGGGTACACGGTCGAAGCCGACGTCTACGTGACCGGCCGGATCAAGGACATGATCATCCGGGCCGGACGCAACTTGCACCCCGCGGAACTGGAAGAAGCGGTGGGTGACATCAAGGGGGTCCGCAAGGGCTGCGTGGCGGTGTTCGCCTCGCCCGATCCCTCCGGTGGCCCCGAGCGACTCGTCGTCATGGCCGAGACGCGGGTGCTCCGAGACGACGCACGCGCCGCGTTACGCTCCGAAATCGTGGCAACCACAGTCGATCTGCTGGGGGTGGCGCCCGACGATGTGGTGCTGGCGCCGCCGCGCACGGTTCTGAAGACATCCAGCGGCAAGATCCGGCGGTCTGCCAGCCGGACCCTCTATCAGGCCGGCAAGATCGGCGCGCGACCGCGCGCGCTGTGGTGGGAATTGGCCCGGCTCCGCTTCCGCGGCGCGGCACCGTCGCTGCGCCGCGCCCGGCGCGCGGCGGGGGACGTGGCCTTCGCCGGCTACGCGTGGGCGGTGTACACAATCCTCGGGTTGTCGGTCGCGGTTTTATTGCTGGTGCTCCCACGCGCGCGGTGGCGGTGGCGGGTGGCGCGGGCCGCGGTCCGGCTGCTGGCCCGTCTCACGGGAACCGCGATCACCGTGCACGGCCTCGACCACCTTCCCTCGGGCACGTCTATCGCGGTGGCCAACCACCCCAGCTGGATCGATCCGTTGGCGCTGGCTGCCGTCATGCCGCAGTCGTTTCTGTTCGTCGCCGCCGAAGTGCTTGAGCACCAAGGGATCAACGGATTCGTGCTGAGGCGGCTGGGCCACCAGTTCGTCGAGCGCCACGAGCGCGAACACGGCGTCGCGGACGCGGACCGGCTGGCCGGCCTGGTGCGTGCCGGCCAATCGCTCGTCATCTTCCCCGAAGGCCGCCTGGCCCGCGCACCCGGCTTGCGGCCGTTTCACATGGGTGCCTTCGTGGTGGCCGCCCAAACCGGGGTGCCTGTCGCCCCGGTGGCTATTCGCGGGACCCGGACCGTACTTCGTCCAGAGCACCACTTCCCGCGACGCGGGGCCATCGACATCACCGTCGGAGAGCCGATCAACCCCTCCGGGAACAGCTGGACGGCGGCCGTCGAATTACAGCGCGCCGTGCGAGAGGCCGTCCTGCGGCTGTCCGGGGAGCCGGACGTCGAATGACCGGACAGCCGTGGCGTCGAGGTTTTACTCGCCGTGCTTGCTGACGGCCTGACCGGCGCTTCGGATCACGTTCCGGAAGAACTCGATGCGCGCGGTGACCAACTCGTCGGCCAGGTCCAGGGCGGCGTCGACGACGGTCTTGCGTCGTGACTGTTCGGGCAGCACCGGACTGATCTGGTCGACGAACTTGCGGACCGCCTCGATCGCTTGCTTGCGGCCGTTCTCGACCGATTCCAGCACGTCGTCGGAGAGCTCGGCCCAGCGCGGCTCGGTCTTTTGCGGTGCCTCTGGCATGATTCCCCACTCCTTAGGTCATAGCTGCATGTGCGGGTCCGACGTTGCGAGGCCCGGGCGCCCGGCGCGAGAGACGAAAGACCCTTCGCGCCCGGTCAGATGACCCCGGCCGGTGCGCGTGCCGTCGGTCTGCCTTCCAAGGACTTTCGCGGCCGTGACCGGGCCGTAAGTCCCTAACACGCCGATTTGCGCGCCTGCTAACTTGCCATCATGGCGGTATCGACCAACGGCGGAGCTCCCCGGCGCGGCCCGTTGCCTTTGAACGCGCCCGGGGGCGTCGGCTTGGGCAGCGCCGTCAAACCGTTCACCAGCACCGGTCGGTACGTCGCCGAGTCATGGCGCGACTACCTCAGCCAGGGGCCCGACGAGCTTCCGATCGCGCGGCCCACCCTCGCCCTGGCGGCACAGGCGTTTCGCGACGAGGTCGTCCTGCTGGGCCTGAAGGCGCGACGCCCGGTCAGCCGCCCCGAGGAGTTCGAACGGATCACCAGCGAGGTGGTCGCGGGGCTGAAGTTCTACGGCGACCGTGGATGGCTCGACAACCCCAAGAGATTCTTCGGTGCCCCGCCGCCGCTTTCGGACGTCACCGTGCGAAAGGTCAAAAAGGGCAAGCGTTCCTACTACCGCATGTCCTTCGACAGCGGATACCTGCCCCGGCCGGGCGAACCGGGCGCGGACCGGTGGATGAGCTACACCGCAAACAACCGCGAATACGCCCTGCTGCTTCGCCATCCGCAACCACGGCCGTGGTTGGTGTGCATCCACGGAACTGAAATGGGCCGAGCCGCTTTGGATCTCGCTCTGTTCCGGTCCTGGCGGTTGCACGAAGATCTCGGTTTGAACGTCGTCATGCCGGTCCTGCCGATGCACGGCCCGCGCGCCAGGGGCCTCCCGAAAGGCGCGGTCTTTCCCGGGGAGGACGTCCTCGACGACGTGCACGCGACCGGGCAGGCGGTATGGGACATCCGGCGGTTGCTGTCCTGGATACGCCGGCAAGAGCCCGAATCGCAGATCGGGCTGAACGGTTTGTCGCTGGGTGGCTACATCACCGCGCTGGTTGCCAGCCTCGAACCCGGGCTGACGTGCGCAATCCTCGGTGTCCCGGTCGCAGACCTGGTCGGCCTGCTGAGCCGGCACTCCGGGCTCGCCCCCGGCGATCCCCGCCGGCAGACGATCGAACTCGCCGAGCCCATCGGACGGATGACGTCGCCCCTGTCACTGGCGCCGCTCGTGCCGATGCCCGGCCGCTTCATCTACGCGGGCGTCGCCGATCAGGTGGTGCATCCCCGGGAGCAGGTCATCCGCCTCTGGGAACACTGGGGCAAACCCGAAATCGTGTGGTACCGCGGCGGGCACACCGGATTCTTCCGCGCGCGACCGGTGCAGCGGTTCGTCGAAGCGGCGTTGCAGCAGTCGGGTCTGTTGAACAGCGCCGTCGACCAGCGCGACCGCCCCGCTTAACCGCGAGAGGTTCGGCGATGAATCTGCTGGATCCGCTCGACGCGGCGATGATGACCGCGGAATGGGTGTCCAACCCGATGCACGTCGGTGCCGTGCTGATCCTTTCGCCGCCCGGCGACGCCGGGCCCGACTACGTCGACGAGCTGCATCGAACGACACTGGCCGGCAACGGTTCGATCGATCCGCGACTGCGCAAGTACCCGCATCGCGGTGTCGACACCGGTGGCATGTGGGTCTGGCGGCACATGGATCCGGTCGACGTGAGCCGGCATTGCCAGCGGCGCACGGTTTCCGGTCAAGGTCTGTGGCGGCTGATCGGCGAGTTGGACGCGCTCGGCCTCGACCCCGCACGGCCGATGTGGATGTCGTATCTGATCGACGGCCTCGACAGGGGCCGGTTCGCCTTTTACATCAAGGTGCATCACACCGTCGTCGACGGGGTGGCCGGCTTCCGAATGATCACCGATGCGCTGAGCGACAACCCGGATCGGCGCTCGATGCCACCGTTTTACGCCGACTCCCGCGGCGAGCCCACGGGGTCGACGGCGACGGGCGGGCTGATCTCCCGGTTGCTGTCGCCGATACGGTCGCTCACCGGCGCCGCCGCCTCGGGTGCGGGGCTGGTCGGGCGGGTGGCCACCGGCGAGATCGCCACCGTGCTGGACGCCCTGGTCGGGCACACCACCGCGTTGCCCCTGGGGGCGCCCTACACCCGGTTCAACGGCCGCCTCGGCCCCGAGCGTGCGGTCGCCGCGGGCAGCTGGGCAAACGACCGCATCCACGCCGTGCGGCAGGCGGCCGGCGTGACCGTCAACGACGTCCTGACCGCGATGGCCGCCGGGGTTGTCCGCCGCTGGTTACGGGACAGGGGGGAGCTGCCCAAGCGGTCGCTGGTGGCGGCCTGCCCCATCACGGTGCGCGAGCGCGAGCAGGAAATGCCAGACGATCGGCATGCCAACAGGTTCGGGCTCTGGATGTGCCCGCTGGGCACCGACCTGGACGACCCGCTGGCCCGACTGAACGCGATCCACCGATCAATGTCGGAGGGAAAGCGCTGGGTGGCCAAACGGGGAGCGGCGGCGTCACTGCTGACGAACGCCGGAAGCATCGCGACCACGGCGATCGGCCCGCTGCTGCCGTTCGCGCCGAAGATCCGGACCGGGTACAACCTGCCGATCTCGCACGTCCGCGGCCCGGCTGCGGAAATGTATTGGAACGGCGCGCGAATCGAGGAAATGTATCCGGTTTCGACGGTCTACGACGGCCACGGGCTCAACATCACGACGTGCTCATACGCCGACCGGGTCGGCTTCGGCTTCGCCGCCGGCCGCGACGTGGTGCCCGATATCGAGACGCTGGTACCTCTGACCGAGCAGTCGCTGGCCGAGCTGGAGGATGCCCTGGGGGCCGCCTGACCGCGGCGGCACCGTGATGCGCCCGGGCCATTCGTCGAGGCCGAACGGGGACGAACGGCCCTAGAAGGTTACAGGCGACGGGCCATACGTTCAGCATGGCATCGGAAGATCCGATGCCCCGGCACGAAACATTCGGATTGCAAACCGGCGAATACAGATGGGCGGGGCTGTGGCGTTTTTCAAGGTGGTCGCAGCCGACTTCGACGGCACCCTCACGTCGGGCGGCAAACTGGACCCGGAGGTCCTGCGGGCGATCGACCGGGCGCGCAGCGATGGCTTGGCGATCGTGGTCGTCACCGGCCGCATCGGGGCCGAATTGCACGCCGAGTTCCCCCAGTTGGCCGGCCACGTCGACGCGCTGGTGCTCGAGAACGGCGCCGTGGTGTCGTTCGACGGGGAGGCCAGGGCGCTCGCACCTGCGGTGGGTCCGGAGCTGGACAAAGCGCTCACCGAGCGGGGGATCCCGTTCCGGCGGGGCCAGGTGCTGGTGGCCGTCGACGGTGAGCACGTTGCGGCCGTCGGTGAGGTGATCGGTGAGCTGGAAATGGACTACCAGCTGATCCGAAATCGCGCCGCCCTGATGGTGTTGCCGGCGGGGATCACCAAGGGCACCGGCTTGACCGCGCTCCTGGAAACCATGAACCTGTCGCCACACAACACGGTGGCGGTGGGCGACGCGGAAAACGATCTGTCGTTGCTCGGTGTGGCCGAGGTCGGTGCGGCGGTCGCCAACGCCGTCTCGTCGCTTCGGCGATCCGCCGACGTGGTGCTGGACGAGCCGGGTGCGGCCGGTGTGGCCGGGCTGCTGAACAGCCCATATCTCTCTGGGGCGGAACGGTTCTGCCCGTCGCGCCACTGGCTCGAGATCGGAGCGTTCGAGGACGCAACCCCCACCAGATTGCCGGGGAGCCAGGCACGGATCCTGGTCACCGGGCCGGCCGCGTCGGGAAAGAGCTACCTCGTCGGCCTGATGGCGGAGCGATGGATCTCGGCCGGCTACTGCGTTCTCGTCATCGACCCCGAGGGGGATCACCTGCAGCTGCAGCAACTCGGCCATGTGCAGGTCGTCGACGCCGGTCATCACCTGCCCGAACCCGCCGAGTTGGTCGACGCCCTGCGGCCCAATTCCGGCATGGTGGTCGATCTGTCCGGACTGGCCGAGCCGGGCAAGACCGACTACGTGCACCGACTTCGGGCGACCGCTGAGGCGCACCGCGAACACTACGGCTTCCCGCACTGGGTGGTCTACGACGAGGCCCACCTCCTGGGCATCGGAGAGGAAGCGCATTGGGCGCGCCGCGGCGGCTACGTCCTGTGCTCGTTCGTCCCGGCGTCGTTGCCCGCCCACGAGGCCGACAGCAGCGACGTCGTGCTGACGCTCACCAGGTCCGACACCGCTACAGACCTCGCCTCGCGGCGCCGGGCCACCATCCGATTCGGCTCGGGGCCACCCCGCGAATTCACCATCGGGGAACGCCACACCAGGCACGTCCGGCACCGCCACAAATACGCCGATATCCACCTTCCGGCGGAGCGGCGGTTCTACTTCCACAGCACCGACGGTCTGCCGATCGCACCGGCCGCAACGATGCACGACTTCACCGTTGCGTTGCGGCACCTCGACCAACAAGCGCTCGAATACCATCTTGAACGGGGCGACTTCTCCCACTGGCTGGAAGGCACCATCGCCGACAAGGAGCTCGCGGCGCGGGTGGCGGCCTGGGAGGACGACCTGGAAGCCCGTCGCGCCGCCGACCTGGAACGCATACGCCAACAACTGGTGGAAGCGGTCGAGAAGCGTTACCTGCCTTGGCAAGAACGCCACTGAGCCCGGTGCGGGCCGACCCCAGGTGGCGTGTTGCGGGAAGTGATCAGCCTCGCGCCAACCGCGAGGCGCGGCCGACGTGGACCATGATGCGTTCCAGGACGGTATTGGACAGGTCGCCGTCGTCGGCAACGCGAGACAGCCCGCGGCGCCGCAGGAACGTGTCGAGGCGTCGATCGGGGGACCAGTCGGCATAAATCGGGCCGAGATACCGCGACTGCAGGAATTCCGAAGCCAGGGCGTCCACGTCAGAGTCGGTCAACAACATCGTCGGGCTATTACCCATAGCCGTGATGCTCCTTTGTTCAGCCGCAAATCGCACCAGCAAAATTACGTCAGACGTCACCATTATTGCGTCACGCGCCGATTGCGGATAGGGCCCAAAGTCATCACCGGAATCCGCCTGCGCTATCGCCATGCGGGGCCCGGGCGACGCTGCCCGGGCCCACGCTTCAGCCGGTTATTTGACGGCGACTTTGACGTGCTTCTCCTCGGGTGCGGGCTGCGAAACCGGCACGGAGACAGTCAAAATGCCCTTGTCATAGGTGGCCTTGATGTCGTCTTCGTTCGCGTTGGACGGTAGCGAGACGGTCCGGACGAACGAGCCGTAGCAAAATTCCGATCGGCCGTCGAATTCGTTCTTCTCGCTGCGCTCGGCCTTGATGGTGAGCTGACCGTCGCGGACTGTGATGTCGACGTCCTTGGCCGGGTCGATGCCGGGAATCTCGGCGCGCACCTCGTAGCGGCCGTCGACCATTTCGTCTTCCAGCCGCATGAGCCGGGTGTCGAACATCGAACGGAGTCCGGCGAACGACGGGAAGGCCGAAAAGAACTCGGGGAACAGCGTGTGCGGCTTCTGGGCCGCGGGCAGCGTGGTGGTCATGGTCTTCTCCTACAGATGTGTCACTTGCCTCAAACGGACATCTTCGATCCGACCATGCGAGCCGGCGCCAGGGTAGGGACGGAAGTCCTTATCCCGTTTCCGGCGACGACTTTTGGCGCGGCGGGGATACTCGGATGATGGTCGGGACAGCGCGGTCCGCGCGGTGGCCGTCGAGCGTCCGGCGCCGCGACGGGCGGCTGGTGCCGTTCGACGTGGGCCGCATCGAAACGGCGATCGCCCGGGCCGCGCGCGAGGCCGGGCATCGCGACCCCCGCCTGCCCGGCGTGCTCGCCGGGTCGGTGGCCGACGCCCTGGTGGGCCGGCCCCGGAGCGGAATCCCGACGGTCGAGGACATTCAGGACCTGGTCGAGGCGCAGCTGGCGGCGGCCGGCCTCGACGACGTGGCCCGCGCGTACGTCGTCTACCGCCAGCAGCACGCCGAACTGCGCGCGACCAAAGAACTGATCGGCGTGCGCGATGACCTGAAGTTGAGTGTGGCCGCCGTGACGGTGCTGGGCGAACGCTACCTGCTGCGTGACGACCGTGGCAGGCCCGTGGAGTCGACGGGCGAAATGATGGACCGCGTCGCGAACCATGTCGCGGGGGCCGAAGAGAAGTACCGTCGCGGGTCCTCGGCCAGGTGGTCCCAACGGTTTTCGGCGATGCTCCGCGGCCTCGAGTTCCTGCCCAACTCTCCGACGCTGATGAACGCCGGCACCGAGCTGGGCATGCTGTCCGGGTGTTTCGTTCTCCCGGTGCAGGATTCGCTGCACTCGATCTTCGCCGCGCTCGCGCAGGGCGCGGACATACACCAGGCCGGGGGAGGGACCGGATACACGTTCAGCCACTTGCGGCCCGCCGGTGACCTGGTGGCCCGCACCGGGGGTACGGCCAGCGGGCCCCTGTCGTTTCTCCGGCTCTTCGACTACGCCGCCACGGTCATCTCGATGGGCGGCCGTCGGCGGGGAGCTTCCATGGCGGTACTGGACGTATCGCACCCCGACATCTACGACTTCGTCACCGCCAAATCCAGCGCGGCGAGCGAGCTCAACCAGTTCAACCTCTCGGTCGGGGTGACCGACGAGTTCCTGCGCGCCGTCGGGGCCGGCCGCAGCCACCGACTGGTCAACCCGAGGACCGGCGCGACGGTCGCGACGGTCTCCGCCGCCGACCTGTTCACCGCCATCTGCGAGGCGGCGCACCGGTGCGGCGATCCGGGGCTGGTGTTCCTCGACACGATCAACCGCGCCAATCCCACGCCGGCGCTGGGCCGGATCGAGGCCACCAACCCGTGCGGGGAAGTGCCGTTGTTGCCCTACGAATCGTGCAACCTGGGGTCCATCAACCTCGCCCGGATGGTGAGCGGCGGTGGCGTCGACTGGGACCGGCTTGCCGCGGTGGCCGAATTCGCCGTGCGTTTCCTGGACGACGTCATCGACGTCAGCCGCTTCCCCTTCCCGGAGATCGAGGCGGCCACCACGGCGACGCGCAAGATCGGGTTGGGCGTCATGGGCCTGGCCGAACTGCTGGCCGTCCTGGGCATCCCGTACGACAGCGAGCGGGGGGTTCGCTTGGCCGGGCGGATCGCCCGCACCGTCGGCCGGGCAGCGCGCACCGCCTCGGAGCGGCTGGCCGAGGAACGCGGACCGTTTCCGGCCTTCCCCGACAGCCGGTTTGCGGGGTCGGCGCCACGGCGCAACGCCCAACTCACCTCGATCGCGCCGACCGGCACGATCTCGCTGATCGCGGGGACGAGCGCGGGGATCGAGCCGATGTTCGCGATCGCCTATGTGCGTGCCGTCATCGGGCGGCGCCTGCTCGAAGTCAACCCGTGTTTCGACCGCCTCGCCCGCGACCGGGGTTTCTACCATCCCGACCTGATCGCCGAAATCGCCCGGTGCGGCGGCGTGCGCGGGGACCCGCACGTGCCCGCCGAGGTTCGTGCGGCGTTCCCCACCGCGGCGGAGATCGCCCCGGAATGGCACCTGCGCATGCAAGCCGCCGTGCAGCGGCACGTCGACGCCGCGGTGTCGAAGACCGTCAACCTGCCGGCGGAGTCGACCGTCGAGGACGTCCATGCGATCTACCTCGCCGCGTGGAAGGCGAAGGTGAAAGGCATCACCGTCTACCGCTACGGCACCCGGGCCGGGCAGGTGCTCAGTTACGTGGGATCCGACCAGGCGCTGCTCGCCGCCGACGCCACGTTCAGCGGCGGTTGCCTGGGACGGCGGTGCGAGTTTTGACCGTGTCCAAAGTGGGGCCGACGGGGGTCGAACGGCCCTAGCGGGGGCCGCGGGCACCGACCTACGTTCGGAGAGGACGCCGCGGCCGAATCGCCAGGCCGCAACGACTTTGGAGGTTTGAGGTGCGCGATGCGATCCCGCTGGGGCGGATCGCCGGCTTTCCGGTGAATGTCCACTGGAGCGTGCTGGTCATTTTGTGGTTGTTCACCTGGAGCCTGGCGAGCACGCTTCCCGGCAGCGTCAAGGGGTATTCGCCCGTCGCCTACTGGGCGGCCGGCGCGTGCGGCGCGCTGGTGTTGCTGGCCTCGCTGGTGGCGCACGAACTGGCGCACGCCGTCGTCGCGCGCCGCGCCGGGGTCTCCGTGGGCAGCGTGACGCTGTGGCTGTTCGGCGGCGTGACCACCCTGGGCGGCGAGGCGAAGACACCCCGGGCCGCCTTCCGGATCGCGATCGCCGGCCCGGCCACCAGCCTCGCGCTGGCGGCCATCTTCGGTGGCCTCGTCGCCGCGCTGCCGACGGTCGGCGCCGCACCCATCGTGGTCGGCGTCGCCTCCTGGCTGGCCGGCATCAACCTCCTGCTGGGACTGTTCAACCTGCTGCCGGGCGCCCCCTTGGACGGTGGCCGGGTGCTGCGGGCCTACCTGTGGCGGCGCCACGGCGACAGCGTGCGCGCCAGCATCGGGGCCGCGCATGCCGGCCGGGTGGTCGCGTTCATCCTGATCGCCTTGGGCTTGGCCGAATTCCTGCTGGGCGGGCTCGTCGGCGGCGTCTGGCTGGCGTTCATCGGCTGGTTCATTTTCGCGGCCAGTCGCGAAGAGGAGATGCGCATCTCGACCCAGCAGATGTTCTCCGGGGTGCGCGTCGGCGACGCCATGACGGCCCGGCCGCACACCGCTCCCGGGTGGATCAGCGTCGACGACTTCGTCCAGCGCTACGTGCTCGGCGACCGTCACTCGGCGTACCCGGTCGTCGACCAGAACGGGTCGGTCTCGGGACTGATCACGTTGCGGCAGTTGCGTGACGTCGCGCCCGGGCGCCGCGCCGCCACCACCGTGGGGGAGGTCGCGCAACCGCTGCACGAGGTCCCGTCCGGCGCCCCCCAGGAGCCGTTGACCGCTCTGCTGGAGCGGATGGCGCCCGCCGGTCCGCACAGCCGTGCCCTGGTGTTCGAGGGCGGTCAGGTGGTCGGCATCGTCACCCCCACCGATGTGGCGCGGCTGATCGAGGTCTACCGGCTCGCCCATCCCGACGACGCGAAACCGGCGTCGGCTCAGAGCATTTAGGCCACGACGATCGAAGTCACGGTTTGTGGGCGACGATGGCGACGGCGGCCAGCCGCTTGCGGTGCCGGCGGAACGTGCGGCGCATCGTGAGGACCCGCCTGCGGGCGTCCCGGTGGACGAGCACGTTGCGGGCGAAGCGCAGCGCCCCGAGCAGCCCTTCGTCGGCCACCAGCCGGCGTGGCTGCAGCAGTGCCATCGGGGCCGTCGCGACGTGGTCGACCACCAGCCCGTGTTCGGCCAGCAGCCGCGACCATTCCGCGATCGTCAACGGTCGCGCGTTGACCTTGATCGCCTGGGCCAGCGATCGCCGGATATCGGTGCTGACCTCGTCCGGCACCGTGTCCGGTGTCAGGGCCAATTCGTGGATCGCGTACCGGCCCCGCGGCCGCAGCACGCGCGACGCCTCGGCGATGATGGCGTGCTTGGCCGCGTCGCCGTGCATGGTCAGCATCGCCTCCCCGATGACCACATCGGTGCTGGAGTCGGGTAACCCGGTGGCCGCCGCATCGGCGACACGGACGTCGCCGTTCTCGACACCGAGTTCGGTGAGCACGCCGCGAACCACGTTGGCCGCGTCCGGATCCCCCTCGGCGCCGACATACGACCGTGGCCGGCGTGCCACGATTTCGGTGGCGGTCCGGCCCAGACCCGGAGCGAGCTCCACCACGTCGGAGTCGGCCACCCCGGCGCGGGCCAGGAGTGTGCGGGTGAGCTCGAGGCCCCCGGGGCGAAGGACGCGTTTGCCGAGGCGGGCCAACAGCCAATGGCCCGCCACGGCGGCGTCGGTGCGACTCGCCGCAGGCAGGGGAGGCCGCACGTCGGCCCGTGGCTTGCTCATCAGATTGCCCGCCCCGCAGCGCATTCCAGAATCTGTTTCACCGGTTCTCCCAACGCGGTCGTTTTTACAACTGATGTTGTGTAAACTCTATCGCATGACGTACGTGATCGGAAAGCCGTGCATCGACGTGATGGACCGCGCCTGCGTGGAGGAATGTCCCGTCGACTGCATCTATGAGGGCGGTCGGGCGCTCTACATCCATCCCGACGAATGCGTGGATTGCGGTGCGTGCGAACCCGTGTGCCCGGTCGACGCCATCTACTACGAAGACGACCTGCCTGAGCAGCTCAAACCGTACCTGGCCGACAATGAGGCGTTCTTCGCCGAAACGCTGCCGGGCCGCGAGGCTCCCCTGGGATCCCCGGGCGGGGCGGCCAAGATTGGCCCGCTGGGTGTAGACACGCCTTTGGTGGCCGCCCAGCCGAGGGCCGACCAAGCGGAAGGAGCGTGAGGGCCCGTGAAGTTGCCGCCCGCGTCGATCGGGGAATCCGCCAGCCGGCGCCGCGAGGTGCTGCGGGTGTTGCGGCGGTCGGCCGATCCCATGAGCATCGCCGCGATCGCCGAAATGCTGGGCGTGCACCCCAACACCGTCCGCTTTCATCTCGACAGCCTGGTCGGCGACGGGCAAGTAGAGCACGTCGAGCCGGGCCGCAAGGGCCCGGGCCGCCCGCCGCTGATGTTCCGCGCCGTCAGGCAGATGGACCGCGGCGGCACGCGGCACTACCGCCTGCTCGCCGAGATCCTGGCCACGGCGTTCGCCGGAGAGCGCGATGCCGGCGCCAAGGCCCAGGCCGCGGGCCGCGCCTGGGGGCACAAACTGGAATCCAGCGTGGAAGAGGTCCCCACGCCGCCCGCCAGCGCGGACGACGCCATCGACCACCTCGTCAACATGCTCGACGAACTCGGCTTCGCGCCCGAACGCCGGGTGGCCGACGGGGAGCAACAGGTCGGCCTGCGGCACTGCCCCTTCCTCGAGTTGGCCGAAAACCGGACCGCCGTCGTCTGCCCGGTACACCTGGGCCTGATGCAGGGCGCCATGGAGGCGTGGGAGGCGCCGGTGTCCGTCGACCGGCTCGACGCGTTCGTCGAACCGGATTTGTGTGTGGCGCACCTGGCTTTGCAGAAGGCGGCCACATGAGCACCGGGCCGGCGATCGCCGTCGCCGTCACCTTCGTGTGGCTGGGCATGGTGCTGGCCATCTCGTTCCTGGAAGCGCCGCTGAAGTTCCGCGCGCCCAACGTGACCCTCCAGATCGGGCTCGGCATCGGGCGGCTGGTGTTTCGCGCCCTCAACACCGTCGAGGTCTGCTTCGCCCTCGTCGTCCTGGCGATCGTGGTCGCCGGCCCGACGTCTCGGGGCATCGTCGCGGCGATCGCCGTCGCCGCCGGCGCGCTGGCCCTGCAGCTGATCGCGGTGCGCCCGCGATTGACGCGCCGATCCGACGCGGTGCTCGCCGGGTCGGACGGGCCGCGCTCCCGGGCCCATTACGTGTACGTGGCCTTCGAGGTGGTCAAGGTCATCGCGCTCGCCGTGGCGGGGATACTGCTACTGACGGCCTGATCTCCTCCGCCCAACCGCAAAGGACTCAGCTATGGAATCGATCTCGTTGACCAGCCTCGCGTCCGAAAAGCTGGCCGAGGCCAAGGAATCGCACAGCGGGCGGGCCGCCCACACCATCCACGGTGGCCACACCCACGAACTTCGGCAGACCGTGCTGGCTTTGCTTGGCGGCCATGAGCTTTCCGAACACGACGGCCCCGCGGAGGCAACGCTGCAGGTGCTGCAGGGCCACGTGCGCCTGACCACCGGCGGTGACGCCTGGGAGGGCAAAACCGGCGACTATGTCGCGATCCCGACCGAACGGCACGCCCTGCACGCGGTCGAGGATTCGGTGGTCATGCTGACCGTGCTCAAGACCATTCCCTCGGTTCACTAGCCGGATGCTTTCCACGCCCTGGTCAAGAGAATTCGGGCTGCGGGTACCGATCGTCAACGCGCCCATGGGCGGCGTCGCCGGGGGTCGGCTGGCCGCGGCGGTCACCGCGGCCGGTGGCCTGGGCATGGTCGGCATGGGCAGTGTCGGGACGCGGGACCTGCTGCGAGCCCAGCTGCAGCACGTGCGGGGAACGTTCGGCATCGGCCTGGTCGACTGGGTGATGCGCACCGAGGCGGGGTTGCTGGAGGACGCCCTGGCCGCGCGGCCGGCGCTGCTGTCGGTCAGCTTCGGGACCGACTGGTCCTGGGTCGCGAAGGCGCACGACGCCGGGATTCCTACCGCCACACAGGTATACGACGGTGTCGGGGCGCGCCGGGCGGCCGATGCGGGCGTCGACATCCTGGTGGCCCGCGGCTCGGAGGGCGGCGGGCACGGTGAGACCAAGCTCGCGACCCTGCCCTTGCTCGACGCCGTGCTGGACGCCGTGTCGGTGCCGGTGCTCGCGGGCGGCGGCGTCGCGTCGGCGCGCAGCCTGGCCGCCGTGCTCGCCGCCGGTGCGAGCGGGGCGTGGGTGGGCACCCGCCTGGCGGCGTGTCCGGAGGCGCTCTCCGGCGACGGCAGCCGCCACGCACTGATCGCGGCCCGGGCCACCGACACCGCGGTCACCCGGGCCTTCGACGTCGCCCAGGCCCGGCCGTGGCCCGCCCGGTTCCCGTCGCGGGTGCTGGCCAACGACTTCGTGGAGCGCTGGACGGGCAAGGAGGACGCGCTCGACCCGCAGGCCTGCGACGAACTCGCGGCGTCCATCGCGGCCGACGATCGCCGGGTCGCCCCGGTGGACGCCGGTCAGGGTGTCGGGATGATCCGCGACGACGCGCCGGTGGCCGCAGTGATCGACGAAATGTGCTCCGGCGCAGAGCGTTTGCTGGCGGGCTGGGGCTCGGCGCGCGCCTAGCCGTCGCCCGGGGTCAGCACGACGCAACAGCGGTCCTGCCCGGGGCATAGCCGGGCGTCGGGCCCGTGCGGCGCCAGGGCATCGGCCACGCCGGTGATGAGTGCGTGGTTCATGTTGCAGGCCAGCTCGGTCTGCTCCCGGGCGAGCGCGTGGAACGGGCAGTTCGCGAGTTCGATCCGGCGGCCCACGGTGTGGGGTTCGTAGCCGTACCTGCTCAAGACCTTGGCGGCGACCCTGAGCCCGGCCGCCGCGTTGGCGGGCCGGCGCGCCGTCGCTCCGATGGTCCGTCCGTAAGCGCGCGCGACCCCGTTGAGGACCTCGACCACGGGCTCGCCCGTGCTGGCGGACTCCGCGATCGCCGTCGCCATCAGCCGCCCCGCCAATTCGTATTCGCGCTGGGGCAGACTGACGGCGATGTCGCGGCGCGCGCGGCGATACAGCTTGGATGTCCGCCCCGCACCCGGCCCGGACCGGCCGGTCACGCGTGCGTAGTCGCTTTCCAGCAGCCCCTCGGCGGTCAACCGATCCAAGTGGAACTTGGCCTGGTGCTGGGCGACCCCGACCGCGTCGGCCGCCTGGTCGCGGCTCACCGGGGCGGATTGCGCGCACACGTATCGGTAGAGCTCGCGGCGCACCGGATCGGCGAGCGCCCCGATGCCGGCGGCGTCGCGTTCCAGGGAGTCGTCGTCCACGTTCACGCCATTTCTAACGGATAAAACTCTTGACGCTACAGTCTACTGATTCTAGCGTTCAAATTATTATCCGTTAGAAGAAGGAGGCGGCCATGAGCACCACTAACACGACACCCACGTTCGCGGCCCAGCTGAAGGATCCCGCGCTGTCGGCGTACTACGCACTTCGCACGGTCTTCACCGTCGCGCCCATCGCGTTCGGGCTGGACAAGTTCTTCAACGTGCTGACGTACCCACATCACTGGAGCATGTACCTGGCCCGCTGGATCGACGACCTGGTGCCCGGCACCGCCGACCAGTGCATGCACCTGGTGGGCGTTGTCGAGATCGTGGCCGGCGTGCTGGTCGCCGTCGCCCCGCGGTTCGGCGCCTGGGTGGTCGCGGCGTGGTTGGCCGGAATCATCGTCGACCTACTCACCGGGCCGGGCTTCTACGACGTGGCGCTGCGCGACTTCGGGCTGCTGGTCGGCGCCATCGCCCTCGCCCGGCTGGCGCAGGGCGTGCACAGCGGCGCCATCGGGCGCCCATGACGGTCGGCTCAGACCCCGCGCAGATAGCGTTTGGCGATGACGCGCTGGGCCACCGAGACCACCGGCCCGGCGGCCTTGCTCCACCAGGTGGCCGGCCGCGAGAACGCCGTCACCTCCGCGAACACCGCGGAGGTGACGGGGTCATACCGGACGACGAAGCGTTCCTCGCCGGACTCCGGGTGTCCCGGCAGGGTGCCGTAGGCGAATCCGCGGATATCGGGTTCGTCGACGACATAGACCACCCGGCACGGCGCGGGCAGGAAACCCATGCGCACCACCACCACCGTGTCGACCTCGGCGACTTCGGAGCTGGGCCGCACCCGCAGGCCGGCGCCGTGCTGCATCCCCCAGCGCATGACCGCGTGGGCGGCCTGCTCGAAGCGCTGCCTGCCCGCGCCGATCTGGGTCTCGGTGTGCAGGTGACCGTAGCCGGCGGGTAGCGCGCCGGAGGCGGTCGCTCCCACCTCGGTGTACGTCAGCGGGAGGCCCTCGAGCGCTGCTAAGTCCACTTGCCCAGCTTGCCACGGCGGGATGCGCGCCGGCATTTGCGGCGTACGGTCGTAAAAGTGACCGCACAGAACTCGAAAACCGTTGCAGAAGCGTCCGGAACGTTCACCCTCGGTGGCGACCTGACCGTCAATCGACTCGGCTTCGGCGCCATGCGCCTGACCGGCAAGGGCGTCTGGGGACCGCCGGCCGACCGGGACGAGGCGGTCAGGGTTTTGCGGCGCGCCGTCGAACTCGGCGTGAACTTCATCGACACCGCCGACTCCTACGGCCCCTACATCGCCGAGGACATCATTCGCGAGGCGCTGCACCCTTATGACGGGCTGGTCATCGCCACCAAGGCGGGCCTGCTGCGCACCGGACCGGATGTCTGGATCCCGCTGGGCAACCCGAGCTATCTGCGCCAGGAATGCGAGATGAGCCTGCGCCGCCTGGGCGTCGACACGATCGACCTGTTCCAGCTGCACCGCATCGACCGCGACTTCCCGCTGGCCGACCAGGTGGGCGAGCTGCTGGCGCTGAAGAACGAGGGCAAGATCCGCCACATCGGCCTGTCGGAGGTCAACGTCGACCAACTCGCGGAGGCCCAGCGGATCACCGAGATCGTGTCGGTGCAGAACATGTACAACCTGTCCGCCCGCGGCGCCGAACCGCTGCTGGACGCCGCGACCGAGCAGGGCATCGGCTTCATCCCGTGGTTCCCCCTGGCGGCCGGGCCGCTGGCCGCCGCCGACGGCCCGCTGCAGCGCATCGCCGGCGAGCACCACGCGAGCCCGTCGCAACTGGCGCTGGCCTGGTTGCTGAAGCGGTCGCCGGTGATGCTGCCGATCCCGGGCACCTCGAAGGTGGCGCACCTGGAGGAGAACGTCGCCGCCGCCGAGATCACGCTGTCCGACGAGGAGTTCGAAACCCTGTCCGCGGCCGGGGCTCAACAGACGGTCTGACCGTCACTTGGCCCGCGAAACTGTATTCCACGACACGTTTCGCGGGTCGGCCCGTCCGTAGTTGCAGTCTCGCGGCCCGGATACGGTGTCCGGATGACCAGCGAACGGGCCGGGCATCCCGGCGGTGGGTTCAACCCGCCGGAGCCGACGACCAAGGGCGGCCCCGACTACGGCAGGTTCATCGACGCCGTGCGCACCCTGCAGGACCACGCCCGCGCCGTCGACGCGCCCGACGCGGTGATCACCGAGGCCGCCGACCTGCTGGACAAGGTGTCGGCGCTGCTGAGCCCGTTCGACGCCGACGAATGGGAGTCCCCGTCGGGCCGCCGGATGGACCTGCCGATGCGCGGCAACATCCTGAGCGTGCCCATGAAGGCCCGCAAGACCGACGACGGCCGCATCCAGGGCACGGCCCGGTTCGCCCGGTTCCACCTGGGCCGCAACGGCGCCGTGCACGGGGGATGCCTGGGACTGCTGTTCGACAGCGTGCTCGGGCTGACGTCCGCGGTGCTCACCGGGGGCCCCTACCAGCGCACCGCCTACCTGAAGATCGACTACCGGCACATCGTGCCGATCGAGAAGGAATTGCGGTTCGACGCCGGCGTCGACCGGGTGGACGGGCGCAAGATCTTCGTGTCCGGCCGGTTGACGGACGGCGACACGCTGCTGACCGAAGCCGACGCCCTGTTCGTGCGGCTCAAGCCCGGTCAGCCCTGACGGCCCCGCCGTCGGCGCCGGGCCGGTAATGGCTTGAGCCCTGGCTCGCCCGCCCCGATAGCATGGCAACGACTAATCACGGATCGTTAGTCACCCCCCGAACGACTGAGCCCTGGAGACCCAACGCGATGAGCGCCCCCGCAAACCGATCGCCGCAGGCCGACGGCGCCGACCCGCAGGCCCCGATCCGGGTGCCCGCCGGGACCACGGCGGCCGCCGCGGTGCGCGAGGCGGGGCTTCCGGGCCGGGGGGCGCCCGACGCGATCGTGGTGGTGCGCGACGCCGCCGGCAAGCTGCGCGACCTGAGCTGGGTGCCCGACGCCGACGTCGACGTCGTGCCCGTCGCCGCCAACACCGACGAGGGCCGCAGCGTCATCCGGCATTCGGCCGCGCACGTGCTGGCCCAGGCCGTCCAGGAGATGTTCCCGCAAGCCAAGTTGGGGATCGGCCCGCCGATCATCGACGGCTTCTACTACGACTTCGACGTGGCGGAGCCGTTCACCCCGGAGGACCTGGCGGCGCTGGAGAAGCGGATGCGTCAGATCGTCAAGGACGGGCAGCTGTTCGAGCGCCGCGTCTACGAGTCCAAGGACCAGGCCCGCGCGGAGTTGGCGAACGAGCCCTACAAGCTCGAACTGGTGGACGACAAGTCCGTCGGAACCGAGCACATGGCCGAAATAATGGAGGTCGGCGGCGACGAGCTCACCGCCTACGACAACCTCAATCCCCGCACGCGGCAACGGGTTTGGGGCGACCTGTGCCGCGGGCCGCACATCCCGACCACCAAGCACATCCCGGCGTTCAAGCTGACCCGAAGCTCCGCCGCCTACTGGCGGGGTGACCAGAAGAACGCCAGCCTGCAACGCATCTACGGCACCGCGTGGGAGTCGCAGGAGGCGCTGGACCGACACCTCGAGCTGCTCGCGGAGGCGCAACGCCGCGACCACCGCAAGCTGGGCACCGAGCTGGACCTGTTCAGCTTCCCCGACGAGATCGGTTCGGGGCTGGCTGTTTTCCACCCCAAGGGCGGCATCATCCGGCGGGAGCTGGAGGAGTACTCGCGGCGCAAGCACGAGCAGGCGGGCTACGAATTCGTCAACACCCCGCACATCACCAAGGAGCAGCTCTACGTCACCTCTGGGCACCTGGAGTGGTACGCCGACGGCATGTACCCGCCGATGCACCTCGACGCGGAATTCAACGATGACGGCACGGTGCGCAAGCCTGGCCAGGACTACTACTTAAAGCCGATGAACTGCCCGATGCACCACCTGATCTATCGGTCGCGGGGCCGGTCTTATCGCGAGCTTCCGTTGCGGCTCTTCGAGTTCGGCAGCGTGTACCGCTACGAGAAGTCGGGCGTGATTCACGGGCTGACCCGGGTACGCGGAATGACCCAGGACGACGCGCACATCTATTGCACACTCGAGCAGATGCGCGACGAGCTCACTTCGGTGCTGCGTTTCGTGCTCGATCTGCTCAGCGACTACGGCCTCAACGACTACTACTTGGAGCTCTCCACCAAGGACCCGGAGAAGTACGTGGGCTCCGACGATGTGTGGGAGGAGGCCACGCGGATCCTGCGTGAGGTCGGCGAGGCGTCCGGCCTGGAACTGGTGCCCGATCCGGGCGGTGCGGCGTTTTACGGCCCGAAGATCTCGGTACAGGTCAAGGACGCGCTGGGCCGCAGCTGGCAGATGTCGACGCTGCAGGTCGATTTCAACATGCCCGACCGCTTCGACCTGGAATACACCGCCGCCGACGGTTCGCGGCAGCGTCCGGTCCTGATCCACCGCGCGTTGTTCGGGTCGATCGAGCGGTTCTTCGGCATCCTCACCGAGCACTACGCGGGGGCGTTCCCGGCGTGGCTGGCGCCCGTGCAGGTGGTCGGCATCCCGGTCGCCGACGAACACCTGCCCTACCTGGAAAGCGTTGCCGCGCAGTTGAAATCGCACGGGGTGCGGGTCGAGGTGGACGGCAGCGACGATCGGATGGCCAAGAAGATCGTCCACCACACCGCCCAGAAGGTGCCGTTCATGCTGCTGGCCGGTGACCGCGACGTCCAGGCCGGGGCGGTGAGTTTCCGCTTCGGCGACCGCACGCAGATCAACGGCGTGCCCCGCGACAGTGCCGTCGACGCCATCGTGGCCTGGATCGCGGATCGCGAAAATGCGGTGCCCACAGCCGAACTGGTGAAGGTGGCCGGCGGTGAGTGATCCCGAGGACCGCGCCGATGACACCATCCTGGACACCGGTGTCGGCCAGAGCGACCACCTGCAACGGCTGTGGACGCCGTACCGGATGACGTACCTGGCCGAAGCGCCGATGAAGCGCGGCCCCAACTCTTCGGGCAAGACCGAGCAGCCGTTCACCGACATCCCGCAGCTGTCCGACGAGGAGGGCCTGGTGGTCGCCCGCGGCGAGCTCGTCTACGCCGTCCTCAACCTCTACCCCTACAACCCGGGGCACCTGATGGTCGTGCCGTACCGACGGGTGTCCGAGCTCGAGGACCTCACCGTCGACGAGAGCGCGGAACTGATGGCCTTCATCCAGAAGGCGATTCGCGTCATCAAGAACGTGTCGCGGCCGCACGGCTTCAACGTCGGCCTGAACCTGGGCAGCTCGGCGGGCGGGTCGCTGGCCGAACACCTGCACGTGCACGTCGTGCCGCGCTGGGGCGGCGACGCCAACTTCATCACCATCATCGGCGGGTCCAAGGTGATCCCGCAGTTGCTGCGCGAGACCCGCCGGCTGCTGGCCGCGGAGTGGGCCGGCCAGCCATGAGCCTCGAGCGCACATGAGTAAGGTGCCGTTCCTGTCGCGAGCGGCGTTCGCGCGGCTCACCACGCCGACCGCCCGGGCATGCCTGCGGATCGGGCTGACACCGGACGCGGTCACCGTTCTGGGCAGCACCGGATCCGTGGCGGGGGCGCTCACGCTCTTCCCGATGGGCAAGCTGTTCGCCGGTGGCTGCGTGGTGTGGTTCTTCGTGCTGTTCGACATGCTCGACGGCGCCATGGCCCGCGAGCGTGGGGGCGGCACCCGTTTCGGGGCCGTGCTGGACGCCACGTGCGACCGGGTCAGCGACGGGGCGGTGTTCTGCGGGCTGGCGTGGTGGGCCGCCTTCGGGCTGCACGACAAGCTGTTGGCGGTGGCGACGCTGATCTGCCTCGTCACGTCGCAGGTGATCTCCTACATCAAGGCCCGGGCCGAGGCCAGCGGGCTGCGCGGCGACGGCGGCCTCATCGAACGGCCGGAACGGCTGATCATCGTGCTGGTCGGCGCCGGGGTGTCCGACTTCCCGTTCGTGGCCTGGCCGCCCGCGCTGCCGGTGGCGATGTGGCTGCTGGCGGCGGCCAGCGTGCTCACCTGCGTGCAGCGGCTGCACACGGTGCGGACCTCGCCCGGCGCGACGGAGCGCATGCCGTGATCCCGGGCACGAACCTGATCAGCGCGCCCCGCCGGATGGTGTCCGGCACCGCGGCCGACTGGACGTACGCGGCCGGGTGGATGGCGGTGCGGGCGATGCCGGAATTCGCGGCGCGCACCGCGTTCGCCACGGGGGCACGCTATGCGGCCCGCCACGGCGGCCCCGAGCAGCTGCGCAAGAACCTGGCCCGCGTCATCGGCGTGCCGCCGGCCGAGGTGCCCGACGCGCTGATGCGGGCCTCGCTGGCGTCCTACGCCCGCTACTGGCGTGAGGCGTTCCGCCTGCCCACGGTCGACCACCGCAGGCTCGCCAGGGAAATCGACGATTCGGTCCTCGGCCAAGACAACCTGGACGGGGCGCTGGCCGCGGGCCGCGGCGTTGTCCTGGCGCTGCCGCACAGCGGCAACTGGGACGTGAATGGGGTGTGGCTGGCGCAGACCCGCGGCACCTTCACCACCGTCGCCGAGCGGCTCAAACCCGAGTCGCTGTACCGGCGTTTCATCGCCTACCGCGAACGCCTCGGCTTCGAGGTGCTGCCGCTGTCCGGCGGCGAACGGCCACCCTTCGAGGTGCTGTGCGAGCGGTTGCGCGGCAACGGGGTGGTGTGCCTGATGGCCGAACGCGACCTGACCCGCACCGGCGTCGAGGTCGACTTCTTCGGCGAACCCACCCGGATGCCCGCCGGGCCGGCCAAGCTGGCGATCGAGACGGGCGCGGCGCTGCTGCCCGCGCACTGCTGGTTCGAGGGCGACGGGTGGGGCTGCAACATGCAGCCGCCGCTGGATTGCGGCAGCGGCGACGTCGTGGCCATCACCCAGGCGCTGGCCGACCGGTTCGCCACGAACATCGCCGCCCACCCCGAGGACTGGCACATGCTGCAACCCCAGTGGCTGACCGACCTGTCCGACGCTAAACAGGCGCGCCTCCGGGAGACCTGATGCGCATCGGGATGGTCTGCCCCTACTCGTTCGACGTGCCCGGCGGGGTGCAGTCGCACGTCCTGCAGCTGGCCGAGGTGATGCGTCGGCGCGGGCACGAGGTGAGCGTGCTGGCGCCGGCGTCGCCGCACGCGGTGCTGCCCGACTACGTCGTCTCCGCGGGCAAGGCCGTCCCCATTCCGTACAACGGCTCGGTGGCCCGGCTGCGGTTCGGTCCCGCGACGCACCGCAAGGTGAAAAAGTGGCTTGTCGAGGGCGATTTCGACGTCCTGCACCTGCACGAGCCCAACGCGCCGAGCCTGTCGATGCTGGCCCTCAACATCGCGGAGGGACCCATCGTCGCGACGTTTCACACCTCGACCACCAAGTCGCTGACGTTGACCGTCTTCCAGGGCATCCTGCGGCCGATGCACGAAAAGATCGTCGGCCGGATCGCGGTCTCCGACCTGGCCCGGCGCTGGCAGATGGAGGCCCTGGGCACCGACGCGGTCGAGATCCCCAACGGGGTCGACGTCGACTCGTTCGCCTCCGCGCCGCTACTGGACGGCTACCCGCGGCCCGGCAAGACGGTGCTGTTCCTCGGCCGCTACGACGAGCCGCGCAAGGGGATGTCGGTCCTGCTCGATGCGCTGCCCGGGGTGGTTCGGCGCTTCGGCGATGTGCAACTGCTCATCGTCGGCCGCGGCGATGAAGACGAATTACGCGGCCAGGCAGGCGAATTGGTGAAGCACATGCGCTTCTTGGGTCAGGTCGACGATGCCGGCAAGGCGTCGGCGATGCGCAGCGCCGACGTCTACTGCGCGCCCCACGTCGGAGGCGAGAGCTTCGGCATCGTCCTGGTCGAGGCCATGGCCGCCGGCACCGCGGTGGTGGCCAGCGACCTGGACGCCTTCCGGCGGGTGCTGCTCGACGGCGAGGTGGGGTGCCTGGTGCCCGTCGGCGACAGCGCTGCGCTCGCGGACGCGCTGGTTTCGGTGCTAGAAAACGATGTGCTGCGCGAACGCTTTGTGGCCGCCGGTTCGATGGCCGTCCAGCGCTACGACTGGTCGGTGGTGGCCAGCCAGATCATGCGGGTCTACGAGACGGTCGCCGCGTCCGGCGCCAAAGTCGAGGTGGCCGGCTGATGACGTGGGTGATGGTCGCCACCGCGGTGCTCGTCGGGCTGTTGGCGGTCTTGGGTGCCTGGGCCTATCAGACGGCGAACCGGCTGGACCGGCTGCACGTTCGCTACGACCTGTCGTGGCAGGCGCTCGACGGAGCGCTGGCGCGGCGCGCGGTGGTCGCCCGGGCGGTCGCCATCGACGCCTACGGCGGCGCCTCGGAGGGCAGGCGGCTGGCCGCGCTGGCCGACGCCGCCGAGGCCGCGCCGCGGCAGGAGCGCGAGTCCTGCGAGAACCAGCTGTCCGCCGCGCTGGCGATCGTCGACCCGGCGTCGTTGCCGGCCGGGCTGATCGCCGAGCTGGCCGACGCCGAGGCCCGGGTGCTGCTGGCCCGCCGCTTCCACAACGACGCGGTCCGGGACACCCTCGCACTGCGTGAGCGATTCCTGGTGCGGACCCTCCGCCTCGGCGGGACCGCCGCGCTGCCCAGCTATTTCGAGATCGTCGAACGGCCCCACGCGTTGGCCCACGGCGACCATGGGGTGCTCAACCACCGCACGTCGGCGCGCGTCGTGCTGCTCGACGAGCTGGGTGCGGTGCTGCTGCTGCGCGGTTCGGATCCGGCGCTCGACCGCGACGACGCGCCGAAATGGTGGATCACCGTCGGCGGCGAGGTGCGCAAGGGGGAGCGGCTGGCCGAGGCCGCCGCGCGGGAATTGGCCGAAGAGACCGGGCTGCGGGTCGCGCCCGGCGAGATGGTCGGGCCCGTCTGGCGGCGCGACGAGGTGTTCGAGTTCAACGGCGCCCTGATCGACAGCGAAGAGTTCTATTTCGTCTACCGCACCCGGCGGTTCGAGCCGTCCGATGCGGGCCGAACCGACTTGGAACACAGCTACATCCACGGCCATCGCTGGTGCGATGCCGCCGACATTCTCCGACTGGCGGCGGCCGGCGAGACGGTGTACCCGATGCAGCTGTCCGAACTGCTCAACGACGCGGCCGCGCTGGCCGGTGGCCGGGCCCCGGGCCCGCTGCAACCCATCCGCTGACGGCGCTAGCGCCCGTCGATCGCGACGTACAGGTCGGGCGGCAGGCCCAACCCCGCGGCCAGCGCTTCCGGAAGCGCTTGCACGGCGACCGGGCTCAGGCCGCCGGCAACGGTGACCGAGAGGGTCTGGAACGGTCCGGGAAGGCCGGTGGCGTAACCGAAGTCGACGAATGGCCGGATGAAGGGCTGCAGCAGGTCGGCCAGCGGGTTGCCCAGGATCGGGATCATGCGCAAAGGGTCCAGCAGCGGCAGGTTCTGCGTGGGAATCAGGTAGTAGGTGGTCACGCCGATGTGCGTCTGGATGGCCGTGGCGATCTGCGCCGCGCTCAACGTCGGATAGCTGCCGTGCAGGTAGGGGAAACCCAACAGGGCATTGAGGTCGGCCGGGATGTTGAAGATCGACCGCGGGAAGTAGGCGATGGGGTCGTACTGCAGCGTGTAGATGGCGGTCTGGTAGAGGGTGTCCACCGGGGTCACCACGTGAAACGCCCCGAAGCCGGGGATGAAGTGCGTCAGGATGCCGGTGCCCGGAACGTTCGGGTCGGAGAGCAACACGAACGAGAGCAGGTCCGAACTCGGCCGGATGGCGGCGGGCAAGGCGTCCAGATAGCGCATTTCCAGGGTGGCGATGGTGGCGCTTTGCGAATAGCCCAGCACGACAACGTGATTGCCCGCGCCGGTTTCGGTCAGGATCGCGTTGTTCAGTATCGTCACACCCTCTCGGACTGACTGGCCGAAGGTTTGGCTCGTGAGCCCGGTGACGGGCCAGAAGTCCTCCGGCGTAGTCAGCCCCACCGGGCTGTAGCCGGGGTAATGCGGGGCGATGTAGGTGCTGTAGACCGAGGTCACGTAGGTGGGGGTGGGTTGCGGGTTCCCCGTGCCGCCCATGATCAACGCCACGTTGGTCGACGTCGTCGTCGTCGGGGCGCTCTGCACCTGGCTTGCCACGCTCAGGCTTCCGGTCATCGTCTGCTGCGCGGGCAGCGCCGGCGCCAGTTGCGTGGCGGCCGCGTTGGAGGCCTCGGCCTGCGCGTACGAATCGCTGCTGTTGACCAGCGTTTGCACGAATTGTTGATGAAACGCCTCCGCGCGGGCGGCGATCTCTTGATAGCGCTGGCCGTACGTGGCGAACAGCGACGCGGTGCGGACGGACACCGCATCCGCGGCCGGCGGGAACACCGCGGTCGTCGGGGTCGCCGCCGCGGCGTCCGCGGCGGCGATCGCCGAACCGATTCCCTGCAGGTCGCCGGCGGCCGCCGTCAACGTGTCCGGGGCGGTGATCACAAACGACATCGCGCCGCCGCCTGATTAGCCGACCACCGGGCGCGCCAACACAGCGGAGCGGGGCGCCTCCGCCGCCGGGGTGAGACCACCCAGGCCGCGTCCGGCCGTGCTCACCGGGGGCTTGAACGGCACCCTCGGCAGGCTGGCCGTCACCTGACCCACCCCGGCGGGGGTCGGCCCGGCAACCGGAGCGGATGGCGTCGACGCCTGCACCTCGGTGGCCCAACTCGGTGGAACCGACAGCGCCCCAACGGAATCCGCCCTGCCCACATTCGCCAACACCGCGGGGGCGCCCAGCTGCGACGGGCTCGTCGACCCGACGGTCGAACCGGCGGACGCCAAGACCGAACCCATCGACGGCATGCCGCCGACGGCACCGCTCATCAACGGATTGGCGCCACCCATGAACTGGCCCATGAGCTGACTCACCACCATGCTCATGGGTTGCATCGCGAACTCGCCGCTCATCGAGAGCATGTCCAGCGGCGACAGCCCCGGGGCCGACGACGGCGAGAGGCCGAACGACTGAAACAGCGACGACATCAGCTGGGCGTCCGACATCACCGATTGCGTCTGGGTCGCCGCCGACGCCGCGGCGCCCTGGACGGCGTCCAGGGCTTGCGGGGCGCCGCCGACGCTGCCGGGCGGTTCGGTCAAGGACGGCAGCTGGGCGCCCGCCGCCAGCGTGCCGGCATCGTAGGCGGACATCGCGGCGGCGTCCTGGGCCCACATCTCGGCATAGTGCGCCTCGGTGGCCATGATCGCCGGGGTGTTCTGGCCGAAGAAGTTCGTCGCGACCAGGGCGGCCAACTGAGCGCGGTTGGCGGCGATCACGGGCGGCGGCACCGTCATCGCGAACGCCGCCTCGTAGGCGGCCGCCGCGGCCATCGCCTGGGTCGACACCTGCTCGGCCTGCAGCGCGGTGGCGGCCAACCAGGTGACGAAGGGGCTGGCCGCCGCCGCCATCGCCACGGCCGACGGACCCAGCCACGGCCCGCTCGTCAGCGCCGAGATCACCGTCGCATAGGAGGACGCCGCCCAACCCAACTCGGCCGCCAGCCCGGCCCACGCGCCGGCGGCGGCCAGCACCGAGCCCGCGCCGGGACCGGCATACATGAGACCTGAATTGATCTCGGGCGGCAGCAACCCAAAATCCGGCACCATCCCGACCCCTCCTCCAGGTCGACGGCCGCCGTTCCGCAACCAGCCGGCCCCGCTACTACACGTCCCGTCCGCTCGAAGATGTGAGCGAAGTAACGAAAAAGTGTCTAGCAAGGCGCCGATTTCGCGGCCTAGGGTCTATCGGCCCTTTGTGAGTCCGCGGCGGGAAAATCCGTCTCCGGGCCCCCACTAGACTGGGGCGACAACGGTTGAAGGAGATCAGCAGTGGACACCGCCGCGTCACCCAACGGCAGCGGACGGACCGGGACCGCGCGCGTCAAGCGCGGCATGGCCGAGATGCTCAAGGGCGGCGTCATCATGGACGTCGTCACGCCGGAGCAGGCCCGCATCGCCGAGGGCGCCGGCGCCGTCGCGGTGATGGCCCTGGAACGGGTGCCCGCCGACATCCGCGCCCAGGGTGGGGTGTCCCGGATGAGCGACCCCGACATGATCGAGGGCATCATCGCCGCGGTGACCATCCCGGTGATGGCCAAGGTCCGCATCGGGCATTTCGTCGAGGCGCAGATCCTGCAGAGCCTCGGCGTGGACTACATCGACGAGTCCGAGGTGTTGACCCCCGCGGACTACACCCACCACATCGACAAGTGGAAGTTCACCGTGCCGTTCGTGTGCGGCGCGACCAACCTGGGCGAGGCGCTGCGGCGCATCAGCGAGGGCGCGGCCATGATCCGGTCCAAGGGTGAGGCGGGCACCGGAGACGTCTCCAACGCGACCACGCACATGCGGGCGATCGGTGGCGAGATCCGCCGGCTGACCTCGCTGTCGGAAGACGAATTGTTCGTCGCCGCAAAGGAATTGCAGGCGCCCTACGATCTCGTCGTCGAGGTGGCCCGGGCCGGCAAGCTGCCCGTCACCCTGTTCACCGCCGGCGGCATCGCTACCCCCGCCGACGCGGCCATGATGATGCAACTGGGCGCCGAGGGCGTCTTCGTCGGCTCCGGGATCTTCAAGTCCGGCGATCCCGCGCGGCGCGCCGCCGCGATCGTCAAGGCCACCACGTTCTACGACGACCCCGACGTGCTGGCCAAGGTGTCGCGCGGCCTCGGCGAGCCGATGGTGGGCATCAACGTCGAACAGATCGCGCAGCCCCACCGGCTGGCCGAACGCGGCTGGTAAGCCGGGGGCTATTGGTGGCGATCGAAGAGATCCTCGATCTCGAGCAACTCGAGGTCGACATCTACCGTGGTCGGGTGTTCAGCCCGGAGTCGGGATATTTCCAGCGCACCTTCGGCGGCCACGTCGCCGGCCAGTCGCTGGTCTCGGCGGTGCGCACCGTGGACCCGCGGTACCAGGTGCACTCGCTGCACGGCTACTTCCTGCGGCCCGGCGACGCCGACCAGCCCACCGTCTTCATCGTCGAACGCACCCGCGACGGCGGATCGTTCGCCACCCGGCGGGTCAACGCGATCCAGCACGGGCAGATCATCTTCAGCATGGGGGCGTCCTTCCAGGCCGACCAGGAGGGCATCCACCACCAGGACGTCATGCCCGCCGCGCCGCCACCCGACGGGCTGCCCGGCCTGGACTCGATCAAGGTGTTCGACGACGCGGGGTTCAAGCAGTTCGAGGAGTGGGACGTCTGCATCGTGCCGCGCGACCAGCTGCGGCTGTCGCCCGGCAAGGCCTCCCAGCAGCAGGTGTGGTTTCGCCACCGCGACCCGCTGCCGGACGATCCCGTGCTGCACATCTGCGCCCTGGCCTACATGAGCGACCTCACGCTGCTGGGATCGGCGCAGGTCAACCACCTCGACGTGCGCGAGCATCTGCAAGTCGCGTCGCTGGACCACGCGATGTGGTTCATGCGGGCGTTCCGGGCCGACGAGTGGCTGCTCTACGACCAGTCGTCGCCGTCGGCCAGCGGCGGTCGCTCGCTGTGCCAGGGCAAGATCTTCACCCAGTCCGGCGAGATGGTGGCGGCGGTCATGCAGGAGGGGCTGACCCGCTTTCCCCGCGGATTCCGGTCGTGAGCGCTCCCCGAATCGGGGTGCTGGCGCTGCAGGGTGACACCCGCGAGCACCTGGCCGCGCTGGGCGAAGCCGGGGCGGAGTCGATGCCGGTGCGGCGCCGCGGCGAGCTGGAGAACGTCGACGGGCTGGTCATTCCCGGTGGGGAGTCCACCACCATGAGCCACCTGCTGCTCGACCTCGACCTGCTGGAGCCGCTGCGCGGGCTGCTCGCCGACGGGCTGCCCGCCTACGGCGCGTGCGCCGGCATGATCCTGCTGGCCAGCGAGATCCTGGACGCAGGCGCGGGCGGCCGGGAGGCGCTGCCCCTGCGGGCGATCGATATGACGGTGCGCCGCAACGCCTTTGGGCGTCAGGTCGATTCGTTCGAGGGCGACATCCCGTTCGCCGGTCTGGACGGTCCCGTGCGCGCGGTGTTCATCCGCGCCCCGTGGGTCGAGCGCGCCGGCGCCGACGTGCAGGTGCTGGCCGAAGCGTCGGGGCACGCGGTCGCGGTGCGGCAGGGCGCCAAGCTGGCGACGGCGTTTCACCCCGAGATGACCGGCGACCGCCGCGTCCACCGGCTCTTCGTCGACATCGTCAACGGCGTCGCCTGACCCCCACCGGTCACACCGGCACCAACTTTCGGGGGGTGTTGTGCTCACCGAACGTGATAGCGCGGGCGATATCACGTTCGCGACGGCGCATATGCCCGGGATCCTGTGACGGCTGGGGCGGCCGGGCCGCAAGGGGAGCGGACCGTCGGGCGGCCCCGAGCGTGCACGTAGACTCGTCTGGCGAACTTTTCGAAGACAGAAGAGGTAAGAGACACCGATGAGCGGCCATTCCAAGTGGGCCACCACCAAGCACCAGAAGGCCGTCAAGGACGCGCGCCGGGGCAAGGAATTCGCCCGGCTGATCAAGAACATCGAAGTCGCCGCCCGCACCGGCGGCGGGGACCCGGCGGGCAACCCGACGCTGTATGACGCCATCCAGAAGGCGAAGAAGACCTCGGTGCCCAACGACAACATCGAGCGCGCCCGGAAGCGCGGCGCCGGCGAGGAGGCCGGCGGCGCCGACTACCAGACGATCATGTACGAGGGCTACGGCCCCAACGGCGTGGCGGTGCTGATCGAATGCCTGACGGACAACCGCAACCGGGCCGCCGGCGAGGTCCGGGTGGCGGTGACCCGCAACGGCGGCACGATGGCCGATCCGGGCTCGGTGTCGTATCTCTTCAGCCGCAAGGGTGTGGTCACGTGCGAGAAGAACGGCCTGACCGAGGACGACCTGCTGGCCGCCGTGCTGGACGCGGGCGCCGAGGACGTCAACGACCTGGGTGAAAGCTTCGAAATCATCTCGGAGCCAACCGATCTGGTGGCCGTGCGAACGGCTCTGCAGGAGGCCGGCATCGACTACGAATCCGCCGAGGCCAGCTTCCAGCCTTCGGTCAGCGTGCCGGTGGACGTCGACGGCGCCCGCAAAGTGTTCAAACTCGTCGACGCCCTGGAAGACAGCGACGACGTGCAGAACGTGTGGACCAACGTCGACTTGACCGACGAAGTTCTGGCCGCCCTCGACGAGGACTAGTCGTAACCGTGCCGCATGTCCTCGACGATGCGCGGATTGTCCAGCGTCGAGGGCTCGAGCGGGCGGGGCCGGGTGTCGTCGGGAAACACCGTGGCGGCGTCGAGGACGTGCTGGTTGAGGAAGCGCAGCGGAGGCGCGCTGGGCGGCACGACGGGCGTCGGGGCGCTGTCCCCGCGGCGCGCCAGCGCGAAACCCCAGTCGCCGAACGTCGGCACGTACACGTGGTAGGGCGTCACCGCGTAGCCGGCCGCGCGGATTGACGCGGCGGTCCGCCAGAACGCGGTCTGCGTCGAGAACGGGCTGCCGGACTGCACGACCATGAGCCCGCCGGCGGCCAGCGCGTGCCCGACGAGCGCGTAGAACTCCGTCGAGTACAGCCGGCCCAAAACCGGGGTGTCCGGGTCGGGAAGGTCGACGATCGCGGCGTCGAAGCCCCCGGCCGGGACGACGTCCGGGTGCGGTGCGCGCAGCCAGCGCATGGCGTCGTCGATCACCACCTTGACCCGCGGGCTGTCCAGCGAACCGCCGTTGGCCGCGCGCATGGTGGTGCGGGCCAGCTGGATCACCGCGGGGTCCAATTCCACCTGCACGATGTCGGTGATGCCCGGCTGCCGCAGCAGTTCGCGGGCGACCAGGCCGTCGCCGCCCCCGAGCACGAGGACCGATCGGGCGCCGGCCCCGAGCGCGGGGTAGACCAGGCTTTCGGTGTAGCGATACTCGTCGCGGGTGGAAAACTGCAGGCCCCCGTCGAGGTAGAGCCGCATGTCGTTCCCGCGCCGGGTCACCACGATCTCCTGATACGCCGAATGCCGGTAGGCGATGATCGGGTCGGCGTAGAGCCGCTGGCGGCTCGTCGTCTCGATGTCGGCCGACCGCGCCAGCAGCGTGGCCAGCAGCGCGAGCGCCGCGGCCAGCGCGCACAGCGCCGTCACCAGCTGCCTCCTCGAAACGAGCCGGCGCAGCACGAAGATCGCCACCACGGCCGCCGCCAGCAGGTTGACGACGCCGGTGGCCGCCGCACCCCGGATCATGCCCAGCTGCGGCAGCAGCAGGAACGGCCAGACCAGCCCGCCCAGCAACGCGCCGAGGTAGTCGGCGGCGTTGAGGTTGGCCAGGGTCCGCCCGGTGTCGGGAGCCTGGTCTTTTTCGGGACGTATCCGTCCCTGTTGCAGCATGGTCATCAGCAGCGGCACCTCGGCGCCGACCAGCCCGCCGATCAGGGCGGTGCCCACCGCCAGCATCCACATCGACTCGTCGTCGATGAAGGCGAACACCGTGTACAGCGCCGCGGCCGACAAGCCGCCGACGATGCTCAGCAGCACCTCCACCACGATGAACGCCATTGCCGCGTGCGCCAGCAGCGGCTTGACCACCAGGGCGCCCACGCCGAGCGCGGCGATGTAGCCCGCGACGATCAGCGACGTGGCGACGATGCCGCCGCCGTTGAGGCTCGCCGCCAGCGTGAGCAGCGCGAGCTCGTAGATGATGCCGGACGCCGCGCACGCCGCGACGGCGGCCAGCAGCACCGCCCTCCAGCGCGCCGAAGTTTCCGCGGGCCGGCGCACTTCCGGCGCCGGCAGATCGACCGACGTCATGACACGGCGGCGGCCGTGACACACCCCACCGCGAGCAGGATCAGCGCCACCGCGAACGATCCCGGATGCAGCTCCGGGTCGTCGACGTGCTCGTGGAAGCTGCCCGGGATCAGCAGATGCATTGCCACCAGCGCTATCCCGAGCAGGACCACGCCCATCAGCCCGTACACCGCGACGCCGACGAGTCCCTGGCCCAGCTGGCTGTAGCTGTTGGCGATGGCGGTGACGATGACGAGGGTCAGGGCGATGTACATCGCGCCCGCGATGACGACGGCGTTGGGGCGGCGGTCGATGAACACCAGCCGGCGCAGATTGCCCGGGGTCAACACGTCGACCGCGTAGAACCCGACGAGAAGTACGGCCATGCCGACACCGAAGTACAGGATCGTGGCGACGGCGCCTTTGAGGACGGGATTGAGGTCGACGGTGCCGATCTCGACGGCGAGGTACATTGTTCTCTCCTTTGTGGTGGTGGGCCGTCACTTGGTTCCGCCGGGGCCACCGGGCGTGCCCCCGGCGCCGCCCGAGGGGGAGCCGGGGGTGAAGCCGGGACCGAGGAAGATGAAGGCGCCGTGGCTGTATCCGGCGTTCAGGCCCTCCAGGCGGATGCTGCACGGGCGGTTGCCGTCGGGGCCGATGATCACGATGTTGTTGCTGTAGCGCAGGTACTCGTTGTTGCCGTTGGCGGCCCGGGCCTGGGGGGCCTGGTATTCGGCGAGCGTGTCGGCCACGTCCTCGGGGGAGCCGCTGCATTCGTAGCGCGTCCCGTCCGCGTCGTGGGCGTACTCGTGATAGTGGCCGGCGATGTAGGAGCCGATGTTCTTCTGCAGCAAGATGATTCCGGGCACCAGGCAGGCGACGGCGGCCACCGCGAGCGCGCCGGCGATCACCAACAGGCGGTTGCGGCTCACGGGCGCCATCGGCTCGCCGTGTGGACCACCATGCCGCCCGACGCCACCGGGCCGGCCGGATACAGGTGCCAGGTCTGCCAACGCCACCCGGCGCCGTCAGCCCGCGCGGCCAACGCGGTCAGCGCGGCGTCGTCGCCGGGGAAAGAGCCGCCGAGCCAACCCTTTTCGCGCGCGCACCGGTCACGAAGGTCGCCCGCAATGCGGCGGAAGGCGGGCTCGCCGTACGTGTCGGTGCGGGACCGCAGAGAGTAGCCGGCGGCGGCCGTGCGCTCCGGCAAATCCACGCCGTGACCGCGGGCCGTGCAGGACACCTCCTCGGAGAACCGGCCCGCGGGGTGCTCGACCGTGACGACGTGCGAGGCGCCCAGGACCCCGAGCAGCAGCGAGCCGCCGGCGGGGTGGGCCAGCAGGCAGGTCGCCAGCGGCGGCGGCGCGGGCGCGTTGAGCGCGAGCCCGAGGTTTTCTCCGGAAACGTCCGAAGGCGCTACGGCGAGCTGGTGAAGCGGCACCGACGCGCTCCTAGGGGGACGGGGAGGGCGGGGGCGCGGGATACACCGTCAGCTCGCCGGTCAGCACCGGTTTGCCGGTCGACACCTCCCAGGGCGTGCCCGGCGCCCACCGCTCGAACGAGAGCAGTGCGGACTCGTCGGAGTTCGCGCAGTCGACGAACTCCATCTCGCCACCCGCCGGCAGGCCCGTCGTGCCCTCGGTGGTGAACGAGGCGCGACCCCGCTCGGACTCGTGAAACGTCACCCCGTCGACGACCAGCTGGTCGCCCGGCTGCAGGCTGAGGTCCTTGCGGCTGACCCACATCGCCAGCTCGAGGCGCCCGTCGTCCTCCTCGACGCTGAACCAGATCGGCTGGTCGCCACCCTCGAGGAGGTGTTCCCACCACACGAACGGCCCCTCGCGGTACGTCACCGAGCCGCGCACGACGTAGTCGACGCCGCCATAGCTGACGATGGCGCCGGGGCCGAGTTGCCGGGGCCCGAACTGCGGCATCGCGTTGAACGAGAGGGGATCCTGGCGTCCGGGCGGGGGGCCCGCTTGCCTGGGCCGCCGCAAAGCGATGATCAGCACCACGATGGACGCGATGAACAGCACGATCGCGATCATGACCAGGAGTGATCCCACGCGAACCCTTCCGTTGCCGCCTTGCTTGAGCGAACGTGGGGTAAAGCTAACAGCTTTCTGGTGGGTTCGGCGTTTTTAACCTCGCGGCCCGGGAACGGGCGGCGCCGCCGCGTGTCCTGCGCGCAGCCGTCGGTCCCGGCCGCTAGGGTATCGAACAGCTGTTCTACAGGTGGGAGCGGGCAATGCGGGTGATGGGCGTCGACCCGGGGCTGACCCGATGCGGGCTGTCGGTCGTGGAAACCGGGCGCGGGCGCAGCGTGGTCGCGTTGGACGTCGACGTGGTGCGAACCGCGTCGGACGCGCCGCTGGCCAAGAGGCTGCTGGCGATCAGTGATGCCGTCGAGCATTGGCTGGCCACCCATCAACCGGACGTCGTGGCCATCGAGCGGGTGTTCTCCCAGCTGAACGTGTCCACGGTCATGGGCACCGCGCAGGCCGGCGGGGTCGTCGCGCTGGCGGCGGCCAAGCGCGGCGTCGACGTGCACTTCCACACCCCCAGCGAGGTCAAGGCCGCCGTCACCGGCAACGGCGCCGCGGACAAGGCCCAGGTCACCGCGATGGTCACCAAAATCCTCGCGCTGCAGGCCAAGCCGACGCCGGCCGACGCCGCGGACGCGCTGGCCCTGGCGATCTGTCATTGCTGGCGGGCGCCGATGATGGCCCGGATGGCCGCGGCCGAAGCGCTGGCCGCCCGGCAGCGGGACGCGTATCTGGCCCGGCTGAAGGCCGCCCGATGATCGCCTCGGTGCGCGGTGAGGTGCTCGAGGTGGCGCTCGATCACGCGGTGATCGAGGCCGCCGGCGTCGGCTACCGGGTGAACGCGACGCCGTCGACGCTGGCGACCTTGCGCACGGGCGCCGAGGCCCGGTTGATCACCGCGATGGTGGTGCGCGAGGACTCGATGACGCTGTACGGGTTCACCGACTCCGAGACCCGCGACCTGTTCCTGACGCTGCTGACGGTGTCGGGGGTCGGGCCCCGGCTGGCGATGGCGACGCTGGCGGTGCACGACGCCGCGGCGCTGCGGCAGGTGCTGCACGACAGCGATGTCGTCGCCCTGACCCGGGTTCCCGGCATCGGCAAACGCGGCGCCGAACGCATGGTGCTTGAGCTGCGGGACAAGGTCGGCGCCGCCGCGGCGGGTGCACCGGGCGGCGCGTCGATGGCCAACGGGCACGCGGTGCGGGGGCCGGTGGTGGAGGCCCTGGTCGGTCTGGGCTTCGCGGTCAAACAGGCCGAAGAGGCCACCGACAAGGTGCTGGCCGCCGATCGGGAGGCGACGACGTCCGGCGCCCTGCGCGCCGCCCTGTCGCTGCTGGGTAAGGCCAAATGAGCGACTACGACGAGGACTACGCGGATCGCGAGCTGTCCCCGGCGCTGTCCGTCGGGGAGGGCGACGTCGACGTCAGCCTCCGGCCGCGTTCGCTGCGGGAATTCATCGGCCAGCCGCGGGTGCGCGAACAGCTCCAGCTGGTGATCGAAGGGGCCAAGAATCGCGGCGGCACCCCGGATCACATCCTGCTGTCGGGGCCGCCCGGCCTGGGCAAGACGTCGCTGGCCATGATCATCGCCGCCGAGCTCGGGTCGTCGTTGCGGGTGACGTCCGGTCCGGCGCTGGAACGCGCCGGCGACCTGGCCGCCATGCTGTCCAACCTGGTCGAGCACGACGTGCTGTTCATCGACGAGATTCACCGCATCGCCCGCCCCGCGGAGGAGATGCTGTACCTGGCCATGGAGGACTTCCGGGTCGACGTGGTGGTCGGCAAGGGGCCGGGCGCGACGTCGATACCCCTGGATGTGGCGCCCTTCACCCTGGTCGGCGCCACCACCCGGTCCGGCGCGCTGACCGGCCCGCTGCGCGACCGGTTCGGCTTCACCGCGCACATGGATTTCTACGAGCCGGCCGAGCTGGAGCGGGTGCTGGCCCGCTCCGCTGGCATCCTGGGCATCGAGCTGGGCGCCGAGGCCGCCGAGGAGATCGCCCGCCGCTCGCGCGGGACGCCGCGCATCGCCAACCGGCTGCTGCGCCGGGTCCGGGACTTCGCCGAGGTCCGCGCCGACGGGGTGATCACCCGCGACGTCGCCAAGGCCGCGCTGGCGGTCTACGACGTCGACGAACTCGGCCTGGACCGGCTGGACCGGGCGGTGCTGTCGGCGCTGACCCGCAGCTTCGGCGGCGGGCCGGTCGGGGTGTCGACGCTGGCGGTGGCCGTCGGCGAGGAGGCCACCACCGTCGAGGAGGTGTGCGAGCCGTTCCTGGTCCGCGCCGGGATGGTCGCGCGGACGCCGCGCGGCCGGGTGGCCACCGCGCAGGCGTGGACGCACCTGGGCATGAGTCCGCCGGCGGGGGCGGCCGGCCTCGGTCAACCGGGCCTGTTCGACTAGCGAACCCGGATCATTACCAAATCGTGACCTGCCGGGTGAGCAAGCCCCCGACCGTTTGCCGACCGTGGACTTTGGCCAGCTCAGCCCCCCGCCACCACGGATAACCCGGCGCAGGACGCATGGGGGGCGCCGCCAACCGTCGCACAGCAAACACCTAGGTGCCCCGCGGTCGGTTATGCGCGGTCCCCGCCGGGTAACCAGCGTCACAGCAGCAATACCTGGTGAAGGAGATTCTGATGAGGACCACGCGCCACGACTATGAACGCCCTCGCGCGCTGTACATGCCACGCACCCGCGGCGCGCTGACCGGGCTACTCCTGATTCTGTTGGGTGCTTGGGGCGCATTGGTGCCGTTCTTCGGGCCCAACATCGACTGGTCCTACATGGCCGACCCGGCATGGACGTGGACGACGGCCAAGGGCTGGCTGGAAGTGCTCCCTGGCGCCGCCGCCGCGGTGGGCGGCCTGCTGGTGCTGTTCTCCGGCAACCGCGCGAACGCGGTGTTCGGCGGCTGGCTGGCGGTCGTCGGCGGCGCCTGGTTCATCGTCGGCCGCGCGTTCGCGCCGACCCTCGGCATCGGGGGCGTCGGTCAGCCGATGGCGGCGACGGACGCGAAACGCGCCCTGCTCGAGATCACCTACTTCACCGGACTGGGCGCGTTGATCGTGTTCCTGGGCGGGGCGGCCGTCGGGCGCCTGGCCGTTCGGCACGCGCGCGACCTCGTCGTAACGGAACCGGCGGTCGCGGCCGACGCCGTGCCGGCGGCCGGACCGGCCATGTACGACGAGACTCACGGCGTGACCCCGGCGCGGTCGGACCGGGTGGACGCCGAACACCGCGGGCGCGGCATCTTCGGCCGGCGCGCCGTCGGCGGCCTGTTCCACCGCCACCACCACGCCGGCGTGTAGCCGACGAGACACGGGAGAGGGCGCCGGCAGCGTTGGCTGCCGGCGCCCTCTTTTCGCGCCCGGCCCGTCCCGGCCGCCGCGGGTCGGTAGAGTCCACCGGCACGCCGAGCCATCCGGATGGTGACGCTGGCGCAGGCCTCGACCCACGAGGAGGAGCGATGCTCACGGCCGCCCTGATATTCGCCGCACTCGCGGCGTTATTGCATGTGTACATCTTCGTGATGGAATCGTTGACCTGGACGTCGCCGCGCACCCGCGCCACGTTCGGCACCACGGCCGAGGAGGCCGAGACCACCAAGCTGCTGGCCTTCAATCAAGGCTTCTACAACTTGTTCCTGGCGATCGTGAGCGGTGTGGGCATTGCCGCGATCGCGTTGCGGCACAACGCCGTTGGCACCACGCTGATTTTCGCCGGCGTCGGGCCGATGGCCGCGGCCGCGGTGGTGCTGCTGTTGTCGGCACCGGAGAAGGCGCGGGCGGCGGTCACCCAGGGCGCCTTTCCGGTCACCGCGATCGTGCTGTTGCTCCTCGCGCTCCACTAGTAACACCGGCCTCACCAGCCCCAACGGCCACGGACGGCGGTGGCTTTCGGCCGCCAGATGGGTTACGAGTAGAAACCGCCGGGTATCCATGGCGGGCCGGAAACAGGCCCGGTATTCAACGAGGGGATGTCATGAAATACGCAGAAGACGGCCAAACCCGCGGGCTGAGCATGCCGCGTTCGCGCGGCGCGGTCAGCGGATTGCTTCTGGTCATTCTGGGAGCTTGGGGGGCGTTAATACCGTTTGTCGGACCGCGCTTCAATTTCGCCTACACACCGGATCGGGAGTGGGCGTGGAGTACGGCTCGAGGGTGGCTCGAGGTCTTGCCGGGAGCCGCGACCGTGCTGGGCGGTCTCTTGTTGGTCGTCGCCGGAAACCGGGTGGCGGCGATGCTCGGCGGATGGCTGGCGGTGCTGGCCGGCGCATGGTTCGTCGTCGGTGGTCAGCTGGCGCCGCTGCTGGGCATCGGCTCCGCCGGTGACCCGGTCGCCGCCACGGAGCGCAAACACGCGGTGCTCGAGGTCAGCTACTTCTCCGGACTGGGCGCGCTGATCATCTTCGTCGGCGGCGTGGCGCTGGCGCGCACGGCGGTGCGCCTGGCGCGCGACGTGCAGCCGTTGGCGCCGGCGGAAGCCACGGCGGCGCCGAGTGTCGCGCCGTACCGGGAGCCGGTGTACGAGCCGGCCGAGGTGTCCTCGGGCGCGCTGACCAAGCCGCGCTCGGCGGCCGACCAGGAGCCGAAGCGGGGGTGGCGTCGGCAACGCTCGGCGTCGGGAGCCAATGCCGCGTACCTGCGCTGGCCGCACCCGCAGCAGTAACTCGCGAGAGAAAAGCAATCGCCCAGTCCCGCGCGGGACTGGGCGATTGTCGTCTGATGAGTTAGAGCAGTCCGAGCAGCTGCAGATCGGTGACGTACTTGACGATGATCGGCGCCGAGACGTGGGGGATGTCCTTGTCGGGGCCGATCTTCGCCTCCTGCACGGCGGCGCGGAAGCGGTCGGTGGGTGCCATCGATCCGTTGATCGGCTTCTCCGGCTGCTGGTAGTTGTGCAGCAGCGGCAGCAGCGAGTACTGGCGTTGCCGCTCGGGCATGGTTCGCATCGCCTGCTCGAATCGCCGCAGCCAGTCGCCGTAGTCGGCGACGCGCTGGATCCCGTAGCCGGCGTCGATCAGCCAGTCGACGTACTCGTCGAGACCGATGCCGTCGTCGTACGGGTTCATCACGTGGTACGTCCGGAAGCCCTCGCCGTTGTCGAGCACCTGCGTGCCCAGCGTGGAGATCGCCGCGGCGATGAACTCCACCGGCAGGCCGTCGTAGTGCGAACGCTGGCGGTTGCCCTCGGCGTCCAGTTCGTAGAACGAACCGGGCGCGACACCGGTGGCGACCAGGCTCAGCATCAGCCGGGTGAACATGTCCGGCAGGTTGAGCTGTCCCGCGTAGGTGGTGTCGGCCAGGATCATGTCGCAGCGGAACACCGCGACGGGCAGGCCGCACAGATCGTGCGCCTCGCGCAGCAGCACCTCGCCGGCCCACTTGCTGTTGCCGTAGCCGTTGGCGTAGTTGTCGTTGATCGCCCGGGTCGCGCTGACCTGGCGGATGTCGGCGTCCTCGACGAACTGGCCCGGCTTGATCTGGTCACCGACACCGATCGTCGACACGTAGGCGTACGGCTTCAGCTTGGTGGTCAGCGCGATGCGGATCAGCTCGGCGGTGCCCAGCGCGTTGGGGCCGAACAGCTCGCTGTAGGGCAGCACGTGGTTGACCAGGGCGGCGGGGTCGACGATCAGGTCGACGGTGTCCGCGAGCCGCTGCCAGGTCTGCTGATCGAGGCCGAGGTTGGCCTCGCCCTTGTCGCCGGCGATGACCTCCAGGCGGTCGGCGGCCAGTTCCCGGTAGTGCGCCAGCAGCTTCGGGTCCCCGCTGTCGAAGGTCTTGTCCAGCCTCGCCCGCGCCTCGTCGTCGGACTTGGCCCGCACCAGGGCGATCACCCTGCCGTCCACCAGGTCCATGCGCTCGAGCCATTCGAGCGCCAGGTAGCGGCCCAGGAAGCCGGTCGCGCCGGTCAACAGCACCGTGCGCACCTCGGCGGCGGGCTTGGGCAGGCTGGGCGCGGCGGCCAGCGTCTCGGCCTCGAGGAACTTGTCCAGCGTCAGGTCGCCGGCGTGCACCTCGGTGGCGTCCCGGCCGTGCACGGCGGCGAACGTGGGCCGCTTGGTGCCCTCGCGCTCGCCCTCGATGTAGCGGGCGATGGCCTGCAGGTCGCTGGCCGGGCTGACGATCACACCCACCGGGACGTCGATGTCGAAGATCTCGCGCAACAGGTTGCCGAAGGTCAACGCCGACAACGAGTCTCCGCCGAGATCGGTGAAGTGCGCGTCGGGGGTCAACTCGGTGCTCGCCGTGCCCAGCATGGCCGCGGCGGCCCGGCTCACGGTCTGCAGCACGGGCGCGTCGGCGCCGTTGCGGCGCAGTTCGGCCAGCTCGTTGGCCTGCCCCTCGGCGAGTTCGGCGTAGAGCTGCTCGAGCCGCTCGCCGTAGTGCTGCTTGAGCTTCGGCCACGCCAACTTCCGGATCCCGGTCAGCAGGCCGTTCTCCAGGCTGAACGGTGTGGTCTCGATGATGAAGTCGCGCGGCACCTCGTAGGACTGCAGGCCCGCCTGACGCGCGACGTTTTGCAGCGAGTCGGCGATCTTTCCCTTCAGCGTGTCGAGGTCCCAGCGGGCCAGGGCTTCCTCGGTCGGCACGACGACGGCCAGCAGGTAGGGCTGCGCGCTGTTGCCGTAGACGTAGATCTGGCGCACCAGCGGGCTGTTGCCGAACTCGGCCTCCAGCCTGGCCAGGGTCACGAACTCGCCCTGGGCCAGCTTCAGCACGTTGTTGCGGCGGTCGACATACACCAGCTTGTCGGGCGCGACCTCGGCGAACACGTCGCCGGTCCGGTAGTAGCCGTCCTCGTCGAACACGTTGGCCGTGGTCTCGGCCCGCTTGTAGTACCCGGGGAACATGTTCTCGGTCCGCAGCAACAGCTCACCGCGGGGGTGGGGCCGGTCGGTGCTGAAGTAACCCAGGTCGGGCACGTCGACCAACTTGTAGTCGATCACCGGCGGGCGCTGGATCTCGCCGTCGAACAGCACCATCCCGGCCTCGGTCGAGCCGTAGCCGTCCATCAGGTGCATCTCGAGCAGCGACTCGACCCAGGTGCGCAGGTCCGGGGAGGTGGGCGCCGAGCCCGTCATCGCGAAGATGAACCGCCCGCCCAGCAGGTACTGCCGCTGCTCGGCCAGCACCTCGGCGGCCACGGCCTCGCGATCGGCGCCGCCGGTCATGTGGCGCTCGACCCGGCGCTGGAATTCGCCGAACAGGGTCTCCCAGATGCGCGGCACGAAGTTCAGCTCGGTGGGCCGCACCAGCTCGAGGTCCTCCAGCAGCGTCGAGAGGTCGCTCTTGGCCGCGAAGTAGGCGGTCCCGCCGTTGCCGAGCGTGCCGTAGAGGATGCCCCGGCCCATGACGTGGCTCATCGGCATGAAGTTGAGGGTGATCGACGCGGCGCTTTCCCCGAACCAGTTCCTGCTGCCCCGGCGCCAGATCTTGGCGACGTTGCTCTGCGGGTACATCGCGCCCTTGGGGGCGCCGGTGCTGCCGGAGGTGTAGATCAGCAGGGCCAGCGGGTCGGCCTCCTCGCTGGTCGGCAGCGGCGCGTCCGGCAGCGCCTCGCCACGCTCGAGCACCTCGGTCAGCGTCTCCACCGCCACACCGGCGTCCGCCAGCCGCGCGCGGGCGGTTTCCAGCGCCTCGCGCTCGTCGTCGACCTCGGGGTGGTAGTCGAACGCCACCAGCTTCGCGGACCGGTGGCCGCTCAGGATCAGCTCGACGGCCTCGGGCAGCTGGTTGGCGCTGGCCGCGATGACCGTGGGTTCGGTCTCGGTCACGATCGGCTGCAGCGAGGTCAGCGACGCGCTGGTCTGCAGCGGAACCGAGACGGCGCTGATCGTCGCCAGCGCCATGTCGATGGTGGCGTAGTCCACGCTGTTGAAGCCCAGCACGCAGACCCGGTCACCGACCTGCACCTCGTTGCCGGCCCAGGCGCGGCCGAGCGCGGCGACCCGTTCGCCCAGCTGACGGTAGGTGATGGTCTCGAAGCGGGGGAGCAGCTCGAGGCGGGTGCGCCCGGTCGCGGGGTCCGCGACGAACTCCACCACCCGGTGCGCCAGCGCCGGGCGGTCGGCATACCCCTCGAGCACGGTCCGGATGACCTGCGGGAGTCGCAGCTCCGGGTTCCCGACGGCCGCTTCGACAGCCGGATCCGGGCGCGCGGCGGCGAACTGCGGGTCTGTTGCGGTGAGCACCTCGATGCGGCGCTCGAGGCGCTCGTCGTGATTCATGGTCGACATAAACAATTCCCTCGCAATGAAAAATAGTGAGTCAGTTTGGCGCCAATGCGCTGACGGATAGAACGTTAGCTAAAGTAACGGTATTCCACCATGGCCGCGCCCCGGCCGGTGTTGTGAGATTGGCCACGCCGAACGGTCGAATCCCCAGTTCTAGAGGTCGCCGAGCAGCCCGCCCAAGACGTCGAGCCCCTCGGTGAGCAGCTCGTCACCGATGGTCAACGGCGGCAGCAGCCGGATGATGTTGCCGAACATGCCGCAGGTCAACACGACGACCCCGGCCGCGTGGGCGGCGGCGGACAGCTTCCGGGTCAGCTCGGCGTCGGGCTCGGCGGTCCCCGACTTCACCAGCTCGATGGCGATCATGGCGCCCCGACCGCGCACATCGCCGATGCGGTCGTCGCCGGCCTGCAGACGCAACAGCGGTTCGGTGATCAGCCGTTCCAGCTGTCGGGCTCGCTCGATCAGTCCGTCACTCTCGATCGTGTCGATGGTGGCCAGTGCCGCCGCACAAGCGATGGGGTTGCCGCCGAATGTGCCCCCCAAACCGCCGGCGTGCGACGCATCCATGATCTGCGCGCGCCCGGTGACCGCCGACAGCGGCAGCCCGTCGGCGATGCCCTTGGCCGTGCAGATCAGGTCCGGCTCGATGCCTTCGTGCTCGCACGCGAACATCGCGCCGGTGCGCGCGAACCCCGTCTGTACCTCGTCGGCGATGAACACCACGTCGTTCTTGCGGCACCAATCGAGCAGGGCGGGCAGGAATCCCTCGGCAGGCACGATGAAACCGCCCTCGCCGGCGATCGGCTCGATGATGACGGCGGCCAGGCTGTCGGCGCCGACCTGGCTCTCGATCACGTCGATCGCCCGGGCGGCGGCCTTCTCCCCGTCGGTCGCCAGCTCCTTGTCGAGCAGCCCGTCCCGGTAGGGGTAGGACATCGGTGCCCGGTAGACCTCGGGGGCGAACGGACCGAAACCGCTCTTGTACGGCTTGGACTTGGCGGTCAGCGCCATCGCCAGGTTGGTGCGGCCGTGGTAGGCGTGGTTGAACGCCACGACGGCGGGCTTGCGGGTGTACGAGCGGGCGGCCTTGACGGCGTTCTCGACCGCCTCGGCGCCGGAGTTGAACAACACCGTGCGCTTCTCGCCGGAGCCCGGCGTGATCCGGTTGAGCTCCTCGGCGACGGCGACGTACTGCTCGTAGGGCACGACCATGAAGCACGTGTGGGTGAATTCGGCGACCTGGGCGCGCACCGCCTCCACCACCCGGGGCGCGGAGTTGCCGACGGTGGTCACCGCGATGCCGGAGGCCAGGTCGATGAGCCGGTTGCCGTCGACGTCTTCGATGATGCCGCCGGAGGCGCGCGCCACGAACACCGGTAACGAGACGTTCACCGCGTGCGACACCGCCGCCGCGCGGCGTTTGGTCAGTTCAAGCGAAGCGGGACCGGGGATTTCGGTGACCAGCTGGCGAGTCTGCTCGAGGCCGGCCACGATTTTCTCCTCCCCGCGGCGCGCCTGTCACGTCGCGACCCAAGCCTATCCGCCCGGGCGCCGGCGGGGCCCGCGTGCACCGCGGGGGTCGGGTGCGACCTGCGGCAATGGCACACTGGCCGTAACGAGGTGTGCGGTCCCGCGGGGTCGTCCCGGCGCGCACCCGATGACAACCGCCCGGCATGCCACTACGAAAAGACAGGCCCGTTCATGGAGAGTTTGATCCTGTTCCTGCCCTTCCTGCTGATCATGGGCGGGTTCATGTACTTCGCATCCCGGCGCCAGAAGCGCGCGATGCAGGCGACCATCGACCTGCACGAGTCGTTGCAGCCGGGCGACCGCGTGCACACGACGTCCGGCCTGGAGGCGACGATCGTGGCGATCACGGACGACACGGTCGACCTGGAGATCGCGCCCGGTGTGGTGACGACGTGGATGAAGTTGGCCATCCGCGACCGGATCCTGCCCGACGAGGAGGATCTGCCCGGCGCGGACGACTCCGACGACGTGGCGGAATTCGACGAGGGCCGGCTGCCCAAGGACTCCTGACGCGAATCCCGACCCGCCGCCGCGGCGGCGGACCGCTTGCGCGACGGGCGCGTGCACGACACTAGGCTCTGTCCGGGGTAAGAACCGATACTCGAGGAGATAGAAGGAACGTGGCATCGTCTTCGGCGCCGGTGCACCCTGCCCGCTACCTGTCGGTCTTCTTGTTGCTGCTCGTCGGCGTGTATCTGCTGGTGTTCTTGACCGGGGACAAGCGTGCCGCCCCCAAGCTCGGCATCGACCTGCAGGGCGGCACCCGGGTCACCCTGACCGCGCGCACCCCGGACGGGTCGCGCCCGAGCCGGGACGCGCTGGCCCAGGCGCAGCAGATCATCAGCGCGCGGGTCAACGGGCTGGGCGTCTCCGGCTCGGAGGTCGTGGTCGATGGCGACAACCTGGTCATCACGGTCCCCGGAAACGACGGCAACGAGGCCCGCAACCTCGGACAGACGGCCCGGCTGTACATCCGCCCGGTGCTCAACTCGATGCCGGCGCAGGCGGTCCAGCCCAAGCCTGCCCCGCAGGCGCCCCCGCCGGGCCAGGCGCCGCCGGGTCAGCCGGCACCGTCGGGCCAGCCGGCACCGGGGATGGCGCCACCGGCGGGTCAGCCCGCACCGGCTCAGCCCGCCCCGCCGGGCGGCCGGCCGCCGGCCCAGCCGCGGCCGTATCCGCAGGACCCACCGCCGTCGCCCAGCCCCGCGCCGTCGCCCAGCCCCGCGCCGGCCGGCAACGCGCCACCGGCGGACGTCCCCCCGGCTGATCAGCCGGCGCCGCCGGACCCGCGCAAGGAACTCGCCGAGCGCATCGCCGACGAGAAGAAGTGGCGCCAGAGCACCCGTCAGGGCGTTCAGTTCCTCGCGCTGCAGTTCCAGGCCACCCGCTGCGACAAAGAGGACATCCTCGCCGGCAACGACGACCCGAACCTGCCGCTGGTGACGTGTTCGACCGACCACAAGGTGGCCTACCTGCTGGCGCCGTCGATCATCAGCGGCGACCAGATCCAGGACGCGACCTCGGGGATGAACCAGCGTGGCATCGGTTACGTGGTGGACGTGCAGTTCAAGCCGGCGGCCGCCAACACCTGGGCGGATTTCACCGCCGCGCACATCGGCACCCAGACCGCCTTCACGCTGGACTCCCAGGTGGTCAGCGCCCCGATGATCCAGGAGGCCATCCCCGGCGGCCGGACCCAGATCACCGGCGGTGATCCGCCCTTCACCGCCGCGACCGCCAAGCAGTTGGCCAACGTGTTGAAGTACGGTTCGCTACCGCTGTCCTTCGAGGCGTCGGAGGCCCAAACCGTCTCCGCCACACTGGGTTTGACCTCGCTGCGAGCGGGTCTGATCGCGGGTGCGATCGGCTTGGTGCTGGTGCTGCTGTATTCGTTGCTGTATTACCGGGTGCTGGGCCTGCTCACGGCGCTGTCGCTGACCGCTTCGGGCGCAATGATTTTCGCGATCTTGGTGATCCTGGGCCGGCAGATTAACTACACCCTCGACCTTGCGGGTATCGCGGGTCTGATCATCGGTATCGGCACCACGGCCGACTCCTTCGTGGTGTTCTTCGAACGCATCAAAGACGAGATCCGGGAAGGCCGTTCGTTCCGATCGGCGGTGCCGCGAGGCTGGGTCCGGGCCCGCAAGACCATCGTGTCGGGCAACGCGGTCACCTTCCTGGCCGCCGCGGTGCTGTACGCCCTGGCGATCGGCCAGGTGCGCGGGTTCGCCTTCACCTTGGGCCTCACCACCATCCTCGACGTCGTGGTGGTGTTCCTGGTGACCTGGCCGCTGGTCTACCTGGCGTCCAAGTCGCCGACGTTGGCGAAACCGGCGTACAACGGCCTGGGTGCGATCCAGCAGGTCGCCCGCGAGCGCCGGGCCTCGGCGCACGTCAAGACGGGACGGGGAGCGTGATGGCCGCCAAAGGCAAGGGCCAGGCCGGCGCGGCCGAAGCGGCCGAGATCACCGAATCCGGCGCGGTGGAGCCGGCCTCCGACACCGCGCAGCCGCGGCACAGCTTCCTCTCGCGGCTCTACACCGGCACCGGCGCGTTCGAGGTGATCGGCCGGCGCCGCCTCTGGTACGGGGTCAGCGGCGCGATCGTCGCCGTCGCCCTCGTCAGCATCGTGTTGCGGGGCTTCACCTTCGGGATCGATTTCAACGGCGGCACCACGGTGTCGATGCCCACCGCCGGCTCGTCGGGCACCGTCACCACCGCCGCGGTATCCGACGTCTTCCGGAAGGCCATCGGCCGCGACCCGGAGTCGGTGGTGATCGTCGGCAGCGGCGCCTCGGCCACGGTGCAGATCCGCTCCGAAACGCTGTCCAACGACCAGACGTCCAAGCTGCGCAACGCCCTGTTCGATGCGTTCCAGCCGAAGGGCGCCGACGGCAAGCCCACTAAGCAGGCCATCAGCGACGCGGCGGTGTCGGAGACCTGGGGCGACCAGATCACCAACAAGGCGCTGATCGCGTTGGTGGTGTTCCTGGCGCTGGTCAGCCTGTACATCACGGTGCGGTACGAGCGGTACATGGCCATCTCCGCGCTGACGACCATGGTCTTCGACCTGACCGTGACCGCGGGCGTCTATTCGCTGGTCGGTTTCGAGGTCACCCCGGCCACCGTCATCGGCCTGCTGACCATCCTGGGTTTCTCCCTCTACGACACCGTCATCGTCTTCGACAAGGTCGAGGAGAACACGCACGGCTTCCAGCACACCACCCGGCGCACCTTCGCCGAGCAGGCCAACCTGGCGATCAACCAGACGTTCATGCGCTCGATCAACACCAGCCTGATCGGGGTGCTGCCGGTGCTGGCGCTGATGGTCGTGGCGGTGTGGTTGCTGGGCGTCGGCACGCTGAAGGACCTCGCGCTGGTGCAGCTGGTCGGCATCCTGGTCGGCACCTACTCGTCGATCTTCTTCGCCACCCCGCTGCTGGTCACGCTGCGCGAGCGGACCGAGCTGGTGCGCACGCACACTCGCCGCGTCACGCGGCGCCGCAAGGCCGGGCCCGAACCTGCTGAGGAAGCCAAGCCCGCCGAGGACGACGCGGCGGCCCCGCAGTCGGCCGCGGCGGTGCCCGCGCCCTCCGACAAGCCGAACAAGCCGGCACCGGGCGCGCGTCCGGTGCGCCCGACCGGAACCCGGCGTCCGAGCGGCAAGCGAAACGCCGGCCGGCGGTAGTCGCCATGGCCGGCAGGTATCGCCTCGCTGCAGGCGCTATCGGGTTGGCCGCAATGCTCCTGGCTGCCGTCACGCTGTCCGCGTGCTCCGGCAGCGCCGCCTCGCAGATCGACTACGTGGTCGACGGCCCGCTGGCCACCTACAACACCAACACCGTCGTCGGCGCCGCGTCCGCCGGGGCGCAGGCGTTCGCCCGCACGCTCGTCGGCTTCAGCTACCACGGCCCGGACGGGCAGACCGTCGCCGACCGTGACTTCGGCACCGTGGCGGTGGTGAGCGGTTCGCCGCTGGTGCTCGACTACCAGATCGCCGACAACGCCGTCTATTCCGACGGCAAGCCGGTGACCTGCGACGACCTGGTGCTGACGTGGGCGGCCCAGTCCGGCCGGTATCCCGACTTCAACGCGGCCAGCCAGGCGGGTTACGTCGACATCGCCAACGTCGAATGCATGCCCGGGCAGAAGAAGGCCCGGGTGTCGTTCATCCCGGATCGCGGCGTCGTCGACTACAACCAGCTGTTCACCGCCACGTCGCTGATGCCGTCGCACGTCATCGCCGACCAGCTCCACGTCGACGTGACCGCCGCCCTGCTGAGCAACAACACCCAGCTGGTGCAGCAGATCGCCCGGCTGTGGAACACCATCTGGGACCTCAAGCCGGGAGTGGACCTGAAGAACTTCCCGTCGTCGGGGCCGTACAAGATCGAACGCATCCTGGACGGCGGCGCGGTGGTGCTCGTCGCCAACGACCGGTGGTGGGGTCCCAAGGCGGTCACCAAGCGGATCACGGTCTGGCCCCAGGGGCCCGACATCCAGGACCGCGTCAACAACCGCAGCGTCGACGTGGTCGACGTGGCGGCGGGATCGTCGGGAACGCTGACCACGCCGGACAACTACGGCCGCGCCGATTCGCCGTCGGCCGGCATCGAACAGCTGATCTTCGCGCCGCAGGGGCCGCTCTCGCAGCCCAAGGCCCGGCGCGCGCTCGCGCTGTGCACGCCGCGCGACACGCTTGCCCGCGACGCGGGCGTGCCGATCGCCAATTCGCGCCTCAACCCGGCCACCGACGACCCGGCCACCGCCGGCGACGGTGCCGCCGAGGCCGCCCAGTTCGGCAAGGCGGACCCGGCCGCCGCCCGCGACGCGCTCGGTGGCGCCCCGATGACGGTGCGCATCGGCTACCACGGACCCAACGCGCGGCTGGCGGTCAATGTCGGGGTGATCACCAAGTCCTGCGCCGCGGCGGGCATCACCGTCGCCAACGTCTCCCTCGACACGTCGGGGCCCCAAGCGCTGCGGGACGGCAAGATCGACGCGCTGTTGGCCAGCACCGGCGGCGCCACCGGCAGCGGGTCGACGGGATCGTCGGCAATGGACGCCTACGACCTGCACAGCGGCAACGGCAACAACCTGTCCGGCTACGCGAACCCGCAGGTCGACAGCGTGATCGGGGCGCTGGCGGTGTCGGCCGATCCCGCCGAGCGCGTCCGGTTGCTGGGGGAGGCGGCGCCGATACTGTGGGGTGACATGCCGACCTTGCCCCTCTACCGGCAGCAGCGCACGTTGTTGATGTCGAAGAAGATGTACGCCGTGAGCAAGAATCCGACACGCTGGGGCGCGGGCTGGAACATGGACCGATGGGCCCTGGTCGAATGAGGCTCCGATGACGGGTGTCGACGGCGGCGTGCCGGTGGCCGGTGTGATCGCCGCGCTGCTGCGCGAGGTGTCCGACTTCCCCAAGCCGGGGGTCCAGTTCAAGGACCTCACCCCGGTGTTCGCTGACCCCCGGGGTTTGACGGCGGTCACCGACGCGCTGGCCGAGATCGCCTCCGGGGCCGACCTGGTGGCCGGGATCGACTCGCGCGGCTTCCTGGCCGCGGCGGCCGTCGCCGACCGGCTGCGCACGGGGGTGCTGGCGATTCGCAAGGGCGGAAAGCTGCCGCCGCCGGTGCACTCCGAGCACTACGACCTGGAGTACGGCAGCGCCACGCTGGAAATTCCCGCCGACGGCATCGACCTGCGCGGACGCCACGTCGTGATCATCGACGACGTGCTGGCCACCGGGGGCACCCTCGCCGCGGCGGCCCGGTTGCTCCAGCGCACCGGGGCCACCGTGATGGGGGCGGCGGTGATCCTGGAGCTGACCGCGCTCGGGGGCCGTCAGGCCGTGGCGGAGTTGCCGGTGCACAGCCTGAGTCGCGTCTAGCCCGGTGACGATGCACGCCGCCACGCGGCGTGAGGTGGGGCACCCCCGGGCCGCGAAGCGGCGGGGCGGCGAACCGGGCGATCAAACCGAGCCCGGCCCGCTGCGCGATATCCTCGAGGTCGGAGGTGACCACCGTGGCGGACGACAAGAGCGCGGCGCAGGCGCTTGACGCGCCCACCGACGTCGGCGACGCCCTGCTGGTCGGGGAGCCGGTGACGGCGCAAACCGCCGAGCCCCCGGAGCCGCCGACCGAGACGCTGAAGGCCCCCAGCAGCGCGTCTCGCCGGGTCCGGGCCAGGCTGGCCCGGCGGATGACCGCCCAGCGCAACGCGGTCAACCCGGTGCTGGAACCCCTCGTCGCGGTGCACCGCGAGATCTATCCGAAGGCCAACCTGTCGCTGCTGCAGCGCGCCTACGAGGTCGCCGACCAGCGGCACGCCACGCAGTTGCGCCACTCCGGCGATCCCTACATCACCCACCCGCTGGCCGTCGCGAACATCCTGGCCGAATTGGGCATGGACACCACCACTTTGGTGGCCGCCCTGTTGCACGACACCATCGAGGACACCGGCTACACGCTCGAGGCTTTGAGCGAGGAGTTCGGCGAGGAGGTGGGCCACCTCGTCGACGGCGTGACCAAGCTGGACCGGGTCGTGCTGGGCACCGCCGCCGAGGGCGAGACCATCCGCAAGATGATCACCGCGATGGCCCGCGACCCCCGGGTGCTGGTGATCAAGGTCGCCGACCGGCTGCACAACATGCGCACCATGCGGTTCCTGCCGCCGGAGAAGCAGGCCCGCAAGGCCCGCGAGACGCTGGAAGTCATTGCACCGCTTGCGCACCGGCTCGGTATGGCCAGCGTCAAGTGGGAGCTCGAGGACCTGTCCTTCGCGATCCTGCACCCGAAGAAGTACGACGAGATCGTCCGGCTGGTCGCCGGCCGCGCGCCGTCCCGGGACACCTACCTGGCCAAGGTGCGCGCCGAGATCACCAACACCCTGGCCGCCTCGAAGATCAAGGCCACGGTGGAGGGCCGGCCCAAGCACTACTGGTCGATCTACCAGAAGATGATCGTCAAGGGACGCGACTTCGACGACATCCACGACCTGGTCGGCATCCGGATCCTGTGCGACGAGATCCGGGACTGCTATGCCGCTGTGGGCGTGGTGCATTCGCTGTGGCAGCCGATGGCGGGGCGGTTCAAGGACTACATCGCCCAGCCCCGGTACGGGGTCTACCAGTCGCTGCACACCACCGTCGTCGGTCCGGAGGGCAAGCCGCTGGAGGTGCAGATCCGCACCCGCGACATGCACCGCACCGCCGAATACGGCATCGCAGCGCACTGGCGCTACAAGGAGGCCAAGGGCCGCAACGGCCTTCCGCATCCGCACGCCGCGGCCGAGATCGACGACATGGCCTGGATGCGTCAGCTGCTCGACTGGCAGCGGGAGGCCGCCGACCCGGGCGAGTTCCTGGAGTCGTTGCGCTATGACCTTGCGGTGCAGGAGATCTTCGTGTTCACGCCGAAGGGCGACGTGATCACCCTGCCGAACGGATCCACGCCGGTGGACTTCGCCTACGCCGTGCACACCGAGGTCGGCCACCGCTGCATCGGCGCCCGGGTCAACGGGCGGTTGGTGGCGCTGGAACGGAAGCTGGAAAACGGCGAGGTCGTCGAGGTTTTCACGTCGAAGGCGGCCAACGCCGGGCCGTCGCGCGACTGGCAGCAGTTCGTGGTGTCGCCGCGCGCCAAGGCCAAGATCCGGCAGTGGTTCGCCAAGGAGCGCCGCGAGGAGGCGCTCGAGGCGGGCAAGGAGGCGATGGCCCGCGAGGTGCGCCGCGGCGGACTTCCCTTGCAGCGCTTGGTCAATGCTGAATCCATGGCCGCGGTGGCCCGCGAACTGCACTACGCGGACGTGTCCGCGCTCTACACCGCGATCGGCGAGGGCCACGTGTCGGCGCGCCACGTCGTGCAGCGGCTGCTCGCCGAGCTCGGCGGAATCGACCAGGCCGAAGAGGATCTCGCCGAGCGGTCCACGCCGACGACCATGCTGCGGCGCCCGCGCAGCAGCGACGACGTCGGGGTCTCGGTTCCCGGCGCCCCGGGCGTGCTGTCCAAGCTGGCCAAGTGCTGCACGCCGGTGCCGGGCGATCAGATCATGGGCTTCGTCACCCGGGGCGGGGGAGTGAGCGTGCACCGCACCGACTGCACCAACGCCGCGTCGCTGCAGCAGCAGTCCGAGCGCATCATCGAGGTGCACTGGGCGCCGTCGCCGTCGTCGGTGTTCCTGGTGGCCATCCAGGTGGAGGCGCTCGACCGGCACCGCCTGCTCTCCGACGTCACGCGGGTGCTGGCCGACGAGAAGGTCAACATCCTGTCGGCGTCGGTGACCACCTCCAACGACCGCGTGGCGGTCAGCCGGTTCACCTTCGAGATGGGTGACCCCAAGCACCTCGGCCACCTGCTCAACGTGGTGCGCAACGTCGAAGGGGTCTTCGACGTCTACCGCGTGACCTCCGCCGCCTGAGGCGGCCTGCCGGCGCTCACCGCGGCGAGGTTCTAGCCGATGCGCACCGAGTTGATCGTGACCGGGTTGGTGGGCGCCCCGCTCTGGCGATTGCCCGCAATGCCCGCCTGGGTGATCTTGTCGAGGACCGCCAGGCCCGCCTCGGTGATGGTGCCGAAGACCGTGCTCTGCGGAGCCAGTTCGGAATCCCGGAAAACCAGGGAGAATTGGCTGCCGTTGGTGTCGGGCCCGTCGGTCGCCATGATCACGGTGCCGCGCGGGTAGATCACGGTCGCCCGGAGGGCGGGATCCCCGGCGGGGTACTGGTCGGTGGGGTATTCGTCGGCGAATTGATAGCCGGGGCCGCCGGAGCCGTCGGACTCCGGACCGCCGCACAGCAGTGATCCCCCGTCGGTGGAGTCGATCAGCCGCGCGCATTGCGTGTTGTCGAAGAATTGCTGCTTGGCCAGGCTGACGAAGCTGTTGACCGTGCACGGGGATTCGTAGTTGGTCAGCTGGATGCCGATGTCGCCGAAGTTGGTGGAGAGGGTGGCCGGGATCTGCGGAGGGTCGGTGGAGACCCGGCCGGACGGGGGCGGGCTGACGGGCTTGACGACGGTGTCCGGCGCGCTCGGGTATTGGCAGTTGGCGCCCAGATCGGGCGGCGGCGCGAACGCCGGCAGCGCCGGCACCGCCGCCGTCGCGTGCGCGGACGGGCCGGGGTTGGATCCCTGCCTGCCCGGCACCCTGGCGCGGGTCGGGGTGGCCGGCGCCGCGCTGTTCGCGGAGTCGCCGTTCTGGGTGACCAGCGCGGTGACCAACGCCACCACCGCGGCCAGTGCGAGCGCCGACGCGCCGACGATGCCCAGCAGCAGCCGCCGCGAGTGGGTGGCCGGTTGATACGGCGGTTGCGGCGGGGGCGGGGCGCCTACG
>NZ_LQOU01000017.1 GCF_002102155.1 Mycobacterium europaeum
CCCTCAGGCACCTCCCCCTCCCGCGGACGCCGGAGCGCCCCCGGCGCCGGAGGCCCCACCCGCCGCGCCCGCGCCCGGGGGCTGACCGCGTGCCCGCGCGGATGGATCCGGAGCGGTTCGACGAACTGGTTTCCGACGCGCTCGACCTGATCCCGCCCGGGCTGGCGGCGGCGATGGACAACGTCGTCGTTCTGGTCGACGACCGTCACCCCGAGGACGGCGACCTGCTGGGGCTGTATGAGGGGGTCGCCCTGACCGAACGTGACTCCGACTACGCCGGGTCGCTGCCGGATGCGATCACCATCTACCGCGAGGCGCTGCTGGACGTCTGCGAGTCCGACGACGAGGTGGTCGAGGAGGTGGCGATCACGGTGATCCACGAGATCGCCCACCACTTCGGCATCGACGACCACCGGCTGGAAGAACTGGGCTGGGCCTGACGACACCAGCCGTGCCGACTTTATGGGCGCGGCATCCCGGATTTGTCCGCGGCCGGTGCTATGAACGGCTTATGAGTGCTGACTGCCGCGACTGCCGGGTGGGCCTAGAGCACTGTCACGGCACCATCATTCGCCATGCCCTGCGCCGCTCGGAATGCACGGAGCCGGACTGCTTCAGTCCCGAGTTGTTGCCGCACGCCTTCGTCGTCGACTGCGACGCGGTCGGCTGCGAGTGCTGCGAATCCGTCGCGCTGGCCGTTTGATCGACGGTCAGCCCATCGGGTCGGTGCTCGAGTGCACCGCGTCCGCGACGGGCGTGGCGTCGGTCTCGGGGTAGAACGGCGGCGTCAGGGTTCCCCACCGCACGCAGCTCCACCGCCCGTCGGTGATGGGAGCCAGCACCACGGATTCGGCATTGTCCAGGTGGTTGTCCAGCGCGAAGCCGGCGTCCACCCCGGCCAGCACCGCGGCGGCCAGCCGGATCGCGGCGCCATGGCTGACGACGACGATGTCGCCGGTCCAGTCATGGTTGTCGAGGTAACGCAGCCGCAGGTCGGTGAGCACCGGCACATAGCGGTCCAGGACGTCGTTGCCGGTTTCCCCGCCGGGCAGCGGGGCGTCGAGGTCACCGTGGTGCCATTGCTCGTAGATCGCGTTGAACTCCGCGACCGCGTCGTCGTCGCTGCGGTCTTCCAGCGCGCCGACCTGGACCTCGTGGATGCCGGCCACCTCGGTGGCGTCCAACTTCAGCTCGCCCCCGATGACCGCGGCCGTCTGCGACGCGCGGATCGCCACCGAGTGAGCGAGCAGCGCCGGCCGTCCCGCGCCGTGGGCGAAGGCGCGGGCCTGGTCGCGGCCCAGCGGCGTCAGCTCCGCCCCGGGCGGCCGGGTGTCGAGCCTGCGCTCGACGTTGCCGTAGGACTGGCCGTGTCGCAGCAGCACCAGCCGGCCCGTCATAGCTCGCTCCCCCCGGCCGTGGTTTCCGGTTTGCCCTCTCGCAGCCGCGCCAGCCAGCGGGCCGCCTCGTCGGCAGGCGGCGGCAGCACGCCGGCGGGCGAGCCCGTCGGCCAAGATCCCAGGTATCGCACATCTGCACAACGCCGGTGCAGCGCTTTGAGTGCCTCGGCCACGGCGTCGTCGTCGATGTGGCCCACACAGTCGGCGAAGAACACGTACGTGCCCAGGGCCGTCCGGGTCGGGCGGGATTCGATCCGGGTCAAATCGATGCCGCGGATGCCGAATTCGGTCAGCGCGCCGAGCAGCGCACCGGGCGCGTTGTCGATGCGCAGCACCACCGACGTCCGGTCGGCGCCGGTGCGGGCCGGCGGCGGCCCCGGCAGGCCGACCAGGAGGAAGCGGGTGCAGGCGTTGGGCTCGTCGACCACACCGTCGGCCAGGGCGGCCAGCCCCCAATGGGTGGCGGCCAGCGGCGACGTCACCGCGGCATCGGCTTGCCCCTCGGCCACCTGACGCGCCGCGTCGGCGTTGGAGTACGCGGGCCGCAGCTCGGCGCCGGGCAGGTGGGTGGCGACCCAGTGCCGCACCTGCGCGGCGGCCACGGAAAATGCCGCCAGCGTGCGCACATCGCCGGCGGCGCGACCGGATTTGACGACGATCGTGAACGCGACATCCAGGGTCGTCTCGGCGAATACCTGCAGGGGCGAGCCGGTGGCCAGGCTGTCCAGGGTGGGGGTCACAGACCCGTCGATCGAGTTCTCGATGGGGACACACGCGTATTCGGCACTGCCATCGCGGACGGCGTCCAGCGCCGCGGCGGTGCTGTCCATCGGCAAGCGTCGGACCTCGCCGGGCCCCTGGCCGGGAATCAGGCCGGCGGCCGTGATCTGCAACAGCGCCGCCTCGGTGAAGGTCCCTTCCGGACCGAGATAAGCGATGCCGACCACGCCCCAACCCTAGCGGCGACCGGCGCCGGACGGCTCTTGCGGCATCCACGCCGTTGAGTTAACTTAGGCTTACCTAACTGAAGGAGAACGGTGTTACCGCTGACGTGCCCCGCCCCGACGACGGCCGAACGGATCCGCAGCGCGTGCGTACGCGCCGGCGGCGCGCTCCTGGCGCTGGAAGCCCCGCACGCGCGCCAGGATCCGGTCGTCACGCCCGTCCATCACCTGCTGCCCGACGGCTCGTTCGCGCTGGCGCTCCCGAATGCCGGGGACGGCCAACCCGACAGCGGCGTCGCCGGATCGCAGGCGCTCCTCGAGTTGACCGACTACGCACCGCTGCCGCTGCGGGAACCGGTGCGCTCGCTGGTGTGGGTACGCGGGCGCCTGCGCGAATTCCAGCCGACCGAGGTCGCCGCCACCGTCGACCAGATCGCCGCCGAGTGGCCGCACCCGGCCCTGCTCCAGGTCGACACCCCGCGGTGCGCGCCGTGGGACGGGCAGGAGCCGCGGTACACGCTGGTCCGGCTGGAGATCGCGTCCGTCGTCGTCACCGACGCCACCGGCGCCGAGCCCGTCAGCGTCGAGGCTCTCCTCGCGGCCCGGCCCGACCCGTTCTGTGAGATCGAGTCGAACCTGCTGTGGCATTTGGACACCGCCCACAGCGATGTGGTCGCGCGGCTGGTGTCCCGGCTCCCGGCGCCGTTGCGGCGCGGGCAGGTCCGCCCGCTCGGCCTGGACCGCTACGGTGTGCGATTCCGCGTCGAAGGCAAGGACCGCGACCACGACGTCCGGCTGCCGTTCCACAAGCCGGTGGACGACATGACCGGATTGAGCCAGGCCATCCGCGTGCTGATGGGGTGCCCGTTCATCAACGGCCTGCGCGCCCGCCGGTAGCCGAACCGGTCGTGTCGGGCCGCCCCGGCCGCGTACGTTAACCAGGTGAACGGCGATCGACCAGCGCAGCGGCCCGACCCGCGTACCGAGCCGTCGCCGGTGATTCGCCGCGGGGCGCGGCCTGCGACACCCGCAGAGCAGACCACGCCGCTGCGGCGGGCCACGCCCCCACCGCCCCCGTCGCCGCGCCCCGTGGACCCGCCGCGCCCCGTCCCACCGGCGCCGCGCACCCGTGAACCGGCCGGGCCGCCACCCCGGCCCACGCCGCCGGGCGCGCGGCGCCGACGCGGCTGGCGCCGCTGGACGCGGGCCCTCGCTTCGGCGCTGATGATCGGCGTCCTACTGGCCGGCATCGGGGCGGTGTGCGGGGCCGTGTGGTTCGACAGCAGGCTGCACCGCGACGACGTTCTCACCGACTACCCGGGACGCCCGGGAGCGGGCCGAGGGACGAACTGGTTGCTCGTCGGCTCCGACAGCCGCCAGGGTCTCACCCCCGAGCAGCAGGAGGCCCTGGCCACCGGCGGTGACATCGGCAGCAGCCGGACGGACACCATCCTGCTGGTACACCTGCCCGAGCCGTGGTCCGGTGGGCGGGTGGCGATGGTGTCGATACCGCGGGACTCCTACGTCCCCATTCCCGGCCATGGCAAGGACAAGATCAACGCGGCCTTTGCGATGGGCGGCCCCACCTTGCTGGTCCAGACGGTGGAGCAGGCCACCGGGTTGCGCCTCGACCACTACGCCGAGATCGGATTCGGCGGGTTCGCCGCCGTGGTCGACGCGCTGGGCGGGGTGACGGTGTGTCCGACGGCGCCGGTCAACGACCCGTTGGCCGGCATCGACCTGCCCGCGGGCTGCCAGAAACTCAACGGCCGCAACGCCCTCGGGTACGTCAGGACGCGCGACACCCCGCGCGCCGACCTGGACCGGATGGTCAACCAGCGGCAATTCGTCGCGGCGCTGCTGCGCGCCGCAGGCAGCCCCACGGTGTGGCTGAACCCGTGGCGCTGGTACTCGGTGCCGCGCGCGGTCGCCGACGCGCTGACCGTTGACCGCGGCGACCACGTATGGGACCTGGCCCGGCTCGGCTGGGGGCTGCACGGCTCGCCGACCACCGTGACCGTCCCGATCGGGGAGTTCAGCGACGGCGACGCCGGATCGGTGGTGGTGTGGAACCACGAGGAGGCCAGCCGGTTGTTCGAGGCGCTGGCCTCGGACGCGCCCGTGCCGACGACTCCGGCGGGCTAGTCGACGCGCTCGCCGGCGCGGCCGTTCTGCAGGTAGGCCTTCGTCCGGCCCGGGTGGTGGGTGGCAAGCCAGGCCACGCCGACGTCACGGCAGAAGTCGAGATCGTCGTACTCGTCGACATTCCAGCAGTACACGGCCCGGCCCTGGGCGATCGCGCGGTCAGCGAGCTGGGGATACTCCTTCAACGTCGCCAACGAAGGCCCGACGGCGGTGGCGCCGACGGCGGTGGCCGCGCCGCTGGTCAAGTAGCGCGCCGTCCTGCCGAGCAGGACGGTCGGCAGCAGCGGAGCGGCCCGCCGGATCCGCCAGACCGCGGCCGCCGAAAACGACATCACCACGGCGCGGGACCGGTCGGCGGAAGCCGGGGCGGCGATGCCGTAGCGGTGCAGCAGCGCCAGCAGCTTGGTTTCCACCAGCGAGCCGTACCGGACCGGGTGCTTGGTCTCGATGAAGAGCTTCACCGGGCGGCGCCAGTCCAGAACGAGCGAGACCAGAGCGTCCAGCGTCAGCAGGCTGGTGTCACCGTGGGTGCCGTCTTCACGCCAGCTGTCGTGCCACGCGCCGTACTCGAGCTCGCGCAGCTCGGCGAGGGTCGTCGTGCTGACCAAGCCGGCCCCGGTCGAGGTCCGGTCCAGCCGGCGATCGTGGACACAGACCAGGTGGCCGTCGCGGGTCAGGCGCACGTCGCATTCCACGCCGTCGGCGCCCTCTTTCAGGGCGAGATCGTAGGCGGCCAGCGTGTGTTCGGGCCGGGCGGCCGACGCGCCGCGGTGGGCTACCACAAAGGGGTGCCCGGCGAGCACCTCCTCGGCCCACGTCATACGCCTAATGCTGCCGCTTCCTGCCCCTCCAGCTCAACCGGGCGCGATGTCGGCGCCGGGTCGTCGGAGACCACGACCCAGCGGTGCGCGGGCCGCTCGACCGGTTTGCGCTCGAAGCCCTCGAAGACCCGGGCGGCCGCGGCCACCGTGAGCGCGGCGAGCAGATAGGCGAAAACCATCGTCATCGTGTTGTTGGCGATGCCCTGGGCGTCGCTGGCGAAGCTGGTGGCCATGGCGAAGACGGAGACCAGGTAGCTGGCGACCCATGCGATCCACCACTGCACGATGGGTCGACGTATCCGGCCGTAGTGCTCCTCCAGGATCGCCAGCTCGATGACGTAGACCGGGGCCCACAGCAGGTTGGCCAGCGGCACGACGCACCCGGCCCACAGCGTTCGCGTGGACCGCGGTTCGGGCAGACCGTGGTAGGCGAATACGGCGGCGCGTCGGGCGGTGAGCCAGCGGATCAGCATGACCCCGGAGGTGAACACCGCCGCGATCGCCGCCACGCTGGCCAGGATGCCGAGCCAGTCCGCTCCTGCGGCCACCCACGAGTTCAACAAGGTGTTCCGGTTGATGATCAGCAGCACGTACCGCACCGCGTAGACCAGGGCGGCGATGCCGAGGGTGAGCACGCTGACGAACAGCGTCATGCGGATCATCGGCGCGGACGGCGCATGTGTCTCCGCTTGGGCTGCCGCCGGCGTCTGCTCCACACGGTCGGTCAGGCCCCAGCGCGGCATCACCGCATAGCGCGGAGTGGGGCCGAGCGGCCGTCGGCCGTGCCTGGTGGGTGGAGCGGCGCCGGGACGGACCGCGATCCATCGGAAGCCCGGCGGCAGCCGCGGCGGGGTGCGCTGCCATCCCCGGGGCGCGGACGGCCGACTGGCCGGCGCGGCGCCGGGTGCGCCCCACCGCGGGTCGGGCGCCGGCGCGTCTGGCAAGGGTGCCATCAGCGCTCCCCGACAACGGGGACACCACTCGCGTTGCCGCTCGCGAACGTTCCACCGAGTGCCACATTGGGAGCACACCTGGATCACCGGACTAGCCTAGCCTCGCGACGATGCGCGCCGCGGGACGCGGCGGGCGGAGAAGCGGGGCAATTCAGCACCGCCTCGCGACGATGCGCGCCGCGGGACGCGGCGAGCGGGCTGGAGCGCGAGGCCGTCGGCTATCTAGTTCGCGGCTTGTGACTATCCACAGTTTCCACAGGTTTATCCACACGGCCATCGTGGGTAAGGACAGCATTACCACAGCGCTACCGGCCACCGGCGATTCCACATGTGGATAACACCGCGGTCTCACGGGCTCGTCATCGACAGCCCGCCATAGCCACCGAGCGAAATGGGTTGCCTTCCTAAGCACTCGGCGCGCGGCTTGAGTGACCGCCGGTCACATCCCCGCCCGGGTCTCCTCCGCCAATGCGCAGTTCAGTGCGTTGTTTTCCAAGCGCGGCTTGAGGCGCTATGATCGCGTTCGCGAAAAATTGTTTGTGACTCACCTCACTGTCGTGAGGTGAGGGGCGGGTGAAAGGCGATTGATGGCCACGCATTCGTTCGGTCCGGGTTCACCGGCCCCCTCGAGGTCGCACTCCGGCTCGCCCGCGTGGAACCACAGCTACAGCGTCGCCGCATTGCGCGCCGGGCTGATCGCCCTCGCGTTGCTGGCGGTTCTCATCCTCATCGTCTTGTCTTGACGGCCTTGGCTTGAGATCCCGTTAAGCGGGTATCCGGCGTCCGCGCCCCATTGCTGCCGTCCTTGCGGTGTGCCCGGTCATGGAGCAGGGTTGAATATGGCTGGCCGCCGCGTGGCAGCCCCGCGCGCATGAGCGCCAAGACGATAACCGAAGAAAGGAATGCCGTGGCCGTATACACCTTGCCCGACTTGGATTGGGACTACGGAGCGCTGGAACCGCACATCTCCGGCCAGATCAACGAGCTTCACCACGATAAGCACCACGCCACCTACGTCAATGGCGCCAACGCTGCCCTGGAAAAGCTCGAGGAGGCGCGCGCCAAGGACGACCACGCCGCGATCCTGCTGAACGAGAAGAACTTGGCGTTCAACCTGGGCGGTCACGTCAACCACACCATCTGGTGGAAGAACCTCTCCCCCAACGGTGGCGACAAGCCGACCGGTGAGCTCGCCGCAGCCATCGACGATGCCTTCGGGTCGTTCGACAACTTCCGCGCACAGTTCCACGCGGCCGCCACCACCGTGCAAGGGTCGGGCTGGGCCGCGCTCGGCTGGGACACGCTGGGCAACAAGCTGCTGATCTTCCAGGTGTACGACCACCAGTCCAACTTCCCGCTCGGGATCATCCCGTTGCTTCTGCTCGACATGTGGGAGCACGCGTTCTACCTGCAGTACAAGAACGTCAAGGTGGACTTCGCCAAGGCGTTCTGGAATGTCGTGAACTGGGCGGACGTCCAGGATCGCTACGCGGCGGCAACCTCGAAGACCACGGGGCTGATCGCCGGCTGAGTCAACATCGATCGGCAGGGGCGTCGCGCGGCTTGCGCGGCGCCCCTGTCGTTTGCTTGGCTTGGAATCGGGCATTCGGAGAACATGTGCGCCACTAGCCGTGTCGGCTTGCACGGTGCCGAACCCGCAGGCATGCTGAATCATTCGAGCTAACAGTGTGGTTAATCGGACGGAGGCGTCGCGCGGAGGTCGAAATGGAGACTGGGTCTGACCGCCCGATAGGGGTATCCCCTTTCCATGCTCGTGGTGCCCTGAAAGGGTTCGTGATCTCCGGGCGTTGGCCCGATTCGACCAAGGAGTGGGCCCAGCTGCTCATGGTCGCGGTCAGGGTGGCGTCGTTGCCCGGATTGCTCTCCACCACAACGGTGTTCGGCGCCCGGGAGGAGCTACCCGACGCGCCGGAGCCGGGCACCGTCGGCCTGGTGCTCGCCGAAGGCACGGTCTTCGGTGAATCGGCAATACAGCCAGGCTATTTCGCCGATCATCAGCCCCCGGCGCTGCTGATGTTGCATCCGCCCTCGGAGACCACGCCTTCCCTGCCGGAATGCAGCGGTGCGGCGTCGGGATGCGTCCTGCTCCCGGGATTGCCCTACCTGGGTCTCGAGCACCGGGCGGCCTGGGTGGAAGCCGAAGCCGACGGGACGATCACGTCCATGGTCAGCCGAGTCGGCGTCGACCCCATCTCCCACCCGGACACCGCCATTCTGGCGATGCTGCTTGCGGCATAACCGCTCGCCCGTCACGCGCGCCGACCCCACCGGGTTGAAGGGTTCGCGGTCACGGTCGGCCGGTTCGCGGGCGCGCCGCGGTGGCGCCGGTCGACGGCGGTCGCTCGCGAATTCCGTAACCGGCTTCAGCGCTGCGGGCCCGGCGAAAGAGCACGGTGCCGGGAGAGACACCTCGATGGAGAACGCCGATTCGCATTCCCGACACGGCCACGGCCACCGATTTCCGGACGCGCGACGGACTCGACAGCAAATAAGGCGTTAAGCAATCATAAATTGCTGCTCGGTTGCGGTACGACCACCCAGCACGTCCGCATATTACACTTCGCCGAGGACTCCGCCGCCGCCCCGCCACCGTGGGTTCGCGGTCCAATTCTGCGTATAACCTGTGAGTTTCGACTATTTAGTGGACACCTCAGCGAATCAGTTAGACGCTCGTAAAGTGTGGCATCGGCAAGCTTCAGCTACGCCCGGCCCGACTACGTGGGGGTTTGCACCTGGTTAGGCATACCAACCCTCGCTACCATGACCAGCAAATACACCTAGGTAATAGTTCACTTCTACAGCCAAGTGGAGGTCATATCCAATGAGCACGACGTTCGCTGCTCGCCTGAACCGCCTGTTCGACACGGTGTATCCCCCGGGACGCGGGCCGCACACCTCCGCGGAAGTGATCGCGGCGCTCAAGGCAGAGGGCGTCACGATGTCGGCTCCCTACCTCTCGCAGTTGCGGTCGGGGAACCGCACCAACCCGTCGGCGGCGACCATGGCCGCGTTGGCCAACTTCTTCCGCATCAAACCGGCCTACTTCACCGACGACGAGTACTACGAGAAGCTCGACAAGGAGTTGTCGTTGCTGGCCACGATGCGCGACGACGGGGTGCGCCGCATCGCCGTGCGCGCATCCGAGTTGTCCCCCGAGGCCCAGCACGAGGTCATGCAGCGGGTGAACGAGCTGCGCCGCGCGGAGCACTTGGACGCATAGCGCAAGGCCGCGCCGAACGCGGCCGCCGGCCCCGACCTGGAGGGCTCCCTCCCGCCCATTCCGATTAGGGTGAGGGAATGGGCCTGTTCCCCAAGCGAAAAAGTCGCGCGACGCGTCGCGCCGAAGCCCGTGCGATCAAGGCCCGCGCGAAGCTGGAGGCCAAGCTCGCCGCCAAGAACGAGACCCGCCGCTACAAGGCGGCCCAACGGGCCGAGGCCAAGGCCCTCAAAGCGCAGATCAAGGCCCAACGGGACAGCGACCGGACCGCGTTGAAAGTCGCCGAGACCGAGCTCAAAGCGGCGCGGGAAGGCAAGATCTTGTCGCCGTCGCGCATCAGGCGGACGCTGACCGTCTCCCGGTTGCTCGCGCCGATCCTCACGCCGGTCATCTATCGCGGCGCCGTCTCGGCGCGTGCGCTGATCGATCAGCGCCGCGCGGACCGACTCGGGATCCCGCTCGCCCAGATCGGGCAGTTCTCCGGCCACGGCGCGCAGCTGTCGGCCCGGATCGCCGGAGCGGAGAAGTCCCTGCGGGCCGTCCAGGACAAGAAACCCAAGGACGCCGAGACCAAACAGTTCGTGGCGGCCATCAGCGAACGGCTCACCGATCTGTCGGCGGCTGTCACCGCCGCGGAGAACATGCCGGCCGCGCGACGCCGGGCTGCCCATGCCGCGATCTCCTCGCAGCTCGACGGTATCGAGGCGGACCTGATGGCCCGGCTGGGTCTGGGCTGACCAGCGATGCACCGGCGCAGATTGTCGACGATGGCCCGCTTCCCGATCGCGGCGGCCGCCGCCATCGCGCTCTACCTCGGCGCGGCGGCGCACCTTCCGGCGGCGTGGGCGCACGTCCACGCCAGCAGCGACGACGCGGTGCGCGGCGCCGTGGCGGTCGTCACCTTTCAGGTCCCCAACGAATCCAACACGGGCGCGGTGACCACGGCGTTGAGCGTCGCCCTGCCCAACGTGGCCTCGGCGCGGGCGGAGAGCATGCCGGGGTGGACGGCCAAGCTCGACCGCGACGCGGCATCGGGCACCGTGCACTCGGTGACGTGGACGGCCGCGCCGGGCGGCGGGATCGGCGCCGACCAATTCGCGCTGTTCCGGCTCTCGGTGAAGCTGCCCGACACCGAGACCGTCAGCTTCCCGACCACGCAGACCTACTCCGACGGCACCGTCGTGAAGTGGGACCAGCCGCCGCAGCCCGGCGGCGGTGAGCCCGAATACCCGGCGCCCGCACTGACACTCGCCGCCGGACCCGTGGCATCGCACGACCACCACCCGGCGCAGCCGGCCGAGCACGCGACCGCGGCGCCGCAGCCCAGATCCGCGGACAACACCGCCCGGCTGCTGGGCGGGGCGGCCCTGGTGGTCGCCGCGTTGGGAGTCTTCATTGCGCTGATCCGCCGACGGGCATGAGGCGGTTGGCGACCGCCGCATGCGTCGGCGCCCTGCTGGTGATCGCCACCCTGACGGCACCGCCGGTCTCGGCGCACGCCGCTCGCATCGCCACCGATCCGGCCGACAACGCGGTCCTCACGACCGGGCCCGAGCGGGTGAGCGCCACCTTCAACGAACAGCTGCAGACCACGTTCGCGGCCATGACCGTCGTCGGGCCCGACGGCAACGTGTGGTCCGCCGGCGACCCCACCGTGCGGGGCGCGGTGGTCGGCATCGGCCTGCGACCGCTCGGGCCGGCCGGGACCTACACCGTGAACTACCGCGTGACCTCCGCCGACGGTCACGTGGTCTCCGGATCCTGGTCGTTTCGGTTGACGGTGCCGGGCACCGGCACGCCGGGACCCCCGGTGGGCGCCGGCCCGGCCGGTGGCCGGGACTCAGCGGTCCCGGTGTGGCCGTTCGTCGCGGTGGCGGCGCTGCTCGTCGCCGGCGGCGCCGTGTGGGCCCTGCGGCGCCGACCGTGACCGGCGGCCGAGGCGGTCGCGGCCGTGCTGGCATGATGGGTTCGAAGAACCCGCGTGGGCTAGAAAACTACTGAGGAAAGCTCAAGGAGCGGCCGCATGGCAGACCCGCAGGACCAACCCAACAGCGAACCCGACGGCGCATCGAACCCGCCGCCGGAGAAGCAGCCTCCGGCCAAGGCGGTCAAGAAGGCCGCGAAAGCTCCCGCGAAGAAAGCGCCCGCGAAAAAGGCACCCGCCAAGAAAGCACCCGCCAAGAAAGCTCCGGCGAAGAAGGCGCCCGCCAAGGCCGCCCAGCCCCCCGTAAAGGCCGCCGAGCCACCGCTCGAGGTGCAGCAGCGAATCGAAAGCAACGGTGACCTCGCGGCGGCCGCCAAAGATGCTGCGGCACAAGCCAAATCCACAGTCGACGCCGCCAACAACCCGGTTTCTCCCGACGTCCCGGCTTCGGTCCTGAGCCAGTCGCCGGTGCCGTTGATCGTAGCCCTGGCCGTCAGCCTGCTGGCGATCCTGTTGATCCGGCAGCTGCGGCGCCACTGACGGTAGTCCTAGCCGCTACCGTGTCAGACGTGACCGTGTCATTCCAGCCGACCGCCGACCTCGTCGACGACATCGGACCCGACGTGCGCAGTTGCGACGTCCAATTCCGCCAGTTCGGTGGCCGCCACCAATTCGCCGGGCCCATCAGCACGGTGCGCTGCTTCGAAGACAATGCGCTGCTGAAATCGGTGCTCTCCCAGCCGAGTGCGGGCGGTGTGCTGGTCATCGACGGCGGCGGTTCCCTGCACTCGGCGCTGGTCGGGGATGTCATCGCCGAACTGGCCCGCGCGAACGGCTGGGCCGGCCTGATCGTCCACGGGGCGGTGCGTGACGCCGCCGCGCTGCGCGGCCTCGACATCGGCATCAAGGCGCTGGGCACCAATCCCCGCAAGAGCACCAAGACCGGGGACGGCGAGCGCGACGTGGAGGTCACGTTGGGCGGGGTGACGTTCTCCCCGGGTGAGATCGCCTACAGCGACGACGACGGCATCGTCGTCGTCAAGCCCTAAACCGCAACCGCCGCACGCTTTTTCGCGAATCGCAGGCCTTCGTCGTCGACCTTGCCGCGCCGGATCGTGCGCATGTCGAAGAAGTAGTTCTGCTTGAGCCGCCATGGTGCGCGCGACCCCGACTTGGGCAGCAGGTGCATCGAGCGCTGGAAATAACCGGGGTTGAAGTCCATGAACGGCAGCTCGTCGACGTCAGCTCCTGGGTGCTGCGGCTCGACGAAGTCAAATCCCTTGTCGTCCATGTAGTTCAGCAGCCGACAGACGAACTCCGAGACCAGGTCGGCCTTCAGCGTCCACGATGCGTTGGTGTAGCCGAAGGTGATCGCGAAGTTCGGCACCCCGGAGAACATCAGGCCCTTGTAGGTCATCAACGACGTCAGCTCGATCGGTTCACCGTTTCGGGTTGGCCGCACCCCGCCCAGCAACTGCATGTTCAATCCCGTTGCGGTGATGATGATGTCGGCTTGCAGTTCCTCGCCCGAGGTGAGCCTGATCCCGGTCTTGGTTAACCGGTCGATGGTGTCGGTGACGACGTCGGCCTTGCCGTGCCGGATGGTGCGGAAGAAGTCGCCGTCGGGGGCCAGGCACAGCCGCTGATCCCAGACGTTGTACCGGGGACCGAAGTGCTTTTCGACGTCGTAGCCCTCGGGCAGGCGCCGCTTGGCCATGGTCATCAGCGTCTTGCGCATGTAGGCCGGGCGCTTCCGCGACAGCTGGTACTGGAAGGTGCTGAAGGCGATGGCTTTCCAGCGATTCGCGATGTGCGCCAAGCGGCCCGGCAACAGCCGGTTGGTCTGCTCGGCGAACGGGTCGACCCCGGGCAGCGAGCCGATGTAGGTCGGCGAGCGCTGCAGCATCGTGACGTGGCCGGAGCCCGTGTTCACCAGGGCCGGGATCAGCGTGATCGCGGTGGCCCCGGAGCCGATGACGACGATCTTCTTGCCCGTGTAGTCCAGGTCCTCCGGCCAGTGCTGCGGATGGACGATCCCGCCCTCGAAGTCCTCGGCGCCCGGGAAGGTGGGCGAATACCCCTCGTCGTAGTTGTAGTAGCCGGTGCACGCGAACAGGAAGGAGCAGGTCAGCTCGCGCTGCTCCCCATCGGACTCGACGGTCAGGGTCCAGCGGTTGTCGGCGTCGGACCAATCCGCGGCCACGACGCGCTGGCGGTAGCGGATGTGCCGGTCGATCTTGTTCTCGACCGCGGCCTCCCTGATGTACTGCTTGATGTCGGCGCCCTCGGCGATCGACTTCGCCGAGTGCCAGGGCTTGAACCGGAAGCCGAGGGTGAACATGTCGGAGTCGGACCGAATGCCCGGGTATTTGAACAGGTCCCAGGTGCCGCCCAGGTCGTCGCGGCGTTCGAGGATCGCGTAGCTCTTGGTCGGGCAACGCTCCTGCAGGTGCCACGCCGCGCTGATCCCGGAAATGCCGGCGCCCACGATGATCACGTCAAGGTGCTCAGTCATCCCGCCACGCTATCAACGCCCTGTCGATGTAGTCAACGCTGTGTCGAAAGTTTCGACGCTGTGTAAAGTAGCGGGCGTGACTACCGCCGGCCAGACCCGCGCCCTGCGCGGCCGCCGCACCGTCCGCCCCTCGGGCGACGACCGCGAGCAGGCGATCCTCGCGACCGCAGAACGGCTGCTGGAGCAGCGCTCGTTCACCGACATCTCCGTCGACGACCTGGCCAAGGGGGCGGGCCTGTCGCGTCCGACGTTCTACTTCTATTTCAAGTCCAAGGAGGCGGTGCTGCTCTCACTGCTCGAGCCGGTGATCGCGCGCGCCGACTCCGAGTTCGACGGCGCCGTGCAGCGACTCCCGGAGGATCCCCGCCGGGTGTGGCGTAACGGCATCAAGGCGTTCTTCATGGCGTTCAGTTCACACCGCCGGCTGGCCCGCGCCGCTACCGAGGCGCTGGCCACGAGCTCCGAGTTGCGCGTCGTCTGGCTGGGGTTCATGCAGAAGTGGATCGACCAGACGGCGGCGATGATCGCCGCCGAACGCGCTCGCGGCGCCGCTCCGGAGACGATTCCGGCGGTAGACCTCGCGACCTCGCTGAACCAGATGAACGAGCGCACGATGATGGCCGCGCTGTCCGCCGAGACGCCGGCGGTGGACGAGGACCGGGTGGTCGACACCCTCACCCACATCTGGGTGACCAGCATCTACGGCGAATCGGGCTAAGTGGCGATCGCAAGCGTGGCGTAGCCGGGCGAAGTCCCCCGCAAGCGGGAGGTGCCCCCAGGTCGCCACCATCGGATGGCGTCACCCGCCCGTGCGAACATATGTTCGTGCGGTGCGATGCGTCCATCCTGCACGCGGACCTGGATTCCTTCTACGCGTCCGTCGAACAGCGCGACGACCCGACGTTGCGGGGCCGCCCCGTGATCGTCGGGGGCGGGGTGGTGCTCGCCGCCAGCTACGAGGCGAAGGCCTACGGCGTCCGCACCGCGATGGGCGGCGGCCAGGCCCGACGGCTGTGCCCGCACGCCGCCGTGGTGCCGCCGCGGATGCGGGCCTACAGCCGCGCCAGCGAGGCGGTGTTCGCGGTTTTCCGCGACTGCACGCCGATCGTGGAACCGCTCTCGGTGGACGAGGCGTTTCTCGACGTCGGTGGGCTGCGCCGGGTCTCCGGGACGCCGGTGCAGATCGGGGCGCGGCTGCGTGCCGACGTGCGCGAGCGGGTCGGGCTGCCCATCACGGTGGGCATCGCCCGGACGAAGTTCCTCGCCAAGGTGGCCAGCCAGGAGGCCAAGCCGGACGGGCTGTTGCTGGTGCCGCCCGACCAGGAGCTGGCCTTCCTGCACCCGCTGCCGGTGCGGCGGCTGTGGGGCGTCGGCGCCAAAACGGCCGACAGACTTCACGCCCACGGTCTGCTGACCGTCGCCGACGTGGCCGAGCTGAGCGAGTTGACGCTGGCCTCGCTGCTGGGCGGTGCCATGGGCCGCCAGCTGTTCGCGCTGTCCCGCAACATCGATCGCCGCCGGGTGACCACCGGTGCGCGCCGCCGGTCGGTGGGAGCGCAACGGGCGCTCGGCCGCGACGGCAACACCATGTCACCCGCCGAGATCGACGCGGTGGTGGTCAACCTGATCGACCGCATCACCGGCCGGATGCGCGCCGCCGGGCGCACCGGGCGCACGGTGACGCTGCGCCTGCGGTTCGACGACTTCGGCCGGGCGACGCGGTCGCGGACGCTGCCCTGGGCGACGTCCTCGACGCAGCCGATCCTGGCGGCCGCGCGGCGGCTGGTCGCGGCGGCCGCACCGCTGATCGCGCAGCGCGGGCTCACGCTGGTCGGCTTCACGGTGTCGGGCATCGACCGCACCGGCGCTCAGCAACTGATGCTGCCGATTGACCGGGAATCGCTCGCGGTAGACGCCGCCGTCGACCAGGTGCGTGAGCGCTTCGGCAAATCCGCCGTGATGCGCGGCGTGTTGATCGGCCGCGATCTGGGTACAGAAATGCCGCACCTTCCCGACTGACCGATCCCGGCGCGCCAGCTAATTCGCCTCCGCTGCAGACCTTTTCGATGTTTTGAAGTTGATGTGAAAGGCATGAGACGGCGGCTTGCCCGACGTCCTGCTTGTTAGGGTGGCGAAAGACCCGACCTCGAAAGCGAGTAACCGAACACAATGCCGCCGCTGGACAAAGCCCGCGAAAGCGGACCGCCCCGCGATGGCCTCCTCCTCGGTTACAGCGCGATACTCGCGTTGTCTGCGGGCTTCGTCAACGCGGTGGCGCTGCTGATCCTGGCCATGCCCGTCGGCAACCTGACCGCGATCACCACCCAGCTGGGCATGAACACCGCCAACCCCTGGCTCTATGAGGGCCACGTCCTCGGAGCGATCTTCGTGGGCTTCCTGACGGGCGCGACCATAGCCGGGGCGATCCTCGCTCCCACCGAAGCCCCCGCGGGTCCACGCCACGCCGCCGTGCTGTTCCTCGAGGCCGCGCTGCTCGTGCTCGCCGCCGCCGGCGTCGAGGAAACGGTGGTCAAGGCTCAGATCAATGCACTCGGGATCGAGCAGACGGCCGTACAGGCGCTGTTCGCCGCCATGGCACTCGGCCTGCAAAACGCCATGACCTCAAGCTTCCGAGGCATGGCGATCCGCACCACCCACTTCACCGGAACCGTCACCGACCTCGGGCTCATCCTCGGCCGCAGCCGGCAACACGGGATTCAGAAGTTGAAGACCGCCATCCTGGCGACGACGCTCGTGCTGTTTCTCGGAGGCGGCGTAGCCGGGATCGTGTTCGGTGCCGAATTGGGCGGCTACTCCCTGCTCATCCCGGCCGCAACCTGTGCCACCGTCGCCGGCGCCAACCTGCTGCAAAGCAAGCGCCGCGGCGACGAACCGGTTCCCCAAGACGCGGAGACGGTGTCGGTCTGAGCCGTCTCAGTTCGACCCCGTCCACTCCAGCAGCTTCTCGCCCGGCCAGGCGTTGACGATGCGTTCGACGGGCACGTCGTTGTCCACCGCACGCTGCGCGCCGTAGCCCAGGAAGTCCAGCTGGCCGGGCGCGTGCGCGTCGGTGTTGATGCTGAACAGGCAGCCGATGTCCAGCGCCAACTGGAGCAGGCGGGTCGGTGGGTCGCGCCGTTCGGGGCGAGAGTTGATCTCCACCGCGGTGCCATGGTCGCGGCAGGCGGTGAACACCGCTTCCGCGTCGAACTTCGATTCCGGCCGGATGCCGCGGTTTCCGGAGACGAGCCGCCCGGTGCAGTGGCCCAGCACGTCGGCGTGCGGATTGGAGACGGCCCGGACCATGCGCCGCGTCATCGCCGCGGCATCCATCGACAGCTTCGAGTGGACGCTGACCACGACGACGTCGAGGCGTTCGAGCAGCTCGGGCTCTTGGTCGAGCCCACCGTCCTCGAGGATGTCCACCTCGATCCCGGTGAGGATGCGCATCGGGGCGAACTGGTCACGCAGCCTGTCGATGACGTCGAGCTGCGCGCGCAGCCGTTCCGGCGACAGCCCGTTGGCGATCGTCAGCCGCGGCGAATGGTCGGTCAGTGCACAGTACTCGTGCCCCAGCGCCGACGCGGTCGCCATCATCTCGTCGATCGGCGCAGACCCGTCCGACCAGTTCGAGTGCAGATGCAGGTCGCCGCGCAACGCCGCGCGAATGTCACCTCCGCCGAGATCCTCCGCGGCCGAACGCAATTCGACGAGAACGTCGGGCTCGCGGCCGGACCAGGCCTGGTCGATCACCTTCGCGGTCTTGGGCCCGATGCCGGGCAATGACTGCCAGCTGTTGGCCTGGCCGTGCCGTTCCCGCGCCGCCTCGTCGAGACCCTCGATGATGTCGGCGGCGTTGCGATAGGCCATCACGCGCCGGGGATCGTGGCGGCTGCGGTCCTTGTAGTAGGCGATCTGCCGCAAGGCCTCGACGGGATCCATGGTTCCAGTGTGCCTGGCCCCGTCAAAGCAACTGACCGGCGACGAATCCGGCGAGCAACACACCGAAGCCCCCGATCTCGCCGGCGATGAGCAACGCCATGACCAGCCCGGTCCCGGGGGCTGGATCCGCGAATTGGTTGACGGTGTCGCGGCGCACCCCGTGTCCGATGTAGCTCAGGATGGCGCCCACGAAGAAAAAGACGACCACGCCGGCAGCCGTCAGGTTGACCCACGTCGGCCAGGCACTGAGCTCGACGAAGACGGCCAGCAACAGCGTCGCGAACGAGTAGAGCAACGCCGCCCGGTGCGCGATGTCGACGTAGGGATGGGCGCGGTGGTCGGCGGCGGCCATGATCTGCCGGTACTTCCACACCCCGAGGATCAGCGCGAGCAGAAAGATCAGGCCGGCCGCCAGCAGGGTGACCTTGGTGTCGAGTCCGAGGGAGTAGCTCATCGCCCGCTGAGTTTAGTTGCCCTTCATAAAGATCGACTACCGTCGATTCCATGCGATTCGCGTTCAAAACCTCACCCCAGAACACCACGTGGGCCGACATGCTCGCCGTCTGGCAGGCCGCCGACGATATCGACGTCTTCGAATCCGGGTGGACCTTCGACCACTTCTACCCGATCTTCTCCGACAGCGCCGGGCCCTGCCTGGAGGGTTGGACGACGCTCACCGCGCTGGCGCAGGCGACCAAACGGCTGCGGCTGGGCACCCTGGTCACCGGGATCCACTACCGCCACCCGGCCGTGCTGGCCAACATGGCAGCCGCGCTCGACATCATCTCGAACGGCCGGCTCGAGCTGGGCATCGGCGCCGGCTGGAACGAGGAGGAGTCGGGCGCCTACGGCATCGAGTTGGGCAGCCTGCGGGAACGCTTCGACCGGTTCGAGGAGGCGTGTCAGGTGCTGATCAGCCTGCTCAGCCAGGAGACCACCGACTTCGACGGCAAGTTCTACCAGCTCAAGGGGGCCCGCAACGAGCCCAAGGGCGTGCAGCGCCCCCACCCCCCGATCTGCATCGGTGGCAGCGGGGAGAAACGAACGCTGCCGCTGACGGCCCGCTACGCGCAGCACTGGAATTTCGTCGGCGGTCCGCCCGAGGAGTTCGCGCGCAAGCGTGACGTGCTGGCCGCCGAGTGCGAGAAGATCGGGCGCGACCCCAAGGAGATCACGCTGTCGGCCCACCTGCGCCTGGAGCAGGAGCGCAACTACCAGCAGGCCATCGAGCAGGCGGCGGGATTGGCGGCCGAGGGGCTCGACCTGGGCATCGTGTACATCAACCCGCCACACGACCCGGCCGTCCTGGAACCGCTGGCCGAGGCCATCCGCGATTCGGGCCTGCTGGACGGCTGATCGCCGCCGACCTCCCCGGATAACTTCCGGCAAACCCCCCGAGCGCCGTGCGCGGCCTCATCGGGTGGGTCACACGCCGAAGAGCAGCAGATCCTCGGCCGTAACCAGGCGTTCGTGTTTGGCGGGAAACTCGCGACTTTTGACCGGGTGACGCAGCCATGACCAGGCCATTCGGCCCACCCGCGATCGAGGTAATGGATTCATATGCACAGTGACCACTCCTGCGACGGTCTGTCCAGCCGGGGCCTCTGTGGCATGAAGCCCACAGCGGTCCATTAGACACCCGCAGCCTGGCAAACTACGGCAGGCTCGCCGAACGATTCTCGGCGTGTTTCTGGTGTGACTGGTGTGATTACTGCAGCGGCACGGCAGTCGGCTTGACCGGCGCGGGCAGCGCGGTCGCGCCCATCAGGTACCGGTCCACGGCGGCGGCCGCGGCCCTGCCTTCAGCAATCGCCCAGACGATCAACGACTGCCCGCGACCCATGTCCCCGGCCACGAACACACCGGGGACGGACGTGTCGAAGTCGGCTCCGCGCGCCACGTTGCCGCGGTCGGTCAGCTTGACCTCGAGGTCGGTCAGCAGGCCCTCGCGTTCGGGGCCGACGAAGCCCATGGCCAGTAACACCAGATCGGCCTCGAGCTCGAAGTCGGAGCCCTCGACCTTGACGAACTTGCCGTCCTGCATGGTGACCTCGTGCGCCTTGAGCGCCGTCACGTGGCCGTCCTCGCCGATGAACCGCTCGGTATTCACCGAGAACACCCGCTCGCCGCCCTCTTCGTGCGCCGACGACACCCGGTACATCAGCGGATAGGTCGGCCACGGCGTCGATTCGGCGCGCGTGTCCGGTGGGCGCGGCATGATCTCGAACTGGTGCACGACGATCGCGCCCTGCCGGTGCGCGGTACCCAGGCAGTCCGCCCCGGTGTCACCGCCGCCGATGATGACGACCTTCTTGCCCTTGGCGGTGATGGGCGGTTGCCCGTCGGGCCCCAGGACGTCGTCGCCCTCCTGCACCCGGTTCCCCCACGGCAGGTACTCCATCGCCTGGTGGATCCCGTCCAGGTCGCGGCCCGGGACGGGCAGGTCCCGCCCGGCCGTAGCGCCACCGGCCAGCACCACCGCATCGAAGTCGGCGCGCAACTGCTCGGCGGTGATGTCCACCCCGACGTTGACTCCCGCGCGGAATTCGGTTCCCTCGGCGCGCATCTGGTCCAGGCGCCGGTCGAGGACCCGCTTCTCCATCTTGAATTCCGGGATGCCGTAGCGCAGCAGCCCACCGATGCGGTCCGCCCGCTCGAAAACGGTGACCGTGTGGCCGGCGCGGGTCAGCTGCTGGGCAGCGGCCAGACCGGCCGGACCCGAGCCCACCACCGCGACCTTCTTCCCCGTCAGCTTGTCCGGGGGCAGCGGCACGACGAAGCCTTCCTCGAAGGCGTGGTCGATGATCTCCAGCTCGATCTGCTTGATCGTCACCGGATCCTGGTTGATGCCCAGCACACACGCCGGTTCACACGGCGCCGGGCACAGCCGGCCGGTGAAGTCCGGGAAGTTGTTGGTGGCGTGCAGCCGTTCGATCGCGTCGCGCCAACGGCCCCTGCGTACCAGGTCGTTCCATTCCGGGATCAGGTTGCCCAGCGGACATCCGTTGTGGCAGAACGGGATCCCGCAATCCATGCAGCGGGTCGCCTGCTCGCGCAGGGTGTCTTCGTCGAAGTCCTCGTAGACCTCGTGCCAGTCCTTCAACCGCAGCGGGACGGGCCGGCGCTTCGGCAGTTCCCGGTGGGTGTACTTGAGGAAGCCGCTCGGATCAGCCATGCGCGGCCGCCATGATCGCTTTGTCCACATCGGTGCCGTCGCGCTCGGCCCGGGCGATCGCCTCCAACACCTTCTTGTAGTCGCGCGGCATCACCTTGACGAAGTGGCGCTGCTGGGTACGCCAGTCGGCCAGGATCCGCTGGCCCACCGCGGAATCGGTGGCGTCCACGTGCGCCTGGATGATGCCGTGCAGGAATTCGGCGTCATCGGAGTCCAGGCTCTCCGCGTCGACCATCTCGATGTTGAGGTTGTCCGGCAGTTCCTCGTTCGGGTCGTACACGTAAGCCACACCGCCTGACATTCCCGCCGCGAAGTTGCGGCCAGTCGGCCCAAGAATCACAACCCGACCACCCGTCATGTATTCGCACCCATGGTCACCCACGCCCTCGACGACGGCGTGGGCGCCGGAGTTGCGGACCGCGAACCGCTCGCCGACCACTCCGCGCAGGAACGCCTCCCCGCTGGTGGCACCGAACAGGATCACGTTGCCGCCGATGATGTTGTTCTCGGCCACGTAGTCCTGCGGGGCGTTGTCGGACGGCCGCACCACGATCCGGCCACCGGACAGACCCTTTCCGACGTAGTCGTTGGCGTCGCCGTAGACACGCAAAGTGATTCCCTTCGGTACGAAGGCCCCGAAGCTGTTGCCCGCGGACCCGTCGAAGGTGATATCGATGGTCCCGTCCGGAAGCCCCTGGCCGCCATAGGCTTTGGTCACCTCGTGGCCGAGCATGGTGCCCACCGTCCGGTTGACGTTGCTGATCGTGGTGGAGAACCGTACCGGCTTGCCGGAATCGAGTGCCTCGCGGCTCATCACGATCAACTGCTGATCGAGCGCCTTGTCCAGGCCGTGATCCTGCCTGGAGCTGCAGTACAGGTCCTGGTTCATGAATGCCGACTCCGGTTCGTGCAGCACCGGCGCGAGATCCAGCTTGTGCGCCTTCCAGTGCGCGCGGGCCAGGGTGGTGTCCAGCGCCCCCACCTGGCCGACGGCCTCGTTGAGGGTACGGAAGCCCAACTGCGCCATGTACTCCCGCACCTCTTCGGCGATGAACATGAAGAAGTTCTCGACGAACTCGGGCTTGCCGGTGAACCGCTCACGCAGCACCGGGTTCTGGGTGGCCACGCCGACCGGGCAGGTATCCAGGTGGCACACCCGCATCATGATGCAGCCGGCCACCACCAGCGGTGCGGTGGCGAAGCCGAATTCCTCGGCGCCGAGCAGCGCGGCGATCATCACGTCCCGGCCCGTCTTGAGCTGGCCGTCCACCTGCACCACGATCCGGTCACGTAAGCCGTTGAGCAACAACGTCTGCTGCGTCTCGGCCAGGCCCAACTCCCACGGCGCACCGGCGTGCTTCATCGACGTCAGCGGGGTCGCGCCGGTGCCACCGTCGTGGCCGGAGATCAACACCACGTCGGCGTGCGCCTTGGAGACACCGGCGGCCACCGTGCCGACCCCGTTCTCGGAGACCAGCTTGACGTGCACCCGCGCGGACGGGTTGGCGTTCTTCAGGTCATGGATCAGCTGTGCCAGATCCTCGATTGAGTAGATGTCGTGGTGCGGCGGCGGCGAGATCAGGCCGACACCGGGGGTGGAATGGCGCACCTCGGCGACCCACGGGTAGACCTTGTGCCCGGGAAGTTGGCCTCCCTCACCGGGTTTCGCGCCCTGAGCCATCTTGATCTGGATGTCGGTGCAGTTGGTCAGGTAGTGCGACGTGACGCCGAAGCGCGCGGAGGCGACCTGCTTGATCGCGCTGCGCCGCCAGTCGCCGTTGGGGTCGCGGTCGAAACGCTTCACGTCCTCACCGCCCTCACCGCTGTTGGAGCGGCCGCCCAGACGGTTCATCGCGATGGCGAGCGTCTCGTGCGCTTCGGCCGAGATCGAGCCGTAGCTCATCGCCCCGGTGGAGAAGCGCTTGACGATCTCACTGGCCGGCTCCACCTCCTCCAGCGGAACCGGGGGACGCACACCGCCGCGGAATTTGAGCAGGCCGCGCAGCGAGGCCATCCGCTCACTCTGGTCGTCGACCAGGCGGGTGTAGTCCTTGAAGATCTTGTACTGGCCGGTGCGCGTCGAGTGCTGCAGCTTGAACACGGTCTCCGGGTTGAACAGGTGGTACTCACCCTCGCGGCGCCACTGGTATTCGCCGCCCACCTCCAGCTCGCGGTGCGCGCGCTCGTCCCGGCGGTCCAGGTAGGCCAGCCGGTGGCGGGTGGCGACGTCGGCGGCGATGTCTTCCAGGGTGATCCCGCCGATCGGGCAGCTCAGGCCGGTGAAGTACTCATCGAGCACGTCCTCGGAGACGCCGACGGCCTGGAACAGCTGCGCGCCGGTGTAGGACGCCAGCGTCGAGATGCCCATCTTGGACATCACTTTCAGCACGCCCTTGCCCGCGGCCTTGACGTAGTTGTTGAGCGCCTTCTCGCGCTCCTGCCGATCGGAGAAGCCGTCGATCGCGCCACGGTCGAGCATGTCCTCGATCGACTCGAAGGCCAGGTAGGGGTTGATCGCCGCCGCCCCGCACCCGATCAGCATCGCCATGTGGTGCACCTCGCGGGCGTCACCGCTCTCGACGACCAGACCCACCTGGGTGCGCGTCCGGTCGCGCACCAGGTGGTGGTGCACGCCGGCAACGGCCAGCAGCGACGGGATGGGCGCCATCCGCTCGTCGGAGTCGCGGTCCGACAGGATGATGAGGCGCGCGCCTTCGGTGATCGCGGCCGACGCCTGTGCGCGCACGTCGTCGAGCGCCGCGGCCAATCCTGCGCCGCCCTCGGCGACCGGGTACAGGCAGCGAATCACCTTGGACCGCATGCCATGCGGACGCCCGTTGACCTCGTCGTCGGGATTGAGGTTGATCAGCTTCGCCAGCTCGTGGTTGCGCAGGATCGGTTGCTGCAACGCGATCTGGTGACAGGAGTGCTCGGTCGGCGTCAGCAGGTCGCACTCGCCGCCGGTAGTGCCCTGCAGGCTAGTCACCACCTCTTCGCGGATGGCGTCCAGCGGGGGGTTGGTCACCTGCGCGAAGAGCTGCTGGAAGTAGTCGTAGAGCATCCGGGGCCGCTGCGAGAGCACGGCGACCGGGGTGTCGGTGCCCATCGAGCCGATCGGCTCGGCGCCGGTGCGCACCATGGGCGCCACCAACAGGTTGAGCTCCTCATAGGTGTAGCCGAATGTCAACTGCCGCTTGACGAGTCGATCGTGGGCCATCCGCACGTAGTCGCCCTGCGGTAGCTTCTCGAGGGGAACCAGGTTCCGGTCGAGCCATTCCTGGTACGGGTGCTCGGCCGCGAGTTCGGCCTTGATCTCCTCGTCGGAGACGATGCGCCCTTGCGTGGTGTCCACCAGGAACATCCGGCCGGGCTGCAGCCGCATCCGGCGGACCACCGTGGCCGGGTCCAGGTCCAGGACGCCGGCTTCGGAGGCCATCACCACCAAGCCGTCTTCGGTCACCCAGATCCGCGACGGGCGCAGGCCGTTGCGGTCGAGAACGGCGCCCACGATCGTGCCGTCGGTGAACGTGATCGACGCGGGGCCGTCCCACGGCTCCATCAACGAGGCGTGGTACTGGTAGAAGGCCCGCCGGGCCGGGTCCATGGCATCGTTGCGTTCCCATGCCTCGGGGATCATCATCAGCACCGCGTGGGCCAGGCTGCGGCCGCCGAGGTGCAGCAGTTCGAGCGCCTCGTCGAACCGCGCCGTGTCGGAGGCGCCCGGGGTGCAGATCGGGAACAGCTTCTCCACGTCGGCTTCGGACCCGAAGACGTCGGTCTTGATCAACGCCTCGCGGGCCCGCATCCAGTTCTCGTTGCCGGTGACGGTGTTGATCTCCCCGTTGTGCGCGACCCGGCGGAACGGGTGGGCCAGCGGCCAGGACGGGAAGGTGTTGGTGGAGAACCGGGAGTGCACGATGCCCAGCGCACTGGTCAGCCGGTCGTCCTGCAGGTCAAGGTAGAACGCCTTCAGCTGCGGAGTGGTCAGCATGCCCTTGTAGACCAGGGTCTGACCGGAAAGGCTTGGGAAATAAACGGTTTCGCGACCCGGACCGTCCTGCCCGGGGCCCTTGGTGCCCAGTTCGTGTTCGGCCCGCTTCCGGACCAGATAGCACCGGCGCTCCAGCGTCATGTCCGACGCGCCGGCCAAGAACACCTGCCTAAACGTCGGCATCGCGTCGCGGGACAGCGCGCCCAGCGAGGAGTCGTCGATGGGCACGTTGCGCCAGCCCAGCACCGTCAGGCCCTCGGCTTCGGCGATCTTCTCCACCGCGTCGCAGGCGGCTGCGGCGTCCTTGGACGACTGCGGCAGGAAGGCGATGCCGGTGGCGTAGCTGCCCGCCGGGGGCAACTCGAAGTCGACCACGGCACGCAGGAACTCATCCGGTACCTGAATGAGGATGCCGGCGCCGTCGCCGCTGCGCGGCTCGGCGCCCTGAGCACCGCGGTGTTCGAGGTTGAGCAGCGCGGTGATTGCCTTGTCCACAATGTCGCGGCTACGACGGCCGTGCATATCGACGACCATGGCTACCCCGCACGAATCGTGCTCGAACGCGGGGTTGTATAACCCGACGCGCTTGGGCGTCATATGCACCTGACCCTTCACCTGAACGTTTCGAGCGGCGTTAACGGCTGCTTCGATGAGGTCCTACCCGGAGGTTGCGGGCTACAGACCTCGGTCTTGTCTCGATAGGCTGTCCCCCAGGCGGAGACGGTCCCGCTAGGGATGCGTCCGTGCAGCGCTGAACGGTGGCCTGGAAGCCAGGTCTCGACAAGTCGTAAAACGATATGACAATACCCGCCTGACATGCCAACTTCGTCAAGTCTAACCGCGAGCTGGCAGCACCGTAAATTCCGCGGAGGCCGATGGGCGGCACCCCCGCCGACCTGCTGTTCCGGGGCTGCAATCTTGGTCACAACCGCGCCGCGTTCAGCGATCCGGTGCGCCGGACCCCGACCCCGGAACGTGTTTGCTGCCTGCGTCTGCGAGCGTGCCCACCGCCCCGGCATCGGCTCGCCTGATCGTGCTCAGCGCACGACTCACGCCACCCCGGCCCCGTGGCGGTGCGCACTGCTAAGTTTGCACGGTACCTACGCGAGGCGCGGAGGAGATACTGGACGCGTACTGGTCCGTATCCGGCGATGGTGGCGTGGCCGTGGCGCTCATCACTGGCCCCGGACGAGCCGCCTGACCGCCGAGGATCGCCTGGCACCTGAGGAGCCCATGAACGAGCGCGACGAATTCCTGCGGGACCGCCTGCAGCCCCCGACCGGCGCGCCGGCCACGAGTGCGCCGCCGCCGCCTCCGGTCGGTCAGCGACCCGCGCCGCGGCCCCCGTCGCCGGCCCCGGCCCCAGCCCCAGCCCCAGCCCGACCACCGGCGCCTCCCCAGCACCCACCCGGTCCGCCTCGACACCCCGCACCTGCGCCCGCGTTCCGGAGGCAACCCGCGATGTCGCCTCCCGCAGAGGCCCCCGCACCCGCCGGCGCGGTGTCGCCGGCGCCGGCGCGCTTCGGCGCGATAACCGACCGCGGTTGGCGGCGCCTTCTCCGGCTGATGACCTTCAACCTGGTCGAGCTCGGTCCGTCGCCTGCCCAACAGCAGGACGCCCAGTTCGAGGCGGCCATCCGGACCCGCCTGGCCGGCAACTTCAAGGTCGGCGTCCTGGGCAAGGGCGGCGTCGGCAAGACGTCGGTGGCCGCCAGCGTCGGATCCCTGTTCGCCGAGCTCCGCAGGCAACACCACGTCGTGGCGATCGACGCCGACACCGCCTTCGGCCGGCTCAGCAGCCGCATCGACCCACGCTCGACCGGGTCCTTCTGGGAGCTCACCGCGGACAAGAACCTGGAGTCGTTCAGCGATGTGGTCGCGCGGTTGGGTCGCAACTCCGCCGGGCTGTACGTGCTCGGCGGCGAGCCGGCGGCCGGGCCCCGCCGCGTTCTGGACTCCGCGATATACCGGGAGGCCGCGCTGCGATTGGATCGCCACTTCGAGATCTCGGTCATCGACTGCGGGTCCACGATGGACGCCCCGGTTACCCAGGAAGCGCTGCGTGACCTGGACGCGCTGATCGTGGTGTCCTCGCCGTGGGCGGACGGGGCCAATGCCGCCGCCAGGACCCTGGAGTGGCTGGCCGATCAGGGCTTCGCAACCCTGCTGGAGAACAGCGTCGTCGTGCTCAACGATTCGGACGGCCATGCCGACAAGCGCACGCGAGCGCTGCTGGCCCGCGAGTTCATCGATCACGGCCGGCCGGTGATCGAAGTGCCTTTCGATCCGCATCTGCGGCCCGGCGGCGTCATCGACGTGAGCCACGAAATGGCCGCCGCGACGCGGCGGAGATTCCTCGAGGTCACGGCGACGATCGCGGGATACTTCGCGGCGCGCGCCGCGGACCGGCCGACGGTCTAGGCCTGCTCGGCCGCCCGGCCCGCCCGGGCCGACGGGTCGGCGATGGCCTCGATCTTGACCACCCGGGACTCCCGGATGGTCAGCACGATGACGGCGAACAGGCGGCCGTCGCTGAAGGCCAGCAGGGCGGGCCCCCCGGCGGGACCGACGACCAACGTCACGTCCGGCCACAGGTAGCGCAGCAGGTTGGTGGCCACCGCCTGCGGCCCATGATTGATCTGCGGCGGCGGCGCCGGGTCGGCCAGGATCGTGCCCACACCCCACACCGTCGGGTCCAGCACGGCGGCCAGGCCGGCGATGTCACCGTTGGCGCACGCGGTGATGAATTTGTCGGTGACGAGCTGATGCTCGGTGGACGCGATCGCATTGGTTCTGGGTTGTGCGGCAAGGAATTTGGAGCGCGCTCGCCGCGCGAGCTGACGACAGGTGCCGACCGGGCGGCCCACGGTTTCCGAGATCGAGTCGAACGGGACGCCGAACGCGTCGTGCAGGACGAAGGCGACCCGTTCCGCGGGGCTGAGCCTGCGCAAGACCTCCAGCAACGCGGTCCGGATCTCGTCGTCGAGGGTGATCCGGTCGGCCGGGTCGGAGCGGTGCGGCGCCGGCAGCTCTTGCACCTCGCCCGGGCGTTCGTAGCGGGCGCGGGCCGACCGCACCTGGTCGAGACACAGCCGGCTTGCCACCACCGTCAGCCAGCCCCGGACGTCCTCGATCTCGCCGGCCTCGGTCCGTGAGAGCCGCAGGAATGCTTCCTGCACAACGTCTTCCGCGTCACCGACGTCCCCAAGCATCTGGTAGGCAAGGTTGACCAGATAAGGGCGGTGACGACGCCAGGCCTCGGCGACCCGGTCTCCCGCTGACTGCGACTGGTTCATGTCTCTTCGACGATCTGCTGCGGCAAAAAGTTACGGGTTTCGCGGTGTAACTTTTCCACCTTTCGCCCCGTCCTTGGAGCACCGCAGAAATTTTCCGAAAGGAGCGATGCCATGACCATCGTGATAACCGGGGCCACCGGCAACGTCGGGCGCCGCCTTGTCGGCGCGCTGGCCGCCGCGGGAGCGCCGGTGCGGGCGGTGACCCGCACGCCGCAGGCGGCCGGGTTTCGGCCCGGCGTCGAACCGGTCCGCTCCGCGGCCGAGGCGCTGCCCGGCGCGTCGGCGGTGTTCCTCAACTCCCGCGCGCTGGGCGCGGACCTGGAAACGGTGGTGGCCCAGTGCGTGAGCGCCGGCGTCACCAAGCTGGTTGCGCTGTCGGCGATCAACGCCGACGACGATTTCTCCCGCCAGCCGTCCCGCTTCCGCGGGGACCGCAACAAGGAGGTCGAACAGCTCGCGGTCGACTCCGGCCTGGCCTGGGTGAGCCTGCGGCCCACGGTGTTCGCGACGAACTTCGCCGGGATGTGGTCGCCGCAGATCCGGGCGGGCGACATGGTCTTCGGGCCATCCGCCGCGGCATCGACGGCGCCGATCGTCGAGACCGACATCGCGGAGGTCGCGGCGCGGGCGTTGCTCACCGACGAGCTTGTCGGGCAGCGCATCCCGCTGACCGGCCCGCAGGCATTCACCAACTCGGAGCTCGTCGAGCTCATCGGGGCCGTGCTGGGTCGCTCGCTGCAGTATCGGGAGATTCCGAATAGCGCGGTCCGCGAACGGTTTCTGGGGTTGGGCTTCACCGCCGGCTTCGCCGACGCCTACATCGCCATGCTGGCCGCGACGCTCGATGCGCCGGCACTGGTCACCCACGACGTGGAGAAGGTCCTCGGGCGACCGGCGCTGCCGTTCGCCCAGTGGGTCGCCGAGCACCGCGCCGCTTTTGCCGCTGCGAAATAACAGGAGAATCAGATGTCGCAACCGCGTCCGCCGCGCTACCTCAAACCCATGAACAGGTTGATGATGGCCGTCCAACGGCTCGGGATTCCCACCGGTCCGGCGATGGTCTTGACGGTGCCCGGCCGCAAGTCGGGTCGGCCCCGCAAAACCCCGATGACGCCGTTCGAATTCGAGGGCGGCAGGTATGTGGTGGCGGGCTATCCCGGCGCCGACTGGGCGGCGAACGCGAGGGCCGCGGGCACCGGCACGCTCAGCCGCGGCCGGCGGTCATGGGCAGTCCGGATCGTCGAACTCTCCGCCACCGAAGCGCGGCCGGTGCTGCGGGAATTCCCCGCCAAGGTCCCCGTCGGAGTGGCGTTCGCGAAGCGATCCGGGATGGTGCGCGACGGAACGGCCGACGAATTCGAAGCACTGGCGGGGCGACTCGCCGTCTTCCGCTTCGAGCCGGCGTAGCGGCCGCCGGATCGGTCTCCCCAAAGCGAAAGCGCCGCAGCGGTTTACGCTGCCACCACCCACCGGTGGTTCACGATCGGCGGCCATCAGCCGGGGCTAGGCCGACTTCGCGGTCTCGCGCACCGGGTATCCGTTGCGCTCGGCCAGGGATCGAAGTTGGCGCAGCGCGAATGCGCGCGGACGGCCCCCTTCGGGAATCACCACCCCGGCCCACAACCCTTCCGCGCCCGCCGACTCCACGGCATCCCGGGCGCACATCCAGCGACGCGGGCACGCCCGGCAGAGGGCGATCGCCTCGGCGTCGGGTGCGGTGGTCCAGCGGTCGGGGTCCTGCGTGCAGGCGCCGAGCGGGATGTTGAACAAAGGTGTTGCGGTCATGTCGCGCGCCCTTCTGGCATAGCGGTGTAGTGCCTTACACCTCACAAACTATAGCGCTAACCGTGTCAATGCAACGGTTTTGTGAAGAATGGCCCAGACGACTCCGCCGCGATAGGCGCTTTGGCATGTCGCGGGCGGTGCAGCCCCGTGTGTCGTCGGGTCGGCCGCGCGGCCGCGGTTACGCGTGTGAACTGGTTTTTCAGCCGACCGTGGGCACTCCAAAGCCGCCTCGGGCGAACCGTAGCGGACACGCCGTTACGCCGACCTCGTCGAAGCGCTGTGTTCTCGCACGGGGTACCCGTGCAACTCGGCGAGCGAGCGCAGCTGGCGCAACGCGAAAGTCCGCGCACGCCCCCCTTCGGGAATCACGACACCGGCCCACAACCCCTCGGCTCCGGGCAGCTCGCACGCCTCGCGGGCGCACGCCCACCGGCGCGGACACCTTCGACACACTGCCTTGGCCTCGGCGTCGGGCGCCGTCGTCCAACGCTCGGGATCCTGCGTGCACGCCCCTTGCCAGAAGCCGTGCTCGCCCGGGGTCATTCCGCCGTCCCGGCACGAGTCATCGCGGCATTGCCCGCCGCGCAGCAGAGGCCGCAGCGCGCGAAGCGCTGCAACGCCACAGTTAAGCGTCCGAACACGTGACTCCCGCGCGCCCTACCTTATTTGATACATGCGCAGTTAAGCACCTTAAAGCGGCAACCGCGTGACCGGCAAGTAAAAATGTTGGGGAACGATTGACCGCACGCCGGCCTGTGACATCCGGGAGCGCAGCGGTCGCGTGCGTCGGTGTCGTCGCGTGCCCAACCGTAGCGCCGGGCGCGCTTCTCGGCGACCCACCGCCGGACCCTTGCACAGTTCTGACGGCCGAGAAACGTAGCATCTGCGATAGGGATACCGGGGTGCAACGGTTAGAATTGGCAAGGCGGAGGGTCCGCCGCGCTGTTCACGAGCGAGGAATCACCGGGGATGCAGGCGGCTCGGCGCCGGGCGGCAGTCCGTCGGCTCGGCGCACAGGGAAACGATCGTGCGTGGTTCGCCGATCCAGCGGGGGGACGTTGAAATCGAAATGACCGGGCCATCGAAGACACTTGGGCGGCAGGGGCTCGACGAGTCGGACGGGCGCCACACCGGCTCGCAGACCGGCGAACCGGACCCGGGCCTGGTCCGTGCCGGAGCCGCCGCCGCCGCCCGCCGCCGCGAACTCGACATCAGCCAGCGCAGCCTGGCGGCCGACGGGATCATCAACGCGGGCGCTCTCATCGCTTTCGAGAAGGGACGCAGCTGGCCCCGCGAGCGAACCCGCGCGAAGCTCGAGGAAGTTCTGCAGTGGCCCACAGGAACGATCGCGCGGATCCGCCAGGAGGGCACCATGCCCGGGCCCTCCTCTCAGCAGGAGACCGTTCCCGACAGGCGGTCCGCGGCCGGCCCCGCATCCGAGAGCGCGGAGTCGCTGATCGCGCAGGCGGTCGTCGCCGCCGTCGACGGCTGCAGCCTGGCCGTCGCCGCGTTGCCTGCGGTCCACGATCCGGAGTTCATCGACCGCGCGGAGCCCATCCTGTTCGATCTGCGGCAACTGGAGACGATCGCCGTCCGGGCGGCCCGTATCAGCACGATGACCCCTGAACTGATCAAGGCGCTAGCCCAGGTTCGCCGACATTACGACGAACTCATGACACTCGCCGCGGGCGCCGCCGATGCGCCATTGGCCCCGCGCCTCTACGCGATGCGGCGACAGGCCAACCTGTCCACCCAGGAGACGGCACAAGCGGCCGGTGTGTCCGAGGAGGACGTTGTTCGCGCCGAAGCCGGCGACCCATTACCCGACGACGCTGCCACGGCGCTGGAAAGGTTGATCGGCCAAATCCATTAAGGCCGAAAGCGCCTTTGTTTCCCCGCGATTCTGCGGCACTTCGCTCCCCCCTTTAATCCCCCGCCGGCGCGCACAACCCCTTCGCCGAGGCCGGGAATACGCCATGCGACAGAGCTCTCGGCCCGGCCGCCCGCTGACACGCGGCCGGAGGCCGCATGCCGCCGTGACTCCTTGCCCCGGCAACGCGGACCCAGGAGCGGGCCATCGCCCCGCTCGCGCCCGGTTGATTCGCATGCCAAGCGGGCGTCGAGTGGGGGACGGCCGACCGCGGTCCGGCGGACCCAATCCGCCTGTGGCTGCGGTGATCTCGTAGGTACAAGGCCCGGTAGTCCGGTGCCGGGCGAAGCGACGATCGCGATCAGCCGGGTGCGCCCTGCCAGGGATCGCGGATGCGCGGCCGCCGATACGATCGGGCGATCGTCGCCAGATCGGCTGCGGCCGTGAAGTCCGTCGAATCCAGTCGTTCACCGCCCGGCAACCGCCCGGCAATCTTCGTGTCGGCCCGCACGCGGCGACCGGCCCGAAACCCCTGGCTTATTACAAAATTCGTGCATCGAGGGGGCTCGGCGCGCTGTTACGCTCGACTCACCGTGCGCACGATCAGCATGGGAGCAACGAGCGTGAAGGGAAGTCGACGTGGCTTGGCTTGCAGGTGGAAGTTCTCTGGCGACCGTGGTGCAACGACTTCAAGGCGCGGGTGGGGCCGCCTACAGCGGGGACTGGGTCGCCGCAGCAGCGGGCGGCGCCGCCGCCGCGGGCAAGGCTGTCGAATACTTCGCCAAGACGAAAACCGGACTCAAGGACGCGTTGGATAAAGTCGGGAAAAAGGTGTTGCCGACGCCGACGGCGATTATCGACGGCGCTATGTTGGCGATCTTTCTCGTGGACTTACTCAATGGGCTCTCGTCCCCCGACACCGGATCCGCATTCAGCACCGCCAAAGACAAGTACGAAAACGTCAAGCTCAATCTGGAGGCGGCCAGTCCGGACGAACTGCGCTGGACCGGTGAGGCAGCCGACGCCTACAAGGCCATGAACGACACGCTGAGATCACTTGTGCAGCAGATGGAAGACCTGGACAAGCAGATGAAGGACCTGGTGGCCGATCAGGCCGGCAAGGTCAAGCAGGCGCACATGTGCGTAACGGTATCGACGCTGGTGCTTACCGGCTGCCTGGGTGTTGCGATGGCCCTGTACCTGATCCCCATCACCGGCCCGGAAATATCGTGTGCGTTCCAGATCCTTGCTGCCTTCGGGGCATGCGCATCGGTGTTCGCGTTCGAGATGTTCACGCTGTCCAATTCGATGTCGATTTCCCACTCGGTCGACGCGCTGTCCATCAGCTATGGCGAGCTCGCCGGCAGGGCGCAGACCGAGATGGCGGGCACGTTCGGCGAAATCAAGGGCAAGGTGGCGGCGCAGACCGCGTCCCAGCTCTCCAGCTTCACGGCCGTCTCCGACGGCCTGTCGGCCTTCGCGGCCGCGCCGACCATCCAATCGTTGGCCAACACGAGCCTGGGCCGCGAGTCCGCTTCGCCGGCGCAACGCGTTTTGCTGGACGCCGCGAGTGAAGCTCACGCGACGAGTTCGGCTGACGCGGCGGCGCAGGCCCCGAGTGAAACGGCGCCGGCCGCACCGGCGGCACCGGCGTTCGCGCCACCCAGTCCCGCGCAGATGACTCAAATGACGCAAGCCTCGTCAGCGTTGTCCCAGCCCGTGAACCAGGTGAGCCAGACGGTCAGCCAGACGGTGGGACAGGCGCAGCAGCTCGCGGCCTCCGCAAGAGGCCAGGGGGCGGTCGGCGACGCGGCCGCCGACGAGGCCGGCGCGGCCTCGGGCGCAGCCGGCGCCGAGCGTGCTCCGGTGGAAGTCGCGGAGGTCGGCACCGAGGCCGGGGCCGATAGGCCCGGCCGCGTCCTGTGATGCCGTTGGCACTTCACAATCTTTGCGGGACAACGCGTTAGCGGTAGAACAGGAGGAACGACCAGTGACAGCATTGAATGTCACACCGGATTACTTGGAGACGCTGGCAGGCAAGCAGGATGCGGCGAAGGGCGTCGCCGCGGAGGCAGCCGGCGCAACTTCCAATCTCACCGTGGCGGTCTGGGTGACTCACGGTGTCATCAGCGGATGCTCCAACGCAGCGTTCAGCGGCGCGGAAGGTGCGCGACGCACCGCCGGACAGAACCTTTCGGCCGCCGCCAACGAACTCGCCGCGAAACTGCGCGGCGCCAAAGCAGCCTACAAGGGCGTCGACAGCGAGTTGAGCGGCAACCTCAAAAGCCAAATGCTTGACCAGTAATCATGTCCGGTCCCCTCACTGGCGGTCGCGCCGGCCTCGTCGATGACGTCGTCGGCGTGGAGGTGACCATCGACGGGATGCTGGTCATCGCCGACCGGTTGCACCTGGTCGATTTCCCCACCGCGCTCGGGATCCGGCCAAACATCCCGCAGGAGGACCTGCGCGACCTGGTCTGGAATCAGGTGCAACGTGACCTCACCGCGCAGGGGGTGCTCGATCGAAACGGCGAACCTCACCCGACGGTGGCAGCGATGGTCGACACCCTCAGCAGACCGGACCGGACGCTGGAGGGCCGGTGGTGGCGGCGCGATCTCGGCGGTGTCATGGTGCGATTCGCATTGTGCCGCAAGGACGAACGTCATGTCATCGCCGCGCGACACGGCGACCTGATGGTGCTGCAACTGGTGGCTCCTCAGGTGGGTCTGGCGGGCATGGTGACCACCGTGCTGGGCACCGCCGAACCCGCCAATGTCCAACCGCTGACGGGCCTCGCCGACGAACTCGCCAAATGCACCACCGCGGCGCAGTTGACCGCGCACGGCCTCGAGGCGCCGTCGGCCCGTATCTACGCCGAGATCATCACCAACCCGAGCAGCTGGGTGGAAATCATCGCCGGCCAACGCCACCCCGGCGGCACGTCCACGCAGACCGACGTGGCCGCCGGTGTCCTCGACTCGGCATTGGGCCGGCTGGTGTCGCTGCCCCGTCGCGTCGGCGGCGAGCTGTACGGGAGTTTCCTGTCCGGCACGCAGGAGAATCTGCAACGCGCCTTGGAAGGGTTGCTCGAGTTCCTCCCCGCGGGCGCCTGGTTCGATCACGTCGGAGCCGCCGAAGCCTCGTCCCGGGGTTGATTCTGCCGTTATCTATTCAGCACGGAATCCAGAAAGAAGAACCTTCATGCCGCAGCACGACGACCATGATGACCTCTCCGCCCTCGACTTCTCCGCGCACCAGTCCGACTCCGACGATCACGGCCTGGATCACTCCGATGCCCTGGATTTTTCCTTCGCCGAAGACACCGAAACGGAGCTGGACGCCATCGCCTCGCTGACCGAGGCCGAAGAAGCGGCCGGGGAAGAAGACGAAGAAGACGGTCTTGCGCTCTTCACGGTGACCAACCCTCCCGATACGGTGTCGGTGTCGTCACTCATCGACGGGCGGACGCAGCGGGTCACCCTGTCGCCCAAGGCGACCAACATGACCGAATCGGAACTCGCAGAGGAGGTCCTCGTTCTCGCGGACCTGGCCCGGCAAAAGGGGCTGGCAGGCCAACGCACGTTCTTGCAAGAAGACCAAACCGTGACGGAAAGCCTCGACCAGCTGGGAATAGCCGACACCGACGTCATACGAGAGTTCATGGACGCGGTGTACCCGTTGCCGACGGCCGAGGAGGCCGACATGGCACAGGCGGAGGTCTTTGCCGCCCGATACACGAATGACGAAACCGACAAATGAACGCTCAGCTGGCCGGCCTGTTCGAAAGTGCGGTCGGCATGCTGCCCATCTCGGAGGCTCGGGCGCTGGACCTGTTCACCGAGATCACCAATTACGACGAGTCGGCTTGCGACGCGTGGATCGGCCGCATCCGTTGCGGTGACACCGATCGGGTGACATTGTTCCGCGCTTGGTATTCCCGCACCAACTTCGGGCAACTGGCCGGGGCCGCGCAGATATCGATGAACGCCGTCAACGCACGGATCGCGATCGGTGGCCTGTACGGCGACATCACTTACCCGGTCAACTCGCCACTGGCGATCACGCTGGGTTTCGCAGCAAGTGAAGCGGCCCAGGGCAATTACGCCGACGCCATGGAAGCCTTGGAGGCAAGCCCGGCAACCGGTGCCGAGCACCTGCTGTCCTGGGTCAAGGCGGTCGTCTACGGCGAGGCGCAACGTTGGACGGAAGTGATCGAAGAGGTGCGCGGCGCCGGCAGATGGCCGGACACTTTCCTCGCCGCCGCGGCCGGCGTCGCGCACGGGGTCGCCGCGGCGAACCTCGGCCTGTTCACCGAAGCCGAGCGCCGGCTCACCGAGGCCAACGCGTCGCCCGCCGGAGAGGCCTGTGCGCGCGCCATCGCCTGGTACCTGGCGATGACGCGCCGCGGCCAGGGAAACGAAGAGGCCGCGGTGGCGCTGCTGGAGTGGCTGCAGACCACCCACCCAGAGCCTAAAGTCACCGCCGCCCTTAAGGATTCGTCATACCGGTTGAAAACCACCAGCGCCGAGCAGATCGCCGCGCGCACCGACCCCTGGGACGCGTCCACCGTCGTGGCCGACACCTCGGGACGAGAGAAGCTGCTCGCCGAGGCGGAAGCCGAGCTGGAGCGGCAGATCGGGCTCAGCCGCGTCAAGGACCAAGTCGAGCGATACCGCGCCGCCACCCAGATGGCGCGGGTTCGGGCCGCCCGCGGCATGAAGGTCGCACAGCCCAGCAAGCACATGATCTTCACCGGACCGCCCGGCACGGGCAAGACGACGATCGCGCGGGTCGTGGCCAACATCCTGGCGGGGCTGGGCGTCATCCCTGAACCCAAACTCGTCGAGACGGCACGCAAGGATTTCGTCGCCGAATACGAAGGGCAGTCGGCGGTGAAGACCACCAAGACGATCGATCGCGCCCTGGGTGGCGTGCTCTTCATCGACGAGGCCTATGCCCTCGTGCAGGAACGGGATGGACGGACCGACCCGTTCGGACAAGAGGCGCTGGACACCCTCCTGGCCCGGATGGAGAACGACCGGGACCGGCTGGCGGTGATCATCGCCGGCTACAGCTCCGATATCGACCGGCTGCTGGAGACGAACGAGGGCCTGCGGTCCCGGTTCGCCACCCGTATCGAATTCGACTCTTACTCCCCGGAGGAGATCCTGGAAATCGCGAAAGTCATTGCGGCCGGAAACGACTCCACCCTGAGCGCGGAAGCCGAGGACAACCTGCTGGCGGCGGCGAAGGTGCTGAGTGAGCGGACGGTCCGCGGCAAGCCCGCGCTCGACATTGCCGGCAACGGCCGCTACGCGCGCCAGCTGGTGGAGGCGGGGGAACAGTACCGTGACATCCGTCTGACCCGGGCGGTCGATTTCGAGAGCCTCGACGAGGACCGCCTGCGGGAGATCAACGGCGAGGACATGGCCGAGGCGATCGAGGCCGTGCACGGACGCCTCAACATCGTCGAGTGACGTATGGCAAGTTTCCGGCTCACCACCAAGGTGCAAGTCAGTGGCTGGCGCTTTTTGCTCCGGCGTCTGGAGCACGCGATCGTCCGGCGCGACACCCGCATGTTCGACGACCCGCTGCAGTTCTACAGCCGGTCGGTGGCGCTCGGCGTCGTCGTCTCGGTGTTGGTCGTGGTCGGTGCGCTCGCGATGGCCTACTTCAAACCGCAGGGCAAGCTCGGTAACGGCAATCTGTTCGTCGACCGCGCGACAAACCAGCTTTACCTCAAAGTCGGGGGCGAACTCCATCCCGTCTACAACCTGACCTCGGCGCGGCTGGTGCTGGGTAACCCGGCCGAACCCGCGACGGTGAAATCCGCCGGACTGAACCGCCTGCCGAAGGGCCAATCCATCGGGATCCCCGGCGCCCCCTACGCCACCCCGGTGTCGTCGGATTCCTCCTCGGCCTGGACGCTGTGCGACACCGTCGTGCGGGCCGAGAGCACCAATCCCACAGTGCGAACCGAGATCATCGCGATGCCGGTGGCGATCGAGCATCCCGCGATCGACCCCATCCTGCCCAACGAGGCGCTGCTGGCGTCGTATCAGGGCAAGGACTGGGTCATCACCAGCAAGGGCAGGCACGCCACCAACCTCAGCGACCGCCCCATGACCTTCGCGGTGGGCATTCGCGGCACCGCCAAGCCCAGCCCCCTCTCCACCGCCATGTTCAACGCGTTGCCCGACGCCGGCTCCTGGCAGTTGCCGCCCGTAGCCAACGCGGGGGCCCCGAACACGCTGGGGCTGCCCGATGAGCTGGTCGTCGGATCGGTACTGCAGGTGCACTCGACCCTAGGCGTGAGCTACTTCGTCGTGATGCAGGACGGGGTCGCACCCGTGAATGCCAACACGGCGGCCGCGTTGCGCGCGAATCAATCGTACGGGCTGGTGGTTCCCCCCTCGCTGCCTCCGAACCTGATCGTCAACATTCCCGAATTGGTGTACAACTCACCCCTGCCCGACGAACCGATCAAGATCGTCTCGCGACCGGACGACCCCACGCTGTGCTGGACGTGGGAACGCAAGCCCGGCGAGCAGACACCGAGAACCGCGGTGCTGACCGGCCGCCATCTGCCAATACCCGCGTCGGCGATGAGCACCGGGATCAAGCAAATTCAAGGCTCCGCAACGATTTACCTAGACGGCGGGAAATTCGTGCAGCTACAGTCACCGGATCCACGATACGGCGAAGCTCTGTATTACGTTGACCCACAAGGGGTCCGCTATGGGATACCGGACCAGCAGACGGCGTCGTCGCTCGGCCTCCCGTCGCCCAAGACCGCTCCGTGGGAAATCGTCCGACTGCTGGTGGACGGGCCGGTGCTATCGAAGGACGCCGCCCTGCTGGAGCACGACACGCTGCCGACCGACCCGAGCCCCCGCAAGTTGCCCGGCGCAGCCCCAGGAGCGGCCTCATGACGACCAAGAAATTCACCCCCGCGGTCACCCGCGGTCCCCGGCTGACGCCCGGCGAAATCAGCCTCACCCCCCCGGAGGACCTCGGCGTCGACATCCCGCCGTCGGGCATTCAAAAAGCGCTTCCGTACGTCATGGGCGTCTGCATGCTCGGCATGATCGCGATCATGGTGCTCACCGGCACCCGGGCGCTCTCGCCATACATGCTGATGATGCCGCTCATGATGATCATGATGTCGTTGAGCATGGTCGCCGGGGGTGGCGGCGGTGGCGGGAAAAAGGTGCCTGAAATCAATGCCGACCGCAAGGAGTACCTGCGGTACCTGGCGGGGCTGCGTCCCAGGGTGACGTCTTCGGCGAGCGCACAGGTAGCGTTCTTCAGCTTCCACGCACCGCACCCGGACGATCTGCTGTCGATCGTCGGTACGCCGCGTCAGTGGTCACGCCCGGCCAACGCCGACTTCTACGCCGCCACGCGGATCGGAATCGGCGACCAGCCGGCAGTGGACCGGCTCATGAAGCCGTCCGCCGGGGGCGAGCTGGCCGGCCCCACCGCGGCGCCGCAGCCATATCTCGAACCGGTCGCCAACATGTGGGCGGTCAAGTTCTTACGCACCCACGGCCTGATCCACGACTGCCCGAAACTCGTGCAGTTGCGCACCTTTCCGACGATCGCCGTGGGCGGTGATACCGCCGGGTCAGCTGGCTTGGTCGCGGCGATGGTGTGCCATCTCGCCGTCTTTCATCCCCCGGACCTGTTGCAACTGCGGGTGCTCACCGACGAACCCGACGATCCGGACTGGTCGTGGCTCAAGTGGCTACCGCACCTTCAGCATCCGACCGACACCGACGGTGCCGGGCCGGTTCGGATGATCTACACCCGTCCCGACGGGCTGTCCGATCTCGCCGCGCGCGGTCCACACTCGCCCGATGCCCTGCCCGGCGGCCCGTACGTCGTCGTGGTCGACCTGACCGGGGGAAAGGCCGGCTTCCCGCCGGACGGCAGGGCCGGCGTCACGGTCATCACCCTGGGTAATCATCGCGGCTCGAACTACCGCATCCGGGTCGCCGACGACGGCACCGCCGACGACCGGCTGCCCAGCCAATCGTTCCGTCAGGTGACGTCGCGCACCGACAGCCTGTCCCCGCAACAAGCCGCCCGCATCGCGCGCAAACTCGCCGGTTGGTCCATCACCGGCACCATCATCGACAAGAAGAACGTTGGCACCCAGAAGAAGGTCGCCACGGAGTGGCATCAGCTGGTGGGCGCGCACAGCGTCGAGGAGGTGACACCCGCCCGCTGGCGGATGTACACCGACAAGGACCGTGACCGCCTCAAGATCCCATTCGGTCACGAGCTCAAGACCGGCAACATCATGTACCTCGACATCAAGGAGGGTGCCGAATTCGGCGGCGGTCCGCACGGCATGCTCATCGGGACGACCGGGTCCGGGAAGTCGGAATTCCTCCGCACGCTGATTTTGTCCCTCGTGGCGATGCACCATCCGGATCAGGTCAACCTCCTGCTCACCGACTTCAAAGGCGGGTCCACGTTCCTGGGCATGGAGAAGCTTCCGCACACCGCGGCGGTGATCACCAACATGGCCGAGGAAGCCGAGCTGGTGAGCCGGATGGGCGAGGTGCTGACCGGGGAACTCGACCGGCGCCAGTCGCTGCTGCGCCAGGCCGGCATACAGGTGGGTGCCACGGGTGCGCTCTCCGGCGTGGCCGAATACGAGAAGTATCGCGAGCGTGGCGCCGATTTGACGCCACTACCAACGCTTTTCGTCGTCGTCGACGAGTTCGCCGAATTGCTGCAGAGTCACCCGGACTTCATCAACCTCTTCGACCGGATCTGCCGCGTGGGCCGCTCGTTGCGCGTGCACCTGTTGTTGGCCACGCAGTCGCTGCAAACCGGAGGCGCGCGCATCGACAAGCTCGAGCCCAACCTCACATACCGTATCGCGTTGCGCACCACCAGCTCTCACGAATCAAAGATGGTGATCGGCACCCCCGAGGCGCAGTACATCACCAATAAGGAGAGTGGCGTCGGGTTTCTGCGGGTGGGTATGGAAGATCCGGTCAAGTTCAGCACCCTCTACACCGGCGCGCCCTATGTTCCGCCGACACGGGACGAGCCGGACGGCGAAGGCAACGGGGCGGGTCCACAGGCGGGACCGAAGGATGTGCGGATTCACCGGTTCACCGCCGCGCCCATCCTCGAGAAGGTGGTGACGTCGTGACGGTCGAACCCAAGGTACGCGCGCTCAGCGAAGTGGTGCTGGACCAACTCAGCACCACGGAGTCGCGGGCGTACAAGATGTGGCTCCCGCCCTTGAAGGATCCGACGCCGCTCAACGAGCTTGTCGCGCGCGACGATCAGCGCCAGGCATTGCGCTTCCCGCTGGGCATCATGGACGAGCCGCGCCGGCATCTGCAGGGAGTGTGGGGCGTCGACGTCTCCGGAGCCGGCGGCAACATCGCCATCGGCGGCGCGCCGCAAACGGGGAAGTCGACCCTGCTGCAAACCATGGTCATGTCGGCCGCCGCCACCCACACGCCGCGCCAGGTTCAGTTCTATTGCATCGACCTCGGCGGCGGCGGCCTGATCTATCTCGACAATCTCCCCCATGTCGGTGGGGTGGCGACCCGGTCGGAGCCCGACCGGGTCATGCGGGTTGTGGCGGAGGTGCAAGCCGTTTTGCGCCAGCGCGAGGCCACCTTCAAGGAGCACCGGGTCGGTTCCATCGCGATGTACCGGCAGCTGCGCGAAGACCCCGACCAGCCCGTCGCGGACGACCCGTTCGGCGACGTGTTCCTGGTCGTCGACGGGTGGCCGGCTTTCGTCGCCGAATTCCCCGACCTCGAAGCCCCAGTCCAGGAGTTGGCCTCCCAGGGCTTGTCGTTCGGCGTCCACACCGTGATCACCACGCCACGGTGGACGGAGTTGAAGTCGCGCGTCCGGGATTATCTGGGCACCAAGATCGAGTTCCGGCTCGGCGACGTCAACGACACCCAGATCGACCGGACGGTGCGCGAGATCCCGGCGAACCGACCTGGCCGCGCGATGTCGGTGGAAAAGCACCACTTGATGATCGGCGTGCCGAGGTTGGACGGCGTGCACAGCACGGACAACCTGGTCGAGGCGATGACGGCGGCCGTCAACGAGATCGCTGCCCTGCACACCGACCGGGCGCCTCGCGTCCGGGTCCTGCCGGAGCGGATCTACCTTCACGAACTCGACCCGAACCCACCCGGTCCGGAGTCTGACTACCGCACGCGCTGGACGATTCCCATCGGCCTGCGCGAAACGGACCTGTCGGTGGCCCACGCCAACATGTATACGACCCCGCACCTACTGATTTTCGGTGCGGCCAAATCGGGCAAGACACGGACGGCCCACGCGATCGCACGGGCCATCTGCGCGCGCAACAGCCCGCAGCAGGTGCGGTTCATGTTGGCCGACTACCGCTCCGGGCTGCTGGACGCGGTGCCGGACAGCCATCTGCTCGACGCGGGGGCGATCAACCGCAACAGCACCACGCTCGACGAGGCCATCAAAGCGTTGGCGACCAACCTGAAGAAGCGGTTGCCGCCGGCCGATCTCACTACCGCGCAGCTGCGGGCGCGCTCGTGGTGGACCGGATTCGACGTGGTTCTGTTGGTCGACGACTGGCACATGATCGTGGCCGCCGCCGGCGGCATGCCCCCGATGGGACCGCTGGCCCCGTTATTGCCCGCGGCCACGGACATCGGGCTGCACATCATCGTCACTTGCCAAATGAGCTACGCATACAAATCGACTATGGACAAGTTCGTCGGTGCGGCTTACGGCGCCGGATCCCCGACCCTGTTCCTCTCGGGCGACAAGCAGGACTTCCCGTCACGGGAAATTCAGGTCAAACGCCGGCCCCCGGGCCAGGCATTCTTGGTCGCTCCAGACGGGAAAGAGGTCATCCAGGCGGTCTACATCGATCCGCCAGAAGAAGTGCATCCACCAGCACCATAGGGCGGTTACGATTATCCCGTCGCTCGATAAAGAAACCGGTGAACCAAAGGGCGACAACCGAATCGGGGCACCTAGCACGTGCTGCGTGTCGCCATTACCCGAATTGGTTTGGGTTCACGTGGATTTTTGTTTGTGTTCACTTGATTTAGGGGCGGCGCGGACCCGAAACCAAAACGGAGTGAATTAGCGACCCCGAAGTCAACCAGAAGATAACCGCAAGCGACCCGTCTTAAACAAAGGAGACCCGTAGGCATGTTGTGGCACGCAATGCCACCGGAGCTGAACACCGCTCGGCTGATGGCCGGAGCGGGTCCAGCGCCGATGCTGCAGGCCGCCGCGGGGTGGGAAGCTCTGGGAGGCGCCTTGGAAGCTCAGGCGCTGGAATTGAGCGCAGCCCTGATGGCCCTCAAAGCTGCCTGGACGGGGCCCGGCAGCGAGCGTGCGATCGCCGCGGCAACACCGATGGTGGCCTGGCTGCACACCGCGGCCGAGCAAGCCCAGCAACGGGGGATGCGGGCGATGGCCCAGGCCGCGTCGTACACGAAGGCGTTGGCGATGACGCCGTCGCTGCCCGAGATTGCGACCAACCACATCACCCATGGCGTGCTGACGGCCACCAACTTTCTCGGCATCAACATGGTGCCGATCGGCTTGAACGAGACCGACTACTTCGTGCGCATGTGGAATCAGGCCGCCGTCTCCATGGATGTCTACCTGGCGGAAACGATGGCAAACACCGTCTTCGAGCCACTTCCCCCAGTGAAGCCCGTTGTGCAACCGGGGGTGGGCGAGGCGGTGGCGGCCCAGGCGTCGGCCCTGCTCTCGAGCATGGCGGCCGACGAGGCTGCCGGGACGCTGCGCGCGCTCGCGAACGAGGCCGGGGACGACATTCCCTCCGACACTCCCGAGGTCCCCAGCCCGGACGTCCCGACGCCTGACGTCCCCACTCCCGACGTGACCGTTCCGCCCGCACAACAAATTCCGCAGTACATGGGGCAGTTAGGTCAATTAGGTGCGCCGATGCAGCAGCTGATGCAGCCGCTGCAGCAAATGACGTCGCTGGCCGGCCAGACCGGCGGGATGGGCGGCCCGAGCGGCGGTCTGCCCGGCGCCGGAACGAGCACGGGCGGGGCCGGTGTCGGACCTGGCCAGGTAGGCCTGCTCGGTGCCAGTCCCCTGTCGAGTCATCCCTTGGCCGGCGGATCCGGCCCCAGCGCGGGGTTGGGGTTGATGCATTCCGAAGCACTGCCCGGAGCGGGCGGGACCTCGGCCCGCACATCGCTGATGAGCCAATTGATCGACAAGCCTGCGGCGGGGGCGGTCGCGCCCGCGGCAGGCGGAGCGGGCGCCGGATCATCGGCGATGGGTGGCGCCGCCCCGATGGGCGCGATGGGCCACGGTGCGCAATCCGGGTCCGGGGCCACTCGACCCAGCCTGGGTGCCCCCGCGGTGCTGACCGCTGAGCATCAGGAAGACGACGATCACGACGACGACTGGTGACGACCACCTAGAAATCAGACTTCCCGGCCGCCCGGGCCGGAAGACTTGCCATCAATTGGCGAGGAAGAGCAACACAGAAAGTAGCGAACATGGCAGAGATGAGAACCGACGCCGCTACCCTCAGCGCGGAGGCCAGCAACTTCGACCGAATCTCGAGCGAGCTCCAGCAGGTCATCGGACAGGTGGAGTCGACCGGCGGCGAGTTGGCCGGCCACTGGCGCGGGCAGGCCGGCGCGGCGGCCCAGCAGGCGCTGGCGCGCTTCCACGAAGCCGGCCAGGCGCAGATCAAGGCACTGAGCGACATTTCGCAGAACATCCACGGTGCCGGCATCGAGTACTCCAAGGCCGACGACGAGCAGGCCAGCTCGCTGTCGTCACAAATGAACTTCTGACCCTGACAACCCCTCACCAGTAAACAGAACGGAGCAAACAACATGAGCGAACAGTCATGGAATTTCGCGGGCATCGAAGGCGGCGCGAGCCAGATCCAAGGGGCCGTGGCGGCCACCCAGGGCCTGCTCGACGAGGGCAAGAGCTCGCTGCAGAAGCTCTCCGCGGCCTGGGGCGGTAGCGGTTCGGAGGCCTACCAGGCCGTCCAGCAGCGCTGGGACCAGAGCTCCACGGAGCTGAACGACTCGTTGAAAAACTTGGCGGCCCGCATCACGGAAGCCAGCCAGACGATGGCCCAAACCGAGTCCGGCGTCACGGGAATGTTCTCATAAGCCAGCAACCACGACGAAGCACGAGACTGGGCGAGTTCGACCGCGTGGGAGATCTCGCCTCTTCTCGTGCTTTCGCGGCTGCGAGTGTCTGAGAGGTTCTGATGGCGGCCGACTACGACCGGCTCTTTCAGCCTTCCGACGAGGCTGATGCGGCCGAGGACGCCGGCGGATACGGTGACTTCGACGTGGACGGTCCGTTCCCGACGCCGCCGGGGCCGCCCAGCACACCCCAGCCCAACGGGCACGGCGCGTCGCCCATGCCCGTCGACCCGCCCGTGCAGCCGCCGCCAGCGGCCGCACCCGAACACCCACTGATGCCGGTCGACTTGGCCGCCCCGCCGCCCCCGGCGGCGGCCCGACCGCCCATGCCCGTCGACTACGACCGGCTTTTCGAGCCCCCCGCCGGCACCGACACATCGGACGGGCCCGGCGCGGACGCAGCCTACGACCCCGATGTCCCGGCGCCGACCCCGCCCATGCCGACGAACGCGCCGAAGCCCAACGGCCAGGCACCGCCGCCGATGCCCGTCCACTGGCCCGAGCAATCCGCACCCGAGCACCCGCCGATGCCGGTCGACCTGACCGCCGCGCCACCCCCACCGACGCGGCCGGAACCACCCGGGCCCAAGGAGCGCAACCAGGTCGCCAAACAGCCGCCGCGGCATGCGCGTCAAGGCCCGGCCGAAGTGCCTAACCTGCAACTCGGGCGCGCCAGGTCGCACAATAGCCACCGCGCCGGACCCCAACCCGGCAAGGGCAACGCGCCCGGCCCGCCGCTCCCGTCGCGCCCGCTCATCTCAGCCCATGCCGATTCCGCCCCGGCCACCGCGTCATCCGAACCCGCGACAAGGCCGACGGCCGGCAAACCAGCCGCGCGACCGGTGTCGCGGCGGGGCTGGCGGCGCTGGGTCCATACCCTGACCCGGATCAACCTCGGGCTGTCGCGCGACGAAAAATACGCGCTCGAACTGCAGAACCGAATCCGCCGCCCCATTCACGGTTCGTACGAGATCGGGGTGCTGGGCCTCAAGGGCGGCGCCGGTCGGACGTCCGTGACGGCCGCGCTCGGTTCGGCGTTCGCTCAGGTACGCGGCGACAGGATCCTGGCCGTCGACGCGGACCCCGTTTCGGGAGACCTCGTCAACCGGGTCGGGCGTCAGACCGCCGCCACCGTCGCGGATCTCGTGGCGAATCGAGCGCTGTCGCACTACAACGACGTCCGCGCCCACACCAGCATGAACGCCGTCAACCTCGAAGTGCTGTCCGCCGCGGACTACAACGGGACGCGGCCGTTATTGAGCGCCGAGGAGTGGAAACGCGCTCTTGGGATGGTGCCCAGGTATTACAACCTGGTGGTGTCCGATTGCGGAGCCGACCTGTTCAGCCCGGCCGCGCATGGCGTGCTTGCGGTGGCGTCAGGGTTGGTCGTTCTGTCCACCGCCTCAGTCGATGGCGTCCGGCAGGCGGCGGTCGCGCTCGACTGGTTGCGCAACAACGGCTACGGCGCTCTGCTCGATCGCGCATGTGTCGTCATCAATCACGTCGTGCCGGGCGACTCCACGAACGCGGACAGCGACGTGGTGCGACAGTTTCAGCGGCACGTCCAGCCAGGCCGCGTTATCGTGCTGCCGTGGGACGAGCACATCGCCGCAGGCACGGAGGTGCAATTCGCCCTGCTCAGCACCGCCTACCAGCGTAAGATCATCGAACTAGCCGCAGCACTGTCCGACGATTTCGACAGGAGTGAACGTCGTTGACCGCGTCGACCGCCACCGCCGCTGCCGCGGCCCCGGCGACCGCCGCGGCACCCCCGACGAAGCCGGCCACCACTCGGGTCACCATCCTGACCGGGAAGCGGATGACGGACGTCGTGCTGCCCTCGGTGGCGCCGATCGAGACCTACGTCGATGACACCGTCGCGGTGCTCGCCGAATTGATCGAGGAGACACCGGCGGAGGTGCTGGCCGGCTTTGAGTTCTCCGCGCAGGGTTCATGGACGTTCGCCCGTCCGGGGGCCCCGCCGCTGCCGGTTGACCAATCACTGGACGACGCCGGAGTCGTCGACGGGTCGCTGCTGACGCTGGTGTCCGTGAGCAGGACGGAGCGGTACCGGCCGCTCGTCGAGGACGTCATCGACGCGATCGCGGTCCTCGACGAATCGCCGCAGTTCGATCGGCCCGCGCTGAATCGCCTCATCGCGGTGGCGATCCCGGCGGTGGCCCTGGTCGTCGTCGTGCTGGCGGCGCTGACCTGGGAGCACACCGGACGTCACATGTGGTGGGCGCTGGGCCTGGGCGTCGGGGGACTTCTCGCGCTGGTCGGCGGCTGGGCCGCCAACAGGTTCTACCGCAATGCGAACCTGTCGGAGAGTTTGCTGGCGGCGGCGTATCCGCTGATCGCGGTCGCTGTGGCGCTGGCCACCCCCCGGCCGCACCGGGTCGACTCGTTGGGCGCACCCCAACTCGCGAGCGCCGCTGCCACCGTCCTGTTCTTGACGCTGATGGTGCGCGGCGGCCCCCGGCGGCGGTTCGAACTTGCATCGTTCGTGGAGGTCACGGCGATCGCGGTGACCGCAGCGGCCATCTGCTTCGGCTACGGCTGGCAAGAGTGGGTGCCTGCGGGTGCCATCGTGTTCGGCCTGTTCACCATTACGAACGCGGCCAAGCTCACCGTCGCCGTCGCGCGCATTGCGCTGCCACCCATCCCCGCGCCCGGCGAGGCCGTCGAGCACGACGAATTGCTCGACGCAGTCAAGGGCGAGGAGGCCGGCGACCAGGGCGAGAACCGGACCTGGCAGGCGATCATCGCGTCGGTTCCCGACTCTGCCGTGCGCCTCACCGAACGAAGCCACCTGGCCAAGCAACTGCTCACCGGGTACGTGCTGGCCGGCACCCTGGTCCTGACGGTCGGCACAATCGCGCTGGTCGTGCGCGGACACTTTTTCGTACACAGTCTCGCCGTTGCCGGTCTCGTCGCTGCGGCGTGCGGGTTCAGGTCCCGACTCTACGCAGAACGCTGGTGCGCGTGGGCCCTGCTGACCGCTGCCATCGCCGTGCCGACGGGAGTGATGGTCCGGCTCGGACTCTGGTATCCGACCAAGGCTTGGCTTTTCCTGACGATTTACCTGGCCGCGTGCCTGGTCGCGGTGGCGGTCGTCGCGGCGACGGTCGCCGTCCGCCGGATTTCGCCGGTCACGAAGCGGATTCTGGAATTGTTGGACGGCACCATTGTCGCCGCCATCATCCCCATGCTGCTATGGATCACCGGCGTCTACGACACCGTTCGCAATATTCGCTTCTGAGCCACTCGGGTGGCGCAATATCTCCGAAAAACTGGCGCAGTTCGGATGCGGCCCATTCACTAGGATTGTCGTAACACCGTCGACAGAGGATTGGGCAATGACTGAGCCACTGGTGGTCGATCCTTCACGTTTAAAGGCTGCGGGTGCGACGTTGCAAACGCTTGTTTTTCCGTCAGCTCCGCCACCCATATTCGCGCCGGGCGTGGACGCGGTATCGGCCGCGATCAACGAAACTCTGCCAGTGATTGAATCGCCCGTTATCAAGGGGTTGCCCGCCGTTGAATCGGCGCTCACCAGAACCGGCTCGAGCATCGTCTCGGCGGCCGGAATGTATGCCGAGACGGATCAGGCGCTCGGCGAGCATGTCGGTGGCGCCCGGTTCCTCGCCGCCGCGCAAACGCCTGCAACCGGCCAGCCGAACGGTCAGCTGTTGCGTGCCACCGCAGACGAATCGAAAGACAAAGACGGTAAAGCCCCCGAACCCGAGCCAAAACCACAGCCCGACAAAAAGGGTCAGCCGGCAGACATCGCCGCACCGGTGGCACAGCTCAGCGGAATGGGGCAGGCCCTCGGGCCTGTCACGCAGGGCATGCAGACCATCATGTCGAGCGTCCAGCAGGCCACGGGCAGCATGGGTGGCGCCGGAGCGGCACCGGCGCAGCTCGCCGACGACACCACGAAGAACGACCAGTTAGCCGACGGCCAAACGCAACTGGTCGACGAGATGAAGTCCGAGGGGGACCAATCGCCGGGCAGCGGTGCCGCGCCCGGTGATCGGGCGTCGGGGACCGCCCCGGTGCGGCCCACGACTGCGCACCGCCCGGAGCCCTCGGAGGTCGGGCTCTGAGTCAGCGGCGGTCACGTCGGCTTCGTGTGCGGTGCAAGGGATTCCAAAGCCAGGTCGGGATGTGCGGCCCGTTCTAGGACGACTCGGCCAGGGCTTCGTCGAGCAACGCGGTGATGCGCTTCCAGTACAGCCAGTCGGCGACCGCCGAGCGCTGGACATCAAGGTCGACTTCGGTACGCGCCTCGGCGAGCAGGGCTTCTTGAGCGTACGCAGCGTAGGTGCGGAATGCGCGCAGGTGGGCGGCTGAGCGGCCAGAGGCCTTGCTGGCCAACGGCTTTACCACGTCAAACCACAGCATCGGGCGCTCGTCCAGCGGGGGACTCGGGTCCGCGGGCGCCGCCGGCAACGTGGTCAGAAGTTGCTGCGCGTCGACCGTGCCCGCGCCGAGTGAGGCCGCCAGCTCAGCCGCCCCCGCGGGATCCGTCACTTCGGAGGTGGGGTGTTGCCCGGCCGGCTCGGCCCCCGCCGGCGCTGCCGGCAACAGGTCGACCAATCGCGCGTCGCTGGTCGCCGCCAAACGTTCCGCCGCCGAGGGATCCACCACTTCCAGCCGGGATCGGCCGACCATGGCACCGCTGTCTGGGATGTCCTCCGGCGTCAACACGATCTTGGCCGCGCCGGGATCGGACTTCGCGAACTGCTCCTCGGTGGCGATCACCGCTCGCAGCTTCTTGTCGTGGTGGTTCGCCCAAGCTTGCACGGCCATCACCGGGTAGGTGGCCCACCGCGCCCGCTCGTCAGCTGCGATCGCATCGTCGGCGCTGGCCATGTGCACCTGTTCGGGCAATTGCACGCCATCGGGTATGTAGGCCACCCCATAGCTGTTGGCCACCACGATCGAACCGTCTGTGGTCACCGCGGTCACCCAGAAGAAGTTGAGATTGGCCGTACCGCCGCTGCCGGGGGCGTTGAGCGCCGCCCCTATCCGACGCGCCACCTGTAGCGGGTCGGTCCCGCCGCGCCGGGCCGCGTCAGCGGTCGCGGCATCGGCGATGGCGTCGCGTTCTGCCCGCGCCGCCGAAACCGGGATGATCGGCGGTGGCACAACGACATCCGGTGATTCCGCCGGGTCGGGGGACTGCGCCTGCGCGGCGGCCGCGGGCCGCGGCGTCGTCCGCGAAGCCGCGGCGGGTCGCATCGTGGGCGACCCACCCGGCGGCTTCTGCCCGACCGGGGCGGCCGGCCGGCCCGCCGACCCCGCGCGCGAGCCGCCGGAGGCCCCAGCCGATCCGCCCGCCATCGGCCCTGCCGGCATGCCGGTCGCTCCCGCGGGTGCGGCCGTCGTCGACGACTCCTCCGCGCGAGCCGCCGTCGATGACGACGTCGCCGACGCCGACGCGGGGGCCATGCCCTTGCTGCCGCCACCCGCGGTGGGTTGAGCCGCGGCCGCCGGACCCAGCGGAGCGGCGGGAGCCGCCGGACCCAGCGGGGCCGCGGGAGCCGACGGGGCCGCGGGAGCCGACGGTCCACCGCCGGGACCCCCCGGGGCGCCCGGCGCCGCGGGGCCTGGCGTCCCGGGGGCGG
>NZ_LQOU01000018.1 GCF_002102155.1 Mycobacterium europaeum
TATGCCTAGTACGTCTGACCAGGCAAGACAGAACCACGTGGGCCTCCACCCCATTTCATACCGGGTACCAACGCCATCGAGTCCCTCAACGCCCGCTACCGGCGAGCGATCAAGGCACGAGGGCATTTCCCGTCTGAGCAGGCCGCGTTGAAGTGCCTATATCTCGTGACCCGATCCCTGGACCCGACCGGTGTTGGCAGGGCACGATGGATGATGCGGTGGAAGCCAGCGCTGAATGCGTTTGCAATCACTTTCGGCGACCGATTCCCGGCAGCCGAAACCTACTGATGGAAACCGCCGGAAACACCGTTAGCGAGATAGTCCCGCGTGCTGGGCTGTCGACAGATCGGTGAGCGGCTAGGAAGTCGTCGGCGATGCGTGCGCAGTCGTCGGCGGTGGTGGCGCGCAGGCCGGTTATTCGCGCGAATGCCAGCGGGCCGATGAGTTGGCACAAAGCCAGTTGTGGGTCGAAGTCGTCGAGTTCGGCTCGTGCTGTGGCGTGTTGCAGAACGGCGTCGAAGGGCCAGCGGTACTGCTCGATGACGCGGGCGCGCAGGGCCGTGGAGGCGTGCTGTTCAGCTGGCGCGGCGGGGCCAAGCGCGAGCCAGGCCAGGACGGTGACGTGCAGCGGCGCCTCAGCGAAGACGCCGGCCTGGCGGGTCAGCAGCTCAATGAGTTGTTCGCGCAGCAAGCCTGGGGCGGGTGGCAGTGATTCGACTTGGGGAAGTAGCCGTTCGAAAGTGGCCGCGAGCAGGTGTGACGAGCTGTTGAATTGGCGGTAAAGGGTGGTTTTGGCGACTTTGGAGGCTTTGGTCACCGCGTCGACGGTGACGGCTTCGATGCCGCCGCTGGTGAGCAAGGCTGTTGCGGCGTCGAGAAGCCGGTTGCGGGATCGAGTTCGCCGCGGGTCGACATCGTCGACGCCGGCGCTGTGGGCTTGCGGCAGGCTGCTCATTCTTCCTCGCTTCGCGGTTGACCATGCTCCTGGCTGACGGTTCCATGTGGAGCCCGCTATAGTTCCGGCAGTATCGGAGCGAAACCGATGGTAGCGAAAGGCCGTTAGTTTGTCTGATCGCTTGGTCGACGAGGGTAGCGCGCCCGGCGACTTGCCGGTGTCGGTCCCGCAATTGCTGCCCTACCACACTTCGACATGTTTGGGTTGTGGGCCGCAGAATCCGCATGGCCTGCATTTGGTGGCACATCGCAGTGGCGATTCGGTATACGCCGATGTGACGTTCACCGACCGCCACGTCGGCGCTCCCGGGCTTGCCCACGGTGGTGCTGTTGCTGCGGCGTGCGACGACGTGCTGGGTTTTACGCCGTGGCTCATTGGAGCCCCGGCAGTCACTCGCCGCCTGACTGTCGAGTACTTGCTGCCGGTTCCACTGAACCAGCCTCATCGGATCACGGCCCACATTGAGATGCGACAGGGCCGCGCGTTGCACGTCAGAGCCGCTGGCGTCGGCGGCGATGGGATCATCCGCTTCACCGCCGATGCGGTGTTCGTGCTGGTCGACGCCGAACATTTCGCCGCTCACGGCGACGTGTCCGGTTTTGGCGGCCTGCTGGAGCAATTCGGTCGCGATGGGGTGTCCCGAAACGGCCTGGCTCGATGAGCTCACCGGACTTGCGCGCTCACCCAGCCACGAAGAAATTTGGCGCCAATGCGTCGCCTGCGCGCGGCGTGAGCGCCGCACCGCACCTGGCAGCGGAGCGATGGGAAGCGTTGCTGGATGAGGCGGTGAGATTGGCGTCGGTGGGCGGCTACGACGCCGTGCAAATGCGCGCAGTTGCCAAACATGCCGGCATGGCCGTGGGCACGTTGTATCGCTACGTTCCGTCGAAGAATTACCTGCTGGCGGTCGCGCTGACGCGTCAATTTCACCGTGTGGAGGCAGGCTGGCACTGGACGGCCGGCGCCGCTACGCCCGCGCAGCGACTGGGTGTACCTGGTCATAAGGTTGGTCGCAGTCTGCTGACGGGCGGTAGCCCGCCGAGTGCGCTGTGACGGCGTTCAGTGTTGTAGTGCTTGAGCCAGGGGGCAAGGGCTGCGGCACGCTGGGCGTTGGAGGTGAAGACCTGTCGGTAGGCCCATTCGGTTTGCAGGGTGCGGTTTAGGCGCTCGACCTTGCCATTCTGCCAAGGGCAGTGCGGCTTGATGAAGATCTGACTGGCGCCGATCTCGGCGCAGATCGCGCGCAGCGACCAGCGATAGGCCCAGGCGTTGTCGGTCATGACGCATTCGATGGCGGGGATGCCGTGATCGCGAAAGTACGCGGCTGCCCGCTGCAAAAAGGCGGCGCAAGTTGGGCCTTTCTCGTCGGGAAGAATCTCGCTGTAGGCCAGCCGGGAATAGTCGTCGACTAGAGAGTGGACGTAGTCAAAGCCGATGCCCGCCTTGTGGTCTCGCACCCTATTGGCACGGCCAAGAGCCCGCCAACCCCCGCCTTCGGGGACGCAGCCGAGCTTTTTGACGTCCATGTGGACCAGCTCGCCCGGTCGCAGCCGCTCATAGCGCACGGCCGTGGACTTCGAGGAACGTATCAGCTCGCCCGTCATCGGGTCGCAGTCCCGCAGATACGGCACCCCGCGTCGGCGGAGCACCCGTGACACAGTACGGGCGCTCACACCGAGCTTTTCTGCGATCTCATCCGGGCCGCACCGGTGGCGCTGGCGCGAGGCTACGATCCGGTTCTCCAGGCTTTGCGGGGTTCGTGTGGGCATCGTGTGAGGCCGCGAGGACCGGTCAAATAAACCCGCTTGTCCGTCAGCATCGAACCGGGTGATCCAGGTATGCACGCACTTGCGCGACAAGCCCATCGCCTCGGCGATACGAGCTTTGGCCCAACCCGCTCGATGCCGTTGCACGATCAGCAGCCGGCCGCGAAAGGTGGTACGGGCATTACGGTGAGACATGAGAACCTCCGGACGGTGATGGACCTCGACAAGCCACACCCCACCCGGGGGTTCTCCTCACATCAAGCCGACACGCCTGCTACCAACGTCATGACCGGGTACAACTAGGGCGTGTCTGACAAATGGGATAGCCAGAGGGTGATGGCGCGCAGGACCGCTGCGCCGCGGTAGACGAGGGCGAGTTTGTCGTAGCGAGTGGCCAGCCCGCGCCATTGCTTGACGTCATTGAAGTTTCGTTCAACGACGTTGCGGCCCTTGTAATCCTCGGCGTTAAAGGCTGGGGGCCGGCCGCCACGTGCACCTCGGCGCTTGCGGTGGGCGATCTGATCGGATGGTTCGGGAATGACCGCACCGATGCCGCGGCGGCGTAGCCGTGTTCGTGTTGCTCGGCTGGAGTAGGCCTTATCGCCGCGGAGGCGATCGGGGCGGGTCCGTGGTCGGCCGCCGCGGCGGCGGTCCACTTTCAAGTGTGCGAGCAAATGCTCCAACACCGGTCCGTCGTGGGCGTGGCCGGCGCCCACGAGCACCACCAAGGGTCGTCCGCGGCCGTCGACGAGATGATGAATTTTGCTGGTCAATCCGCCGCGGGAGCGGCCAATGCCGTGGTCAGGCGGCTCGATCGTCAGATTCGTGTAATTCGACCCAGCCCCCCGTGTCGCGGGTGATGTTCGTGGCGTGTTGGTGAGCACGAGCGATCGTGGAATCCACCGCCACAGCCCAGTCGATGATCCCGGCGTCGGCGGCGGCGGTCAGCAACCGGGCCAGCACGACATCCCAGGTGCCTTCGGCACTCATTCTTCGATGCCAGGTCCAGATCGACTGCCATGGCCCGAACACATCGGGCACGTCTCGCCAGGCAATGCCGTGTTGGCGTCGTCTGAAAACTGACCCCGTGTCCCCGCCGTTGACATGCCGCACCGGGTAACGGTAAATGATGCCCTCGACCATCGAGCGGGCATTCTGAAAGGGCCTGCCCCGCTTACCTGTCCGAGCCGGAAGCAGATCTTCGATCAAGGACCACTGAGCATCGGTGAGCAACTGAAACCGCGACATAGCTCAAGCCTCAGGCACAACACCCCAAATCTTTGTCAGACACGCCCTAGACCGGCTCAGCGCCTATCTGCACGACCGCTGGCAGCGCGATCCACTGCTTACCGAAGCCATGGTCAAGGCTTTCCGGGTCACTGACAGCACCGCGGCTGACGTGGTGAACGAGGCCGCCGGGGTCATCGAAGATCTCCTGGCGGCACCCTCGCCGGCGGCACGCCCAGCCTTCTCGATCGACGTGTCGCCGGGGTCATCGCCGACATCTGGCTGGCGAATTTGACCGCTTTCATCGGCCGACGGGCCTCGGCGTCACAGACCCGCGATCGCATCACTCGAGCCACCCGGCGGATATTGGCCAATCTGGCATTGTCATCAACGGCCCGACGACCGTGACCCAAGGCGACGGTATTGGGCATGCGCATCGTTGCGGCATCGCCGAGGGCCTTGTCGGTGGTGGCCGGAGTCTGTGGCAATGCGACAGAAGACTGATGATGTCGCATCCGAAAGCGGGAGGGCCGCCAATTCGCTTTCGTTACGTCGCTGGTCGGTTCGAGTCAGGTGCATCGTGGCGATGACATCATCGCGGCGGGGTCAGGCGCCTGCGGCCACCCGAGCGGTGGCCCCACGGATCGCCTGCTCGACGCCGCCGAAGACTGTTTGCGGGATAGGGGGCAGTCGGGCACCACCATGGAGGACATCGCGGGGCGTGCCGGGGTCTCGCGCGCCACGGTGTACCGCTACTTCTCCAATCGCGAGTCCGTCGTGTCCGGTTTCATCCTGCGGGCAACGGAGCGCTACCTGCGACGCATTGCTCCGCGCATCGCTGAACATGCCGATTTAGGTCCGGCGAGCGTCGATTTCGTCGAGGAGACGGTACGGGCGGCTCACCGCGAGCCGATCATCGGTGTGTTGTTCGGCAGCGCCAACGATTTAGCCGGTGTCGGGTTGGCCGAAGGCACGTCGGTGGCACTATTCGACCTCGTCGCCGAATTCCTACGACCGGTCTTCAAAGAGTGGTGGGGATCAATTAGGGTCGGGGGTGTCAGTTGACGACGCCGCCGAGTGGATTCTGCGCGTCATCCTCAGTCTGATCGCGGTGCGCGGCCCCCGCCAGCGCAGTCCCGACGGCGTGAACACCTTCCTGCGCCGTTTCCTGCTGCCGTCGTTGCTTTCCACCGCCGAGTCTGGCGGCATGCAACAAATCTTAAGTAGTGTCTTAAGTCATGACGATTGACTCCGACGCCGCTCGAGAGCGCTAACCGTGCAGTTTGCGCAGAACGCTTTGGCGGTCGCGGAAGAGGCTATCCGGTTATCTGGGTTTCGCCACACCGAGTTCAGCGCCGGGCGACTGGTGGTGGAGATGGATGCCCGCGCTGACCTGTTTGACTGCGTTCGGCGATCCGCTCGGCGGATGCCCGACCGCGATGGTCGACCACTGCCTGGGTGTGGTGTTCTATCCAGTCATCCCGGCCGGATCATGGGCCGCGATCACGGAGTTCAAGCTGAAACGGCTTGCGCCCGTGTCACACCGCGTGTGCGTCGCCGTGGTCGAGATCATCGCGCTGGAAAAGCGTAGCGGGGTCGGCAGAATCGACATCAGCAACGACGGGAGCGCAGTGCGCGCCGCCCAAGGAACCGTAACCGTGGTGCGCCCAACGACCGGGGTCGACGTGAGCGCGAAAGTCAGCATTCCCCTGACGGCTCTAGCTGCCCGATTCGCACGGCTGCGCCGATGACGCTCACGCACTTCAACGGCAACGACGGTGTTAGGCTTGCCGCGGATTGTTACCGGCATCCCGATTCCCCCGCTGTCGTCCTCCTGCTACACGGCGGAGGTCAAAACCGCCAGGCGTGGGCGGCCACCGCGCACCAGTTACACGAAGCTGGCTACACCGTCATCGCCTATGACGCCCGTGGTCACGGAGACAGCGCCTGGGATCCCACCGGACACTACGATCTCGACGTGCTGGCGTCGGATCTTCTGGCCGTACGTGCGCAAGCGTCAAGCGACCGCCCCGTAGCGGTGGTGGGTGCGTCTCTGGGCGGCATGACCGTTCTCGGGGCGCACCGACTCGCAGCCGCAGACCTGTGGGCCGCAGTAATCCTGGTCGACATCACCCCGCGCATCGAGTTCGACGGAGCACGCCGTGTCGTATCGTTCATGGCCGCCCACCCTGATGGATTCGGCAGCCTCGACGAGGCGGCCGAATCCATCGCCGAATACAACCCACACCGCGCACGGCCGCGCAGTCTGAACGGACTCCGCAAAGTGTTACGGCAGCGCGAGGACAATCGGTGGATCTGGCGATGGGACCCGGCTTTCGTGACCTCCAACTTCCACTTCTTGCGCGGCGATCCCGCGGCCGGTGCCGAGGAGTTCAACGCCATCACCGACCTGCTGGTCGACGGAGCCCGCCGCGTACGGGCGCCGACGCTGCTGGTGCGCGGTGTGCTCTCCGACGTCACATCGCAGCAATCGGTCGATGAATTCCTGCAGGTCGTACCGCATGCCCAGACAGTGGACGTCTCGGGCACAGCCCACATGGTCGCCGGCGACGACAACGACGCCTTCACCGCGGCAGTCGCGGACTTTCTGGACCGCACCATTGCGGCAAAGTCGTGACGCTGCCCGCTGAACCCATCCCTACTGCGAGTCGCCTGCCGCTGCGCCGCCGGCGCGACGGTGAGTGGCTGCCGGCGTGGTCTCACTGGTATTGAGTGACAGCACGTAGGCGCCGAGGCTTCCGAGGAAGCCTGCGCAGTGGGCCACGAGTTCGTCGGTGCGGAAGTCGAGTTCGTCGTCGAGCCAGCGGCGCAGCACCTCGAACAGCCCGCCCACCCCCAGGGTCGACGCCAGATGGGCGACGCTTACTGCGGAGTCGGGAATATCGAGGCGCACTCTAGCCTCGCGCAGCACGAGGTCGGCGAATCCAGCCATGAGTTGGCTGCGCAATTCACGTAGCAGCGGTTCGGTTGCCGATTCGACAAACAAAAGCCGGCCCAGCCGCCGGTCGCTTTCGATCATCGTGATCAGCGCGCGAATCGGAGCGTGTGCCAACACCTCGGGGGTCGCTCCCGCGTCGGGGATCGCTTGGACTATTACCTCCTGGAAGGTGGCGTAGAGCTGCTGGTAGACCGCCCGCAACAGCTCGTCCCGATCGGTGAAGTGTTGATAGAAGTACCGCGAGGTTACCCCCGAGGTTGCACACACCGCCGTCACCGTGGCCGCCGTCACGCCCCGGGTGCCGATCAACTCCACGGCAGCATTGATCAAGCGCTCGCGGCGGCGGCGATGACGCTGCTCGGCCGACATTCCGCTGTACACCCGGACCGAACGCACACGCATAGTCTTGCACCCACATCTGACTAGACGTAAAGTCAGATTTGTCCACTACGAACAAGGGGCAGCGTGATGAGCAACGAGTCGTCGATATCGTCGAGAACACGGGTGCTGCCCAAGGCCCGCCGGGTCCGTTTCGCATTGCCTTCGGGCACCACTCGCCAGCATTTCGTGGGCGGCGAGCTGGTGATGAGTCACTTTATTTCGACCTTGTCGGCAACGTTTCCCGAAGGCGAAGACTTTTTTATTCGGTCAGTGCGCCAGTACCGTGACCAGATCAGCGACCCTGACCTTCAGGAGGCGGTCACGGGATTCATCGCGCAGGAGGCCACCCACCGTTATCAGCATCGGCTGCTCAACGAGCGGTTGCAGGCGATGGGTTATCCGACCGACCGGATCGATCGGCACATCAAAAAATTGGTTGCCCGGTTGGAGCAGCGCTTCTCCCCGGTCCTGCGCCTGGCTGTCACCGCCGCTCTCGAGCACTACACGGCGACACTGGCCGAGATCATCTTGACCAGTGATGAAGCCCAGAAACTGATCGGCGACACCGAGGTCCGGCCGATCCTGCTGTGGCATGCGTTCGAGGAGTCCGAGCACAAGGCCGTTGCTTTTGATGTCTTACGGACGATCGGGGCCACCGAACGCACCCGCGTCTGGGGAATGCGCGTCGCTTCGCTGATCTTGTTCACCGAGTTGATCGCCCAAACGCTCCGGTCTATGGCGACTGACCGTGCTGCATATCATCCGAGACGAATGAGGGCCAGCCTGAGGGCATTTCGTCGTTCCCCCATGTTCAGTCCCGAGGCGGTGCAACGCTTCCGTTCTTACACTTGCCCCGGGTTTCACCCTGACGACTGGGACAGCGCCGACGTCCTGCGCCGCTGGGCAGCCGAGTTGTTCGACGCCGACGGCGCCCAGCGGATCGGGCAGCCGGCCGACGCGCCAAGGGCCTAGTCTCATCCAGAGACAAACACGCCGGTAACCGGATCCCCGACGTCGAAGCTGCCACCGCCGATACAGGGGTACAGTCAATCACGCCGTGCTGCAACCTATTTCGGCATGTTCTGACGTGAGCGACTTTCATTCCCGCTGCCAGGCGGCTGCCGCTTATCGGGCGAAGGTGTCGTGCTCGGTGGGGTGGGTGTGCATGAGCGGGCCGTAGCGCTGTCGGAGTTCGTTGATGATTTCGGTGAAGGGCAGGTCGTGGTACCAGCCGCGGTCGTGAAGGTATTCCATGTGGTGGTGGCCTTCGCTGTCGAAGGCGTGCAGGAGTGCGTCGTGTTCGCCGTCGAAGTCGATTGGGGGCACACCGAATCGGGCGCATAGTTCGGCGTTGAACGCCGGTGTCGCCTTGACCCAGCGGTTGTTGACGAAAAGTTCGCTGTAGCCGTGGTAGACGAACAGGTCGGTACCGCCCATGCGGGCCCGCAGCGTGTCGGTTTGTAGGTGGTTGCGCACATCGGCGAAACCCAGTCGGGCTGGTATACCCGCGGCGCGGGCCGCCGCGGTGAGCAGGACCGCCTTGGGGACGCAGTAGGCGCGGGTAGCGGTGGCGACGTAGCTGGCTCGGTAGTGACCGGGATCGTCATCGACGCTGTAGGGGTCGTACCAAATCGTGTCGCGGACAGCGGTGAAGATGCGTTGGGCTCGTGTCACCGGATCGTGGCTGTCGCCGATCGCCGCCCGGGTGAAGCGCTGAACATTGTCGTGGCGCCAGTCCAGGAACTCCGTCGTTGCCAGAAAACTCGGGTGCTGCCCGGTGGATGTGTCGGTCACTGAGCGCCTTTTGTCCTCGCCTCGATCGCGATATGGCCTGTCAGCGATCGCGCCGCGTGGTCCAAGGCCTCGGCAAGACACCGCTCGGCTTCGGGCAGTCCGGCGGCCAGATGGGCCGCCGCAGCACAGCGGTCCCGCACCGAAAGGCTGTTGTCCATGGCTTTCTCGGCGACAGCGGTCCACAGGTCGGCTGCTCCACGGGCCGCTGCTGCCGCGATGGCGACCGCGTCGTTGTCCAGCAACTCGGCGATGTGCTGGCAGCCGTGAGCTTGCAGGCGGCGGAACAGTCCGCCACCGGTACCGGCCTTTTCGATGAACGCGCCAAGCCCGAACAGTGCTTCTGCGAGCGCATCGTCGTCGAAATAGTCAGGCCAGCAGCGCACGTCGTCGGCGAAAACCCGCACACCAGGTAACCCGACCCCTGCCAGGTCGGCGTCGTTGAAATTTAGAAGCGGCGGCCCGTCGGCCTCGCCGCGCATCGACGCCGCGCTGGCTGCCAGCGCGGGCCCGCTGATCACGGCCAGTTCGGGAACGTGGCGTGGCCAGTCGATCAGATAGGTGGTGTGACGGGTCGGCACCGGGAACCCGGTCGAGCACCGGGCGCGTCGCAGGTTCTCATACGGAACGCTTTGGATGGTGTCCCGGTCGTTGTCGACAACATAGGCCAGTTGATGATCGTCGTCGTAGCCGACGATCACGACATCGTGGCGGCTCATGCTCAACCGCACCCGAAGATAGGGCAGCTCGGCGATGTCGGCCCACACCATCACCGGCCGGCCGGCGTCGATCTCGCCGGTCACCCATGCCCAGCCGACGTCGGCGTCATCAGTCGAGGCCACCCGCAGCCCGGCGCCGATACGGGTCAGGTAGTCCTCTTCCAGCCCGCCTCCACGCCCCACCAGATAGATCTGCGGCCGCAACCGGGCGCAGCGGATGTAGCTGAAGTCCACGGCACCACCGAGAGCGAACACCAGCCCCTCGGTTGGCGGCTCAGATCCCCAGCCGAGTTCGGCCCATTCGGTGAGGTCCCGCAGCGCCGACGACCCGCAGTGCCCACCCATTCGGTGCCGGTAGGCGATCTGTCCTGTGCCCAAAGCCTTTCGCGCCTTTCGCTCGTCAGAATCGGATGAGTCCGCGGATGTTGCGGCCTGATCTCATGTCGTCGTATCCCTCGTTGATCTGCTCGAGGGTGTATTCCCGGGTGATCAGCTCGTCGAGTTTGAGTTGCCCGGCGTTGTAGAGTTCGACCAGCCGCGGGATGTCGTGGACGGCGTTGGACGACCCGTACAGCGCGCCGCGGATCTGCTTCTCGTACAACGTCAATTCCAGCAGCGATCCCGACATCGAGGCGTCGTCGGGGTGCCCGATCGCGGTCACCACCACCCGGCCCCGCTTTCCCACCAATGACAGCGCCTCACCGATGTAGGACGCCTCGGCCACGTCGGTGGTCAACACGCACACGTCGGCGAGTTTGCCTCGGGTCAGATCGCTGACCAATGCCCACGCCTGATCGATCGTGGCAGCAGTGTGCGTCGCGCCGAAGCGGGCGGCCTGCTCGCGTTTGAACGCGACCGGGTCGACCGCGACGATCGTCAACGCTCCGGCGATGCGGGCGCCCTGGATGGCGTTCATGCCGATACCGCCCGCCCCCACCACGACCACGGTGTCCCCGGCGCGCACCTCCCCGGTGCGCACCGCCGACCCGTACCCGGTGGTGACACCGCACCCGATCAAGGCTGCTTTGTCCAGCGGGGTTGCGGCGTCGATTTTGACCAGTGAGGCTTGCGGCACCACGGTGTACTCGGAAAACGTTCCCAACAAACACATCTGACCGATGTCCTGGCCGCGGGCGTGGAAGCGGTAGGTGCCGTCGATCTGGGGTCCCATCATGATCGCCGCACCCATCTCGCACAGGTTGCCCATGCCGCGCGCACAATACGAGCAGCGTCCGCACGCGGGCAGGAACGTCAAAACGACCGAATCGCCCTCTGCGACGTCGTCGACGCCGGGCCCGACCGCGGCCACAGTGCCGGCACCTTCGTGTCCGCCCACCACCGGCAGCGGGATGGGCAGGTCGCCGGTGACCAGGTGTTCATCGGAGTGACACAACCCGGTCGCGGTCAACCGGACCAGCACCTCGTCGGGACCGGGGGGATCGAGCTCAACCTCCTCGACCTCCCATTTCTGGCCCAGATCCCACAGAATCGCTGCGCGTGTCTTCACCGTTTCACTCCTTGCACTGGATGTTCCTATTTATCGACGGGACAAGATCAACCGAGGGTCTCGATGACCAACGCGCCGTCGGCGTGCTGCCGGCGGAGTGTTTTTTTGTCGAACTTGCCGGTCGAAGTCAACGGGACCTCGGCGACGAACGTCCACCGCTCCGGCAGCCACCACTTGGCCACTCGGTCGCGCAGAAAGTCCGCCAGTTGCGCGGCGGTGACTGTGTGCCCGGCGTGTGGCACGATGACCGCCAGCGGCCGTTCCTGCCATTTGGGGTCGGGCACGGAGATGACCGCCGCGGTACGCACCCCGGGGTGCGCGGCCAATTCGTTTTCCAGTTCCACCGAGGAAATCCATTCACCGCCGGACTTGATCACGTCTTTGGCCCGGTCGGTCAACGTGATGAACGCATCCTCAGAGATCGTGCCGACATCACCGGTCGGCAGCCACCCGTCGGCAGTAACCGCTGCGGTGTCCTGGCCGTAGTAGCGTTCGGTGATCCACGGACCGCGCACCTGGATCTCCCCGACCGACTCGCCGTCCCAAGGCTGTTCGACGCCCGTGTCGTCGACGATGCGGGATTGCACGCCGGCCACCACCCGACCCTGCGTCGCCCGCAGTCGCTGCGCGGTATCGGCGGGGTCGGTGTGGCGCGGCAGGGCCACCGAGGCCAGCGGCGAGGTTTCTGTCATACCCCACGCCTGCACGATCCGGATGCCCAACTCGTCAAACGCGCTCATCAACGACCGCGGCACCGCAGATCCCCCGCACGCCACCAACTTCAACGAACTCAAGTCATGGCCGGGATTGTCGCCCAGGTAGTGCAAGATGTCGGTCCAAATCGTCGGCACCGCACCCGACATCGTCGTCCTCGTCGCCTCGATCATCTCCACCAGCGGCGCGGCCTGCAAGAACCGATCCGGCAACACCAGCTGCGCGCCGGCCATCATCGCCGCATAGGGCAGCCCCCAGGCGTTGGCGTGAAACATCGGCACAATGGCCAACACCGTGTCGTCATGACCGATGCCCAACGCGTTCGCCGTGCAGGCGGCCTGCGAATGCAGCCACGTCGAGCGATGGCTGTAAACCACTCCTTTCGGGTGACCGGTGGTGCCGCTCGTATAGCACATCGCCGCGGCGGCGCGCTCGTCAAGATCGGGCCAGTCGAAGGTCTCCGGCTGGCCCGCCACCAGCTCCTCGTAGCGCAGCACGGTTTTCCCGCAACCATCCAACAGCGCCAGATCACCCTCACCGGTGACCAGCACCGTATGAACCGACGCCATCGTCGGCAGCGCCGCCGCCAGCACGCCCAGCACCGTGTCATCGACGATGACCACCCGGTCATCGGCATCGTTGGCGATCCACGCCAACTGCTGCGGCGGCAACCGCAGATTCAACGTGTGCAGCACCGCGCCCATCGACGGCACCGCGGCGTAACTGTCCAGGTGCTCTTGATTGCTCCACTGCAACGTCGCGACCCGCTCATCACCGCGCACACCGACCTGACGCAACGCGTTGGCCAGCCGGGCCGCCCGAACCGCCAACTCCCGGTAAGTCACCCGAGAAATGTCGCCGGGACCGCGCGCGCTGAACACCTCCCGCTCGCCATGCACCGTCGCCGCATGCCCGACGATCCCGGCGACACCCAACTGAACGTCCTGCATCGTCGATTTCACCGCGGCACCACCGCGCTCAGCAAACCAGTCCAGGGCTGCGGCTCACGCATCGATGAGGTCCCGACGCTGCGCGGCCTCCAACATCAGCCGATACTCCGGAAACAAATTCTTGGCCTGCGGTATCAGCTTGATCAACTTGGCCACCGGACCCTTGGCCCGCACCGTGCCCGTGGCCATCGCGACCGTCAAGTTCACCTTCCCCAACCAGAACCTGTTTCCCATGTCCGCCGACATGAACAACTCCACATTGGGCACCGCCGCACTCGACGCACCGGTCTCGACGACCTTATTAGGCATATCCACCGTCACCACCGCATCCGGATCGGTGTAATGAACCCGCAACACCACCCCCGAACCCGCCAGCTTGTCAGCCAACCCCTCCTTATCCAGCCCACGTCGGAAAATCCCACCCAGATAGGCGTAAACCTCATCCTCATCAGCAAAAACAGCCATTTCAACCTCATCTCGTCGGAACAACTAATTGCACGGCCTTGTGAACCGCAGCTTGATTACGACATCCGGCGGACCGATAACACGACACCAGCAACGCCGGCGGCGCGGTGCCCGCTGGGCCGCACCCAGGCAGCAACACGCCGTTTCGTCAACAATCGGCTTGCGAACGTTGCTGACTGAGTGGTGCGGCCGCACGGGATTGCTCAGCCCGGGAGGGTCGCTGTCTAGCCCGACAGCTCAGGCTGAAGCGCCGGCCAGCGCTTTGCGGTCTTCATCGGCGAATTCGTCTTCGAGTTGCACCGGCGTGTAGTCGACGTCGATGTCGGCGACGGGGCGTCCTCGGGCACTCTCGATGGTCCCCAACCTGCGCATCCCTTTATCGGTCGCGTACTTGGCCAACTCGTCGACGGTCAGGCCGAACGGGATGTGCTCGCCGTAGGGGGCCAGGAGGTCTTCGATCATCTGCACGCCCAGCGGGATCAGCTCCTGCATTCGCGTTTCGAACACCGACCAGTTCGTGTCGTCGGCGGCGATGTGACGCCGGCAAGTGAACGTGCCCCACGCCATGTGGCGGCGCTCGTCGTCACCGATACGGCCAATGAACTCCTGCATACCGGGAAGAATGCCGCGGTCTACACAGATTTTATGCCAGGCGTAGTAGCCGGTCAGCGCCAGCATCCCCTCAACGATGTGGTTGTAAGTTGTGGCCGCACGGATTTGGGCAGCGGGTGACGGATCCGCGACCAAGGCGCCGAGTGATTCGGACAGCTCCTCGTTGAAGATCTTCCGGTAAATCGGGGAGTGATAGCCGTGCAGGTCGTCGGTAATCCCCATGGCATCAAGCCATAACCGAAATCCCTGCGTGTGCTTGGCCTCCTCGAACGCGAACTGGGTCAGATACATCTCGTCACCCAGCCGGCCCTCGGCCCGCATCGCAGCCATGAACGGCTGGATGTCCTGTGTGACCGCTTCTTCGCCGGCCAAAAAAGCCGCGCACAGCCGCACCGCCAAGTCCCGTTCGCTGTCTGACAATGTCTCCCAGTCCGCCCGGTCGCGGGAGAAGTCGATGGCCGCCGGGTCCCAAAATTTCGCGTTACCGCCGGCGAAAAGCTTGAGCGGCAGACTATCCCAGTTGAGCCCGCCCTCTGCGAGCGAACCATAATCGGACCTCGTCATGATTGTGACCTCCTTGTCATCGTAGGAAAATTAGTGCGTAGGACTTTTGCGGTACGTGGATTCGGGCCTCCTTCACATCATGTGCACGCTGCTGTCTGCCTGCGGGACAGCTCAGTCATGGCATCGCATGGACCGCTGCGTGGCGAGGATGACGGCGCGAACGCGGCCACCATGACTGACACCAGGCGGCGCACCGCCAGATGCGGCTGCTCCGGTGTGGGCTCATCAAGGCCGAGGACCGGATCCATCCCGCGGACGTGCGGCGCCAGCGCCAGATGCGGAAACAACAGCAGCAGCAAGGACAACAAGACGGCCGTATCAGCATCGGCGTTCAGGTCACCGCGCGTGTGCGCGTCACGCACCAAAGGGCGCAACACTTCGAGGTAGTGGCGGTGAACCACCGTCTGCACGCTGACGCGGGCCTCACTATCGACTTCCAAGCTCGCGGCAGCGTGCAAAGCACGTTCGCGAGGATGCTCGGCGAAATACGTGATCCAATCGTCGAGCAGGTCGGTGAGGAAGTCGAAGAACGGCCGGCTCGAATCGAGTTCGCGGATACGGACCTCCAGATACGACCGCACCCGCTGGCTAGCCACGTCGGCGACGAATGCGTACAAGTCGCGTTTGTCAGCGAAATACTGAAAGAGGCTCCCCTTGGCCACTAGCGCACGGCGTGCGATCACGTTCAGGCTGCCGCCTGAAAACCCATGCGCCGCGAACTCGGCTTCGGCCGCCTCTATCACGGCTGCGCGACGGGCTGGATCGACACGCGCCCACGTAACCGTCGGCATCCCACCTCCTTGTCGCGATCCGTCAAAAATAATGACCACTGGTCATTGTAGCATGATGCAGGTCACAGTCAATGCCGCGGGGGAGGCTTTCCGAGTCGAAATAGACTGTGCAAGAGGCACGTTCAGTTGCGAGCCGTCATCCGATGGGTGAAGTCTGGGCCGGTGTAGGTCAGCGATCATCCGCCCCCAGCGTTGAGGAAATCTCGTGACGTGAGCGCGGGTACCGCCACTGCGGGTCATGACCTTCTCAGCGCGACGCGGTGGTCGCTGAGAGGGTAGTCGGCATGGCGATTTGCGGGGGCGCAAGGTAGCTCAGGCTACAGGGATCGCGCGATGATCTCTTTCATGATTTCGTTAGTTCCGGCGTAGATTTTCTGGACTCTCTGGTCGACCCAGAGACGAGAAATCGGGTAGTCGTTCATGTATCCGTAGCCGCCATGCAGCTGCAAGCAATTATCGATGACGGTCATCGCGTGGTCTGTCGTCCACCACTTCGCCATCGCTACGGTTTGCACATCGAGCTTGCCGTCGAGATGCAAACAGATGCAGTGGTCGAGGAAGACACGCGCGATGCGGGTTTCGGTGGCGGCTTCAGCCAACGTGAACTTGGTATTCTGAAAGCTGAACAGATTGCGGCCGAACGCTTCTCGTTCGTGGGTGTAACGCAAGGTGTGCTGCAACGCCGTTTCCATGGCGGCGACGGCACCGACTGCGACGATCAACCGCTCCTGTGGCAGCTGAGTCATCAGCTGGATGAAACCCTGACCTTCGGTTTCGCCGAGCAGGTGGGACTTGGGCACGCGCACCGCGTCAAAAAACAGTTCGGAGGTGTCTTGGCCGTGCTGGCCGATCTTGTTCAAGACGTGCCCGCGGCGGAACCCGGGCCGGTCGGCCTCCACGACGATCAACGAGATGCCGCTGGCTCCGTGATTTGGATCAGTTTTGGCGACGACGATTACGAGGTCAGCTTGTTGACCGTTGGTGATAAAAGTTTTGGAGCCACTGATCACATAGTCGTCGCCCTCCGCTACTGCTCGCGTGGTGATATTCTGCAGATCGGAGCCGGTGCCGGGCTCGGTCATCGCGATCGCACCGATAAGTTCGCCGGAAGCCATTTTAGGCAGCCAGCGCTGCTTTAATTCTTCTTGGGCATACTGAAGGACGTAGTGCGCGACGATGCCGCTGTGCAGGCCCGCGCCCCACGAGCTGTCAGCGATGCGGGCTTGCTCTTCGAGTAACACTGCTTCGTGGGCGAAAGTTCCGCCGCCACCGCCGTATTCGACCGGTATCGACATACACAGCAGGCCGAGATCTCCGGCGCGCTGCCACAACGCCCGGTCAACGTGGTGCTGTTGGGCGAACCGCTCCCGGTGAGGTGCGAGTTCAGTGGCGCAGAACTTGGCAGCCAGCTCGCGGACTGCGTCGAGTTCTGAAGTGCGCCAGGGCGAGTTGAGGTTCATCAAGAAGCCTTTCTGCTGTCGAGCCTGTCGAGATTCGCTGTCAAAAATCAGTTCGGCGTCAGAATCGCCTGGCGGCTGTGCGGCTACGTTTGCTTGTACCGCAGCGGATTTCGCGCCGACGCCAGCCCGGGCAGAATCGTGTCGAAATGAGCTAGGGACAATATCGGCCCGCCAAGAGACAGTGCGGGCGTGGAACTGTCACCTGCGTGCTCATCGCCTGCGCAAGTCGACGGGAAGGCCGTCGACGGGGATGGGCAGCGAGGTGTTGTCCCACCTGGCGGTGTAGTCGGGCCGCACACTCCAGGTGTAGGTGCGCAGCATCTGGTGCAAGATGGCCTTGACTTCGAGCATGCCGAAATGCATCCCGATGCACTTGTGGGCGCCTCCGCCGAAGGGGATCCAGGCGAAACGGTGCGCGTTGTCCTCGCGCCGCTGTGAGTCGAAGCGCAGGGGATCGAAGCGGTCGGGCTCGGTCCAGACGTCGGTGACGTAGTGGTTGACCGCCGGAGTGATGGCCACCAGGGTGCCGGCCGGGATGTAGTAGCCGGCAATGGCGGTGTCTTCGACGGTTTTTCGCATCACCAGGGGCACCGGGGCGAGAAGGCGCAGCGACTCCTTGATGACGAGGTCGAGGTCGGTCAAGCCCTCCAAATCGTCGATATCGAGAACCTTGTCGCCGAAGACGTCGGATTGGGCGCGCACCCGGTCCTGCCAATCGGGATGTTTGGCCAAAAAGTAGGCGACGGCGGTGGTGGTGATGGTCGAGGTGTCGTGGGCAGCCATCATCAAAAAGATCATGTGGTTGATGACGTCGGCGTCGGTGAACTGTTCGCCGTCTTCTGTGCGGGCCTGACACAGCGCGGTGAACAAGTCGTCGCTGCCTCCGGAGCGAGCCTGCGGCAGGTGACGGGTGAAATAATCTTCCAGAACCCGTCGACCACGGATCCCGGCCCGATACCGGGTGCCGGGCAGCGGCGCGCGGACGATGGCGCTAGCAGCGCGGACGGTCGCGATGAAAGCCCGATTGACCGCATCGCTTTCGTCCTTGCCGCGGCCGCCCATGAACACATCGGTGGCGACGTCGAGTGTCAGGTTCTTCAGCAGGCGATACAGGCGAGTCGATGGCCCGGTCGGCCAGGCCGGAACGGTGGCGCGCACGCACGGGGCGACCTGTTTGACGTATCCGGCCAGCCGGGGCCGGGTGAACGCCTCCTGCATGATGCGCCGGTGCATCCGGTGTTCATCGAAGCTCATCAACATCAGTCCGCGATGAAAAAACGCATCGATGAGGAAGCTCCAGCCGTCTTGCGAGAACGCCTTTGCGTTACTGGTCAGCGCCTGTTGGGTGGCCTCCGGTCCGGCGATAACCACCATCTTGGTGCCGAAAGCTCCCATCCAGGTCACCGGCCCAAGCCGTGCATAGCGTTCGCGGCCGAGTTCGGAACCAAAGCGGATGTAGTCCAAGGTGTGCCCAACGAAAGGCAGCCCAGGGTCACCAGGAACCGGCTTGAGACCGCTGCCAGCCGGTGGAGCCGCCAAATCGCGCACCGGCCACCGCCGGCTCAGCTCTCGCCAGTCGTCCTCGACGCGGCGGGGGGCCGGAACCAAAATCACCGACGACAAGCGCTCGCGGGCCTTATCGACCGGAGCGTGCAACAACCCAGTCATGAGCATTCCTTCGCACTTCTCTGAACACACAGATCGCCATCGACCGCTGGCAGTTCTCGCGTGACTGCGCCTAACCGGCGATACCCCAAATCATTTACAGGGATCAGTTAAATGTCAAGCTTCAGACAGTTCGGCTCAATCTGTCACAGATGGGTGGTCCAGTCGCAGATACCGCAACGCGACCTGCGAAATACGCCCCGCTGTGGCTGCGGCGTCGTCAGTGGGCAATACCAGGTGGCTGACGGTCAGCCGGACCAAGGCGTCGACGACATCCCGTACATCCTGGGCGTCGAGCCCCGGGAAATGGCCGATGAACCACTTGATCATCGTTGCCGAGGACAACTCGAGCAGCGACGCCGATGTCGGCAGCAGCGGCAACACCCCGGTGTCGGGCGACCCGGGCCCGGCGTCGGTCCCCCGGTTGGAGGTCAGTACCGCTTTCAGCAACGGGCTGGACTCCGCCTCGTCCAGGGTGTAGCGGACGGCGGCCATGATGCCTGCACCGGCGTCGCGGGCATGCTCTTCGAGCACCGCGCGAACGCCATCCAAGAATTGCTCGCCTTCGCGGACGATCAGCGCGTCGCCGAGTCCTTTCTTGTCGGTGAACTCCTTGTACAGCGTCGGACGAGAGACACCCACCAGCTCGGCGACTTCACTCACCCGTACTCGCTCCCAGCCCTTCTCGATCGTCAGGGCCCGCGCAGCGTCCAACACTTGTTCGCGCATGTGCCGGCGAAACGACATTCGGAGGGACTCACTGGGCATAGTCGAAAGGATAATCGCGAAGCCTTTTGGCCAGGTACTTCGCCAGAAATACGGACCGATCCCGACGTGCCAGCCGCGCGATGGCCGATCGGTGAGATGAAGCGACACCTGAATCGCCGCGCGACCCCCCGCTGTGGTACTGATAGTAGCGTAGCGAGACTACTAGTCTCGCTTTCGGCTGGAGGTGTATGTGACCGTCGGTTCCACAGAAAGTGCGACTGCACTCCTTTCCCGACCCGCCCCACCGGCCGGTTTCGTGGGATCACGCGAATACAGCCTGCGGTTGGCGAGCCTGGCTGGATTCGCCGTCAGGCACAAGGCGCTGGTGATCGGATCCTGGGTGCTGGTCGCCGTGCTGCTGGCCGTGCTGTTTCCCCAGCTGGAGACGGTGGTGCGCAAGCAGTCGGTGAACCTTCTCCCGCGAGATGTTCCGTCGTTGCAAACAGTGGACCGGATGAGCGCGGCCTTCGGTGAACAGGGTTCCAAGACGGTGGTGTTCGTCGCGATGGAAGACCCCGCCGGGTTGACTGCCTCGGCGCGGCAGCGCTACGACCAGCTGCTGGCGCGGCTGCGCGCCGACACCGGCCATGTCTTGCTGGTGAAAGACTTGCTGGCCGATCCGGTCACCGCGTCCCAGGCAGTCAGCCGCGACGGCAAGGCGTGGTACCTGCCGGTGGGTGTGGCCGGCACGTTGGGCGATCCCACCGCGGCCGCATCGGTGCAGGCGGTGCGCGCCCTCGTCGCAGAGGTGTTCGCCGGCTCGTCGACCACCGCGTACGTGACGGGCCCGCCGACGACGTTCAGTGACATGATCGCCTCTGCCGAACACGATCTACTGCTGATCTCGATCGCAACGGCCGGGCTGATCGCGTTGATCCTGCTGATCGTCTACCGGTCGGTGTTCACCGCGCTGCTGCCGCTGTTGGTGATCGGGACAAGCCTGGCCGTGGGGCGCGGTGTACTGTCCGCGCTCGGCGAAATCGGCATGCCTGTCTCCCAGTTCACTGTGGCGTTTATGACCGCGATCCTGCTCGGCGCGGGCACCGACTACACGGTGTTTTTGATCAGCCGATACCACGAGCAGCGCCGCGCCCAGGTTCCCGCCGATCAAGCCGTCATCCACGCCACCGCCAGCATCGGCCGGGTGATCCTGGCCTCGGCGGCCACCGTGGCGTTCGCCTTCTTGACCATGGTGTTCGCCCGCCTGAGCGTGTTCGCCGCCCTCGGTCCGGCCTGCGCGGTCGCCGTGCTGGTCGGGTTCGCAGCCACCATCACGCTGCTGCCACCGGTGCTGTCACTGGCCGCTAAAAGAGGCATCGGCGAACCCAAATCTGACCGCACCCGGCGCTACTGGAACAGCGTCGCAGTCGCGGTGGTCCGCCGGCCGGTACCGCTGTTGATCACCAGCCTGGTCATCCTGCTGGCCCTGACCGCGGTCGCGGCGACCATGAAGATCAGCTACGACGACCGCAAAGGCCAGCCGGCCGGCACCGCCAGCAACCAGGGCTACCGCCTGCTGGACCGCCACTTCCGCAAAGACAGCATCGTCACCGAATTCCTGGTCGTGGAAAACCCGACCGACATGCGCACCGCAAAGGGGCTGGCCGACCTCGACGAAATGGCCTCCCGCATCGCGCAAATCCCCGGCGTCACCAAAGTATCCGGAGTCACCCGCCCCACCGGAACCCGCCTCGAACAAGCCCAACTCTCATGGCAAAACGCTCAGATCGGCGACAAGATGGCCCGCGCCGTCGCCGACGGCAACACCCGAAAAGACGACCTCACCAAACTCACCAACGGCGCCAGCCAACTCGCGGAGGGCCTGGCCCAACTCGACACCACCCTGCGCACCGCCCTGACTCCGCTAACCGGAATACTCACCCAGGCCCAGTCTGCCGCCACCCAGGCCCAGCAGTTGCGGCCTTTGCTGCAACAGCTTTCGGCCACCGCCCCCGCCGTCGATCAAGCCATCCAATCCGGCCCCGGGCTGCGCCCGTTGGCCGACCAAGCTCAAAACGCCATCGCCGTCCTCGACCCCCTCGCCGGCGCCCTCAACAGCTCCCCGTGGTGTGCCACCACACCGCAGTGCACCCAGATCCGTGACCAAGTCCAGATTCTGGTGAGCCTGCGTGACAATGGGTTCTTCACCGAGGTCGCCGACCTCGGCGACCGCTACAACCCCGCCACCAACGCCACCGTCACCGGCACCCTCACCAACGTCCAGTCCGCCGTCGGCGCACTGGACAAAGCCTTCGGAACCCTCGGGGACCCCGCCGACCTTGCCGGCAACATACGGCGCCTTTCAGACGGCGTCGGCCAGCTTGCCTCGGGCGCCCAAGCACTGGCGACCGGCGTGCACACCCTGGCCGACAGCAACATCGACATGCTCTACGGGATGAGCCAGATCGCCATCCAGCTGCAAAACTCTGCCCGGGCCAGCGCCCGCTCGGATTCCTCCAGCGGCTTCTACCTACCTGGCAACGTCTTCGAAAACCGCCAATTCGCCGACGTGGCAAAGCAATTTGTCTCCCCAGACGGTAAAACCGCGCGCTTTGCCATCGAATCCAATTTCGACCCCTACAGCGCCGAAGCAATCCACCTCGCCCACCAGATCACCGACATCGCCAACGCCGCCCGGCCCAACACCGCGTTAGCCCACGCCACCATGTCAGTGGCCGGATTCCCCGCCGTCAACTCCGACATCCAACGCCTGCTGCGCGCCGACTTCGCCCAACTGGCCATCGCTACCCTGCTCATCGTCGGGCTCATCCTGGTACTGCTGCTGCGCGCTGTGCTGGCCCCGCTCTACCTGCTGGGCACCGTGGTGCTCAACTACCTCGCCGCACTGGGCATCGGCGTGCTTCTATTCCAATGGGAGCTGGGCTATCCCATCGCCTGGCCGGTGCCCCTGGTGGCGTTCATCATCCTGGTCGCGGTCGGCGCCGACTACAACATGCTTCTCGTGTCGCGGCTGCGTGAAGAATCAGGACGCAATATCCGCGTCGGCGTACTACGTACCGTTGCCAACACCGGCTCGGTCATCACCTCAGCGGGACTCATCTTCGCCGCCAGCATGTTTGGCCTGATGGTCGGCTCGGTGGCCATCATGGTCCAAGCCGGATTCATCATCGGCTGCGGACTGCTGCTCGACACTTTCCTCGTGCGCACCCTCACCGTCCCCGCCATCGCCACACTCCTACGCCAAGCCAGCTGGTGGCCCAACACACCGCCCTCGACCACACCCCCGCACCCGCCCGGCCACCGCCCGCGGTGAACTGCATCGCCGCGCCGGGCCCGTCGGGTAACGCCCCCGCCAACAACATCGGCATCTGCCACAGCCGCAAACGGGGGACTGTCCGAACAACGGTGGATCTGATCTTGGTCTGACACGCCGAGCGGTGCTTGGCGGGAAGGACTGACGATGT
>NZ_LQOU01000019.1 GCF_002102155.1 Mycobacterium europaeum
CCGCCGCCGGCACCCGCGGGCTTCGACCCCAACGTGCCGCCGCCCCCGGGCCCGGAGGCCCCGCCGCCCCCGCCTGTCCGCGCCTACAGCGTGAACTGGGACGCCATCGCGCAGTGCGAGTCGGGTGGCAACTGGTCGATCAGCACCGGTAACGGGTTCTCCGGGGGCCTGCAGTTCACCCCGAGCACCTGGCGCGCCAACGGCGGGTCGGGCTCTCCCGCCGGCGCGAGCCGCGAGGAGCAGATCCGGGTGGCCGAGAACGTGCTGCACTCGCAGGGCATCGGCGCGTGGCCGGTCTGCGGGCGTCGCGGCTGACGACCCACAACGCAGTAGTAAGTAGTGCCGGGCCATTGGCCCGGCACTACTTATCTGCGGGTAGCGTCGGGCCCGTGACCGCAACGCCGCGCGAATTCGACATCGTGTTGTACGGGGCGACCGGCTTCGTCGGGAAGTTGACCGCCGAATACCTGGCCCGGACGGGGCCGGAAACCCGGGTGGCACTGGCCGGCAGATCGACCGAGCGCTTACGGGCCGTCCGCGAGACCCTTGGCCAGGCCGCGCAATCCTGGCCGCTGGTCGCCGCCGACGCCTCGTCGCCGTCGACGCTGAACGAGATGGCCGCCCGCACCCAGGTCGTCATCACCACGGTCGGGCCGTACACCCGCTACGGGCTGCCACTGGTGGCCGCGTGCGCGGCGGCGGGCACCGACTACGCCGACCTGACCGGCGAGGCGATGTTCGTCCGCGAGAGCATCGACCTGTACCACAAGCAGGCCGCCGACACCGGCGCGCGCATCGTGCACGCCTGCGGATTCGACTCCGTTCCCTCGGACCTCAGCGTGTACGCGCTCTACCGGGCGGCGCGGGACGACGGCACCGGCGAACTCGGCGACACCGACCTGGTGGTCCGGTCCTTCTCGGGTGGGGTGTCCGGCGGAACCGTGGCGTCGATGCTGGAAGTGCTGGACACCGCATCCCGCGATCCCGACGCCCGCCGCCAGCTCGCCGACCCGTACACGTTGACCACCGACCGCAGCGCGGAACCGGAGATCGGCCCCCAGCCCGACCTGCCGTGGCGCCGCGGTCGTCAGATCGCACCGGAGCTGACCGGCGTGTGGACATCGGGATTCGTGATGGCGCCCTACAACACCCGCATCGTGCGGCGCAGCAACGCGTTACTGGACTGGGCCTACGGCCGCCACTTCCGCTACACCGAAAGCATGAGCCTGGGGTCGTCCCCGCTGGCCCCGCTGGCATCCGCGGCGGTAGGCGGGGTCGCCAACGCCACCTTCGGATTGGGCAGCCGCTACTTCCGGCTGCTGCCGCGCCGGCTGGTGGAGCGCATCGTGCCCAAGCCCGGGACCGGCCCCGGCCCGGCGGCGCGCGAGCGCGGTTTCTACAAGCTCGAGACCTACACCACCACAACCACCGGCGCGCGTTATGTCGCGCGCATGGAGCAGCGCGGCGACCCCGGCTACAAGGCGACCTCGGTGCTGCTGGGGGAGTGCGGCCTCGCGCTCGCGTTCGACCGCGACAAGCTGCCCGACCTGCACGGCGTGCTGACCCCGGCGGCGGCGATGGGCGATGCCCTGCTGGACAGGTTCCCCGCCGCGGGTGTGACGCTGCAGGTCGACCGGCTGGGGAAGTGACCCCGCTCACCTGCGATTTGGGCACCTACATCGGAGCAAACGGCGCTCCCTAGAATTGACGGGTGACCGCCAGCCGCAGCCCCGCCACCGACCTGCCCAAGTCGTGGGATCCGGGTGCCGCCGAAAGCGCGATCTACCAGAAATGGCTCGACGCGGGCTACTTCGAGGCGGACCCGACGAGCGCCAAGCCCGGGTACTCGATCGTGTTGCCGCCGCCGAACGTGACCGGCAGCCTGCACATGGGCCACGCGCTGGAACACACCATGATGGACGCCCTGACCCGTCGCAAACGGATGCAGGGATATGAGGTGTTGTGGCAGCCGGGCATGGACCACGCGGGTATCGCGACCCAGAGCGTGGTGGAAAAGCAGCTCGCGGTGGACGGCAAGACCAAAGAGGACTTCGGCCGTGAGCTGTTCGTCGAAAAGGTCTGGGACTGGAAGCGGCAGTCCGGCGGTGCCATCGGCGGTCAGATGCGCCGGCTCGGCGACGGGGTCGCGTGGAGCCGCGACCGGTTCACCATGGACGAGGGTCTGTCGCGGGCGGTCCGCACGATCTTCAAGCGGCTCTACGACGCGGGGCTGATTTATCAGGCCGAGCGGCTGGTCAACTGGTCCCCGGTGCTGCAGACGGCCATCTCCGACATCGAGGTCGTCTACGACGAGGTCGAGGGCGAGCTGGTCTCCTTCCGGTACGGCTCGCTCAACGACGACGAGCCGCACATCGTGGTGGCGACCACCCGGGTCGAGACGATGCTGGGCGACACCGCCATCGCCGTGCATCCGGACGACACGCGCTACACGCGTCTGGTCGGGACGACGCTGCCGCACCCGTTCCTCGATCGCGAGGTCGTGGTCGTCGCCGACGAGCACGTCGATCCCGAGTTCGGCACCGGAGCGGTCAAAGTCACGCCCGCGCATGATCCCAACGACTTCGAGATCGGGCTGCGGCATAACCTGCCGATGCCCAGCATCATGGACGCCAGGGCCGTTATCGCCGGCACGGGAACCGAATTCGACGGCATGGACCGGTTCGAGGCCCGCGTGGCGGTGCGCGAAGCGCTGGCGGCTCAGGGCCGCATCGTGGAGGAGAAGCGGCCCTATCTGCACAGCGTCGGGCATTCGGAGCGAAGCGGCGAGGTCATCGAGCCCCGCCTGTCGCTGCAGTGGTGGGTGAAGGTCGAGTCGCTCGCCAAGGCTGCGGGCGACGCGGTTCGCAACGGGGACACCGTGATTCATCCGGCCAGCATGGAGCCGCGGTGGTTCGGCTGGGTCGACGACATGCGCGACTGGTGCATCTCGCGGCAGCTGTGGTGGGGCCACCGGATCCCGATCTGGTACGGGCCGGGCGGCGAGCAGGTGTGCGTCGGCCCGGACGAGACGCCGCCGGAGGGCTGGGAGCAGGACCCCGACGTGCTGGACACCTGGTTCTCCTCGGCCCTTTGGCCGTTCTCCACGCTGGGCTGGCCGGACAAGACCCCGGAGCTGGAAAAGTTCTATCCAACAAGCGTTTTGGTCACCGGATACGACATCTTGTTCTTCTGGGTGGCCCGCATGATGATGTTCGGCACTTTCGTCGGCGGCGACCAGGCCATCACCCTCGACGGCCGCCGCGGACCGCAGGTGCCGTTCACCGACGTGTTCCTGCACGGCCTGATCCGCGACGAGTTCGGCCGCAAGATGAGCAAGTCCAGGGGCAATGTCGTCGACCCGCTGGACTGGATGGACAGCTTCGGGGCCGACGCCCTGCGGTTCACGCTGGCCCGCGGCGCCAACCCCGGAGGTGACCTGGCCGTCGGCGAGGACGCCGTGCGGGCATCCCGCAATTTCTGTACGAAGCTGTTCAACGCGACCCGGTACGCGTTGCTGAACGGCGCCCGCGTCGCGCCGCTGCCGGCGCAGGACGAACTCACCGACGCCGACCGGTGGATCCTGGGACGGCTGGAAGAGGTTCGCGCCGAAGTCGATTCGGCCCTCGACGACTACGAGTTCAGCCGCGCCTGCGAGGCGCTCTACCACTTCGCGTGGGACGAATTCTGCGACTGGTACGTCGAATTGGCCAAGACGCAGCTGGCCGAGGGCAATGCCCACACCACCGCGGTCCTCGCCGCGGTGCTGGACACCCTGCTGCGGTTGCTGCACCCCGTCATCCCGTTCCTCACCGAGGCGTTGTGGCAGGCCCTGACCGGCCAGGAGTCGCTGGTGATCGCAGCCTGGCCGGAGCCTTCCGGTATAGAGCTGGATCACGTTGCCGCGCAACGGATCAGCGATATGCAGCGGCTGGTAACCGAGGTCCGCCGGTTCCGCAGCGACCAGGGCCTGGCCGACCGGCAGAAGGTGCCGGCCCGGCTCGGCGGCGTGAATGCGGCGGATCTGGGCGCTCAGGTGTCCGCCGTGACGTCGCTGGCCTGGCTCACCGCGCCGGGCGACGACTTCCAGTCGTCGGTGTCGTTGGAAGTGCGACTGGGCCCCCACATGAACCACACCGTCGTCGTCGAGATCGACACCTCGGGCACCATCGACGTCGCCGCCGAACGCCGCCGCCTGGAGAAAGACCTCGCCGCGGCTCAAAAGGAACTGGCGTCGACCACCGCGAAACTGGCCAACGAGGACTTCCTGTCCAAGGCCCCGCAGAACGTCGTGGACAAGATCCGGGACCGTCAGCGCGTGGCCCAGGACGAGACCGACCGGATCACCGCGCGGCTGGTCGGGCTGCAATGAGTGCTCGATGACCGAGCCCTGCGACTGGCCCGAAAACGGCCGCGAAAGCGACGGCGCCACCGGCTTGGCTCCCACCCCGGACGAGATCGCCGCGCTGCTTCAGGTCGAGCATCTGCTCGACCAACGCTGGCCGGAGACCAAGATCGAGCCGAGCCTGACCCGGATCAGCGCCTTGATGGACCTGCTGGGCTCGCCGCAGCGGGCCTATCCCTCGATCCACATCACCGGCACCAACGGCAAGACCTCGGTGGCGCGCATGGTCGACGCGCTGGTGACCGCCCTGCATCGGCGCACCGGGCGGACCACCAGCCCGCACCTGCAATCGGCGGTCGAGCGCATCGCGGTCGACGGCCGGCCGATCACCCCGGCCCAGTACGTGGCGACCTATCGGGAGATCGAGCCCTTCGTGCAGATGATCGACGCCCAGTCGCAGGCCGGCGGCGGGCCGGCGATGAGCAAGTTCGAGGTACTGACCGCCATGGCGTTCGCCGCGTTCGCCGACGCGCCCGTCGACGTCGCGGTCATCGAGGTCGGCATGGGCGGGCGGTGGGACGCGACCAACGTCGTCGACGCGCCGGTGGCGGTCATCACCCCGATCGGCATCGACCACGTGGAGTACCTCGGTGAGGACATCACCGCGATCGCCGGCGAAAAGGCGGGCATCATCACCAAGGCCCCTGACGGCGCGCCCGACACCGTCGCCGTGATCGCGCGGCAGGCGCCGGAGGCGATGGAGGTGCTGCTGGCCCAGGCCGTCCGCGCCGACGCCGCGGTGGCCCGCGAGGATTCGGAGTTCGCGGTGTTGGGCCGTCAGGTCGCGATCGGTGGTCAGGTGCTGCAACTGCAGGGCCTCGGCGGGGTGTATTCCGACGTCTATCTGCCGCTGCACGGTGAACACCAGGCCCATAACGCGGCGGTGGCGCTCGCGGCGGTGGAAGCCTTCTTCGGCGCCGGCGCGCAGCGGCAACTCGACGTCGAGGCGGTGCGGGCCGGATTCGCCGCCGTCACCAGCCCCGGCCGCCTGGAACGCATGCGCAGCGCCCCCACCGTGTTCATCGACGCCGCCCACAATCCGGCCGGTGCGGCCGCGCTGGCGCGGGCGCTGCGCGACGAATTCGACTTCCGCTACCTGGTCGGTGTGCTCAGCGTGCTGGGCGACAAGGACGTCAACGGCATCCTCGCCGCACTCGAGCCGGTGTTCGACGCCGTCGTCGTGACCCACAACGGGTCGCCGCGGGCCCTGGACGTCGAGTCGCTGGCGCTGGCCGCGGGGGAGCGATTCGGGCCCGATCGGGTCACGACCGCCGAGAACCTGCGCGATGCGATCGACGTCGCGACCGCCCTGGTCGACGACGCGACCGTGGCAGGGGACGCCGAGGCCTTCTCCGGCACCGGGATCGTCATCACCGGCTCGGTCGTCACGGCCGGGGCGGCACGCACCCTGTTCGGTCGGGATCCGGAATGACCGACCAGAACCGGACGGACCCCTGGAAGAGCTTCGGCGCGGTGATGGCCGCGACGCTGCTCCTGGAAGCGATCGTGGTGCTGCTGGCGATTCCGGTGGTGAGCGCGGTCGGCGGCGGGCTGACGCCGGTGACGCTGGGTTACCTGATCGGCGTGGCGGCGCTGCTCATCCTGCTGGGCGGGGTGCAGCGCAAACCGTGGGCGATCTGGGTGAACCTGGGCGTGCAACTGCTCCTGCTGGCGGGCTTCGCGGTGTATCCGGGTGTCGGGTTCATCGGGGTCCTGTTCACCGGGTTGTGGGCCCTGATCGCGTACTTCCGGGCCGAGGTGCGGCGGCGCCAGGGGTAGCGCGGCCCCCTGATCGCCGCTGCCCCGGCCGATTCCCGCCCGGTTCTGTACGCTGTCGGCCGTGACCGAACGGACCCTGGTACTGATCAAGCCGGACGGCGTCGAGCGGCAGCTGATAGGGGAAATCCTCAGCCGCATCGAGCGGAAAGGCCTGACCATCGCCGCGCTGGAGCTGCGGTGCGTCAGCGAGGACCTGGCCGCCCAGCATTACGCCGAGCACGAGGGCAAGCCGTTCTTCGGATCGCTGCTGGAATTCATCACGTCCGGGCCGGTGGTGGCGGCGATCGTCGAGGGACCGCGGGCGATTGCGGCGTTTCGGCAGCTCGCGGGCGGTACCGACCCGGTGGATAAGGCGACACCAGGCACGATCCGGGGCGATTTCGGGCTGGAGACCCAGTTCAACCTCGTGCACGGGTCCGATTCGACCGAGTCCGCCAAGCGTGAAATCGCACTCTGGTTTCCCGGCGCGTAGCGCCCAGCAAACGGGCCGCGCCACGCCGCTGACGGCGCGTTCGCTCGGGGGCGGCTTGGCTCGGGGAGTGATGTGGGATACTGATGAAGGGTGAACGTCGCCGGACCGGCGTCGGACACCCGAATGAAGACTTAGACAAGCGCGATCATCGCCACCCCGCGTTGGTGCGCGGCATGTCAGGCCGTCATTCAGCACGGCGCCGAGTGCGTTCTCCGCGAACCGCTCGGGGCGAGACCATCACAAGCTCGGGGAAAGTCACCCGGGCCCATAGCGAAGCCCTCGCGTGGCCGCGTCGCAAGGACGCGCCCGGGGGCTTGAGGAGAATACGTGGTAGACGGTGCACCATCCGCAGAGTCATCCGAAGAGCCGACCCGGCACGACGAACTGCCGGACCGCCTGAGAGTCCATTCGCTAGCCCGGACGCTGGGAACCACCAGTAAGCGGGTGCTGGACGCCTTGAGCGCGCTCGACGGCCGCATCCGCAGCGCGCACTCCACCGTGGACCGCGACGACGCGGTGCGGGTACGCGACCTGCTGGCCGCCCAGCCCGACCCGGGTGCCGAGGATGTGCCCGCCGCCGTCGTCGCCGGCAGCGCGGGCGACGAAGCCGCCGCCGAACCCGAATCCCGGCTGATGCTCGAGACCACGGTCGAGCGGCCGCACTACATGCCGCTCTTCGTCGCGCCGCAGCCGCTGAAGGCGGACGACGACGACCGGAATGCCGACGACGGCACCGACTCCGACGACTCCGACGATTCCGACGTCGACGACGAAGACGACGAGCAGACCGATCGGCCGGCCAACCGGCGGCGGCGTCGGGGCCGGCGCGGCCGCGGCCGCGGCCGCGGTGAGCAGGGCGGACCGGACAACCAGAACGACGACGACGACGAGCCGCAGCAGCGGCGCCAGAAGGCGGGCCGCGGCGACTCCTCCGACGCCGAGGACGGCGACGACGAAGAGGGCTCCGACTATTCGGACTCCGATGACTCCGACACCGGTGACGACGGTTCGGGGGAGGGCGCCACCCGTCGCCGCCGTAGGCGCCGGCGGCGCAAGTCGGGCTCCGGTGACGACGGCGATGAGAGCCCGTCGCCCGACGACCCGCCCAACACCGTGGTCCACGAGCGCGCGCCCCGCAGCGGCAAGAACGGCGGCGATGGCGGCAACGGCTCGTCGAACGCCGAGATCAAGGGCATCGACGGCTCCACCAGGCTGGAGGCCAAGCGGCAACGGCGCCGCGACGGGCGCGACGCCGGGCGGCGCCGGCCGCCGGTACTGACCGAGGCGGAGTTCCTGGCGCGCCGCGAGGCCGTCGAACGGATCATGGTCGTGCGCGACCGCGTCCGCACCGAGCCGCCGCACCAGGGGGCGCGGTACACCCAGATCGCGGTGCTCGAGGACGGCATCGTCGTCGAGCACTTCGTGACGTCGGCCGCATCCGCCTCGCTGGTCGGCAACATCTACCTCGGGATCGTGCAGAACGTCCTGCCCTCGATGGAGGCGGCGTTCGTCGACATCGGCCGTGGCCGCAACGGCGTGCTCTACGCCGGCGAGGTCAACTGGGAAGCCGCGGGGCTGGGCGGGTCCGACCGCAAGATCGAACAGGCGCTCAAACCGGGCGACTACGTCGTGGTCCAGGTCAGCAAGGACCCCGTCGGGCACAAGGGCGCCCGGCTGACCACCCAGGTGTCGCTGGCCGGCCGGTACCTGGTCTACGTGCCGGGCGCGTCGTCGACGGGGATCAGCCGCAAGCTGCCCGACACCGAACGGCAGCGGCTCAAGGAGATCCTGCGCGAGGTGGTTCCCTCCGATGCCGGGGTGATCATCCGCACGGCCTCCGAGGGCGTCAAAGAGGACGACATCCGCAACGACGTCACCCGGCTGCAGGAGCGCTGGAAGCAGATCGAGGCCAAGGCGACCGAGATCAGCGAGAAGGCCGCCGGTGCGGCGGTCGCGCTCTACGAAGAGCCCGACGTGCTGGTCAAGGTCATCCGCGACCTGTTCAACGAGGACTTCGCGGGCCTGATCGTCTCCGGTGACGAAGCGTGGACGACCATCACCGAATACGTGAATTCCGTTGCGCCCGATCTGGTTTCGAAGCTGAACAAGTATGAGCCGCCCAGCGGCCCGGACGGTCAGGCCGGCCCCGACGTCTTCGCGGTGCACCGCATCGACGAGCAACTGGCCAAGGCGATGGAGCGCAAGGTCTGGCTGCCGTCGGGCGGCACGCTGGTGATCGACCGGACCGAGGCCATGACCGTGGTCGACGTCAACACCGGCAAGTTCACCGGGTCCGGCGGCAACCTCGAACAGACCGTCACCAAGAACAACCTCGAGGCGGCCGAGGAGATCGTGCGCCAACTCCGGCTGCGCGACATCGGCGGCATCGTGGTCATCGACTTCATCGACATGGTCCTCGAATCCAACCGCGACCTGGTGTTGCGGCGGCTGACCGAGGCGCTGGCCCGCGACCGCACCCGCCATCAGGTGTCCGAGGTGACGTCGCTGGGCCTGGTCCAGCTGACCCGCAAGCGGCTGGGTACCGGGCTGATCGAGGCCTTCTCCACGTCGTGCACCCACTGCGGCGGCCGCGGAATCGTGCTGCACACCGACCCCGTCGACTCGGCCCCCTCGAACGGGCGCAAGTCGGAGTCCGGGGGGCGCCGTGGCAGGCGCTCCAAGAAGAACCGCGCCGAGGAGCCGGTGGTGGCCAAAGTGCCCGCGCACGCTCCCGGCGAGCACCCGATGTTCAAGGCGATGGCCGCCGGCGGAACCGCGGGCCGCGACGACGACGAGGAATCCGACGAGGCCGCCGAGGAAGCGATCGGCGAGTTCGATGAGCAGAAGTCCGGGGACGCCGCCGACCTGGAGGGCGCCGACCAGGAGGACTTCGAAGAATCCGACGAGGACACCGACGACGACGCCGACGAGGACACCGACGACGACGAGTCCGACGACGATCTCGAGGACGACGATGACGAGGACCTCGACGACGAGGAAGACCTGGGCGACGACGACGAAGACCTCGAGATGGACGACGACGACGACCTGGACGTCGAGGATGACGACTCCGACGACGGGTCCGAGGCGTCCGGCGAGGCCGGGTCGGGGTTCGGGCGTCCGCGGCGCCGCCGCGCGGCGGGCCGGCCGGCGGGCCCGCCGATCCACGTGGACTGACGGGGCCCAGTTTGACCCTGTAGCCGCTGGTCAAGTACCCTAGGACAGTTGTCGCCAGGCCGTGTGGACTTTGGCCGGCGGCAGCGGGCACCGGGCAATCGGCGTGGACCCGCAACCCAGAGCGCACCGCCGGTGGCTCGCGCGCGAGAGAGCCGAAGAACCGGCTGAGCAGAGGAAAGAAGGCAGGAGCAACGATGGCGACCTACGCAATCGTCAAGACGGGCGGCAAGCAGTACAAGGTCGCCGTCGGGGACGTGGTCAAGGTCGAAAAGCTCGACTCCGACCCGGGCGCGAACGTGTCGCTGCCCGTCACCCTGGTCGTGGACGGCGCGAAGGTGACCACCGACGCCGCCGCGCTGGCCAAGGTGGCGGTGACGGGCGAGGTGCTCGAGCACACCAAGGGCCCCAAGATCCGTATCCACAAGTTCAGGAACAAGACCGGCTACCACAAGCGGCAGGGACACCGTCAGCAGCTGACGGTCCTGAAGGTCACCGGAATCAAGTAGCGGGAGGCGACAGAGATGGCACACAAGAAGGGCGCTTCCAGCTCGCGTAACGGCCGCGACTCCGCCGCTCAGCGGCTGGGCGTCAAGCGATTCGGCGGCCAGATCGTCAAGGCGGGCGAGATCATCGTTCGCCAGCGCGGCACCAAGTTCCACCCCGGCGTGAACGTCGGGCGTGGCGGCGACGACACGTTGTTCGCCAAGGCTGCCGGGGCCGTCGAGTTCGGCATCAAGCGCGGACGCAAAACCGTCAGCATCACGCCCCAGGTCTAGGCCTCGCGGGCCGGGGGCGCCGCGCCCCCGCGCGGGGAAACGCTGCGGCGGCTTCACGAGGTGTATGCGCCCTGGCGTGACTTTCGAAGGGCTGGTATCCGATGCCGCGATTCGTCGATCGGGTGGTCATTCACGCGCGCGCGGGTTCCGGCGGTAACGGCTGCGCGTCGGTTCACCGGGAGAAGTTCAAGCCGCTGGGCGGTCCCGACGGCGGCAACGGTGGCCGCGGCGGCAGCATCGTGTTCGTCGTCGATCCGCAGGTGCACACCCTGCTGGACTTTCACTTCCACCCGCACGTCACCGCCCCGTCGGGCAAACAGGGCATGGGCAACAACCGGGACGGGGCGGCCGGCACGGATCTAGAGGTCAAAGTCCCCGACGGCACCGTCGTATTGGACGAAAACGGCCGGCTGCTGGCCGACCTGGTGGGCGCGGGCACCCGCTTCGAAGCAGCGGCCGGCGGCCGTGGCGGCCTGGGCAATGCGGCGCTGGCGTCGCGCGCCCGCAAGGCCCCCGGCTTCGCCCTGCTCGGCGAACCGGGCGAGGCGCGAGACCTGACGCTCGAGCTCAAGACCGTCGCCGACGCCGGTCTCATCGGGTTTCCCTCGGCCGGTAAATCGTCACTGGTATCGGCGATCTCGGCGGCCAAACCGAAGATCGCGGACTACCCGTTCACCACGCTGGTGCCCAATCTCGGAGTGGTGTCGGCCGGCGAGCAGACGTTCACCGTCGCCGACGTGCCGGGCCTCATTCCCGGCGCATCGCAGGGCCGCGGGCTGGGCCTGGACTTCCTGCGGCACATCGAGCGCTGCGCCGTGCTGGTGCACGTCGTCGACTGTGCCACCTCGGAGCCTGGCCGCGACCCGATCTCCGACATCGACGCGCTGGAAGCCGAGCTCGCCGCCTATACCCCCACCCTGCAGGGTGACACGACACTGGGCGATTTGGCCGAGCGGCCACGCGCGGTGGTGTTGAACAAGATCGACGTGCCCGAGGCGCGTGAGCTCGCCGAATTCGTCCGCGACGAGATCGCCGAGCGCGGCTGGCCGGTGTTCCTCGTGTCGACGGTGTCGCGGGAAGGATTGCAGCCGTTGGTCTTCGGGCTCTGGCGGATGATCTCGGAATACAACGCCGCCCGGCCGCAGGCCGCGCCGCGGCGGCCGGTGATCCGCCCGGTTCCCGTCGACGACAGCGGCTTCACCGTTGAGCCGGACGGCGAGGGCGGCTTCGTGGTCAGCGGCGCCCGGCCGCAGCGGTGGGTTCGGCAGACCAACTTCGACAACGACGAAGCCGTGGGCTATCTCGCCGACCGGCTGGCCCGGCTGGGCGTCGAGGAGGAACTGCTGCGGCTGGGCGCGCAACCCGGCTGCGCCGTGACCATCGGTGACATGACATTCGACTGGGAACCGCAAACGCCTGCGGGACAACACGTTGCGATGTCCGGCCGCGGGAGCGACGTGCGGCTGGAACGCAGCGAGCGCACCGGCGCCGCGGAGCGCAAGGCGGCCCGTCGTCAGCGCCGCGAACGCGGGGACGCGACGTGACCGTCCACCGGGAGGCCATCCGGACCGCGCGCAGCCTGGTGGTCAAGATCGGTACCAACGCGCTGACCACACCATCGGGGGTATTCGACGCCGGCCGGCTGGCCGGGCTGGCCGACGCCATCGAGTCACGCATGAAGGCGGGCACCGATGTCGTCATCGTCTCGTCGGGCGCCATCGCCGCCGGCATCGAACCGCTGGGCTTGGCCCGTCGCCCCAAGGATCTGGCGACCAAGCAGGCCGCCGCCAGCGTCGGGCAGGTCGCGCTGGTGAACGCGTGGAGCGCGGCGTTCGCGCGGTACGGCCGCACGGTCGGCCAGGTGCTGCTGACCGCGCACGACATCTCCATGCGGGCCCAGCACACGAACGCGCAGCGCACCTTGGACCGGCTGCGCGCGCTGCACGCGGTGGCGATCGTCAACGAGAACGACACGGTGGCCACCAACGAGATCCGGTTCGGCGACAACGACCGCCTGTCGGCGCTGGTGGCTCATCTGGTCGGTGCCGAAGCCCTGGTGTTGCTCTCCGACATCGACGGCCTGTACGACGCCGATCCGCGAAAGACGAAGGGCGCCAAGTTCATTGCCGAGGTATCCGGCGCGGCCGACCTGGCCGGTGTGGTCGCCGGCCCCGGCAGCGACCTGGGGACCGGTGGAATGGTGTCGAAGATGTCCTCGGCGTTACTGGCCGCCGACGCCGGGGTGCCGGTCCTGCTCGCCGCCGCGGGCGACGCCGGGACCGCGCTGAGCGACGCCTCGGTCGGCACGGTGTTCGCCGCACGGCCGCAACGGATGTCGGCGCGGCGGTTCTGGGTGCGCTATGCCGCCGAGGCGGCCGGCGCGCTGTCCCTGGACGAGGGCGCGGTGCGCGCGGTGCTGGGCCAGCGGCGCTCGCTGCTGCCCGCCGGTATCACCGGGGTGTCGGGCCGGTTCTATGCCGGAGACGTCGTCGAATTGCACGGCCCGGACGCGGCCATGGTGGCCCGCGGCGTGGTGGCCTACGACGCCACCGAACTGGCGACGATGATCGGGCGGTCGACTTCCGAGCTGCCCGGTGAGTTGCGCCGGCCCGCGGTGCATGCCGACGACCTGGTGGCGGTCTGAGCCGGCTAGCTGAACGGGTTGCTGTTGTCCTGCCACGCCGCCGATTCCGGGCGCGGCCCGAAACGGCGGGCGTAGTCCTCGTGCATCTTCGCCTGCTTCTTGTTCTTGATCACGTCGACCAGGTTCGGGTCCAGGCCGTGCTGCGCCAGCCGGTGTCGACGCCAAACCTTGTTCAACGCCAGCGAGATCAGCAGGGCCCAGATGTAGAGCGGCACCGTCATCTCGGTATGCACGTACAACGACGCGGGCAGCAGCCAGAAGGGCGCGAGAACGAACAGCGGTGGTATGGCCCACCGGATCATGTGCCGGCGCACGGCTCCCTTGCCCGCCAGGTCGTTGGCGACCCATTCGCGCATCGAGCTGGGCAGGCATCGACCGTAGGAGTAGGCGATGTGTTGCCAAATGTTGGGTTTGGTCCTGGTGGTGGTCATGGCGGCTCCTAGGAGGGGGTTCCGGACTGCAATGCGCCCGCTGCCAAGGCGGCCGCGTTGACGCGGGTCAGCACCTCGTGCAGGTGCTGAAGTTCATCGATATCGACGCCCAGACGCGCGACCACGGCCGGCGGAATCTTGGTCGCACGCCGGCGTAAGGCGGTGCCGCTGTCGGTGAGTTTCACCTCGATGGAGCGTTCATCGACGGCACTTCGCGCGCGGGTGATCAGGCCGAGGCCCTCCAGGCGCTTGAGCATGGGCGACAGGGTGGCGGAATCCATCTGCAACGTGGTCGCGATCTCCTTGACCGACAGCGGTTTCCGTTGTCCCGAGGCTGATTTCTGATGGTCCCAGAGCGTCAGCATCACCAGATACTGGGGGTGGGTCAGCCCCAACGGCTCCAAGAGTGGCCGGTAGACCGCCAACACGGCGCGGTTGGTCAGGCTCAACGCGAAACAGACCTGCTGTTCCAGGGAAAGCGGGTCGACCTCGGGCGCGGCAGGTGATGCCATATTCGCATAGTACGCTAATAGATAGCACCCTAACTATGTCGTTCTGGTCACAGTGGCAGTGAAGCCGCCGGGCGACCGTCGCATCAGCGGGCCGAAGCGGGTTTGAGATAGAGGGCTCCCCAGACGATTTCCGCCAGTGTGGCGGCCAGTTCCGGGTCGTAGGCGGGCGGATTGCCCGGGAGGTTCTGCTGGCACGCGCGCTCAACCATCCACGTCAGCGCGCTGGCCGTGGTGGCCGCCGCCAGGCCGGGGCGGATGGACCCGTCGGCCTGGCCTTCTTCGATGACCCGGGTCAGCCGCCCGCTGATCGCCGTCAGCAGGTTGTGGTAGGTCGCGGTCACCAGCGGGTCGTAGCCGGCCATCTCGTTGAGCGCGACCAGCACCGGTTGATGGCGCCGATAGCTGGCGATGATCCCCTCCATCGCGGCGCGGACGTCGTCGGGATCGTGCCGCGACGACACGCTCCACCAGCGATCCGCGCTGTCGGCGAGGTCGGCGAACACCTGATTGGCCAGGCGGCGCAGCAGGTGGCCCTTGTCCTCGAAGTAGATGTAGAAGCTCGCGCGGGAAATGCCGGCCTCGGTCGACAGCCGGTCGACACTGAGCTCGGTGAAACTGGTGCCGCCGCGCATCAACCGCTCGGTGGCGTCGAGTAGCTGCCGCTCGATCTGCTCTCGCCGCTGCTGACGCCCCCGCTCGCGGTTGGCCTGCGGCTTCCGGGTGACCGATGGCATTCAGCCAGCATAGAACCATTTTTGACAGCTTGACTAGACACTCTGTCTAGGAATAGTGTCGCTGACGTCCTGTGACCGAGGTCATACACACTGGAGGTGGGTCCCATGACCCTGACGACCAAGACGTCCGGCGCCCAGCAGCCCGGCCGGGCCTACGACCCGATCGACCTGTCCTCGCGTGCGTTTTGGTCCACGACCGCGGCCGATCGGGAACGTTCGTTCGCGGTGCTGCGGGCCGAGCGGCCGGTGAGCTGGCACCCGCCGGTGGAGGACGCCCTGATGTCCGACCCCGACGATCCGGGCTACTGGGCGATCACGCGTCGCGCCGACATCGTCTCGGTCAGCCGCAACAACGAGGCGTTCCTGTCCGGCCAGGGCGTGATGTTCGAGAACATCCCGGTCGAGTTGCTCGAAGCGTCCCAGTCGTTCCTGGCGATGGACCCGCCGCGACACACCAAGCTGCGCAAGCTCGTCAGCGCCGCGTTCACCCCCAGGCAGATCCGCCGCATCGAGGACTCGATCAGGGCGAACGCCAAGGCCATCGTCGAAGAGCTGCGCGCGGCCGGAAGTGGGGCCGACTTCGTCGACCACTGCGCCAAGCAACTGCCGATCCGCACCCTGTCGGACATGGTGGGGATCCCGGAGTCGGAGCGTGAGCGCGTGGCGCGCGCCGCCGACGCGCTGGTGTCCTGGGCCGACCCCGTCTACCTCGACGGTCGCAACGCGCTGGAGGTCCTGGTCGAAAACCAGGTGTATCTGCACCAGATCGCCGGCACGCTGGCCGCCGAGCGTCGCGAGCGTCCCGGCGACGACCTGTTCAGCGGGCTGGTCAACGCCGAGGTCGACGGCGACCGGCTGACCGACGCGGAGGTGGCAGCCTTCTTCGTGCTGCTTTCCGTGGCCGCCAACGACACCACCCGTCAGACCACCAGCCACGCGATGAAGGCGCTCACCGACTTCGCAGACCAACGTGCCTGGCTGCTGGAGGATTTCGACACCCGGATCGGAACGGCCGTCGAGGAGTTCGTCCGCTGGGCCAGTCCGGTGATGAGCTTCCGCCGCACGGCAGCAACGGATTTCGAGCTCGGTGGCCAGACGATCCGGGCGGGCGAGAAGGTCGTCATGTTCTATCCGTCCGGCAACTGGGACACCGAGGCGTTCGACCACCCGGAGCGCTTCGACCTGAGCCGCAGCCCCAATCCGCACGTCGGCTTCGGCGGCGGCGGGGTGCACTTCTGCCTGGGCGCCCACGTGGCCCGGGCGCAGCTGCGCGCCATCTTCGGCGAGTTGTTGCGCCAGCTGCCCGACATCCAGGCCGGTGACCCGACATACGTGGCGGGCAACTTCATTCACGCCGTCCGCAGCATGCCGTGCACCTTCTAACGCATTGGTAACGGCAACAATTCGTCCGCCAGCAGCGCCAGCAGCTCGGAACAGCCGCCGTCGACCTTGACGGTCGCCAGGTCGTCCCCGCGGGTCCTTCCCCGGTTGATGATGGCGATCGGCATGCCCAGCGCGGCGGCGTGACGCACGAATCGGTAGCCGGAGAACACCGTCAGCGACGAGCCGGCCACCAGCAGCGCGTCAGCTTCGGACACCAGTGAATATGCCCGGTCGACAACATGTTTGGCGACGTTTTCGCCGAAGTAGACGATGTCCGGCTTGAGGATCCCACCGCAGCGCGGGCAGTCGAGATACCGGAACGACGTGGTATCGGCGACGACGGCGTCGGCGTCGGGGGCCACCGCGAGCCCGCCGACCGCTTCGGCGCGCTCGATGAATCCGGGGTTGAGCTCTTCCAGCCGTTCGGCGAGAGCGGCGCGGCTCATGGTGTACCCGCAGCTCAGGCAGACCACTTGGGCGTAGGTGCCGTGCAGATCGACGACGTTGCGGCTGCCGGCCTTGGTGTGCAGCAGGTCGACGTTTTGCGTGATCAGCCCCGTCACCACCGAGGCGTGTTCCAGCGCGGCCAGCGCCCGGTGGCCGGCGTTGGGCAGCGTGTCGTCCATGTGCCGCCAACCGACATGGTTGCGCGCCCAGTAGCGCTGCCTGAAGACGGCGTCCGAGGTGAACTGGCGGATCGTCATGGGATTGCTGGGCGGTGAATCGGGTCCGCGGTAATCGGGGATGCCGGAGTCGGTGGACAGGCCCGCGCCCGTCAGCACCGCGATCCGGCGACCGGCCAGCAGCGCGACCAGCTCCGGCGATTCTGCGCAGTGGGCGGTCACCTCTTCGAGAGTACGGGCGCGAAGGCCCACCGAGGACGTGCTGCGTACCCGCGCGGCGATATCGCTAACCGAGGCACTCCGCGGCCGTGGTGAGCTCGGCCGACATGTTCTGCTCCATCATCTTCAGCGCCGCCGCGCCGAGGTCGGGGTCGATGTGGGCGACGGCGTCGGTGGCGATCACGACGGGGAAGTGGCGCACATAGGCGTCGAGCGCGGTGTAGAGGATGCACTGCTCGGTGACCTGCCCGGTGATGATCAGCCGCTTGGTCTCGAGCCGGTTGAGCAGATACGCCAGCGCGGTCGCGTAGAAGGCGCTGTGTCGCACTTTGGTCATCACGCGGCAGTCCCCGGCCGGAACGATCGGCTTGACCAGATCGGGCCGCGCCCCGTCGAGCGCTGATCCGACGATGTCGGAGAACTGGGCGGCGAAGTCGCCGTAGTTGTCGTTGACGTACACCAGGTCGACGTCGGCGGATTCGCGTGCGCGCCCGACCAGATCGGTCAGCGGGTCGATGATCTTGGCGACATTGGGTATTAGTTCCTCAGCATCGGGATGCTGGTAGGTGTTCATCATGTCGACCACGACCACGGCGGTATCGCTCATGGGAAAGGGGATACCCGGCGGCCACGGGTTGACACCGGGCAGGCGACAATGGAAGGGCGATGGACTTTTACAACGCTTACAGCCAGGGGTTTGTCCGGGTCGCCGCGTGCACGCACCACACCGCGATCGCCGACCCGGCGGCCAACGCGGAGTCGGTCTTGCGGTTGGCGCTCGCCTGCCATGACGACGGCGTCGCGGTGGCCGTGTTTCCCGAGCTGACGTTGTCCGGATACTCCATCGAGGACATCGTCATGCAGGACCTGTTGCTCGACGACGTCAGCAGCGCCGTCGAGAGTATCGTCGCCGCCTCGACCGATCTGCTGCCGGTCCTGGTTGTCGGTGCGCCGCTGCGGTATCGGCAGCGCATCTACAACACCGCCGTCGTGATCCACCGCGGCGCGGTGCTCGGGGTGGCGCCGAAGTCGTACCTGCCCACGTACCGGGAGTTCTACGAACGCCGCCAGATCGCGGCCGGAGACGACGAGCGCGGCACCATCCGGATCTGTGACACCGACGTCCCGTTCGGTCCCGATCTGCTGTTCGCCGCGTCGGATATCCCCGACTTCGTGCTGCACGTCGAAATCTGCGAGGACATGTTCGTGCCGATCCCGCCCAGCGCGGAGGCCGCGCTGGCGGGCGCGACGGTGCTGGCCAACCTGTCCGGCAGCCCCATCACGATCGGCCGTGCCGAGGACCGCTGCCTGTTGGCGCGCTCGGCGTCGGCGCGGTGTCTGGCCGCCTACGTCTACGCCGCCGCCGGGGAGGGCGAGTCGACCACCGATCTGGCCTGGGACGGCCAGACGATGGTATGGGAGAACGGCGAACTGCTGGCCTCCTCGGAGCGCTTCCCGAAGGGGGAGCGGCGCAGCGTCGCCGACGTCGACATCGATCTGCTGCGCTCAGAACGGCTGCGGATGGGCACATTCGACGACAACCGGCGCCACCACCGCGGGTCGGCCGAGTCGTTCCGGCGTATCGGGTTCCGGCTGGACCCGCCGGGCGGCGACATCGGGTTGCGCCGCGACATCGAGCGATTCCCGTTCGTCCCCGCGAACCGCGAACGGTTGGAACAGGATTGCTACGAGGCCTACAACATCCAGGTGTCCGGGCTCGAGCAGCGGCTGCGCGCGCTGGACTACCCGAAGATCGTCATCGGCATCTCCGGTGGCCTGGACTCGACGCACGCGCTGATCGTTGCGGCACGGGCGATGGACCGCGAAGAGCGGCCGCGCAGCGACATTCTGGCGTTCACGCTGCCCGGCTTCGCGACCGGGGAACGCACCAAGCGCAATGCCATCGAGCTGTGCCGCGCATTGGGCGTCACCTTCTCCGAAATCGACATCACCGAGACCGCGATGGTGATGTTCAAGGGCATCGACCACCCGTTCGGGCGCGGGGAGAAGGTCTACGACGTCACCTTCGAGAACGTGCAGGCGGGGCTGCGCACCGACTACCTGTTCCGGCTGGCCAACCAGCGCGGCGGCATCGTGCTCGGCACCGGCGATCTATCCGAGATCGGGCTGGGCTGGTCGACGTACGGGGTGGGCGACCAGATGTCGCACTACAACGTCAACGGCGGTGTTCCGAAGACGCTGATCCAGCACCTGATCCGCTGGGTCATCTCGTCCGGGCAGTTCGAGTCCGACGTCACCGACGTGCTGCAGTCGGTGCTCGACACCGAGATCTCCCCGGAACTCGTCCCGAAGGGCGAAGAGGAAGAGCTGCAGAGCAGCGAGGACAAGGTCGGACCGTATGCGCTGCAAGACTTTTCGCTCTTCCACGTGCTGCGCTACGGATTCCGGCCGTCGAAGATCGCGTTTCTGGCCCGGCATGCGTGGAGCGACCCGGATCGGGGCAACTGGCCACCGGGATTCCCCGAGGACAAGCGACCGACATATTCGCTGAAGGAGATCCGGCACTGGCTGGGAGTGTTCGTGCAGCGGTTCTACTCGTTCAGTCAGTTCAAACGCTCGGCCTTGCCCAACGGGCCCAAGGTGTCGCACGGCGGCGCGCTGTCGCCGCGCGGTGATTGGCGGGCCCCGTCGGACATGTCCGCACGCATCTGGCTCGACGAGATCGAGCGGCAGATCCCCGAGGAGTAGCGCGCCGACGGGCCCGCCCGGTGATCGCCGGGCGGGCCCGCGAGCCTCCGGCTCACGCCCTCGCGCGGCGCCAGCCCTGGTACTGCAGTTCGGCGAACACCAGCGTGTAGGCGCCGGCCGCCAGATTCAACGCGACGCCGGCCGTGGTCAGCGGGAAGACGTCTTCGAGCACCAGAACCACGGCGGCCACCGTGTACGCCAGGTTGGCGATGATGACGCCCATGCCCGCGCGCCGCACCGAGGGCAGGGCGGCGAGGCCGAACACGACCACGCCGTAGCCGATCAAGAGCGCGGCCATGGCGTACTCGAACGTTGTCGTGGTCCCCGAAAGCTCGGCGAGCCGGCCGGCCAGCGGGATACCCGCCAGCCCGACCACGCCGCTGATGACGGCGTCGGCGCGCATGGCCAGTCGCAGCAGGCCGTCCCGGGTGCCGGTGCGGTCGATCGTGGTCGCGGACATGATGTTCCTTTCGTCGATGGCTGATCGCCACCGACGGTGCCCGCGAACCACTGCCAGGTCGACGCCAGACGCTGCCACCTACTGCCAGCCGCAGGTCAGGCGCGTGATTCGAGCGCCGCGTCGATCGCTTCGGCGTCCGGGGCGCAGTTGCCGGCGCCTGGCGTCAGGGTCGCCAGCGCTCCCGCCGCGCAGGCGCGCCGCAACGCGCGCAGTCGCTGGGCGGGAGAACCGGGGTTGCGTGGCCAGCTTCCGGCCAGCACCCCGGCGAAGACGTCCCCCGCCCCGGTGGTATCCACCGCGGCCACCGTGGGTGCGGGCACCACGAAGTCCCCGTCGGCGCCCACGTACCGCGCGCCGCGCGCGCCCAATGTGGTCACCAGGTGGGTGGGGCGCCACGGCCACTGTTCGGCCTCGGCTTCGTTGGCGATCACGACGTCGGCCTGCGCCGCCAGCTCCGACAGCGAGTCTTCGTCCCGCCCGGCCGGTGAGGCGTTGACGATGACGACCGCCCCGGCCGAACGGGCATGCCGTGCCGCCGCCACCGCTGCCCTCACTGGAATTTCCAGCTGCGTCAATAACACGTCGCAGCCGGCGATGACGCTTTTCGCGGCGGGGGTGTCCAGGGTCAGCCGCTCGTTGGCGCCCGGGGCGACCACAATGGTGTTCTCTGCGTCGGCATCGACGACCACGATCGCCGTGCCGCTCGGTCCGGGCGTTTCGGCAATCGCGTCCAACCCGACGCCGTTGGCCAGCAAGTGGGCGCGTAACTGTCCGGCGGCCGGGTCGTCGCCGACCGCGCCGACGAATTGCACCCGTGCCCCCGCCCGCGCCGCCGCCACCGCTTGATTGCCGCCCTTCCCACCTGGTCCGTGGGTGAACGACGAAGCCAGCACCGTATCGCCGGGGCGGGGAAGGGTATCGACGCGCAGCGACATATCCATGTTCACGCTGCCGACCACACATACTTGCGCCATACTCTGACGTTAGCCGGTTGCCAACCCCCGCGTACAGCGCCTTCAACATCGTGAAAAGCCTTGCTCCGTAGGGATTGTCGCGTCTGAATTCAGCATCCGGACTCGTGGTCGCGTGCCGCGGCGAAGCCCTCTCGCACGGCAACTGCAGCGATGGCTGCCCGACTGTCGTGTCCGGCCGTCAGCCTTGCGGTCACCCGGCGCTCGGGAGGTCTCCGACAGCGTGCGTGCATTCTTCACCGCCAACGCTTTGCGGCAATCGCCCATATCTCGAGACGCGCGCGCTAGTGTGCTGCGTGAGCGATGCTGCGTGTCCGAGGAAGGGCGTAGTCGAGTGACATCGAGCGAGCTACGAGACGCTGAGCCGGCTTCCCAGACGGCACCGGCAGCCGCCCCGGCGGAAACGGCTGCGGCGCGCCGAGGTGAGTCCCGCAAGGGCCATAAGTCTCGTCGTCGTAGGTTTTTCCGGATCGGCCTGCAATCGAAGCTGCTGCTGACGCTGCTGCTCTGCAGCATCCTGTCGATCGGGGTGATCGGGTTCATCGGGGCGTCGTCGGGCCGCAACGCCCTGCGCCAGGTCGAATCCGAGCGACTCATCGAACTGCGCGAGTCGCAGGCGCAGCAGGTGCGGTCCCTTTTCAAAGAGGTGACGAATTCGCTGCTCGTGTACAGCGGCGGTTTCAGCATCGTCGAGGCGACGACGGCGTTCACCGACGGCTTCGCACAGTTATCCAACGCGACCATCACGCCGCCCCAGCAGCAGGCGCTCGTCAACTACTACGACGACAACATGATCAAGCCGATCAAGCGGATCACCGGTGAGGAACTCGATCTCAACGCGATCTTCCCGAGTTCCAACGCGCAGAAGTACCTTCAGGCCAATTACACGGCGCCCTACCCGTCGATCTCCGACGCGCGGAAGGTTCAGGATGCCGGCGACGGCAGCGCGTGGTCGGCGGCCAGCGCCCGCTACGGTTTCTACTTGCACGACATCGTCACCCGTTTCGAATACCCCGACGCGCTGTTGCTGGACATGCAGGGCAATGTCGTCTTTTCGGTGAACAAAGGTCCGGACCTGGGCACCAACATCCTCACCGGCCCTTACCGGGAATCCAATCTGCGGGACGCATACCAGAAAGCCTTGCGCTCCAACGACATCAACTTTCTCTGGATCACCGACTTCCAGCCGTACCAGCCGCAGCTCGATGCCCCCACGGCGTGGGCGGTGTCGCCGGTGGGCATCAACGGCAAATTCGACGGCGTCATGGCGCTGCCGCTGCCGATCTCGAAGATCAACCGGATCATGACCGCCGACAAACACTGGGAGGCCGCCGGGATGGGGCCGGCGACCGAGACGTATCTGGCCGGGCCCGACAACCTGATGCGTTCTGATTCAAGACTTTTCCTGCAGGATCCGGCTGAATACAAGCGAGAGGCCGTGGCCTCGGGTACCCCGCCGGACGTGGTGGAGGAAGCGATCAGGCTCGGCGGCACGACCCTGGTGCAACCGGTCCCGACTGCGGGTCTTCGCGCCGCCCAGCGCGGACAGACCGGAGTCATCAGCGCCACCGACTACCTGGGGAACAAGGAACTCGAGGCCTTCGCCCCGCTGTCGTTGCCCAACTCCGATCTGCACTGGTCGATCCTGGCGACGCGGGACAACTCCGACGCCTTCGCGCGCCTGGGCAGGTTCAGCAGGACTGTCGTGCTGACGGTGGCGATCATGATCTTCGCCATCTGCGTGGCGTCGATGGTGCTGGCTCAGCTGATGTTGCGACCGATCCGTCGGCTGCAGACGGGCACGCAGAAGATCAGCTCGGGCGATTACCAGGTCAACATCCCGGTAACCACGCGCGACGAAATCGGCGACCTGACCGCGGCTTTCAACGAGATGAGCCGGAGCCTCGCGATCAAGGAGGAGCTGCTCAACGAACAGCGCCGGGAGAACGACCGGCTCTTGCTGGCGCTGATGCCCGAGTCGGTGGTCCAGCGGTACCGCGAGGGACAGGAGACCATCGCGCTGGAACACCAGGGCGTGGCCGTGGTCTTCGCCGAAATCGTCGGCCTCGACGAGGTTTCGGTGGATGTCAGCGGCGACGAGCTGGTGGGGATCGTCGACGAGCTGTTCCGGCAGTTCGATTCGGCGGCCGAATCTTTCGGCGTCGAGCGGATCCGCACCTTCCACAACGGCTATCTCGCCAGTTGCGGGGTGGTCACACCGCGGCTGGACAGCATCCACCGCAGCGTCGACTTCGCGGTGGAAATGCGCCACATCATCGATCGGTTCAACGGCCAAGCGGGTCACGAGCTGCGGCTGCGGGTGGGCATCAGCACCGGCGACGTCATCAGCGGACTGGTCGGCCGCTCCGGACTCGTCTACGACATGTGGGGCGCGGCGGTGAGTCTGGCTTACCGGATGCAGGGCGGCGCAAACGAATCGGGCATCTACGTCACCTCGCAGGTGTACGAGGCGATGCGTGACGTGCGGCAGTTCACGCCGGCCGGGACCATCTCGGTCGGCGGGACCGACCAGGCGATCTACCGGTTGTCGGAGCGATCATGAACTTGTTCCAATCATCCTGGTTCTACTGGGCGATCGGTGTCGCGGTCGGATTCCCGGTCGCTTTGATCCTGCTCACCGAGCTGCACCGCATGCTGGTCCGCCGAAACAGCCACCTCGCCAGGCAGGTAAGCCTGGTGCGCAACTACCTGCTGCCGCTGGGCGCGCTGTTGCTGTTGCTCGTCAAGGCGTCGCAGGTGTCGGCCGGGGACGAGCCGGTGCGGATCCTCACGACGGTGTTCGGCCTGCTGGTGCTGGTGCTGGTGTTGTCCGCCCTGAACGCCACGGTGTTCGAGGGCGCGCCCGACGACAGCTGGCGCAAACGACTGCCCGCCATCTTCGTCGACGTCGCCCGCTTCGGCGTCATCGGCGTCGGCCTGGCGGTGATGCTGTCGATGATCTGGGGTGTCCGGATCGGCGGCTTGTTCACCGCGCTGGGCATCACATCGGTGGTCATCGGCCTGATGCTGCAGAACTCCGTCGGCCAGGTGGTGTCGGGCTTGTTCATGCTGTTCGAGCAGCCCTTCCGGATCGACGAGTGGCTGGACACCGGGACCGCGCGGGGCCGCGTGGTCGAAGTGAACTGGCGGTCCGTGCACATCGACACCGGCAGCGGAATCCGAATCATGCCGAACTCGATGCTGGCCAGCACCTCCTTCACGAATCTCAGTCGTCCGTCCCGCGCGTACGACTGTGCGATCACAACGAAATTCGCGGCGGGCGACTCGCCCGACAAGGTGTGCGCGATGTTGACGCGGGTGGCCGGGGCGCTGCCGGCCCGAAGGCCCGAAATCCCGCCCACCACCGTGGCCTTGGGCGGCGCCCAGTACCGCACGACCGTCCGGTTGTTGTCGCCCGCCGACGCCGAGGCCACGGAAGCGACGTTCCTGCGCTGGGTTTGGTACGCCGCGCGGCGGGCGCGCCTGCGGCTCGACGGCGCTGACGACAACTACTCGACCAAACAACGCGTGGAGAAGGCGTTGCGCACGGTGGTCGCCCCGGCGTTGCGGCTGAGCCACACCGACCAGCAATCGCTGGTGCCGTACGCCAAGATCGTCCGCTACGGTGCCGACGAAATCCTCGAGTCCGCCGGTGAGGTGTCTCGCGGGGTGACTTTCCTGGTCGCCGGCCGGGTGCGCTTGACCGCGACGACCGACGAGGGGTCCATGGTCCCCGTCACCACCCTGGACGAGGGATCGTTCCTCGGCCTGACCGCGCTCACCCGCCAACCCAACCTCGCCGGTGCGTACGCACTGGACGAGGTGACCGCGCTACAGATCGACCGCGAGCATCTCGAGGATCTGGTGATGCGGAAGCCCTTGCTGCTCCAAGACCTGGGCCGGTTGATCGACGAGCGGCAGACCAAGGTGCGGCAGGCAACTCACCATGAGCGGACCGGTCCCGCCCGCCGCGAGGCGCCGACGCCGGCGCAGCGGCTCCGCTGACCCACCCGCGAACGGAATCCTGGTTGCCGGCGCGTCACGCGGGGGGTCGTGCCGCAATAGCCGGGCCGCCTCACCCGGCCGGTGAAGGACCGCTACCCTGGTTCAATGAGTCTGCAAGCACCTTCGCTGCCTGACTTGCGCCGAGAGGTCCACAACGCCGCTCGCCGCGCCCGGGTCGCCTCCCGCGTCCTGGCGCTTCTGCCGACCGTCGCCAAGGATCAGGCGCTGCGGTCCGCGGCCGATGCGATAGCGGCCCACACCGAGTTGATCCTGTCGGCCAACGCCGAAGATCTCAGCGCCGCCGAAGCCGTCGGCACACCGCCCGCGATGCTCGACCGATTGGCGCTGGACGCCAAACGGGTCGAGGGAATCGCCGCCGGGCTGCGCCAGGTGGCCGGGCTGCCCGACCCGGTCGGGGAGGTGCTGCGCGGCTACACGTTGCCCAATGGGCTGCACTTGCGGCAGCAGCGCGTGCCGCTGGGCGTCGTCGGCATGATCTACGAAGGCCGGCCCAACGTCACCGTCGACGCCTTCGGTCTGGCGCTCAAGTCGGGCAACGCCGTGTTGTTGCGCGGGAGTTCCTCGGCGGCGCGGTCCAACCAGGCCCTGGTGCAGGTGCTGCGCGCTTCGCTGGTCAGCGAGGACCTGCCCGCCGATGCCGTGCAACTGCTTTCGGCCGCCGATCGCGCCACGGTGACGCACCTGATCCAGGCCCGCGGCCTGGTCGACGTGGTGATACCGCGCGGGGGAGCGAGCCTGATCAATGCGGTGGTCCGCGACGCGCAGGTGCCCACCATCGAGACCGGTGTCGGCAACTGCCACGTCTACGTGCACGAAGGGGCCGACCTCGATGTCGCGGAACGGATCCTGTTGAACTCCAAGACGCGCCGGCCGAGTGTCTGCAACGCCGCCGAGACGCTATTGGTCGACGCCGCGATCGCCGACAAGGCCCTGCCCCGGTTGGTGGCCGCCCTCGAGAATGCCGGTGTGACGGTGCACGGCGGGCTTTCGGCGGACGCGGGGGAGGACGACCTGCGCCGCGAATACCTGTCGATGGACATCGCAGTCGCGGTGGTCGACGGCATCGACGCCGCGATCGCGCACATCAACGAGTACGGCACCGGCCACACCGAGGCCATCGTCACCAGCAATATGGCTGCGGCGCAACGGTTTAGTGACGGTGTCGACGCCGCAGCGGTGATGATCAACGCGTCGACGGCGTTCACCGACGGTGAGCAGTTCGGTTTCGGCGCCGAAATCGGCATCTCCACGCAGAAGTTGCATGCCCGCGGTCCGATGGGGCTGCCGGAGCTGACCTCGACCAAATGGATTGCCTGGGGCGACGGGCAAGTCCGTCCCGCCTGAGACCCGCGACGAAAAGTGTTTGAGGAGAACTGAGATAGTGAGCCTGCCCGCCCGGCCCAAGCCGTTGTTCGCCGACATCGATGACGTCTCCCGACGGTTGGCCGAGACCGGTTATCTTCCCGATACCGCGACCGCGACCGCGGTGTTCCTGGCCGACCGGCTGGGCAAGCCGCTGCTGGTGGAGGGCCCCGCCGGCGTCGGTAAGACCGAGCTCGCGCGCGCCGTCGCCGAGGCGACGGGCTCGGGACTGGTCCGGCTGCAGTGCTACGAAGGGGTGGACGAGGCCCGCGCGCTCTACGAGTGGAATCACGCCAAGCAGATCCTGCGCATCCAGGCCGGCTCCGGGGACTGGGATCAAACCAAAGACGACGTGTTCAGCGAGGAATTCCTGCTGCAACGCCCGCTGCTGACCGCCATCCGGCGCACCGAGCCCACGGTGCTGCTGATCGACGAGACCGACAAGGCCGACATCGAAATCGAGGGGCTGCTGCTCGAGGTGCTGTCCGACTTCGCGGTGACCGTCCCGGAACTGGGCACGATCACCGCCGAGCGGACACCGTTCGTGGTCTTGACCTCCAACGCCACCCGGGAACTGTCCGAGGCCCTCAAACGTCGATGCCTGTTCTTACACATCGACTTTCCCAGTCCCGAGCTGGAGCGCCGCATCCTGTTGTCGCGGGTGCCCGAATTGCCCCAGCACCTCGCCGAGGAGCTGGTACGCATCATCGGCGTGCTGCGCGGCATGCAGCTCAAGAAGGTGCCGTCCATCGCCGAGACCATCGACTGGGGCCGCACGCTGCTCGCGCTGGGCCTCGACACCATCGACGACTCCGTCGTCGCCGCCACGCTGGGTGTGGTGCTCAAGCACCAATCCGACCAGCAGCGCGCGAGCGGCGAGCTCCGGTTGAACTAGGAATCACCGATGGCCCCACGTCGCATCCGGCCCGCCCGGCCGCTCGCCCCGCACGGACTGCCCGGTCACCTGGTCGGCTTCGTGGAAGCGCTTCGCGGAGTGGGTATTTCGGTGGGTCCGTCGGAGACCGTGGACGCCGGCCGGGTGATGGCCACCCTGGGTCTGGGCGACCGCGATGTGCTGCGGGAGGGCATCGCGTGCGCCGTGCTGCGCAGTCCGGAACACCGCGAGACCTACGACGCCATGTTCGACCTGTGGTTCCCCGCCGCGTTGGGCGCTCGCGCCGTCGTCACCGACGAGGACGCCGACGGGGCGCGAGATGACTCGCTGCCGCCCGACGACGTCGAGGCGATGCGCCAGATGCTGGTCGACCTGCTTACCGAGAATCCCGACCTCGCCGACATGGATGAGCGGCTCGTCGCGATGATCGCACGCATCGTGGAGGCCTACGGCAAGTACAGCTCCAGCCGCGGGCCGTCCTTCTCCTCGTACCAGGCGCTCAAGGCGATGGCGCTGGACGAACTGGAGGCGAAGTTGCTGGCGGGGCTCCTCGCCCCCTACGGTGACGAGCCGACACCCACCCAGGAGCAGATCGCCAAAGCGCTTGCCGCGCAGCGCATCACCCAGTTGCGCAAGATGGTCGACGCCGAGACCAAGCGGCGCACCGCCGAACAACTCGGGCGTGACCACGTCCAGATGTACGGCATCCCCCAGCTTTCCGAGAACGTCGAGTTCCTGCGCGCCTCCGGGGACCAGCTGCGCCAGATGCAGCGGGTGGTGGCCCCGCTGGCCCGGACGCTGGCCACCCGGCTGGCGGCCCGGCGGCGACGCAGCCGCGCCGGGGTGATCGACCTGCGCAAGACACTGCGCAAGTCGATGTCCACCGGCGGCGTGCCGATCGACGTGGTGCTGGCCAAACCCCGCCCGGCACGCCCGGAACTGGTGGTGCTGTGCGACGTGTCCGGTTCGGTCGCCGGGTTCAGCCATTTCACCCTGCTGTTGGTACACGCTCTGCGCCAACAGTTCTCGCGGGTCAGGGTGTTCGCGTTCATCGACACCACCGACGAGGTGACCCATATGTTCGGCCCGGAAGCCGATCTGGCCGTGGCGATCCAGCGGATCACCCGGGAGGCCGGGGTGTACAGCCGCGACGGGCATTCCGATTACGGCAACGCCTTCGCGTCCTTCGTGCAGGCGTTCCCCAACGTGCTGTCACCGCGCAGCTCGCTGCTGGTGCTCGGCGACGGCCGCACCAACTACCGCAATCCCGAGACCGGTCTGCTGGCCCACATGGTGACCGCCAGCCGGCACGCGCACTGGCTGAACCCCGAGCCCAGGCATCTGTGGGGCAGCGGCGACTCGGCGGTGCCGCGCTACCAGGAGATCATCACGATGCACGAATGCCGGTCGGCCAAGCAGCTCGCCACGGTGATCGACCAGCTGTTGCCCGTCTGAATTCTGCCCAGCCCGCGTCGGCTGGGAATCGGGCGACAACGCCGCCTCAAGTAAGCTGGCAAATCGTGCAAAAGCAGCTGCGCAGGCTGGGCGTGATGGGTGGGACGTTCGATCCCATCCATTACGGGCACCTGGTTGCCGCCAGTGAGGTCGCCGACCTGTTCGACCTCGACGAAGTGGTGTTCGTGCCCAGCGGTCAGCCCTGGCAGAAGGACCGGCACGTGTCCGCCGCCGAGGACCGGTACCTGATGACGGTGATCGCCACCGCGTCCAACCCGCGCTTTTCGGTGAGCCGCGTCGACATCGACCGCGGCGGGCCCACCTATACCAAGGACACCCTGCGGGATCTGCACGCCGTCAACCCCGATTCGCAGCTGTACTTCATCACCGGCGCCGACGCGCTGGCCTCCATCCTGTCGTGGCAGGGCTGGGAGGAGATGTTTCAGCTCGCGCGGTTCGTCGGCGTCAGCCGGCCCGGATACGAGCTGCGGCGTGAACACATCACCGGCGTCCTGGGCGAGCTGGACGACGATGTGCTGACGCTCGTCGAAATCCCGGCGCTGGCGATCTCGTCGACCGATTGCCGTCTGCGCGCCCAGCAGCGCCGGCCCCTGTGGTATCTGATGCCCGACGGCGTGGTGCAGTACGTCTCCAAGCGCCGGCTGTATCGCGGCGGCGAAAAACCGAAGGACACCGTGAGCCGTTCAACCCTGCCCGCCGGGAACAACACGTGACCGCCACCCAGGAGGCCATCGACATGGCGACCGTGGCGGCCGGCGCGGCCGCCTCCAAACTGGCCGACGACGTCGTCGTGATCGACGTCTCAGGCCAGCTGGTCATCACGGACTGCTTCGTCATCGCGTCGGCGTCCAACGAGCGGCAGGTCAACGCCATCGTCGACGAGGTCGAGGAGAAGATGCGCCGGGCCGGCTACAAGCCCGCGCGCCGGGAGGGCACCCGGGAGGGCCGCTGGACGCTGCTGGACTACCGCGACATCGTCGTGCACATCCAGCACCAGGACGACCGCGACTTCTATGCCCTGGACCGGTTGTGGGGTGACTGCCCGGTGGTGCCGGTGGACCTGGCGGACCTCCCCGAAGATCCAGCGGGCACGCAATGACCATTCGTCGCCTGATCATGTTGCGGCACGGGCAAACCGAGTTCAACGCCGGTAGCCGGATGCAGGGCCAGCTGGATTCTCAACTCAGTGAACTCGGGCGGGCACAAGCCGTCGCCGCCGCCGAGGTGCTGGGCAAGCTGCAGCCGTTGCTGATCGTCTCGTCGGACCTGCATCGCGCCTACGACACGGCGATCCGACTGGGGGAGCGCACCGGCCTGCCCATCCGGGTGGACCCGCGGTTGCGGGAAACCCATCTCGGCGAGTGGCAGGGGCTGACGCACACCGAGGTCGACGCGCAGGCCCCCGGCGCCCGGCTGGCCTGGCGCGAAGACGCCACCTGGGCACCGCACGGCGGAGAGAGCCGGGTCGACGTCGCCGCCCGCAGCGTGCCGTTGGTCGCCGAATTGGTGTCCGGCGAGCCGGAGTGGGGCGGCCTCCAGCATGCCGATCGCCCGGTCGTGCTGGTGGCCCACGGCGGCCTGATCGCCGCGCTGTCGGCCGCGCTGCTGAAGCTTCCGGTGGCCAACTGGCCGATGTTGGGCGGCATGGGCAATGCCAGCTGGGTGCAACTTTCGGGCCATTCGGACGAGGACGCGGGCGTGGCCGCCATCCGCTGGCGCCTCGACGTCTGGAACGCTTCGGCGCAGGTGTCCAACGATGTCCTGTGAGGCCCGGCCCACGCTGCTGATATTCGCCGACTCGCTGGCCTATTACGGGCCGACCGGCGGCCTGCCCGCCGACGATCCCCGCATCTGGCCCAACATCGTTGCCGCCCAATTGGGTTGGGATGTCGAGCTGATCGGCCGCATCGGTTGGACCTGCCGCGACATCTGGTGGGCCGCGACCCAGGACCCGCGCGCCTGGGCGGCGCTGCCGAGGGCGGGCGCGGTCATCTTCGCCACCGGCGGCATGGATTCGCTGCCGTCGGTGCTGCCGACGGCGCTGCGCGAGCTGATCCGCTACGTGCGGCCCCCCCGCCTCCGGCGTTGGGTGCGCGACGGCTACGGCTGGCTGCAGCCCAGGCTGTCGCCGGTGGCGCGCTCCGCGTTGCCTGCGCACCTGAGCGTCGATTACCTCGAACAGACCCGCGGCGCAATCGATTTCAACCGCCCCGGCATCCCCATCGTGGCGTCGCTGCCGTCGGTGCACATCGCCGAAACCTACGGCAGGGCGCATCACGGCCGCCCCGCCACCGCGGCGGCCATCACCGAGTGGGCGCAAAGCCACGATGTTCCCCTGGTGGATCTCAAAGCGGCCGTTGCCGAACACGTCATGAGCGGACGGGGGAATCCCGACGGGATCCACTGGAACTTCGAAGCCCACCAGGCGGTAGCCGAGTTGATGCTCAAGGCGCTGGCCGAGGCCGTGGACAAGGCTCAAGCGCCGACCGACAAGCCGCGCGGATAGCGTCATGCCTGTCGTGGTGGTGACCGACGCGTCGGCGCGCTTGCCGGCGGAGCTGCTGGACAAGTGGGCGATCCGCGTTGTGCCGCTGCACATCCTGCTCGACGGTGTCGATCTGCGCGACGGCGTGGACGAGATCCCCGAGGACGTCTACCAGCGCCACGCCACCACCGCGGCGGCCACCCCGGCCGAACTGGCCGACGCCTACCAGCAGGCGCTGGCCGACAGCGGCGGGGACGGCGTGGTGGCGGTGCATCTCTCGTCGGCGCTGTCGGGAACCTGCGGCGCGGCCGAACGGACCGCCGCGGACCTGGACCCCCACGTCCGGGTCGTCGACTCGAGGTCGACCGCGATGGGCACGGGCTTCATCGCGCTGGCCGCCGCGCGGGCCGCGGCCGCCGGGGGCGACCTCGACGCCGTTGCCGACGCGGCGAAACTGGCTGTGCGGCACAGCCATGCGTTCATGGTGGTGCACCGACTGGACAACCTGCGCCGCAGTGGACGGATCGGCGGAGCCAAGGCCTGGCTGGGGACCGCGCTGGCGCTCAAGCCGCTGCTGCGCATCGACGACGGCAAACTCGTTCTGGCGCAACGGGTGCGCACCGTCACCCACGCGACCGAGACGATGGTCGACCGGGTCTGCGAGGTGGTGGGCGAGGGTCCCGCCGCGCTCGCGGTCCACCACGTCGCCAATCCGGACGGCGCCAAGGAGGTGGCGGCGACGCTGGCGCGGCGGTTACCCGCGTGCGAGCCGGCGATCATCACCCCGTTGGGGCCGGTGCTGGCGTTGCACGTCGGCGCCGGCGCGGTCGCGGTCTGCGTGCAGCTACCGACCTAGGCCGGCGCCGCGCGCAGGGCGTTGTCGCCGCGCGGATGCACCACCTGCGGCCACCAGAACCACCGCCCCAGCAGCGTCGCGATCGACGGCATCAGCAGGGTGCGCACGATCAGGGTGTCGAGCAGCAGACCGATGCAGACCGTCGACCCGAACTGGCCGAGCACCCGTAGGTCGCTGCCGAGCATCGATGCCATGGTGAAGGCGAACACCAGGCCCGCCGCGGTCACCACGCCACCGGTACCGGCCATCGACCGGATGATCCCCGTCTTGAGCCCGGCATGGATCTCCTCTTTGAACCGGGAGACCAGCAGCAGGTTGTAGTCGGACCCGACAGCCAACAGGATGATGACCGAGAGCGCCATCACGATCCAGTGGATCCTGATACCGAACAAATCCTGCCAAATGAGCACGGACAACCCGAACGACGCCGCGATCGAGCTGGCGGCGGTGCCGACGATCACCAACGCGGCCACCACACTCCTGGTGAGCAGCAGCATGATCATGAAGATCAGCGTCAGCGCCGACACCACGGCGATCATCAGGTCGTACTTCTCGCCGTCGGCCATGTCCCGGAACGTCGGGGCGGTCCCCCCGAGGTAGATCCGCGCATCCGACAGCGACGACTGCTTCAGCGCCTCCTGGGCGGCGGTGCGCTCGGCGTCGACTCGCGAAATGCCTTCCGGTGTCATCGGATCGCTCTGATGGGTGATGAAGAACCGCGCCGACTTGCCGTCCGGTGACAAGAACATGCGCAGCCCCGTCTGGAAGTCGGGGTTCTGGAACGCCTCCGGTGGCAGGTAGAAGAAGTCGTCGTTCTTCGACGCGTCGAAGCTCTGACCCATGACGATCGCGGTGTTGCTCATCGCCTCCATCTGGTCGATCATCGCCTTGAACGTCTGGTACAGCGTCAGCGTGATGCCCCTGGTGGTCTTCAGCGTCGTGATCAGCGTGGGAAACAGCGCGTTGAGGTCGTGGGTGGCTTTGGCGGTGTGCTGGATATCGGCCGTGAGGTAGTGGAACTGTTCGGCCAGCTGGTCGAAGCCGTCGAACGTGTCGAAGAGGGACCGCAACCCGATGCACACCGGGATGTCGTAGCAGTGCCTCTCCCAGTAGAAGTAGGAGCGGATCGGCCGGAAGGTGTCGTCGAAATCGGCGATGTGGTCGCGCAGGGTGTCGGTGATCTGCGACGTCACCGCCGTGGTCTTCGCGCTGTCGTCCGCGGCGTTGGCCAGGTCCAGCGACACCTCGTATTGCCGTTGCGTGGTGTCGATCTGGGTCTGCAGGTCGTCGGCCATCCTGAGGATGTCGGCGATGCGCTCCTTGAGGAAGCCCATGTTCTGCATCGTGGTCTGACTTTGGATGCTGTTCTGGAACGGTATCGAGCTGTGCTGAATCGGAATGCCCAGCGGCCTGGTGATGTCCTGCACCATCGCGATCCCGAGCGTGCGCATCTCGTTCTTGGCCACCCGGTCCAACACCAGCATGTCGGCGGGGTTTCGCATGTCATGGTCGGACTCCACCATCAACATGTCGGGGTTCATCCGGGCCTGCGAGAAATGGCGGTCGGCGGCCGCTTGCCCGAGATTGGACGGGGCGGAGGCCGGTAGGTAGTACCGGTCGTTGTAGCTCGTCTTGTAGCTCGGCAGGGCGATCATGCCGACCAGGACGACCGCGGCGCTGACGGCCAGAACCGGTGCCGGCCAGCGCACGACCGCGGTGCCGACCCGCCGCCAGAGCCGTCCGCCCTTGGCCGCCCGCTTGGACTCGAAGAAGTGAAAACGGCTGCCCACGAAGACAACAGCGGGACCCAGCGTGAGTCCGGCCAGAACCACCACCAGCATGCCGATCGCGACGGGTGCGCCCATGGTGTTGAACCAGGGCAGCCGCGTGAAGCTCAGGCAGTAGGTGGCGCCGGCGATGGTCAGGCCCGACCCCAGCACAACGGGCGCGACCCCTTTGAAGGTGGTGTAGTAGGCGGTTTCTCGGTCCTCGCCGGCGCGCAGCGCTTCCTGGTAGCGGCCAACGAGAAAGATGCCGTAGTCGGTTCCGGCCGCGATCGCCAGCATGGTGAGGATGTTGGCGGCGAAGGTGGTGAGCCCGAAGGCGTTGTGGTACGCCAGGACCGCGACGACGCCCCGCGAACAGGCCAGTGCCACAAAGGTCATGAACAGCTGCACCAGGGTGGTGACGACGGACCGGTAGACCAGCAGCAACATGATCGCGATGGCGCCCAAGGTGAACAGCGTGATCTTGGCCAGGCTGGCGTTACCGATGATGTGCATGTCGTCGGACAGCGCCGCCGGACCGGTGACGTAGGCCTTCACGCCCGGCGGCGCCTTGTTCTCGTCGATGACCTTGCGCACGGCGTCCACGGATTCGTTGGCCAGCGTGGTGCCCTGATTGCCGGCCAGGTTGATCATCACGTAGGCGCCCTTGGAGTCGGCGCTCTGCGCGCCCGCGGCAGTGAGCCGGTCACCCCAGAAGTCCTGGATGTGCTGGATGTGCTGGGGATCCTTGCGGAGGTCCCGAATCAGCTTGTCGTAGTACTGGTGCGCGTCCTGACCGAGGGGCTGCTGGCCCTCGAGGACGATCATGACCGTGCTGTTGGAGTCGAATTCGCGGAAGTTGTGGCCCAGGCGCATCATCGCCTTCATCGACGGCGCGTCCAGCGGTGTCATCGGCGCCGAGTGGGCCTCGCCGACTTTTTCCAGCGTGGGGACGATGACGTTCACCAGCACGGTGACGAACAGCCAGCCCAGGATGATCGGGACCGCGAAAATGCGGATCGCGTGGGGAAGGTAGGGCCGGTGACCGCGCTCGGCCTTGGCTTGAGCCGGTGTCTTGATCGGACCGGTGTCCTCGGTGTCCGCGGTGTCGACCCGGCCCCTGTTGTCGGCGTCGCTCATGCGGACTTCACCAAGCAGAAGGTCTGGGCATTGTGGCCGCTGGAGTGCTGCTGTTCGCGGACGACGCCGTCCACGGTGATCTTGCAGCTGATCTCACTGCTGTCGCTCTGCGCCATGATGTTGGCGCTCACCGACGGCAGGGTCGTCGAGATGGTGGCCGACCACGGCAATGGCGCCGCGTTGACCTGGTGGGTGTTGGCGTTCTCGTCCCAGTAGTTGATGTTGGCCGTGGCCCCGGGCGGCCCGGTGATGTCGTAGACCACGACCTTCGGGTTGAACTGCACGATTTCGATCCCCTTGCCCGCGTTCGCGTTGAGATCCTGTGAGCCGAAAATCTTGTGGAGCCGCGACACGATCAACGCCGAAACGGCCAGGACCACCACCAGAACGAGCGGTATCCACGCCCGTTTGAGCAAACGGGATACGGTGCCGGCTCGTGGACCCGAATCTGGACTAGCCACGCCTGAACCGCCTTCCGCTAACCGCCACCCCGGCGCCGCCGCAAAGCTGACCTACCTCGCCGGCGACACCGGTGTCGCCCGACGCTTTGCTCAGCTAAGCACTCTAAACCTTAGTGCACGCAAGCGTTCCTCCGGGGGCCTCGGTGTGCTGAACGGCACATGGCTGCGGCTGCCTAACGGGCCACCCGGCCGGTCACCGGCGGCAGTTCGGCCAGCGTCACGATCCCGGGTTCGGCGGCGACGACGGCCGGGACGGCATTGGTGACCGGCATCGCGGTGTAGATCATTCCCAGGCCCATGAATCCGGGCTCGGTCCAGTCCTTCGGCGGCAGGCAGTGCAGGACGGTGCGCATGTTGGGCAGCCCGAACACCTGGATGACGTGGCCGTGCTCCAGCGGTTTGGGCGGCACCACGTGATTGCCCATGGTCCAGTTGAAGCCCACGCTGACCACGTTGCGGTCGCCCTCCCAGCCGCGGTGGTAGCCATAGACGCCGCCCACCGTTCCCGCGGGGATCCGCATGAACCCCAGATCGGAATCGCCGGTGGCGGCGGTGAACGTCACGTCGAAGGTCATCCGGTCCAGCTTCGCCCCGATCGCGTCGGCCATCATGGCGGCGGATTCGGCGAAGACCTCGCTTTCGCGCCGCACGCTTTCGGCCAGCCCCGGCGTAGCGGGATCCTGCGAGAAGCCCATCGCCGTCTGGGTTTCCGCCGATTCGTAGGTCGAGCAGTCCACCGACTCGGTGATGCGGATCTCGTCGACGCGTTCGCAGGCGCCGGACAGCACCATGCCGACCATGTTGGTCATGCCGGGGTGCGCGCCGCTGCCGAAGATCGTGGAACCGCCTCGTTTGCACGCATCGGCGATGCGTTCGCGGTCCTCCGGCGTCTGCTTGCCCCCGGTGATCCAGGCCGCGCTGGAGCAGACGTTGACGCCCGCTTCCAGTAACCGCACCAATTCATCGACGTTCGGCCACAACGGGTTATAGCAACACGCGTCGGCGCCCAGGGCGAGCAGCGCGTCGATGTCGTTCGTCGCGCGCACTCCGGTCGGTTCGGGCCAGCCGGCCAGTTCGGCGGCGTCCACGCCCACCTTGTCCGCCCCGTGCGCATACACCCCGACCAGTTCCATGTCCGGTCTGCCGATGATGGCGTGCAGCGAACGGCGCCCGATGTTTCCGGTCGTCCACTGGATCACCCGCAGCGGGCGTTCGGCCGCAGTTTTGCTCATCGCGTCTCCTTTGACGTGGCGAATGTGAGCCATTATCGCCGACGCTGTCGCGGCGTATCGGGGCCCGCCTCTCCGCTCAGCGGTTGCCCTGACCGAACGCGGCCATGGAGCTGGACAATAGCTGCGAAAACGGGTCGGCACCGCCACCGAAGGTGGCCTGACTGGCCGGTGCGATCACGGCCGCCGGGTCGAAGCCCCGCACCGGATCGACTTGGATCGGAGCCGTCAGTGGGTCGTCGTTTCGCGAATATCCCGCGTTCACCATGGGCGTCAGCTCGGCGTCGAGCTGATTGAGCAGGTCTTCCGGCACCCCGAGGTAGCCCAGGGGCAGCACCAGTGGGAGGTGCTTCTCGGGAATCAGATACGTCGTTGTGGTCGCTCCCCGGGAGTTCACGGTGGTTCTGATGTTCTGCGGCGGCACCATGCTCGGGTCGGTGAACGCGACCGCCGTATGCCCGGTCGCCTCGCCCACCAGGGTGTTGGCGAGGGCCAACAGGTTGTCCGGACGATCCGGGAAGTCGGCGATCATGTCGTAGGCGGCGACGAACGCCTTGGTGTCGTATTGGCTCTCCACCGGGGGCGGGATGCGGTAGTCGAGCGCGGGGACGACGGCGCCGACCGGGAAAACGGAGGTCAGGAAGCTCTCGCCGAAGGCGTGACGTCCCACCGGATTGCCAAATGTGCTGAAAATCAATTGATTCGGCGGGGGAGCGGTCGGATCGTTCGCCAACCGGGCCTGCTCGGCGTCAAGCACGAGCGAACCCTCGGACAACCCGATGGCGGCACCGGGGCCGCCTCGGCGGATCGCCGCGTCCAGGTTGTCCGCGCCGATCGCGACCGATTCCCCGACGCTGGGCCCGTCGACTCCCAGGCCCGGGAAGGCTTCGTCCAGCCGGCCGATGCCCGGAAAGAGCCGCTCGAGCACGTGGCCCTGCACCTGCCCCGCCGGGTAGTTGACGATTTCCCGCTGGAACCCCGGAAACCATCCGGCCCCCAGGCGCCGGCCGTACTCGTCGTAGGGGATGCCCGGGACGTGCGCGCCGCCGAGGGCGTACGCCATTCCGCCGGCGGGCGTCCCGTCGCCCGGCGCGTCGTCGGCCGTGGCGATTCCGAGGCCGAAACATCCTGTGGCGCTTAGGGTTACCAGAGCGGTAACTCCTGCGAGTAGTTTCTGCATCGCCACTTCCCGCCTGCTCGATTCCGCCTCGTAGTGTCGCATACCCCGCCGGCCGGGCGGGCGTCTACGGCGCATTCCGGGCCGCCGATCCCGCGGGCGGCCGCCGCGATCCCGCTCGGGAGGGCCACCAGCTCGCCCGCCCGACCAGCGTAGCCAGGGCGGGCACCGTTATGGTGCGCACCACGAAGGTGTCGAGCAGGATGCCGATCCCGATCACCACACCGCCCTGGACCACGGTGCTGATGCTGGAGAACACGAGACCCCACATGGAAGCCGCGAAGATCAATCCCGCCGCGGTGATCACCCCCCCGGTCGAACCCAGCGTGCGGATGATGCCGTAACGCATGCTGTGCGGGGACTCGTCGCGCATTCGCGAGATCAGCAGCATGTTGTAGTCCGCCCCGACCGCGACCAAGACCACGAACGCCAAGGGCGGCACGCTCCAATGCAATTGCTGGCCGAGGACGAATTGGAACGTCACCACGCCGATGCCGACCGCTGACAAGTACGAGATGACGACGGACGCCACCAGATACAGCGGTGCGACGACCGCTCGCAGCAGCGCGATCAAGGTCAACAGCACGACGATGAGGGTGACCGCGATGATGAATCTGATGTCGTGCTCGTAGAAGTCGCGCGTGTCACGCAGGGTGACGGGATAGCCCGCCATCGATATGGAGGCATCCGCCAACGCGGTATTCGGTTGGGCTCCCCGGGCGGTGTCGGCGATCGCGTTGACCTGGTCCATCGCCTCGGCGCTGAACGGGTTCAGTTTGGTTTGAACCAGATAACGCACCGAATGGCCGTCCGGCGAGACGAACGCCTTCGCCGCCTTCTTGAACTCCTCCATGTGCAGGAGCTGCGCCGGGACGTTGAACCCCGCCATCGACGGCTCGGCCGCATCGCGTTTCAGCGTCAGGAGAAACGCCGACGCCTCACCGAGACCGGCGCCCATCTGTTTGATCTGGTCGACCAGCTGGTCTACTCCGTCGGCGACCTGCCGGCTTCCACCCGCGAACTCCGCGGCGCCCTGCTGGAGATGGTTCAGGTCCGCCTGCAGGCCACCCGGTTGGTCCAGCCCCATGGCATGCAGCGCCTTGACGAAGCCGGCCAGCGCGGCACGCAGATGATCGACCGATGCGTTGAGGGTCTGCCGGTCTTGGAACGCCTGCAGTTGTGCGGCCAGGTCGTTGATCTGGTCGAGGCTTCCGTCACCGCGCGCGTTGACCACCCGCTCGAATTGGACGCGGGTGGCGCTGCAGGAGGGGTCGGCATCGCAGACCTGGTTGCCTTCCAGCGCGGTCAGCACCGGGGCCACCCAGGCGAACAGATCCTTGACCGCCGCGAAGTTCACGCCGATGGTATGGCCGAGCGAGTTGATGCTGTTGACCAGTTTGGCCGCCACGACGACTTCTTTGACCAGCTTGTCGCCGCCGTATTGGCTCCTGATCGAGGTGAAGGCATCCGTCAGGCCCCGCATCCCGGCCACCATCTGGTTGACTTGCCCGCGCACCTCGCCGAGGTTGTCGGCCAGCGTGTTCGCCCCGGCGGCCAAGCGGTTCAGATCGTCGGTGTGGTCGCCGATCAGCGCGGAACCGGCGCCCAGGCGAGCGCCGATCGCGCCCGCCTGATACGTCGCTCGGAACTGTTCCGGCACGGCTCCGGCGGGGCGGGTCACGCCGCTGACCTGAGCGATGTTCGGCAGTTGGTTGACCCGGCTGGCCATCTGCTCCAGATCCGCCAGGGCCCGCGGTGTGCGCAGGTCGTGCGGTGACTGGACGAGGATGTATTCGGGGATGGACTGGTTGACCGGGAAGTGGCGATCCAGCGCGGCGTACCCGAGCGAGCTCGGGGCCGAGGCCCGCAGCGCCTTGCGGTCGTCGTAGTTGTAGCGCACCAAGCCCGCGCAGCTGGCGAGGATGATCAACACCAGCGCGCTGGCGACCAGGTGACGTCTCGGCCGGCGCACGATGCGTATCCCGGACCGCCGCCAAAACCGGGCGGTCAGTTCGCGCGACGGTTTGATCCATCCGCGTGGCCCGGCCAGCACCAGTACGGCGGGCAGCAACGTCATTGCCGCGAGGAACGCGACACCGATGCCGATGGCCGAGGACACCCCCACCGTGGAGAACACGCCCATTCGGGCAAAACTCATGCCGAGGAAGGTGATCCCCACCGTGGCCGCGGACGCGGCGATCACTTTTCCGATCGAGAGCAACGCCCGCCGTACCGCCTCGTCGTTGTCGGCGCCGAGCCGCAGATAGTCGTGATAACGGCTGATCAGAAAGACCGCATAATCGGTTCCCGCGCCGGCGACCATTGCGCTCAAGAAGACGATGGACTGGTTCGACACGCCCAACCCGCTGGCCCGCGAGATGCCGGCCACGACGGCCTGCGCGATCACCATCGACGTCCCGATCGCGATCAGCGGCAGCAGCATGGTGAGCGGGTTGCGGTAAACGACGAGCAGGACGATGAGCACCAGCGCGGCGATCGCAAGTTCGATCGGAACGCGGTCCCGCTCGCCGGCGACGGTGAGGTCGCTGACGGTGGCCGCGGGTCCGGCGAGGTTCGCCGTCAGCGGAGTTCCGGCGACGCTGCGGTGGACGACGTCGGCGACCCGGGTGTAGGCGGCGTAGGCCTTCGGGGTGCCCAATTCGCCGGCGATGCCGACCGGCAGCACCCAGGACTTGTGGTCTTTGCTGGTCAAACCCGCGCGCAGCGCCGGCGTGCTGAGGAAATCCTGCAACATCAGCACGTCGCGGGTGTCGTCGTGCAGGGCGGTCACCACTTTGCGGTAGGCGGCCTCGTCGGCCGGCCCGAGCCCCTTCTCATCCGTGAGGACCACCAGCAGCAGGTCCTCGGCGCCCGATTCGTGAAACGCCTCGGTCATCTTCCGGGCGGCGACGCTCGACGGCGCGCCGCTGGGCAGTATCGCGAGCGGATGCTTCTGCGCCATCTCGTTCAGGGTCGGCAACGTCAGCGGCAGGGCGACCGCGACCACGGCCCAGAGCCCGATCACCACCCCGGGCCACCGCATCACAAAATTGGCTAGCCGTCGCACATCGAACTCCCGGCCGGCCGGAGATGGCTCATCCAGAGGAAAGCAGCAGCCATCGCCTACTCCTTGCTATGCAACGCGCCCCCAGTGCCCGGTATCGGCGACCCGCATGCACACGGACTTCATCGCTGCGACGTACCGGGAAACCGATTTCTGGGCAACCGCGTTCGCGGGGTACATGACCGCCATCGCGGTGCCCTCTTCGTACCGGAAGATATAGATCGTGAGTTGGTAGGAATACCTTCCGTCGGAATAGATTCCGATGTTGTTTGCGTAGCCCATTTCGGCTGCCGCCAGCACGGCGTTCATGGGGGCGGCGTCGCTGTGCAAGAAATTCGTCACGGGGAAGTTCGGACGGGGCCTGCTCAGCCACGGCGCCAATTCCAGCACGCGGTAATACGGCACCTTGGCCATGTCCAGGCTTGAATCAAAAGATGTCTGCGCCGCCCACGCGGCTTCGCTGAAGGACACCGCTGCAATCGGAATGGTGATCGGAACCAGCCCGGTGAACCAGCCCTGGGTCATGAAGTTGTCCGACGTCCTGCGGGTATCTCTGGGAGTGAGCCCGTAATACGTTGCCGCGCCGGTGAATTCGTGTTCCACCTGGGCGAGGCAGGCGAACAGCCCGCCGACGAAGCGAGCGCCCGCCGCCGAGCTGGCCGATTCGAACCTCGCCGTCTGCGCCGCGTCCATCAACGTGTCCGTGATCATGTCACTCTTGGTGGGCTCCAGTGGATTGCCCAATGGCAAAGGGAACTCCGGCAGGCTGCCATTGTTGTTCTCCGCGAATTCGATCCACGCGCGTACCGGAGGCGAATCCACGGTCAAAGCCGACGTGTGCTGGCGCTCTTGGAGACAGAAATCGTCGAAGCTTCCGGCGGCGGGCAGGGCGAGGGGCCCGGCGCCGCTTGTCAACGCCGAATACCTGGCATGGGACTCCACCATCGTGATGCCGATCAGCGCGGCGTCGCCGTGGACGTGATCGATACTCGCGTAGAAGGTGAAGTGGTCGTCGTTTTGAACGATCCCGAAGCTGAAGCACTCCCAATGAAACGGGTCGGGTGTGGCGACTACATGATTGTGCAAGTCCTCGATGGCCAATTCGCCGTGGACCGTCGGCGTGAATTCGATATCGTCGGGATCATCGATGGTATGCCGGAGAATCTCTCCGGTTTCGGTGTATTCGAACCAACTGCGGTACGTGTCGTGGCGACGCAGGTACGCGTTGAGCGCCTCGTTCATGGCGGAGATGTCGCACTGGCCGGAAATTTGGCACGTCGCGATGATCTGCCGCGAATAGTCGAGGCCCGAGGTCGTTTGCCGGTGGTAGCCCTGAAGATGTTGCCCCTGCATGTAGCTGACCGGGACGGGACTGACCGGCGCCTGCCGGGCCTTCTCCCGGGCGGCGGGCGTCGGGTGCCAGGAGACGACCACGCCTGGGCTCAGCGTCCACTCAGCGATTGAGCCGATCGTAATCTTCCCGATGCGCAAGATCTTCTCCTCGGTCTGCCGGGCGGCGGTTCCGGGCCCCGCTGGTGGCCAGATCAACATAACTTCTTCGGCGACTTCCGACCCCGACATGCCGGGCCACAGCTGTTCCCCGACGGGTGCGGGGGTGGTTAGGGTAAGACCGGCCCGACGTGGGGACGCGGTCCGGCATCCGGCGAACACTACTCGCCGCTGGGGGATCATTCTGCTGCGCCTAGGGTCGACATGTGGTGCAGTGAGCGGGGTCAAAAGCTGGGTCCGTAAAAAGTCACGGGCCTATCGCCGGAGGCTGGTCCCCGGGGGATCGCCTTCGTCGTCCGAGGTGAGAGGACAGATGCATGGCAACCGCCGAGGCTCGGACGGAGCGAGCATCCGGTTTCGCGATAGTCGGCTACGCAGTGCGTGTTCCGGGTGCCGCCGACGCTTCCGAATTCTGGGACGTGTTGCGGCAAGGGCGCGATGCGGTGTCGGAGGTGCCCCCAGACCGGTGGAATGTCGACGAATTCTTCGACCCAGACCCTGATGCGGCCGGGAAGATCGTCAGCCGCCGGGCGGGCTTCGTCGACGACGTAGTGGGCTTCGACGCGCCGTTCTTCGGCGTGTCGGCGCGTGAGGTCATGTTGATGGACCCGCAGCACCGGCTGTTGCTGGAGACGGCATGGCAGGCGGTCGAGCACTCCGGTACGGCGCCAACGGCTTTGGCGAACAGCAAGACCGGGGTGTTCGTCGGCCTGTCCACCCACGACTACCTGGCGATGGTCTCGGACGAGTTGAAGTACGACGCGATCGACGCGTATATGGCGATCGGGACGGCGGCCGCCGCGGCAGCGGGCCGGATCAGCTACCGGCTGGGGCTGCAGGGCCCGGCCGTCACCGTCGACACGGCCTGCAGCTCGTCGTTGGTGGCGGTCCATCAGGCGTGCCAGGCGCTGCGGCTGGGGGAGTGCGACCTCGCGCTGGCCGGCGGTGCCAACGTCCTGCTCAGCCCGGCGACCATGATGACCTTCTCGCGGGCGCACATGCTCGCGCCGGACGGGCGCTGCAAGACGTTCGACGCCTCCGCGGATGGCTACGTGCGCGGCGAGGGTTGCGGCGTCATCGTCGTCAAGCGGCTCGACGATGCGATCCGCGACGGTGACCGCATTCGCGCGGTGATCCGGGGCAGCGCGGTCAACCAGGACGGCGCGTCGGGCGGTTTGACGGTCCCCAACGGTGTCGCGCAGCAGCGGGTCGTCGCCGAAGCGCTGGAGCGCGCCGGGGTCTCGGCCCGCGACGTCGGATACCTGGAAGCGCACGGCACCGGGACGTCGCTGGGCGACCCGATCGAGGTCCAGGCCGCGGCGGCCGTACTCGGTGAGGGTCGCGACGCGGACCGGCCGCTGTTGATCGGGTCGGTGAAGACCAATATCGGGCATCTGGAAGCGGCGGCCGGAATCGCCGGGATCATCAAGGTGGTGCTGTCGCTCGAGCACCAGCTCTTGCCGAAACACCTCAACTTCTCCACCCCGTCGCCCTACATTCCGTGGGACCGGCTTCCGGTGCGCGTCGTGGACGAGGCGACCCGCTGGGAACGCAACGGGCGGGCCCGCGTCGCGGGTGTCAGTTCGTTCGGGTTCTCCGGGACCAACGCGCACGTCATCCTCGAGGAAGCACCCGCGGAAATCGGTCGGCACGCGGCGCCGGGTCCCGTCGAGCAGCCCGAGGACCGGCGGTTCAGCGTCCTGCCGCTTTCGGCGCGCACCCCGGCGGCCCTGGCGCAGCTCGCCGATCGCTACCGCGGTTGGTTGACCGCGCACCCGGAGACCGACCTGTCCGAGCTGTGCTTCACCGCCGGCGTGGGCCGGGCCCACTTCGAGCATCGGGCCGCGCTGGTGGTCAATTCGACGGAATCGGCCGCCGAGTTGCTCGGCGCCCTCGCCGACGACCGCCCCGCACCGGGTTTGCTGCGGGGGGAATGCGACGACAGGCCGAAGACGGCGTGGCTGTTCCCGGGTCAAGGCAGCCAGTTCGCCGGCATGGCCCGGGAGCTGTTCGAAACCGAGCCGGTGTTCGCCGAGACGATGACCCGGTGCGCCGCGGTGGTCGATGCCGTGCTCGAAAAGCCCATGCTGGACGTCATTTTCGATGTCGACAACCCCGACACCCTGCGGCAGACCAGCTACGCCCAGCCCGCCCTGTTCGCCGTCGAGATGGGGTTGGCCAGGCTCTGGCAGTCGTGGGGCCTCGAGCCCGACGTGGTGCTGGGCCACAGCGTGGGCCAGTACGCCGCCGCCTGTGTCGCCGGTGTGCTCAGCCTCGAGGATGGCGCGCTCCTGCTCGCCGAGCGCGGCCGCCTTTTCGGCAATCTGCCCGCGGGCGGGCGGATGGTCGCGATCTTCGCCGCGGCGGAGCGCGTGGAAAGCTGCACCGACGAGTTCCCGCGGCTGTCGGTGGCCGCCTACAACGGTGCCAACACCGTGCTCGCGGGCCCCGCCGAGGATCTGGACCGGGTGGTGGGCGGCTTGACCGCCGACGGCGTTCGCTGCGACTGGCTGGACACCAGCCACGCATTCCATTCGGCGCTGCTGGACCCGGCACTCGATGAATTCGAGTCGTACGCAAGCCGGTTCGGTTTCAGCTCGCCACAACGGACCCTGGTGTGCAACCGCACCGGCGCCGCCCTGGGGCGCAGCGCAGAGCTGGACGCTTCCTACTGGCGCCGCCACGCGCGCCAGCCGATCGAGTTCGCCAAGAGCGTGGCCACGTTGGCCGATCTCAACTGCGCGGTGCTCCTCGAGGTCGGCGCCCAACCCGTGCTCACCGCCGCCGCTCTGCGGGCGTGGCCCGATCCGGCGACCGCGCCGCGGGCGATCGCGTCGCTGCGTCGAAACGGCGCCGACCACCGCCAGATCATCGAAGCCCTTGGCAGCGCATACGTCTGCGGCCACCTGCCCGCCTTCGCTGCTCTGCAACAGGGACCGACGCGCAAGCTCGACCTGCCCACCTATCCGTTCCAGCACCGCCACTACTGGTTTCGCGACAAGGACGTCCCGTCCACCCCTGCCGTCGCCGAAGCCGCCGTCGCGCGCAGCGAAGCAGTCCGGCTTCTCGAGGACGGCCGGATCGAGGAACTCGCCACCCTCCTCGACGGGCCGAACGCCGACCGGCGGACCACCGACGTGCTGGCCCGGCTTGCGGCGCAACACAACCAGGAACGTGGGAACCAGTCCATCGCGGACGCTCGTTACGAGATCCGCTGGGAGAAAAGCGCGGCCGCGCGCGCGGACGCCGGCGCGGGATCTGACTGGCTGCTGATCGCCGATGACACCGAGGCGGTCGCGCCGTTGGTCGACGCGCTGACCGCCCAAGGGCAGCCGTTCCGGATCGCCGGGCTGCCGGTGTCCGAAGCCGACGAGGAATGGCTCGAAGCGGAGCTGCGCGCCGCGGCGGCGGGCGAATCGACGCTGCGTATCCTGCACTGCGCGGCCCTCGAAGGGGACGCGGCGCCATCGATGCGCTCGCTGCTGCGGATGCAACACCGCGTCCTGAGCGGAACGCGCCGGCTCTTCCGCGCCGCGGCCGCCGCCGAGCTACGCGCCCCCATCTGGCTGATAACCCGAGGCGCGCAACGCGTCACCGACGCCGACGGCGTGTCGCCGGCGCAATCCTGTCTATGGGGATTCGGGCGTGCCGCATCCCTGGAGCACCCGCAGCTGTGGGGCGGGCTGGCGGACCTGTCCGAAGGCAGCGCCGACGAGTGGGGCCGGCTGATCGGTCAGGTTGCGGCGGGCCCGCGGGGCGAAGACCAGATCGCGTTGCGGGACCACGGTGTCTATGTTCCGCGGCTGGCCCGAAGCGCGGGGCGGCCGATCGCGCCGCCACTCGTATTGCGCGGAGACGCAACCTATCTGGTGACCGGCGGCCTGGGCGGCGTCGGCTTGGAGATCGCCGGGTATCTGGCCGACCACGGTGCGCGCCACCTGGTGCTGACCAGCCGACGGGCGCCCAGTGCTGCGGCGCAGCAGCGCGTCGATGCCATCCGGGAAGGGTCGGATTGTGAAATCCGGGTCATCGCGGCCGATGTCGCCAATCCGCACGACGTCGCCCGACTGCTGGCCACGGTTGAGGCCCAACTGCCGCCGCTGGCGGGCATCGTCCACGCCGCGGGCGAGATCGGCACCACGCCGCTGCGGGCCTTGGACGACGCCGAAGTGGACCGGGTGTTCGCGGGAAAGGTCTGGGGCGCCTGGAATTTGAGCGAGGCGATCGCGGAGCTGCCACTGGACTTCTTCCTGAGCACCTCCTCGATCGCCTCGGTGTGGGGCAGCTTCGGCCAGACCGCCTACGGCGCGGCCAACGCCTTCCTGGACGGATTGTCCTGGCGGCTGCGTGAGCAGGGCGTGGCGGGGGTCAGCGTCAACTTCGGTCCATGGTCGGCGGGGATGGCCGACGAGGAGGCCCGGGCGCGCCTGGAGCAGCGCGGGGTCCGCACGCTGCCACCCGCCGACGCGCTGGCCGGAATGGCCGAACTCGTCGCGGCTTCCGCGACCCACGGTGTGGTCGCCCGGATCGACTGGGCCCGCTTCCTGCCGCTCTATCAGCAGGCGGGCCGGCGGGCATTCCTGGACGAGCTGGGCCGAGAGCTGCCCGAGTCGGCGCCGGTGCCGACACCGTCGGGGAACACCCGACTGGTCGAACAGCTCACCCAGGCGCCGGTGCAGCAGCGCAAGAAGCTGCTGGTCGACTACCTGCGCGACGTCGTCGCCGAGGTGACGCGGATCGACGCGGCGGAGATCCGCGAGGAGGCCGGATTCTTCGACCTCGGCATGGATTCGCTGATGGCCGTCGAGTTGCGGCGCCGAGTCGAGCATGCGGTGGGCAGGGAACTGCCGGCCACCCTCGCAATGGACTACCCGCGCGTGGGCGACGTGGCGCTGTACCTGCTGAACGACGTCCTCGGTCTCAACGCACGGGCGGGCGCCAAGGCGGATGCCCGGCCGGTGCCGGTGCCGACCGGGCCCGCCGACGAGCCGATCGCGATCGTCGCGGTGGCCTGCCGCTTTCCGGCCTCGCCCGATCCCGAAACTTATTGGGACGTGCTGTCCGGCGGTGTGGACGCGATCCGGGAGATCCCGGATGACCGCTTCGAGATCGACGAGTACTACGACCCGGATCCGGCGACGCCGGGCAAGATCTACAGCCGCAGCGGCGGATTCCTCGACGGGATCGACGGATTCGACCCCGAGTTCTTCGGGATCTCCCCACGGGAGGCCGTGTGGATAGATCCGCAGCAGCGGCTGATGCTCGAGATCGCTTGGGAGGGCCTGGAACGCGCCGGATATTCCCCGGCCGCGTTGCGGGGCAGCCGAAGCGGCATCTTCGTGGGCGTGGCCGCCAACGAGTATTCGCACCTGTTGTCGCGAGACTCGGTGGAAAGCATCGAAGCGCACTTCATCACCGGCAATGCGCTGAATGCCATCGCGGGTCGGGTCGCGTTCGCGCTGGGGCTGGAAGGGCCGGCGGTGGCGGTCGACACCGCGTGCAGCTCGTCGCTGGTCGCCGTCCATCAGGCCTGCCAGGCGCTGCACTCCGGCGACTGCGATCTGGCGCTGGCGGGCGGGGTGAACGTGCTGCTGAGCCCGGCGTCCATCGTCGCCGCCTCGCGCGCGCGGATGCTGTCGCCCGACGGACGGTGCAAGACCTTCGACGCCGCCGCCGACGGCTATGTGCGCAGTGAAGGATGCGGGATTCTGGTGCTCAAGCGGCTGAGCGATGCGCAGCGCAGCGGCGACCGCATCTGCGCGGTCATCCGAGGTAGCGCCGTCAATCAGGACGGCGCCTCCAGCGGGCTGACCGTGCCCAATGGTGGTGCGCAGCAACGGCTTATCTCCGCTGCACTGGCCCGAGCCGGGGTAACCGGGGGAGAAGTCGACTACCTGGAGGCGCACGGCACCGGCACCTCACTCGGTGACCCGATCGAGGTGCAGGCCGCCGCGGCCGTCTACGGCGAAGACCGGGATCCGCACCGGCCCCTGCTGATCGGCTCGGCGAAGACCAATCTCGGCCACCTCGAGTCGGCCGCGGGAGTCGCGGGTTTGATCAAGGTCGTGCTGTCTTTGCAGCACGAGGTGCTGCCGCAGAACCTGCACTTCAAGAACCCGTCGCCGCATATTCCGTGGGATTCCCTGCCGGTGCGGGTCGTCGACCGGGCGACGCCCTGGCAGGCCAACGGCCGGCCGCGCCGGGCCGGGGTGAGCTCGTTCGGGTTCACCGGAACGAACGCCCATGTGCTGATCGAGGAGGCGCCGCCGGAATCGGTGGCCGGTGACTCGGCGGACGGCCTTGCGCTGACACCGGTGTCGGACGCCGCGGACGAACGCATCAACGTGTTGCCCTTGTCGGCGCGCTCACCGCAGGCTCTGGTCGCGCTGGCGCAGCGATACGGGTCCTGGCTCGACTCGCACCCCGACGTCGACATCGCCGACGTCTGCTTCACGGCCGGGGTCGGCCGTTCGCACTTCGAGCACCGCGCCGCGCTGGTCGTGGATTCGGCGCAGGGTGCCCGCGAGATGCTGGCCGAATTGGCCGAGAACCGGCTGCGGCCGGGGGCGGTCCGCGGCGAGTGCGCCGACCCGCCGAAGACGGCGTGGTTGTTCACCGGGCAGGGCAGCCAGTATCCGGGGATGGCCCGCGAGTTGTTCGACTCCGAGCCGGTGTTCGCCGAGACGGTGACGCGGTGCGCGGAAGCGGTCGACGGCATGCTGCCGCGCCCGCTGCTGGAGGTGCTGTTCGACGCCGACAGGAAGATCGGCGCCGGGGCCGCAGAAACGTTGCAGCACACGTCGTTTGCTCAACCGGCGCTCTTCGCCATCGAGATGGGCCTGGCCCGGTTGTGGCAGTCATGGGGCATCGAGCCCGACGTCGTCCTGGGCCACAGCGTCGGCCAGTACGCGGCGGCGTGCGTGGCCGAAGTGTTCAGCCTCGAGGACGGGGCACGGTTGATGGCCGAACGCGGCCGGCTGTTCGGCAGCCTGCCCGAGGGTGGCCGGATGGTGGCGGTGTTCGCCGACCCCGAGAACGTGGAGGACGCCGCCAAGCAGTTCTCCCGGGTTTCGGTCGCCGCCTATAACGGCCGCAACACGGTCTTGTCGGGCCCGGGCGCCGATCTGGAACGCATCGTCGCGGCCTTCAGCGATGACGGGATCCGCTGCACCTGGCTGGACACCAGCCACGCCTTCCACTCCGAGCTGCTGGAGCCCGTGCTCGACGAATTCGAGTCGTACGCGGCCAAGCTGGCGTTCGCCACCCCGACCCGGCCGCTGGTCTGCAACCGCACCGGCGCGGTGCTCACCGCGGAAACCCCGCTGGACGCGCAATATTGGCGGCGGCATTCCCGCCAGCCGGTGCAGTTCACCGAAAGCGTGCGCACGGTGGCAGCGCTGGGCTGCTCGGTGCTGATGGAGATCGGCCCGCAACCGATCTTGACCGCGGCCGCGGTGCCGGCCTGGCCGGAACACGCGGCGGCGCCCCGCGCCATCGCCTCCCTGCGCAAGGGCACCGGCGCGCGGCGTCAGATCGCCGAAGCGCTGGCGGCGGCCTACGCCGCAGGGCACCGGCCCGAGTTCGCCACGGTGTACCGGCGACCCGGCCGCAGGCTCGATCTGCCCACCTACCCGTTCCAGCGCCGCCACTTCTGGCCCAAGACGTCCGGTGTCGCAAGCGCCGACGGCCGGGGTGCCGCCGCGTCCGGAATCCTGGGCAGCGAAAAGGATCTGGCCTCCGGCGATATCGTCTACACCAGCCGGCTGTCCCTCAAATCGCAGCCGTGGCTGTCCCATCACGTCATCTACGGCACCGTTGTCGTTCCGGGGGCGACCTACGCGGCGATGGCCCTTGCCGCGGTCGGGACGCCGGCTCAGGTGCAGAACGTGTTCTTCTACGAACCGATCATCCTGCCGGACAAGAGTTCTCGCGAGGTGCAGCTGACCCTGCATCCGGCCGAGGACCGGGGTGGCTGGACCTTCCAGGTGCACAGCCGCCCATACGGCGTCCGCGACGCGCAATGGTCGTTGAACGCCGACGGCACCGTCATCACCGGAAGCGCCGACGCAAAAGACGAGCCGGCGGATTCCGTTGACGCCGCGGTCGAACGGTTGAACCGCACCCGTCCCCAGCAGCTGTTCGACACGTTCGCCGACATGGAGCTGGCCTGGGGCCCCACCTGGTCCACCTCCCTGAAATCACTGTGGGTGGGCGAAGGCGAGGCGGTCGGCGACGTCGTCGTCGGTGAAGAACTCGCCGAGCAGTTGGGCAACGAGCCGGTCCACCCGGTACTGCTCGACCTGTGCACCGGCGTCGCGTTCCCGGCCTTTCCGGCGCTTCTCGCGGCGACCGAGCAGGGAGCAATCCCCGACCTGTTTTTGCCGCTGCGCTACGGGCAGGTGATGATCCGTGAGCGGATGCCACGGCGGTTCTACTGCCGGGCCAAGTGGCGCGCCGGCGGTATGGAGAGCGAAACACAGGTCTTCGACCTCGATTTCGTGGATCGCGACGGCCACCACCTGGGCGGCATACGCGAGTTCACCGTCAAACGCGCGCCCCGGGAAGCGTTGCTGCGTGGGCTCGGGGGCGACGTTGGCCGGCTGCTGTACACCCTCGGCTGGCATGAGGTGCCGGCACCGGCGTCGAGCGCCGATGCCGGGCAAGGCGAGAACACCCACGGCACTTGGTTGGTCGCCGGCTTCGACGAGCTCGCAGCCGAGGTGCCCGGTTGCGTCCCGTCCAGCGGGGCCATGGGGCCGCGGGACTGGCGACAGCTGTTCGCCCACGCGCGGGAGAGCGGCGCACCGATCACCGGCATCGTCTGGCGCGGCACCCGTCGACCGGGCGAGGAGGAGTCGAGCGACGAGTTCGCCGCCCGGCTCGAGACAGACATCGGCAACCTGCTGGGCGCCGTGCACACCATGCTGGCCGAAGAATCGCTGAAACTGCCCGGCGGACTGTGGATCATCACCGAACGGGCGGTGGCGACCGAATCCGGCGAGCGGGTCGACCCGGTGCAGGCGGCGCTGTGGGGGCTGGGACGAACCATCATCGCCGAGCAGCCGACGCTGCGCTGCAGGCTGACCGACCACGACGGGTCCGAAGAGGCCGTGCACTCGCTGGCCAGGCTGCTCGGCGCGGCCGACACGTCTGTCGGAGAGCCCGAACTCGCGCTGCGCCAAGGGAAGTTCCTGGCCTCCAGGCTACTGCCCTGGGCGCGCAGCGGTCAGCTCTCCGTACCGCGCACCGGCGACTACGTGCTGGCGCCGACCGAACGCGGCGCGATCGACAACCTGCGTCTCGCCGAGACGGAAGTCCCGCCGCCGGATGCCGGCCAGGTGCAGATCCGGGTGGAGGCCGCCGGTCTCAACTTCCGGGATGTGCTCAACGTGCTGGGCCTCTACCCGGGCGATCCGGGCCTGATCGGCGGCGACTTCTCCGGCATCGTCACCGAAATCGGAGCCGGCGTGACCGGATTCGAGATCGGCGAGCGCGTCTTCGGCTTCATGCAGGGAGCGTTTGCCAGCCAGATCAACGTGCCCGCCCAACTGCTGGCGCCGGTACCGCACGAGCTGGGTGCGGTGGCGGCGGCCACCATTCCGGCCGCTGCGCTCACGGCGCGGCTCGCGTTCGACTGGGCGCAACTCAAGCCCGGCGACCGCGTGCTCATCCACGCCGCAAGCGGTGGCGTGGGACTCGCCGCCATCCAGATGGCGCAGCAGCAGGGCGCGATCGTCTTCGCCACCGCCAGCACCTACAAACGGGCGACGCTGCGCAAACTGGGCGTGGAGCACGTCTACGATTCGCGCACAACCGATTTCGCCGACCAGATCCTCGCGGACACCGACGGGGCCGGCGTCGACGTGGTGCTCAACAGCCTGACCAACGAGGGCTTTGTGGAAGCGACCGTGCGGGCCACCGCCCGCAATGGCCGTTTCGCCGAGATCGCCAAGCGGGACATCTGGACGCGTGAGCAGATGGCGGCGGCCCGACCCGACATCGCCTACGAGGTCGTCGCGTTGGACGGGACGATCGTGCAAGACCCGGAGCGCATCCGGCGATTGCTGGCCGAGGTCTCCGACGGCCTGGGCGGCGGCGAGTGGGCACCACTGCCCGCCGAGATCTACCCGCTGACCGAGGCGAAGACCGCGTTTCGCCGCATGCAGCAGGCGCGGCACATCGGCAAGATCGTGCTGCAGATGCCGAATCCGCTGCAGCCGCAGGGTGATCGGAGCTACCTGATCACCGGCGGCCTCGGCGCGCTCGGCCTGCACACCGCGTCCTACCTGGCCCAACTCGGTGCCGGTGACATCGTGCTCACCAGCCGTCGCGCGCCCGATGCGGACGCGCAACGGGCGATCGCCACCATCACCGAGCGCTACCGGTGCCGGATCCACACCTTTGCGGCCGACATCGGCGACGAGTCCCAGGTCGAGGAGTTGCTGGAGCGGATCCGCGCGGAGATGCCGCCGCTGGCGGGCGTGGTGCACCTGGCGGGCGTACTCGACGACGCGCTGCTGCCCGAGCAGAGCGTCGAACGCTTCCGGACGACCCTGCTGCCGAAAGCGCTGGGGTCCTGGCACTTGCACCGACTGACCAGAAAAGACGAACTCGACTTCTTCATCGTCTACTCGTCGATCTCCAGCGTGCTCGGTTCACCGGGCCAGTCCAACTACGCGACGGCCAATGCGCTGCTGGACGGGCTGGTGGCCGAGCGCAGGGCGCAAGGCCTGCCCGCCACGAGTGTCAACTTCGGTCCCTGGGCGCAGGGCGGTATGGCCGCCTCGGAGGCGGCGCGCGCCAATCTCGGTGCGCAGGGCCTGGTTTCGCTGGAGCCCTCCGCGGCCCTCAACGCCCTCGGTGAGATCGTCGCGCACGGCACGGGCCAGGCGACCGTCATCAAGGCCAATTGGCAGCGCACCGCGAAGATGCTCGGCGGTTCCCGCCCGCCGATTCTCGACCACGTGTTGCCGAGCGACGCCGCGACCGCGACCGGCGACAGCGAGTTGCTCAAGAAGCTGCACGAGGTGCCGGACGCGGAGCGAGTCAGTTTCCTGACCGAGTTCCTGCAGCAGGAAGTGCAGCAGTTCCTGCGGCTCGCGCAACCGCCCGCCGCGACGAGCCGGTTCCTGGACCTGGGTACCGACTCGCTGATGGCGGTCGAACTCCGTAACCGGTTGTACGGTCAGTTCGGGGGCGCGTTCACGATCAGCGCCACAGCGGTTTTCGACTATCCGACGATCAGCGCGCTCGCCGAGTACCTGGCCGGTCAGGTGCCGGAGGTGGTCCCGGCGTCGGACTAGGGGTCAGTCGCTGATATCGAATCCGGCGATGACCTTGGTCGGGCGCAGGCGCACCACCAGTTCGCCGGGGACGGAGTTGCGGCGGCCGAACTCCTCGGCGCGGTCGGCGCCCATGTACCGTGCGCCGGTGCGGGTGGCGATGTCGAGCACCTCGGCCGGGTCCTCGCTCACCGTCGCCACCCCCTGCACCTGAACGAATGAATACGGCGGATGAGGATCGTCGACGCACATCACCACTCGCGGATCGCGATGCAGGGCACGGCCTTTCGACGTGTCACGGCCGGTGTTGAACGCCAGCTCCCCCTGGTCCACGACGAACCACACCGGCGCGACCAGTGGTCGGCCGTCGGCGGCCACGTAACCGAGCATGCCGGTGCGGGTTCCGGCTGACAGGAACTCGACAACCCTTTCCGAGAGCGCGGCGGGCCCGGCCATACGTTAGAGACGGGCCAGGTCGTAGTCGCCGATGTGGTCGATCAGGTTGTGCAGGTGGTCGCCCGAGGTGCCCAACATGTGCTCGATCGCGGTGAGCCGGGCCGCGTAGTGGGCGACCGGGTATTCCGCCGTCACCCCGATGCCGCCGTGCAGCTGGATCGACTCCTGGGCGATGTGCCGGCCCGAGCGGCCGATCTGCAGCTTGGCCCGCGAGGCGATCACCGGATCGAGGTTGCCGTCCGCGATGGACATCGACGCGTACAAGCTCATGCTGTGCGCCAGTTCGAGCGACACGTACATGTCGGCCGCCCGCTGGGTGAGTGCCTGGAACTTGTTGAGCGTGACGCCGAACTGCTTGCGGGTCTTGAGGTAGTCGGTGGTCAGCCGCAGCGCTTCCTCCATCGCCCCGACCGCCTCGGCGCACAGCGCCGCCTGGATGCGGATGACGGCGTCGCGGATGGTCTGCGACGCGTCCGCCGCTTCGCCCAGGGGCTCGGCGGGCGTGGCGTCCAGGTCGATCTGCGCGCCGCGCTGTCCGTCGAAGGTCCGGTAGGGGTGACGCGTGACCGTGTTCGCGTCCACCAGGAACAGGCCCGTCCCGCCGTCCGGCAGGGCGGCGCTGACCACCAGCGTGTCGGCGCAGTCCCCGGCGAGCACCGGGTTCTTGCGTCCGCTCAATGCCCATGAATCGCCTTGCCGCGCGGCCTTGGTGCTCGCATCCGCGGTCGGTGTGCGGTGCCCCGGTTCCAGGTGGGCGAAGGCCAGCAGCCGTTGGCCGGCCGCGACGTCGTCGAGCTGTTCCTTCTGCGCGTCGGTGCCCAGCTCGGCGATCAGCGCGCCCGGCGCGAGCGCGGCGTGCAGGATCGGTTCCGGGGCCAGCCGGCGGCCCGCCTCGGCGAGCACGACCATGATCTCGATCTGGCCCGCCTCCTCCGGGTCGAAGCCGAGGCCCAGGATCCCGGTGTCGGCGAGCTGGCTCCATACCTCGCGGCTCCAGCCCAGGTCCGAGCCGATGACCTTGTTGCGGCTCTCCGGGTCGTAGCTGCGCGACAGCAGGTCGCGGGTCGTGTCGCGGAGCAGTGTCTGCTCGTCGGTCAACTGAAAGTCCATGGCTGCCTCACAATCCCAGAATGGTGGACGCGATGATGTTGCGCTGCACCTCGTTGCTGCCGCCATAGATCGACGTCTTGCGGTAGTTGAGGTAGTGCGGCGCACTGTGTTGCGCCCAGTCCGGAGACGCGATGTCCTCCCCGTCGGCGGGCAACGCGTCGGGACCGGCCACCTCGACCAGCAGCTCGGTGGCCACCTGCTGCAGTTGACTGCCGCGGAGTTTGAGCACCGACGATGCCGGATTGGGCTGTCCGTTCGCCGAGTCCGTGACCACCCGTGACTGCGTGAGTTCCAATGCCAGCAACTCGTTTTCGGCCTCGGCAAGCCGGGCCGCGAACAGCGGGTCCTTGAGCAGGCCGACCTCGGCGGCGTGCTTCTTCACCTCGGCCAGGCGCACCTTGGTCCGCCCGACGCCGGCGATGCCGGTCCGTTCGTTGCCCAGCAGGAATTTCGCGTACGTCCAGCCCTTGTTCTCTTCCCCCACAAGCTGATTCGCGGGTACGCGGACGTCTTCGAAAAAGATCTCGTTGACCTCGTGGCCGCCGTCGATCGTCTTGATGGGCCGCAGGGTGATCCCCGGGCTCTTCATGTCGAACAGCAGGAACGAGATGCCGGCCTGACGCTTGGGCGCCTGCGGGTCGGTGCGCACCAGGCAGAAGATCCAGTCCGCGTACTGGCCGAGCGTGGTCCAGGTCTTCTGGCCGTTGACGACGTAGCTGTCGCCGTCCCGGACCGCGGTGGTGCGCAGCGACGCCAGGTCCGAGCCGGCCTCGGGCTCGGAAAACCCCTGGCACCACCAGATGTCGAGGCTCGCGGTCGGCGGCAGGAAGCGTTGTTTGACCTCCTCCGAACCGAATTCGGCGATCACCGGACCCACCATCTTGGTGTTGAAGTTCAGCGGCTCCGGGACGCACGCCAGCTGCATTTCGTCGGCCCAGATCTGGTGTTGGGTGGCCGTCCAGTCCTTGCCGCCCCACTCGACCGGCCAGTTCGGCACCGCCAGGCCGTGCTCGTGCAGGATCTTGTGGCTGGTGACGATGTCCTCATGGTTCACTTCCGCCGAGCCCCGGCGCACCCGCTCGCGCAGCTCTTCCGGGATCTTGGTGGTGTAGATCGTGCGGAGTTCGTCGCGGAACGCGGCTTCCTCCGGTGTGAGCGCCAGTTGCACGGCGGCCTCCTGTCATCTGGGGGTGAACGTGGCCACCAGCGTCGGAGGGGCCCGGTTCTGGCGATGCGTTCTCGGTTCCATATTGACCCATGCCTCACAGCGGTTGTGCACAGCCTCGGTTTAGTCCACAGACGCCGGCCGGGCAGGTGCCGCTCGGGGCCGGGCCGGCGGTCGGCGCGCCTACGGTCGGCGCATGCGAACAGAACTTCCCGCCGAGCGCTTGCAGCGCCGACTCGGCGCCGAACCGGCCGCAGAGCCCGACGCCGCGGAGCCGACGGCGGCCGGGCCGGCGGCCGACGAGGACCAGAATTCGCTGCTGCCGCGATGGCTGCCCGCCGCGTCCCCGGAGCGCGGCTGGCTGGCCAGCCTGCGCGCCGACCCGGGGCGTGCCGGCGCGATCGGGCTGGCGATCGTGGCCGCGCTGGCCGTGCTCGTCACGGTGTTCACGCTGCTGAGGGATCGGCCGGCGCCGGTGATGTCGGCCAAACTGCCGCCGGTCGAGAAGGCGTCGACGACGAGCCCCAGATCGTCGGCCAGCCCCGGCGCCGGCCCCGAGCGGCCCGTGGTGGTCAGCGTGGTCGGCCTGGTGCACAGCCCCGGACTGGTGACCCTGGCGCCCGGGGCGCGAGTCGCGGACGCGCTGCAGGCCGCGGGCGGCGCCGTCAGCGGGGCGGACACCATCGGACTGAACATGGCGCGCCCGCTCGGCGACGGGGAGCAGCTCGTCGTCGGGCTCGCCCCCGTCCCCGGGCAGCCGGCGGCGTTGGGCAGCTCCGTGGCGTCGGGCCCCACCGCGACGTCGAAGCCGCCGCGGGCAGGGGCCGGACCGGTGAAGCCGAAGGCGGGCGAGGTGCTCGACCTCAACACCGCCAGCGTGGAGGACTTGGACGGCCTGCCGGGCGTCGGGCCGGTCACGGCCGCCGCGATCGTCGCCTGGCGACAGGCGAACGGCAAGTTCACCAGCGTCGATCAGCTGGCCGACGTCGACGGCATCGGTCCGGCGCGGCTGGAGAAGTTGCGCGCACTGGTCCGTGTCTGACGCCCGTGCACGGTTCCGCCCTCGTCGAACCGGGCGCGCCGCGCGTCGACGCCCGCCTGGTGCCGGCCGCCGTCACCTGCTGGGTGGTGACCGCCGCCGGCATCTGGTGGCCGATCGGCCGGGCGGTGGCCGCCTGCTGCGTCGTGTTGGCCGCCGCCTCCGGCGCGCTGGCGTGGCATGCCGCGCGCAGGGGGCGGGGAGCCGCCGGGCGGCTGCGAGCCGTCAGCACCGGCCTGGCCGCGGTCGGGGTCGTGGGGGCGGGGTTCGGATTCGCGGTCGCGCTGCGCGCCGAAGCGGTCGATCGCCACCCGATCACCGCGGCGTTCGGAACCGCCGCCCCGGTGACGGTCACCCCCACCGAGAGCCCGGTGGCGTTGAGCCGCGGCCGGCTCATGTTTCGCGCCACGCTGCAGCGGTTGCGCGACGCCCCGCTGTCCGGTCGCGTCGTCGTCTTCGGCCGCGCGTCGGACATGGAATCGGAAGCCGACGGACTGATGGTGGGCCGGCCGCTGCGATTCACCGCGCGGGTCGGCCGGCCCACCCGCCGCGACCTCACCGTCGCGGTGCTCAACGCGTCGGGCCGGCCGGCCCTGGGCACCGCCGGCGCCGTGCAGCGGGCCGCCCACACGGTGCGCGGCCGGTTCGCCGCCGCCGTTCGGGGCACGCTGTCGGTCGAGCAGGCGGCGATGCTGCCCGCCCTGGTGCTGGGGGACACCTCGGCGGTCACCCCCGAGACCGACCGCGACTTCCGCGCGGCGGGCATGACGCACCTGATGGCGGTGTCGGGCGCCAACGTGACGATCGTGTGTGCGGCCGTCCTGTTCTCGGCGCGGTTGATCGGCCCGCGACCGGCCGTCGTCCTCGCCGGGCTGACGCTCGTCGCGTTCGTCGTCCTCGTGCAGCCGACGGCGAGCGTGTTGCGCGCGGCCGTGATGGGCGCGATCGCGCTGGCCGGGATGCTGTTCTCGCGGCGGCGCCAAGCCATCCCCGCGGTCAGCGCCACGGTGCTGGGACTGCTGGCGATAGCCCCGCAGCTCGCCGTCGACGTGGGCTTCGCGCTGTCCGTGGCCGCGACGGCCGCGCTGGTCGTCATCGCCCCGGTCTGGTCGCGGCGCCTGGTGAGCCGGGGCTGCCCCAGGCCGCTCGCCGACGCCCTGGCGGTCGCCGCGACCGCGCACGTGGTGACCGCTCCGCTGGTGGCCGGCATCTCCGGGCGCGTCAGCCTGGTGGCGGTGGGCGCCAACCTCGCGGCAGCCCCGGTGATAGCGCCGATCACCGTGCTGGGCAGCGCGGCGGCGGTGTTGAGCGTGCCGTGGCCGACTGGCGCCCAGCTGCTGATCCGTTTCACCGGCCCCGAACTGTGGTGGGTGGTGCGGGTGGCGCACTGGTCGGCCGGCGCGCCCGCGGCGACGGTGCCCGTCCCCGCCGGGGTACCCGGAGTGCTGCTGGTCGCGGGCGCGACCACGCTGATCGTCGTCGTGGTCACCCGGCTGCGCGGGCGCCGCCGGTTCGGCGCCGCGGTCGGCCTGGCCGCACTGACGGTTGTGCTGTGCGCGCTGGCCTGGTGGTTGTCCGCGGCCCTGGATCCCCGGGCGGCATAGTCGGTCCGTCGTGACACCATCGTGGGGTGAGCGAGGATTCGCCGTTGCACCTGGTCCTGGGTGACGAGGAGTTGCTGGTCGAGCGGGCGGTGGCCGACGTGTTGCGCTCGGCGCGCCGGCGGGCCGGCCCGCAAAACGAGGCCGACGTTCCGGTCAGCCGAATGCGGGCGGGCGACGTCAGCACCTACGAGCTCGCCGAACTGCTGAGCCCGTCGCTGTTCGGCGACGAGCGCATCGTCGTGCTGGAGGCCGCCGGCGAAGCGGGCAAGGAAGCGGCCGCGGTGATCGCCTCCGCCGCCGCGGACGTGCCGTTGGGCACGATGCTGGTGGTCGTGCATTCCGGCGGCGGGCGCGCCAAGGCGCTGACCACCGAGCTGCAATCACTGGGCGCGGTCGTGCATCCGTGCGCGCGGATCACCAAGGCCAGCGAGCGGGTCGACTTCGTGCGCAAGGAGTTTCGTGCGCTGCGGGTCAAGGTCGACGAGGACACCGTGGCCGCGATGCTGGACGCGGTCGGCTCCGACGTGCGGGAGCTGGCGGCCGCCTGTTCGCAGCTGGTCGCCGACACCGGCGGGGTCGTCGATGTCGCCGCCGTCCGCCGCTACCACAGCGGCAAAGCCGAGGTGAAGGGGTTCGACATCGCCGACAAGGCGGTGGCCGGCGACGTCGCGGGCGCCGCCGAGGCGCTGCGGTGGGCGATGATGCGGGGCGAGCCGCTGGTGGTGCTGGCCGACGCGCTCGCCGAAGCGGTCCACACGATCGGCCGGGTCGGGCCGCTGTCGGGCGATCCCTATCGGCTGGCCTCCCAGCTGGGGATGCCGCCGTGGCGGGTGCAGAAGGCCCAGAAGCAGGCGCGGTATTGGTCGCGTGACAGTGTGGCGGCGGCGATGAAGGTGGTGGCGGCGCTCAACGCCAACGTCAAAGGGGCGGTGGCAGACGCCGACTACGCGTTGGAGTCGGCGGTACGGAAGGTGGCCGAGCTGGCCGCCCACCGGGGTCGGTGAGCGCGGGCCGGGCTCAGAGCTTGTTGAGCGCTCGCGCCAGGGCCGACTTCTTGTTGGCCGCCTGATTCTTGTGGATCACGCCCTTGCTGGCGGCCTTGTCCAGCTTGCGGGTGGTCGCCGCCAGCAACTCGGTGGCCTTCTCCTTGTCGCCGGCGTGAGTGGCCTCGCGGAACGCACGAACGGCGGTGCGAAGCGAAGACTTCACCGACTTGTTGCGCAGGCGAGCGCGCTCGTTGGTGCGGTTGCGCTTCTGCTGCGACTTGATGTTGGCCACGCTTCTTAGTTCCTTACTCCGATTCGACGATTGTTGGGGCGCCGGAAATCACCACAGCGACTGCCCAGGTTATCAGTCGGTTACGTTTTCTCCCAAAACGGGAACCCGTGGCCTGCCACAACGCCAATTTGAGGCAGCATCTGAAAAGTGAGTCTTCCGAGCCAGCTCGAGGAAAACAGGCGGGGGTTGCGTGCTGCGCGCGCCGAGCGCATCTTCGGCGGGTACAACTCGTCGTCGGACGTCTATTCGATGGCCTTCGACGAAATGTTCGACGCGCAGGGCGCCGTTCGGGGGCCCTACAAAGGCATCTACGCCGAGCTTGCGCCGTCGGACGCCTCGGAGCTCAAGGCGCGCGCCGATGCTCTGGGTCGCGCCTTCCTCGACCAGGGCATCACGTTCTCGCTGTCGGGCCAGGAGCGGCCTTTTCCGCTCGACCTGGTCCCGCGGGTGATCTCCGCCGCGGAGTGGAGCCGGTTGGAGCGCGGCATCATCCAGCGTGTCAAGGCGCTCGAGATGTATCTCGACGACATCTACGGCGATCAGGAGATCCTGAACGACGACATCATCCCCCGCCGGCTGATCACGTCGTGCGAGCATTTCCACCGCCAGGCGATGGGCATCGTCCCGCCCAACGGCGTCCGCATCCACGTCGCCGGCATCGACCTGATCCGTGACGAGAAGGGCAATTTTCGCGTCCTCGAGGACAACCTGCGCTCGCCGTCAGGTGTGTCGTACGTCATGGAGAACCGGCGGACCATGGCGCGGGTCTTCCCGAACCTGTTCGCCACGCACCGGGTGCGTGCGGTCGACGACTACGCGTCGCACCTGCTGCGTGCCCTGCGCAATTCCGCGGCCACCAACGAGGCCGACCCGACGGTGGTGGTGCTGACCCCCGGGGTGTACAACTCCGCGTACTTCGAGCACTCGCTGCTCGCCCGCCAGATGGGCGTCGAGCTGGTCGAAGGCCGCGACCTGTTCTGCCGGGACAACCAGGTCTACATGCGCACCACGGACGGCGAGGTGCAGGTCGACGTCATCTACCGGCGTATCGATGACGCCTTTTTGGACCCGCTGCAGTTCCGCGCCGACTCGGTGCTGGGGGTGGCCGGCCTGGTCAACGCCGCACGGGCCGGGAATGTGGTCATCTCCAGCGCGATCGGCAACGGTGTGGGCGACGACAAGCTCGTCTACACCTATGTGCCGACGATGATCGAGTACTACCTGGGGGAGAAGCCGCTGCTGGCCAACGTCGAGACGTATCGGTGCTGGCTCGACGACGAACGCGAAGAGGTGCTGGACCGGATCGACGAATTGGTGCTCAAGCCGGTCGAGGGGTCCGGCGGCTACGGCATCGTGTTCGGGCCCGAAGCATCCGACAAAGAGTTGGCCACCATGGCCAAGAAGATCCACGAGGATCCGCGCAGCTGGATCGCCCAGCCGATGATGGAGCTCTCGACCGTGCCGACGCAGATCGGGAACACCCTGGCGCCGCGGTACGTCGACCTGCGGCCGTTCGCGGTGAACGACGGCGAGGAGGTGTGGGTGCTGCCCGGCGGGCTGACCCGGGTGGCCCTGGTGGAGGGCTCGCGGGTGGTCAACTCCAGTCAGGGCGGTGGCTCGAAGGACACCTGGGTGCTGGCATCGCGCGGGTCGGACAGCGACCGGGAGCTCGGCGCGGCCGAAGTTTTGCGCTCGCTGCCGGAATCCATTCCCGACCCGGCGCTCGACGGTGGGCAACGGTTGTCGCAAACCCAATCGCAGCCCACCGAGTCGCCCCAGGAACAGCAGCTGCAGCAGCAACAACGCCGGGGGAAGCGCTGATGCTGGCCCGTAACGCCGAGGCGTTGTTCTGGATCGGGCGCTATGTCGAGCGCGCCGACGACACGGCGCGCATTCTCGACGTGGTCCTGCACCAGTTGCTCGAGGATTCCAGCGTCGACCCCGACCAGGCGTCCCGCCTGCTGCTGCGGGTGCTCGGCATCGATCCCCCCACCCACGACCTCGACGTGTGGTCGTTGACCGACCTGGTGGCCTTCAGCACCAACGCTTCCGGGGGTTCGTCGATCGTCGACGCCGTCACGGCGGCGCGGGAAAACGCCAAGTCGGCCCGGGAGGTGACGTCCAGCGAGATCTGGGAGTGCCTGAACACCACCTACCACGCCCTGCCCGAACGCGAGCGGGCCGCCAAACGCCTTGGGCCGCACGAGTTCCTGTCGTACATCGAGGGCCGGGCGGCCATGTTCGCCGGGCTGGCCGACTCGACGCTGTCCCGCGACGACGGGTATCGCTTCATGGTGCTGGGCCGCGCGATCGAGCGGGTCGACATGACGGTGCGGTTGTTGCTGTCCCGGGTGGGCGACAGCGCGTCGTCACCGGCATGGGTGACGCTGTTGCGCTCCGCGGGCGCGCACGACACCTATCTGCGCACCTACCGCGGCGTACTGGATGCCGGCCGGGTCGTCGAGTTCATGATGCTGGACCGGCTTTTCCCGCGTTCGGTGTTCTATTCGCTGCGGCTGGCCGAACACAACCTCGACGAACTGCTGCACAACCGGCAGAGCCGGGTCGGCGCCACCGGGGAGGCGCAGCGGTTGCTCGGGCAGGCCCGCAGCGAACTGGAGTTCGTGCAGCCCGGGGTGCTGCTGGAGTCCTTGGAGTTCCGCCTGGCCGGGCTGCAGCGAACATGTCGCGAGGTGGGAGAAGCGTTGTCGGTCCAGTACTTTCACGTCACGCCATGGGTGGCGTGGTCGGACGCCGGTGATCGGGCCCGGCTGGTCGGCCGGCCGGGGGACAACTGATGTGGCGGCTGCGGGTGGTGCACACCACCGGTTACGCCTACCAGTCGCCGGTCACCGCCTCCTACAACGAAGCGCGGCTGACCCCGCGGTCGAACTCCAGGCAGAATGTCATCCTCAATCGCGTCGAAACCATCCCCGCGACCCGCTCATACCGCTACGTCGACTATTGGGGCACGGCCGTAACGGCTTTCGATCTGCACGCGCCGCACTCCGACCTCACGGTGACGTCGTCCTCGGTGGTCGAAACCGAGGGACCCGAATCGCCGGTGACCGACGTCGACTGGAGCGACCTGCGTTCGGAGGCGGTGATCGATCGGTTCGACGAATTGCTCCGCCCCACCGCGCACACCCCGGCGAGCAAGAAGGTCGGGTCCGTGGCGAAGAAGATCGCCAAGTCCCACCGGCCCGTCGAGGCCGTGGCCGCCGTGGCCCACTGGGTGCGCGGCGAGCTGGACTATCTCCCGGGAACCACCAGCGTGCGCTCGTCGGGGCTGGACGCGCTGAACGAGGGCAAGGGCGTCTGCCAGGACTTCGTGCACCTGTCGCTGATGGTGTTGCGGGCCATGGGGATTCCCGCGCGCTATGTGTCGGGTTACCTGCATCCCAAGCGCAACGCGGTCATCGGTGACACCGTGGACGGGCGCAGCCACGCCTGGATCCAGGCGTGGACGGGCGGCTGGTGGAGCTATGACGCGACCAACGAAACCGAGATCTCCGAGCAATACGTCAGCGTGGGAGCCGGTCGCGACTACACCGACGTGCCTCCGCTCAAAGGCATCTACTCCGGTCAGGGGGCGACCGATCTCGACGTCGTCGTGGAGGTCACCCGGCTGGCGTAGTTTTAGACCTAGCCATCGCGCGTCGACGTCCCGGATGATCCTCAGGGGCCGTCGATTTCGACGCGATGCAGATCGTCGCCCAGCTCGATCCGCCCGCTGAACTCCGAAGCGGCCAGCGCCCGCCACTGTTCTTCTTGGCCCGGCACCAGCGCCGGCACGTAGTGGGTCATCACGAGGGTGCCGACCCCCGCGCGGGCCGCCGTGGCCGCCGCTTCCTCAACCGACGAGTGGTAGTCGCAGATGTCCTGCAGCCGCTGTTGCGGGATGTTGCCGACGATGTCCTTGCGGATCACGGTGTGCACCAGCGCGCCGGCGCCCGCCGCCAGCTGGTCGAGACCGGCGCACGGCACGGTGTCCCCGGCCAGCACCACCGAAGCCGTCCCGTAGTCGACCCGGAACCCGACGGTCGGCGCCACCGGCCGGTGATCGGTGGGGGCCACCCGGATCGACACCCCGTCGCGGTCCCACACCGTTCCCTCGGTGCATTCGTGGACCTCGACCGCCGGTGGGGCGTTCAGGTCGGCGTGGTGGGCGATCCGGTACTCGATGTCGTGGCGGAACGCGTGCAGCGTCGCCTCCACCGTCTCCGCGGTCCCGGGCGGTCCGATGATCGGCAGCGGTGCGGGGTCGGGTGTGAAGGTGCTGATCCACCGGGTGATGAGCAGGTCGCCCAGGTCCCCGATGTGGTCGCTGTGAAAATGGGTGATCAGCAGCGCCGACAACCCGGCGGCGCCCACTCCCACCGCCGCCGCGCGCTGCAGCACGCCACGCCCGCAGTCCACCAGGAACACCTGACCGCCGGCGCGCACCAGCGTCGATGGCCCGGCCCGGTTGGGGTCGGGGATGGGGCTTCCGGTCCCCAGCAGCGTGATCTCGATCATGGCCCCTATCTTGCAAGGCCCGGCCCCCGGCGGTGGCCCGATCGGCCGATCCCGGTCGGCGTGTCGCCGCTTGGTTTCGAACGAGGACGTCAGGGTATGGACACGGATCGGCTACCGGTTCTCGTCGCGGCTTTTGCGCCGCGCAAGTTCGCCGTAGCCTGATGTGAAGCGGATCACGATCGGCTGGAGGCCTTGATGCGGATTGCAGACGTCTTGCGGAACAAGGGCGCGGCGGTGGTCACCATCAACCCCGATGCGACGGTCAAAGAGCTGCTCGCCGGTCTCGCCGAGCAGAACATCGGGGCCATGGTGGTGGTCGGCGACGAGGGCGTCGTCGGCATCGTCTCCGAGCGCGACGTGGTGCGCCAGCTGCACACCCACGGCGCCAGCGTGCTGTCGCGGCCGGTCTCCAAGATCATGACCGCCACGGTCGCCACCTGCACGAAAGCCGACACGGTCGACTCCCTGAGCGTGCTGATGACCAAGAACCGGGTGCGCCATGTGCCGGTGCTCGACGGCAAGAAGCTGATCGGCATCGTCAGCATCGGCGACGTCGTGAAGACCCGCATGGAAGAACTCGAGGCCGAGCAGCAGCAGCTGCATTCCTACATCACCCAGGGCTGACGCCGGGCGCGCGCTCAGCTCCAGGAGTAATCCGCCCGCAACCGCTCGGCCACCAGGTCGAAGAGCTCACGGTCCAGGATCGCGCCCTCGCGGCGGATGCTCTCCTCGGGCACGTCGAGCACGCGGTCCAACCGGACCCAGCTCTGTCTGCCCTCGTAATCCCACGCGCCGGAACCGATCCCGATCCAGTCGCGGTCTTCGGCGTGGCGCTCCTGGCTGGACACCATCAGTCCGAGCAGGACGCGGCGGTCGCGACCGACCACCAGCACGGGGCGGTCCTTGCCGCGGGTGGGGTCGTCCTCGTAAACCACCCAGGTCCACACGATCTCGCCCGGATCGGCCCGGCCGTCGAGGTCGGGGGCGTAAACGAGCTTGCGCGCGCGCTGCGCGGTGGGGAAGCTCGTGCTGGTCACCGGGCGGCCCGCGGCGATCGTGGGCTGTTGCGGCGCGGCGGCCGCGATGACGTTCGCGGTGATCTTGACGGCCTGCTGCAGTTCCCGCAGCACGGACTGGGAGTTCTGCACGTGCCGGGCCAACCGCGGGGCCCGGTCGAACACCAGGTTTTCCGCTAACCGCTGGAACGTCTTCCACTGGGATTTGCGGGCAGACGCCATATTCGCAGCATAGACGCGCGGCGCGCGCCGCGATTGTGTCCAAGTAGGTCTCGGCGGCCGGCCCTGGATACCCTGGACCTACCCATGAGCCGCTGTTCGAGCGGCCGCACGCGTGTCCAGACCAGGAGATTCCCATCAGCAGTTTCGCCGACAAGACCTTCACCGCGCCGGCGCAGATTCGGAACTTCTGCATCATCGCCCACATCGATCACGGCAAGTCCACGCTGGCGGACCGGATGCTTCAGCTCACCGGCGTCGTCGATGAGCGGTCGATGCGCGCCCAATACCTGGACCGGATGGACATCGAGCGGGAGCGCGGGATCACCATCAAGGCGCAGAACGTGCGGCTGCCGTGGAAAGTATCCGGCGGCGAGCACGCCGGAGAAGAATTCGTCCTGCACCTGATCGACACCCCGGGCCACGTCGACTTCACCTACGAGGTGTCCCGTGCGCTGGAGGCTTGTGAGGGCGCGGTGCTGCTGGTCGACGCCGCCCAGGGCATCGAGGCGCAGACGCTGGCCAACCTGTACCTGGCGCTGGACCGCGACCTGCACATCATCCCGGTGCTCAACAAGATCGACCTGCCCGCGGCCGACCCCGAGCGCTACGCCGCCGAACTAGCCCACATCGTCGGCTGCGAACCCGGCGACGTGCTGCGGGTATCCGGTAAAACCGGGGAGGGCGTCGCCGACCTGCTCGACCATGTGGTGCGCGAGGTGCCCCCGCCGCAGGGCGACGCCGACGCGCCCACCCGCGCGATGATCTTCGACTCCGTCTACGACATCTACCGCGGCGTGGTGACCTACGTCCGGGTGATGGACGGCAAGATCGTCCCGCGTGAGCGGATCAAGATGATGTCCACCGGCGCCACCCACGAGCTGCTCGAGGTGGGCATCGTCTCGCCCGAACCGAAGCCCAGCGAGGGGCTGGGAGTGGGTGAGGTGGGTTACCTGATCACCGGCGTGAAGGACGTCCGCCAGTCCAAGGTCGGCGACACGGTGACGACGGCCCGGCACGGCGCCACCGAGGCGCTGACGGGTTATCGCGAACCCAAGCCGATGGTCTACTCGGGCCTGTATCCCGTGGACGGCTCCGACTACCCGGACCTGCGCGATGCCCTGGACAAGCTGCAGCTCAACGACGCGGCCCTGACCTACGAGCCGGAAACGTCGGTGGCGCTGGGCTTCGGGTTCCGGTGCGGCTTCCTGGGCCTGCTGCACATGGAGATCACCCGCGAACGCCTGGAACGCGAGTTCGATCTGGACTTGATCTCGACGTCACCCAATGTCGTCTACCGCGTCATCAAGGAAGACGACACAGAGATCATCGTGACCAACCCGTCCGACTGGCCCGAGGGCAAGGTCCGCACGGTTTACGAGCCCGTCGTCAAGACCACCATCATCGCGCCCAGCGAGTTCATCGGCACCATCATGGAGCTCTGCCAGTCGCGCCGTGGCGAGCTGGGTGGCATGGACTACCTGTCACCCGAGCGGGTCGAACTGCGCTACACCATGCCGCTCGGCGAGATCATCTTCGACTTCTTCGATTCGTTGAAGTCGCGGACCCGCGGCTACGCCAGCCTCGACTACGAGGAGGCCGGCGAGCAGGAGGCCCAACTGGTCAAGGTCGACATCCTGCTCCAGGGCGAGGCCGTCGACGCGTTCAGCGCGATCGTCCACAAAGACGGGGCATCGGCGTACGGCAACAAGATGACCACCAAGCTCAAAGAGCTGATCCCGCGCCAGCAGTTCGAGGTGCCGGTGCAGGCCGCCATCGGATCGAAAATCATTGCCCGCGAGAACATTCGGGCGATCCGCAAGGACGTGCTGTCCAAGTGCTACGGCGGGGACATCACCCGCAAGCGCAAACTGCTGGAAAAGCAGAAGGAGGGCAAGAAGCGGATGAAGACCATCGGGCGGGTCGACGTGCCGCAGGAGGCCTTCGTCGCGGCGCTGTCCACCGACGCCGCGAGTGACAAGGGCAAGAAGTAGCCGTGATGCCGACGCGGGCCGGTGCTGTGGTCGGTATCGGCCTGCTGGCCGCCGCTTTGGCCACCGGCTGCACCGTCGCCGGGACCGCGCGGCCCGCGCCGGGTTTGAAGCCCCACCCGGTCACCGGGCAGGCGGTCAAGAAGGTGCTCCTCGACGACGCTGAGCTGTCGAAGCTGCTCGGCCAGTCCTTCGGAGCCAAGGCCGAACTTCCGGCGCGGTTCGGCGGCCCCGAGGTGTTGCCTCCGGCCTTCGGCGCGGTCTCGCCGGCCAACTGCGTCGGCGTCACGTCGATGATGGTGAAGAACGCCTACCGATCCGCCGACGTCAAAAATGCGGCGCGGGCGACGTGGTGGAACGTGCGCGGGCCGGCGAAAGTGATCAGCGTGGCCGAGGGCGTGGTCGCCCTTTCCGGACCCGGAGGGGCCGCCGCGCTGTTCCAGCAATTCACCCAGCAATGGCGCGACTGCGACGGCACGACCGTGACCATCGGGCGTCCCAGCATCATCACCGACCGTCCTGCGATCGTCTTCTCCGACGCCATCTCCGACGTGCGCGTCACGGATTCGGTTGTGGCTGCGACCCTTTCGATCGACACCCAGCTGCCCGGCCTACCGTCCAGCGGACCGCGCCCCGAAGCGCGCGCGCTCGGCGTGCGGGGGAACTGCCTCGTCGAAGTCGATGTCGCGTTCTTCGGCGCGACAAATCCGGGGGACGAGGGGACCGGCGATGTGCACCGCAGCGCCGTCGACATCGCGCACGCGATGATGGACGAAGTCAGCGCGCTGAGCTGAAGCGACCCCGGGTCGGACACAAGCTGGGGTTTCGCTGCGGTTGGCCTGTGCTTGACCTGTGCTTTCGGTGCGGCTTTCGGCCGTTCCTGCACCGGCGAACGTAATATCCTGGGAAACAAGTTGAGCCAAGCGAGAAGTGTCCGTGGACAGATGAGAAGCCGTTGGTTACTCGTAGCTTTACTCGGGGTTGCGATGTTGGTCGCCGGCTGCTCGGCGACGGTCGGAGGCGTAGCGCAGCGCGCACCGGCCTCGACGCCGCGATCCGTCGGCGGCCAGACCATCCAGCGGGTGCTGCTCGGCAGGAGTGCGCTGTCGCGAATTGTCAAACAGCCGCTGACCCTTGATCCGGAGTCTCCGCCGCTCGTCGGCGGTCCCGAGAGTCTGCGCGGCAACGGATCGGCTTGGCCCGGCAATTGCATGGGCGTCGCCGTCTTGCTGCAGGACGGTGCTTACCGGTCCAGCGACGTCAAAGGTGTCGCGCTTGAGACGTGGCGGCCCGCAGCCAAGTCCGCGCCGGTCACCAGGGTACAAGAGGGTGTGGTCAGCCTGGCCAAGGCTGCCGACGCCAACGCCCTCTTCGAGAAACTCTCGCAAGAGTGGCGATCGTGCGACGGCAAGGTGTTGAACCCTTCGGGCGGGTCGTTCGGGCTCGAGGTGAAAATCAGCGACGTACAGGTCGCCAGTTCGGTTTCGGCGGCTACCGTTTCGATGGGGTTCAACCTCGCCAGTCCGCTCGCCGAGTCCATACCGGCGGGGCGGGCCCTTGGTGTCCGGGACAATTGCCTCATCGAAGTCGAGGTTGACTACATCAACACCTTCGGCCCGCTCTCTCAAGGGCCGGGCGATGTCAACAGCAGCGCGCTGGATATCGCGCAAGTCATGCGGGACAAGGTGACGGCGCTGAGCTGAGGCGCGCGGGTCGAGCGCAGTTGGGACCGGGACGCCCTACATCGGCGCGTTGGCGGGCTGGAACATCCCGGACCCGTCGGCCTCCTCCTCGGCGCGGATCACGTGCACCACGGCGTTGATCAGCGCCAGGTGGGTGAACGCCTGCGGGAAGTTACCCAGGTGCCGGCCGGTCCGTGGTTCGATCTCCTCGGCGTAGAGGTGCAACGGGCTGGCGTAGGCCAGCAGCCGCTCGCACAAGCGCTTGGCGCGCGCCACCTCGCCGATCTCCACCAGCGCCGACACCAGCCAGAACGAGCAGATCGTGAACGTGCCCTCCTCGCCGGACAGCCCGTCGTCGGTCTGTTCGACTCGGTAGCGCAGCACCAGGCCTTCCTGGGTGAGCTCGTCGGCGATGGCCAGCACCGTGTTGCGCACCCGGGGGTCGTCGGGCGGCAGGAAGCGGGTCAGCACCACGAGCAGCAGCGAGGCGTCCAGCGCGTCGCTGCCATAGCGCTGGGTGAACACCCCGCGGGAGTCCACCCCGTGTTGCAAGATGTCGGCCTTGATCTCCTCGGCGATGTCCCGCCACTGCTGGGCGTAGCTCTTCTCGCCCTGGCGCTCGGCCAGCTTCGCCCCGCGGTCGAGCGCGACCCAGCACATCACCTTCGACGAGGTGAAGTGCTGGGGCTCGCCGCGGACCTCCCAGATGCCCCGGTCGGGTTCCCGCCAGTGCTTGATGGCCTCTTCCACCTGCTTCTTCAGCACCGGCCACAGGCTCTCCGGGATCTGTTCGCGGGATTTGCAGTGCAGGTAGAACGAGTCGAGGATGGAGCCCCAGATGTCGTGCTGGACCTGGTCGTAGGCCCCGTTGCCGATGCGCACCGGCCGGGCATGGTCATAACCCGACAGGTGGTGCAGCTCCTCTTCGACCAGGCTGCGTTCGCCGCCCACGCCGTACATCACCTGCAACGGGTGGCGCTCGTTGCTGTTGGCGCCGGAGACGTCGGCGATGAACGCGAAGAAGTCGTCGGCCTCGCGGTCCAGTCCCAGCGTGTAGAGCCCCCACAATGCAAACGTCGAGTCACGCACCCACGCGTAGCGATAGTCCCAATTGCGTTCCCCCTGCGGGGTTTCCGGCAGCGACGTGGTGGCGGCCGCCAGCAGCGCGCCCGTGGGCGAGTACGTCAGCCCCTTCAACGTGAGGGCGCTGCGCTGCAGGTAGGCCCGCCACGGGTGGTCGGGGAAGTTGCCGATGTTGATCCACTGGCGCCAGCACTCGGTGGTCTGCCACATTCGTTCGGCGGCTTCCTCGTAGGTCTGCGGCGCCGGGTGCTTGGTCCAGCTCAGGGCGACGAACACGTCGTCGCCCTCCTTCATCCGCGTGCGTGCCCGCGCTTCGCGGCCCTCCAGCCCGATCCGCAGGTTCGTGGTGAGCCGCAGGGTCGGATGGGCGTCGGGCTGTTTGGCGGCCCGCGCGATGGCCTCGCCGTACGCGTTGGCCGAGTATTCCCACGTGGCACCCACGCGGTGGTAGTCGAACGCGGGCTCGCAGCTCATCATCAGCTCGACGGTCCCGCTGACGCAGCGCACCGTGCGCAGCAGAATGTGCTCGGCATCCCAGTCCATCGGGGTGCGGCGGTGGGTCCGCGACCGGCGCTCGATGTCGTGCCACGGCCCCATCACCAGCGCGTCGCGCACGATCAACCATCCGGTGTGGGTTTGCCACGTGGTCTCCATGATCAGGCTGCCGGGCAGGTACCGGCGGGCCGAGGGCACCGAGACGCCGTAGGGCCCGAGCCGGAAGTGGCCGGCGCTGCGGTCCAGGATGGCGCCGAACACGCTGGGGGAGTCCGGCCGCGGCACGCACAGCCATTCGACGGATCCCGCGGGGGAGATCAAGCAGGTCGTCTCCCAGTCCGACAGGAAGGCGTAGTCGGCGATCGGCGGAAACGGGTTCCGCAGTGCCCCGCTGGCGGCCAGCGGCGCCGGTGCGCTGAAGTCGATGGGCGAAGGCAAGACCGCCGGTGCCGCCTGGAACGCCTCCTCGGGCATGGCGTCGGCGGGCTGGTCATCAGGCTGGGCGTGCAGGACCATCCCGACATCATCATCTGTTGAGCGGCCCGGCGTCCATTTTTTGGGCCAGGTGTCGCGCGCCGGTACCCGGTTCAGTTCCGGCGTTCGGCGTACCCGGGGGCGTGCTCGGGCAGCGGCCCGATGGCGATCAGGTACGCGGCCAGCCGCCGCAACGCCACCGACCGACTCACCAGGCGCACGGCGCGCGGCGCGCCCTGAGCGCTTCCGGACACCGCTCCCGCGATCACTTTCGCGTGGACAAAGCGTTGCGCGGCCTGCAGCAACGCTGTCGGGGGCCACCGCCTCAGCTGCACCCGGGCCAACTGGCGGGTCGACACCCGGCCCGCGCGGAGCGGGCCGGCGAGGATGCGGGCGGCGGCCACCGCGTCGGCCACCGCCAGGTTGATGCCGATGCCGCCCACCGGCGACATCGCGTGTGCCGCGTCGCCGATGAACAGCGCGCCGTCGGCGTACCACCGGGCCAGCCGGTTGAGCTGCACATCAAGCAATTTCACGTCGTCGAACGATGCCAGCGCGTCGACGCGGTCACCGAGCCAGGGCACCATGCTGATCAGCGCCTTGTGCAGCGCCTCGATGCCCTCGGCCCGCATCCGGGCGTCGGTTCCCTTCGGGATGATGTAGGCGATCTGGTAATAGTCGCCGCGGTCGATCACGATCACCGCGTGGCCGGAGCGCAGGATGCCGGAAAGCCCGCGCGGGTCGCCGGACACCCGCGGTAGCCGGAACCACCACACGTCCATGGGGACGCCGTAACTTCGCGGGGTCAGGCCGACGGCCGAACGCACCGTCGAATACCGGCCGTCGCAGGCCACCGTCAATTGCGCGCGCATCTGCTTGGTTTCGCCCGACTGGTCGCGGTACGTGACGCCCGCCACGCGGCCACCCTCGCGGATCACGCCGACCACCTCGGTGCTCCGCATCAACCGGAAGCTCGGTTCGGCCTCGGCCGCGGTGGCCACCATCTCGAGGAAGTCCCATTGCGGTACCAGGGCGATGTGCCGGTGCGGCCCGGGCAGGCGGGTCAGGTCGAGATCTACCGGCGAGGTCTGTATCTCCATGCGGATGTTCTCGACCAGCCGGTGCGGAACCTTCGCGAACGCCGGCCCCAAACCGAGTTCGTCGAGCAGTCGCAGGGTGCTCGCGTGCACGGTGTCACCTCGGAAATCACGCAGGAAGTCGGCGTGTTTCTCCATCACCGTGACCCTTACGCCGGCGCGGGCCAACAGCAGACCGAGGATCATTCCCGCCGGTCCTCCTCCGGCGATCAGGCACGTCGTTTCCGCGGATTCGGTGGCTCCGGCTGGCATGCGCCGATCTTGACACACATTGGTTTCCCCGGGGAGGTGCGAATAGTCTGAGTCGGATGAACGCGTTCCTAAATTGGTGGGACGGCAACGAGCTGTGGCTTTCCGGGCTCGCCTTCGTGCTGCAGGCCATGGTGGTGATGCCCGTGGTCCTGGCAGTGGCCTACCTTGGGGCCGCCGTGTCGGACGGCCTGCTCGGTAAGGGCATCGAGCTGATGCGCCGCGCCCGGCACGCCGATGGGGCGGCCGGGTAATTCGTATGCCGCGCTCACACGTGACGCTGGTTCTCGTCGCGCTCGTGGTGCTGGTGGTCGTCGCCTGGCTACTGACGCACTGAGCCGCCGGTCCTGTTAGGCTTCGCGACATGCACGTGGCATCCGGTGTCCTGGAATGCTCTGCCGTCGTGCGCTGTTGTCGCTGACTCCCGATCCCGTGCGGTCTGGTATGGAGTCGTGAATTCTCCACACGCGTTATGCGCCTTTCCGCGTCAACGGGACCCGTAACCACAAGTCCTGCACGGAAAGGCCGCTCATGCTCAACGACGTCGGAAGTGCGCCGCGCCCACGGCCCGTCCGGTACGTCGGGGCGCTGGCGCTGATCGCCGGTGTGGTCGCGGCCTGTAGCGGCGGCCCCAGCGATGTCGTCGGCGGGGGCGGGCCCACCAACGCACGCACGAGCATCACCCTGGTCGCCTATTCGGTCCCAGAACCCGGGTGGAGCAAGGTGATCCCGGCGTTCAATGCCGCCGAAGAGGGCAAGGGCGTGCAGGTGATCGCCTCCTACGGCGCCTCCGGTGACCAATCACGCGGCGTCCTCGACGGCAAGCCCGCCGACGTCGTGAACTTCTCCGTCGAACCGGACATCACCCGGCTGGTCAAAGCCGGGAAGATTTCCAAAGACTGGAATACCGACGCCACCAAGGGAATTCCGTTCGGGTCGGTGGTGACGTTGTTGGTGCGCAAGGGTAATCCGAAGAACATCAAGGATTGGGATGACCTGCTGCGGCCGGGGGTGGAGGTCATCACCCCCAGTCCGCTGAGTTCGGGTGCGGCCAAGTGGAATCTGCTGGCACCGTACGCGGTCAAGAGTGAAGGCGGCAGCAACCCCCAGGCCGGCGTCGACTTCATCAGCAAGCTGGTGCGCGAACACATCAAGCTGCGTCCCGGTTCGGGACGGGAGGCGACCGATGTTTTCGTCCAGGGCAGCGGGGACGTGTTGATCAGTTACGAGAACGAGGCGATCGCCACGGAGCGCGCGGGCAAGCCGGTCGAGCACATCAATCCCCCGCAGACGTTCAAGATCGAGAATCCGGTCGCGGTGGTGAGCACCAGCCCGCACCTGGATGCCGCGGTCGCCTTCAAGAACTTCCAGTACACCGCCGCGGCGCAGAAGGTGTGGGCGCAGGCCGGCTTTCGGCCGGTCGACCCGGCCGTCGCGGCCGAGTTCCGCGGCCAGTTTCCGGCGCCGGTGAAGCTGTGGACCATCGCCGACCTCGGTGGTTGGGAGACGACGGACCCGCAGTTGTTCGACAAGACCACCGGTAGCGTCACCAAGATCTACATGCAGGCCACGGGATGACGGCCGCGCTCAGGCCTGGTTCCCAGATCATCGGACCCGACCCGGGCGGCGACGGGGACCGCCCGGCGGGTTGCGGGCGGGCTTCCCGGGGCAGCGTCACGTCCCTGCGGGTGGGGGTGGCGGCGGTGTGGCTTTCGGTGATCGTGCTGCTGCCGCTGGCCGCCATCGCCTGGCAGGCCGCCGGCGGTGGCTGGCGCATTTTCTGGTCGGCGGTCACATCGAATGCCGCGCTGGAGTCGTTCCGGGTGACGCTGACGATCTCCGCCGGCGTCGCGTTGGTGAACCTGATCTTCGGGCTGATCATCGCCTGGGTGCTGGTGCGGGACGACTTCGTCGGCAAACGGCTCGTCGATGCCATCATCGACCTGCCGTTCGCGCTGCCCACCATCGTCGCCAGCTTGGTGATGCTGGCCCTCTACGGCACCAACAGCCCGGTGCATCTGCAGCTGCAGCACACGGCCTGGGGCGTGGCGGTGGCGCTGGCCTTCGTCACCCTGCCCTTCGTGGTGCGCGCGGTGCAGCCGGTCCTACTGGAGATCGATCGAGAGACCGAGGAGGCGGCGGCGTCGTTGGGTGCCACCGCGCCGAAGATCTTCACCTCGGTCGTGCTGCCGTCGTTGACGCCCGCGCTGTTGTCCGGTGCGGGCCTGGCGTTCTCGCGCGCAATCGGCGAGTTCGGGTCGGTGGTGTTGATCGGTGGCGCGGTGCCCGGCAAGACCGAAGTGTCCTCGCAATGGATACGGACCCTCATCGAGAACGACGACCGCACCGGCGCCGCCGCGATATCCATCGTGCTGCTGTCGATTTCGTTCGTCGTGCTCTTCCTGCTGCGGATCGCAGGTGGGCGCGCGGCCAAGCGCGAGGAGCTGGCCGCGTGACCTTGTCGCCCAGGATCCGGTACCTGATCCGAATCATCGGGCTCGCATACATTTTCGTTCTGCTGGTGGTGCCGGTCGCCCTGATCCTGTGGCGCACCTTTCAACCCGGGATCGGCCAATTCGTCGACTGGGTGAGCACACCCGCGGCGATATCGGCGTTGAACTTGACGTTGCTGGTCATCGCCATCGTGGTGCCACTGAACGTGGTCTTCGGCATTCCCACCGCTTTGGTGCTGGCCCGCAACAGGTTTCGTGGTAAGGGTGTCCTGCAGGCGGCGATCGACCTGCCTTTCGCGGTGTCACCGGTCATCGTGGGTGTCGCCCTGATCCTGTTGTGGGGGTCTGCGGGGGCGTTCGGCTTCGTCGAGAGAGATCTCGGGTTCAAGATCATCTTCGGGCTGCCCGGAATCGTGCTTGCGAGCGTCTTCGTGACCCTGCCGTTCGTGGTGCGTGAGGTGGAACCGGTTCTGCACGAGCTGGGGACCGACCAGGAGGAGGCGGCCTCGACCTTGGGATCGGGCTGGTGGCAGACCTTTTGGCGGATCACCCTGCCATCCATCCGATGGGGTTTGACCTACGGAATCGTGTTGACCGTCGCGCGGACCCTCGGCGAATACGGGGCAGTCATCATCGTGTCGTCGAACCTGCCGGGTAAGTCGCAGACCCTGACGTTGCTGGTCTCGGATCGCTATAACCGCGGCGCCGAGTACGGGGCGTACGCGCTGTCGACGTTGCTGATGGGCGTCGCGGTGGTGGTCCTGATCGTCCAAGTGATCTTGGATGTCCGCCGGGCACGGGCGGTCAGATAGGCCTGACATGGAGACTCGTAGATGACCGTCAACGACACCGGGCCCGTCGACCACGCCATCGTCGTGCGCAATGCCTATAAGCGCTACGGCGACTTCGTGGCATTGGACAACGTGGACTTCGTCGTGCCTTCCGGCTCGCTGACGGCATTGTTGGGTCCCAGCGGTTCCGGCAAGTCGACCCTGTTGCGTGCCATCGCCGGGCTCGACCAGCCCGACAGCGGAACGATCACGATCAACGGTTCGGACGTCACGCGGGTGCCGCCGCAGCGGCGCGGCATCGGGTTCGTGTTCCAGCATTACGCGGCGTTCAAACACTTGACCGTTCGTGACAACGTGGCCTACGGGTTGAAGATCCGCAAGCGACCCAAAGCCGAGGTCAAGGCCAAGGTGGACAACCTGTTGGAAGTGGTGGGGCTCAGCGGCTTTCAGAACCGCTACCCCAACCAGCTCTCCGGCGGCCAGCGGCAGCGCATGGCGCTCGCGCGGGCGCTGGCGGTCGACCCGCAGGTGTTGCTGCTCGACGAGCCGTTCGGCGCCCTGGACGCGAAGGTGCGTGAGGACCTGCGCGCGTGGTTGCGGCGATTGCACGACGAGGTGCACGTGACCACGGTGCTGGTCACCCACGACCAGGCGGAGGCCCTGGATGTCGCCGACCGCATCGCCGTGCTCAATCACGGGCGCATCGAGCAGGTGGGATCGCCGACCGAGGTCTACGACGCGCCGGCGAGTGCCTTCGTCATGTCGTTCCTCGGGGCGGTGTCCACCCTGAACGGCAATCTGGTTCGGCCGCATGACATCCGGGTGGGCCGCAGCCCCGAGATGGCGATCGCGGGCGGGGACGGCACCGCGGAGTCGATCGGGGTGGTGCGCGCCACCGTCGACCGCGTGGTCGTGCTGGGCTTCGAGGTGCGGGTGGAATTGACCAGCGCCGCCACCGGAGGGCCCTTCACCGCGCAGATCACCCGCGGCGACGCCGAGGCGCTGGCCCTGCGCGAGGGCGACACGGTCTACGTGCGCGCGACCCGGACGCCGTTCATCGCCGCCAAGGCGACGGCCGATCGCGGCGACGGCCCCGCCGGCGAAGACCAAACCACGCCGACGTCGGCGTGAGGCTTCGGCCCCTCCGTTACGAGGCGTGCAGCCCGCACTCGGTCTTCGACAACCCCTGCCAGCGCCCACTGCGCGGGTCCGCCCCGGCGAGGGGCTTGGCCGTGCAGGGCGCGCAGCCGATAGACGGGTACCCGTCGTAGACAAGGGGATTGACCAACACGCCGTGCTCGTCGATGTAATTCTGCATGTCCTCGTCGGTCCACGTCACAAGCGGGTTGATCTTCACCAGCTTGAAGCCCTCGTCGAAGCCGACCACCGGGGCGTTGGCCCGCGTTCTCGCCTCGCTGCGGCGTAGGCCGGTCACCCAGGCCGAGTAGCCATTCAGGGCCCGGCGCAGCGGCACGACCTTGCGCAGCCGGCAGCACTCACCCGGGTCGCGGCCGAACAGGTTCTTCCCCAGCAGTCGGTCCTGCTCGGTCACCGTCTGCTCGGGGGTGATGTTCAGCACGTGGATGTCGTACACCGATTCGACCGCATCGCGGGTCCCGATGGTTTCGGCGAAGTGATAGCCGGTGTCCAGGAAGACCACCGGCACACCCGGCCGGACCTTGGACGCCAGATCGATCAACACGGCCTCCTGCATGCTGGAGGTCAGCACGTAATTGCAGGTGGCCCAACCGCGCGGCCCGTTGAGTCCGCCGAAAGTCTCATCGGTCCAACGCAGAACCTCGGTGGCGCTGGCGCCCTCGAGCTCCGCGGCCCCACGCGCCGCCAGGTCCCGCAGTTCGGCCTCGGTCCATTTCGTTGCTTGCCCACTCATCGTAAATCGTCCTCATCTGCCCGAATCGCCCACTGCGCGAACCGCTCTCCCGCACTGCGGTGTTTGATGAAGTTGCGCACCACCCGGTCGATGTAGTCACCCAACTCGTCACTGGTGACCTTGTGCTGGCGCAGCTTCCGCCCGAATCCGCTGTCCAGCCCGAGGCTGCCGCCCAGGTGCACCTGAAAGCCCTCGACGGAGCCCCCATGGCCGTCGTCGACCATTTGGCCCTTGAAGCCGATGTCGGCCACCTGAATTCGCGCACAGGAGTTCGGACAACCGTTGATGTTGACCGTGATCGGCACGTCGAGCGCGGCGTTGACGTCCTCGAGCCGCCGTTCCAGCTCGGGCACCAAGACCTGCGCCCTGCCCCGGGTTTCGGCGAACGACAACTTGCAGTATTCGATCCCGCTGCAGGCCATGAGGTTTCGCCGCCAATGGGACGGTCTGGTCTGCAGGCCCAGCGCCGCCAAGCCGGCAAGCACCTCGTCGAGTTTGTCGTCGGCGATGTCGAGGATGACCAGCTTCTGGTAGGGGGTGAACCGGATCCGGTCCGAGCCCGCCCGCTCCATCAGGTCGGCGATCGCCGAGAGGATGGTGCCCGAGACACGGCCGGCGATCGGAGCGGCACCAACCGCGTTGAGCCCGTTCTTGAGCCGTTGCACCCCGATGTGATCGATCGGATGCGTGAGCGGCTCGGGGGCCGGGCCGTCGATCAGCGGCCGCTTGAGGTACTCCGTTTCGAGCACCTCACGGAATTTTTCTACGCCCCAGTCCTTGATCAGGAACTTCAGCCGGGCCTTGGACCGCAGCCGCCGGTAGCCGTAGTCGCGGAATATCGACGTCACCGCCTCCCAGACCTCGGGCACCTCGTTCAGCGGCACCCAGGCCCCGACCCGCTGGGCCAGCATCGGATTGGTGGACAGGCCGCCGCCGACCCAAAGGTCCAGCCCGGGCCCGTGCTCGGGGTGGTTGACGCCGATGAAGGCGATGTCATTGATCTCGTGCGCGACATCCTGCAGACCCGAGATCGCGGTCTTGTACTTGCGCGGCAGGTCGGCGAAGTCCGGCTTGCCGATGTAGCGGCGCACGATCTCGTCGATCGCCCAGGTGGGGTCGAGCACCTCGTCGAGTGACTCGCCGGCCAGCGGTGACCCCAGGATGACGCGGGGGCAGTCGCCGCACGCCTCGGCGGTCTGCAGGCCGACGCCGGCGAGCCGCCGCCAGATCTCCGGGACGTCTTCGACCCGGATCCAGTGAATCTGCACGTTCTGCCGGTCGGAGATGTCGGCGGTGTCGCGGCCGAATTCGGTCGAGATCTGGCCGATCGTACGTAACGCGGCGGCCGACAGCGCGCCGCCGTCGCAGCGCACGCGCATCATGAAGTACTTGGCTTCGAGCAGATCGGCGTTCTCGTCCCCGGTGAACGTGCCGTCGTAGCCCTGTTCGCGCTGGGTGTAAAGCCCCCACCAGCGGAAGCGGCCGCGCAGGTCACTCTTGTCGATGCTGTCGAAGCCGGCCTTGGCGTAGACGTTCTCGATGCGCTCGCGCACCTCGAGGGGGGCGCCGGCGCGCTTCATCTCCTCGTTGGGGTTGAGCGGGTCGCGGTCTCCCAACGCCCACTGGCCTTCGTTACGAGGCTTGTTCTGGGACCCGGCGGGTCGGGCTGTGGTCATTGGAAAAGGTCTCCTTGTGGACATCGCAGGCATAGAAGCACAGCTCACCGGTGGTATCGGCGGCGCAGATCCGATGCCAGCTGGACGTACAGGTGGGCGGGTCTACGACATCAAGGGAGACAGCAACAGCTGCAAACACGCTTGAGATCAATGTGCCGCCGCGCCACGAGCGCAATGCGAAGGCTTGGCTCAGCAACGGTCACGCCTTCATTGTGCCACGCCGATGAATGCCGATGCCAACAGGTCAAAGATCCGCTCGCGGTGAGCGGAATGCCCCGATTAAGTTGGCCGGTCCGGTGGAAACACCCGGAAACACCCGGAATTTCCCGTCCGCCCGGCCCCCGGGCTGATCGGCGCGCCCTACCCGGCGGGCGCACCGTGGGATGATTTGGCATGGCACTTCGCGAGGAACGGGTCGAGCTGCCCGATCTGCAGCCCGTCCCTGGGCGGCCGTTCGGGCTGTACATCCATGTTCCGTTCTGCATAACCCGTTGCGGCTATTGCGATTTCAACACCTACACCCCGGCCGAGTTGGGTGGTGTCAACCCCGACGCCTGGCTGGCGGCGCTGCGGACGGAACTGAAGCTGGCGGCGGAGCGGCTTCCGGGGCCGACGGTGAACACCGTTTTCGTCGGCGGAGGCACACCGTCGCTGTTGGGTGGCACCCGGGTGGCCGCGGTGCTGGACATGGTCCGCGAGCATTTCACGCTGGCAAACGACGCCGAGATCACCACCGAGGCCAACCCCGAGTCGGCCTGGCCGGACTTCTTCGACGCCGTCCGCGCGGCCGGCTACACGCGGGTGTCGCTCGGCATGCAGTCGGTGTCACCGACCGTGCTGGGCGTCCTCGACCGCATTCACACCCCGAACCGGTCGGCGGCCGCCGCCCGCGAAGCGTTGGAGGCGGGCTTCGAACACGTCAGCCTCGACCTGATCTATGGCACGCCGGGGGAGTCCGACGACGATCTGCTGCGCTCGGTCGACACGGCGGTCGACACCGGCGTCGACCACGTGTCCGCCTACGCGCTGGTCGTCGAGGAAGGCACCGCGCTGGCCCGGCGGGTTCGGCGCGGCGAGCTGGCGGCTCCCGACGACGACGTGCTGGCGCACCGCTATGAGTTGGTCGATGCCCGGCTGTCCGAGGCCGGCATGTCGTGGTACGAAGTGTCCAACTGGTCGCGGCCCGGCGGTGAATGCCGACACAACCTCGGCTACTGGGATGGCGGCCAGTGGTGGGGCGCGGGGCCGGGAGCCCATGGCCATGTCGGCTCCGTGCGGTGGTGGAACGTCAAGCATCCCAACGCCTATGCGGAGGCGCTGGCCCGTGCGGCATTGCCGGTGGGGGGATTCGAGCGGTTGGACGCCGACGCCCTGCACACCGAAGAGGTGCTGCTGAAAACCCGACTGCGCCAGGGTCTTCCGTGCGAGGTGTTGACTCCCGGCGAACGGGAGCGCGCCGAAGGCGCGGTCGCCGACGGGTTGCTGGTGTCCGACGCCGACCGGTTCGTCCTCACCCCGCGTGGACGGCTGCTGGCCGACGCGGTGGTGCGCACCGTCCTGGGGTAGCGCTCAGCTCGCCGGAAACCATTGCGCGAGTGCGTGATTCATCTCGATGTAGAGCGGGATCCCGAGGGTCACGGTGTAGGAGAACGTCAAACCCAGCGCCGCCGCCAGCGGCAGGGTAGGGCTGGCCTCGGGGATGCCCAACCGCTGGACCGCGGGCAGCGTGATGTAGGACGCCGAACTGCACAACACCGCGAAGAGGACATAGGTACCCGGCTGAAAGTGGGTGTCGGTGAGGTTCGCGTAGCAGTAGGCGCCGACGATCCCCAGCAACGCAAACACGTTGGGCGCCAACAAACCGAAGACGATGAATCCGCTGCCCGCGAGTTTGAGATCCCGCAACTTGCGCGACGCCGTCATGCCCATCTCGAGCAGGAAAAGGCAGAGCGCACCCTGAAACGCCGCGACGAAAAGCTCGTTCTGGTCGTGCACCACCTTCTGGCCCTGCAGCGCGCCGATGAACCCGATGGCGATACCACCGACGAGCAGGATGAGCCCGGGGTTGAGAAACACCTCCCGCAAGATGGCTCCCGACATCAGTGGCGCCTTGTTGCGCCCCGGGTTGTCCCCATACCACTCGGGATGCTCTTGCTTTTCCAGCGAGAGCTCCAGCTCCTCCTCGATCCCGCGCTCGAGGTCGTCAGCGCCCGGGGCCCGTTCCTGCTGCTCGGCCACCTCCGGCCCCACCGCCACCGGCGCCGTGTAGCCGTCCTCGTCCGGCATGAACCCGGCCTCGTCCATGCCCCGGTGCCGCAGCCGGGCCACCAGGTAGAGCGCGACCAGGCAACCGGGAATCTCCATGAACGCCAACAGGACCGGCATGTAGGCGTCGAAGGCGATCCGCAGGCCTGTCAGGACGGCGACGCAGGTAGCGAACGTGCCCGCCGAGTCCGACCCGTAGTAGCCGGCAACCGCCGCCCGGTCGACTCGCCGCAGACTGGTCAGGTATCTGAGCAGTAAGTAGGTGAGCGCGCCCACGAGGACGTTCAGCGCGAAGCCCAGAACAACGAACCCGGCGATGTTGTCGATGTCGGCAGGTTTGACTTTCGCCAGTTCCTCGCCGCCCTGCCAGCCGATGGCCACCAGCAGGTACATGGTCAGGCCCTGATAGATCACGTACGGGAACTCGAAGCGCACCTTCAGAATCGGAATGAGGAACCCGAAATAGAAGAACAGCAGCAGCGGCTTGAAGAGATTGTGGATGAAGTTCTGCCACAACTCGTAAAGCATGTGCGCCTCCCGGCGACGCAGTCGGGCCCTGCAGGGGGCGGCAACCGACGCGCGGCCTCAAGGAATTTAGTGGAAACCCACCGCTTCGGTGAGCCCGACCCAACCCGTCGTTACGAACAATTAACAACGAGCGGAGTCGGGTGCCAGCCGGCGATCCGCCGCAATCCGTGAACGAAGCCGCTGCCCACGATGACCCGGCGATCGCTCGGCGGGGCGACCCTAGAACCAGTGCGCGATCAGCCGGTTGACCTCGATGTAGAGCGGGATCCCGATGGTGACGTTGTAGGAGAACGTCAGGCCGAGGGATGCCGCCAACGGCAGGGTGGGGCTGGCTTCGGGAATCGCCAGCCGCTGGACAGCGGGGACGGCGATGTAGGACGCCGCGCCACAGAGCACCGCGAAGAGTACGTAGGTTCCCGGCTTGAAATCGGCATGGGTCAGGGAAGAGTAGGCGTGGGCGACCAGGATGCCCAGCGGCGCAAAGATGTTCGGGGCCAGCAGGCCGAAGAAGATGAAGCCGGGGCCGGCCGTCCGCAGGTCCTTCAGCTTCCGGGAGGCGGTCATGCCCATCTCGAGCAGGAACAAGCAGAGCACGCCCTGGAACGCCAGGACGAAGAACCTGTCGTCGTCGGCGACCACCTTCTGGCCCTGCAACCCACTGACGAGGCCGATGATGATGCCGCCCATGAGCAGGACCAGCCCGGGGTTGAGGAAGACCTCTTGGAACAGCTCCCGCGAGAAGATGGGCGCCCTTTTGCGGGCGGTGTGCGGGCTCGGGTCGGGCTCCCAGTCCGGGTGGTCGAGTTTCTCCAGGGAGAACTCCAGTTCCTGCTCGATTCCGCGCTCGTGCTCGGCCTCCTCGAGGCTCTGTCCGTGCGGAGGCATCGCAGCGGCGCCGGGTCCGACTCCGACCGTGACCGGCGCGGTGTATCCCGGCTCGTCGGCCATGTTCCCGGCCGCGTCCATCCCGCGATGGCGAAGGCGTGCCACAAAGTACAGCGCCACCAGGCAGCCCGGAATCTCCATGACCGCCAACATGACCGGCATGTAGGCGTTGAACGCCATGCCGACGGCCGTCAGGACGGCCACGCAGGTGGCGAACGTGCCCGCCGAGTCCGACCCGTAATATCCGGCGACCGTCGCCCGGTCGATTCGGCGAAGGGAGGTCAGCCAATTCAGCAGCAGGTAGGCGATGCCGCCGATCAAGAAGTTGAGCACGAAGCCCAACACCATGAATCCCACGATCACTCCGACGCTGCCGGCGCTGATCTTGGCGAGTTCCTCGCCACCGTGCCAGCCGATGGCCAGCAGCAGGTACATCGTCAGACCCTGATAGATCACATAGGGGAATTCGAAGCGCACCTTCAGGATCGGAATGAGGAATCCGAAGTAGAAGAAGAGCAGCAGCGGCTTGAACAGGTTGTGGGTGAAGTTTTGCCAAAACTCTTGCAGCATCCGATGCCTTCCTCCATGAGTGCGGTGATCAGGAAAGCACCGTCCGCAAGCGGAGCCACCACGAACATCCCGACGACCGTGAAAATTTATCCCCCGCGGGTGTCCAACCGCCACTCGAATGTGCAGTACGCCGTTTAGGCGTGTCGGAGCGATCGGGGGCGGCCGAAGACGTCGAAAGCGCAGGTCAGATGCCTACCCGTGGTGATCCCCGGGACGCGGGGCGGTCGCAAGATAGTGGTGGATTTGGCGTGAAAGTGCTGTGTATTTGCTGTGGAGCTGGCGCAGAGTCAGCGATTGGACGAAATCAGCGACGGCCTCACCCCGACGCCCTTTTTCCGGTGCGTCACCGAGAGCCACGCCATCGGCGAGTAATGGGTCGTGATTTCCTCGAAACCGTCGACGCGGGAAACCCTGAGCACGCCCGTCTCTTGATTGATCTCGAGCTCGTCCCCGTCGCCGCCCTGGACCTCTTCGCCGTTCGCAAGGCGGATTACGAACATGGTGTTCCTCTCGGCATCGTCGGGCGGTATTCGTCGATCAAGCGGGTTGGTTCACGATGCGCCCGTCGCCCGACACGGGCTCGCGCAACCCTCGAACGTCCGCACTGGAGTTCACGACGCCACTCCTTTACCCGCGCCGACCGAGCTGGCCAACCACCGTACCTACAGGATTCCCTGGCCAGCGGATTCACGCGGTTAGGCAGTGATTTTAGGAAACGCTCCGTGATGTCGGCGGGGCGCTGTGCGGCCATAACGTAAACGCTCGGGAAACGTTCGGTGTCGCCGACGCCGCCGCGGCGGGGGCTCTGAGGTTCGGCGACGCCCCTCCCCGCCCTCGCCATCTGCGAAAACGGCAGACCGAACCGGGCATCGAGGCTTTGGGGGTGCGCCGCGTGTCGGGGTGGCCCGCGCGTTGATCACAAGCCTCATTCGGGTGGACGGCGGGCCGTGACCGGCGGCGGCGGGGATCGGTTGCGCGCAGTTACATAGGTTAGGCTACATTTACTAATCGTGACCCAGGTCAGCGTTCAGACGAGTTCCGCCGGCTCCGCGTCGTCACCGATTCCGCTTCCCGCTCACGTCGACCCGGCCGAGCTGGCCGCCGAGCTGGTCGCGCGGCTGCCCGAGCGGGTCGGCGAGGAATACCTGCTGTATGAGCGCCGTGGCCAATGGGTGCTGGCCAGCGGCGTGCGCGCGATGATCGAGCTGGACAGTGACGAGGTGCGCGTCATCCGAGACGGGGTGACTCGGCGGCAAGAGTGGTCGGGGCGGCCCGGTTCCGTCCTGGGCGAAGCCGTTGACAGGCTGTTGCTCGAGACCGACCATCTCTTCGGTTGGATCGCCTTCGAGTTCGGCGTCTACCGCTATGGACTGCAGCAGCGGCTGGCGCCACGAACCCCGCTGGCGCGCGTGTTCTGGCCGCGCACTCGCATCGTGGTGACCCGGGAGGAGGTCCAGCTCTTTGGCGCGACGGCGGAGCATCGCGATGCGGTAATCGGCCTGCTGGGCGACGGTGTGCCCGACGCGCGCCAGGCTCGCGCCCTCGACGTTCTCACCGACCCTTCGGGCTACCGCGATCGGGTGGCGTCGGCCGTCGGCGAGATCGCCGCCGGCCGCTACCACAAGGTGATCCTCTCGCGGCGTCTGGAAATCCCCTTCCCGCTGGACTTTCCGGCCACCTACCGGCTGGGTCGCCGACACAACACCCCGGTGCGGTCATTCTTGTTGCGGCTGGGCGGGATTCGGGCGGTCGGCTTCAGCCCCGAACTCGTCGCGGCCGTCCGTGAGGACGGGATGGTGGTGACCGAGCCCCTGGCGGGTACCCGGGCGCTGGGTCGCGGTGTGGCGCGCGACCGGCAGGCACGAGACGATCTGGAATCGAATTCCAAGGAGATTGTCGAGCATGCGATTTCGGTGCGGAGCTCGCTTCAGGAGATGACCGAGATCGCCGAATCCGGCACGGTGGCGGTCACCGACTTCATGACGGTGCGGGAGCGCGGGAGCGTGCAGCACCTCGGGTCGACGGTCACCGGGCGGCTGGGTCCGGCGAACGACCGGATGGACGCGCTGGAAGCGCTTTTCCCGGCCGTCACCGCGTCGGGGATCCCGAAAGGTGACGGGGTGGAAGCGATCCTGCGTCTGGACGAGAGCCCGCGCGGGCTGTATTCCGGAGCGGTCGTGATGTTTTCGGCCGACGGCGCCCTGGACGCGGCCTTGACCCTGCGGGCGGCCTACGAACGCGACGGCAAGGCGTGGCTGCGAGCGGGGGCCGGCATCATCGAAGAGTCCACGCCCGAGCGGGAATTCGAAGAGACCTGCGAAAAGCTGTCCACCCTCGCGCCCTATCTGGTGGCGCGCCCTTAACTCGTCTGATCGGTGGCCGGCGAAGGCCTCCGCGGCGCGGTGAGCGCCCTTTTCCGGCATAGGGACCTTTGGCCCTAGTTCGCGTTTTCCCGGCGTGTCATCTTTATGTAACCGCATGACACAGATACATTGTGCGTTACTTGACGGCACACATAACTGGAGGGCTTTGTGTCCAAAGATCTGACAAACCTGCAGCTACTCCACGAGCTGGAGCCTGTGGTCGAGGGTCTGCTCAACCGACACCTGTCGATGTTCAAAGAGTGGAATCCGCACGACTACGTCCCATGGTCGGACGGCAAGAATTTCTATGCGCTCGACGGTCAGGACTGGGAGCCCGGCGACACCCGACTGCCCGACGTCGCGCAGGTGGCGATGGTGCAGAACCTGCTGACAGAGGACAATTTGCCGTCTTATCACCGCGAGATCGCGATGAACTTCAGCATGGACGGCCCTTGGGGGCAGTGGGTCAACAGGTGGACGGCCGAGGAGGCCAGGCACAGCACGGCGCTGCGCGACTATCTGGTGGTCACCCGCGCCGTCGACCCGGTGGCGTTGGAGAAGCTGCGCATGGAGCAAATGACGCGTGGCTTCAGCCCGGGGCAGAATCAGCAGGGCGACATGTTTGCCGAGAGCCTGTTTGACTCGGTCATGTATGTGTCGTTCCAGGAGCTGGCCACCCGCGTTTCCCACCGCAACACCGGCAAGGCCTCCCAGGACCCCATCGCCGAGCGGCTGATGGCCAGGGTGTCCCACGACGAGAACCTGCACATGATCTTCTACCGGGACGTCAGTGCGGCGGGTCTGGACATCGCCCCGAACCAGGCGATGCAGTCGGTGCACCGGATCCTGCGCAACTTCAAGATGCCCGGGTTCACGGTGCCGGAGTTCCGGCGCAAGGCGGTGGTCATCGCCGTCGGCGGCGTCTACGACCCCCGAATCCATCTCGACGAAGTGGTGATGCCGGTGCTCAGAAACTGGCGCATCTTCGAACGCGAAGACTTCAGCGGCGATGCCGCGCGGATGCGCGACGACCTCGCGGTGCTGGTCAAGGAGCTCGAGCAGGCCTCCGACAAATTCGAGGAATCCAAGCAGCGCTACCTCGAGCGCGAGGCCCGCAAGACCGAGAAGATCACCGCCAGGAAGGTGCTCGAAACGGAGGGGCGGCTGACCCTGAGCGGACACTGACGCCGAAGCCCGGTCAGGCCGACGAGCTGGACTCCAGGTAGTCGGAGAGGATGCGGCTCACCAGTGACTCGATGTTGGACTCGATCGACGACGCGAGTGTGGCGGTGACCGTGGCCACGGCTTGGGTCCGGAAGCGCACCAGCATGGTGATCAGCTCGGCGATCTCGGCATCCGCCGGAAGCGGTTCGCCGGGCTTGATGCTACCCAGCACGTGCTCGGCCCCGGCGCGCACCAGCAGGTCGCTGATCTTGTCGATCTCCGGCACGATCTGCTCGTGTAGGTCGATCAGCTTTCCCAATTCGACGCCGTAGCCGCGGATTTCGTTGAACGCTTCGATCAGCTTCGGGCGGGTCACGGTGGCGTTGCCCCCGTCGACCCGGACGACCTGCAGCGCCACCAGGCGGTCGAAGGCCTCCGGGTCGTCGACGAGTCGCTGAGCGTCGACAAGCGGCATGGTCTCCGGTTTCTCGGTGGTCCAGGTGCCCACGATCGCCGTCTCCAGGCCGAGCACGTCACCCAGGTTCTTGCCTTCTTCCCAGGCGCTGAGCATTTCGCGTACGTGCGCGATGGTGTATCCGCGGTCCAGCATCGAGGTGATCAGCCGCAGTCGGGTCAGGTGGGTGTCGTTGAACAATGCGATGCGGCCGACGCGCAACGGTGGGGGAAGCAGCCCGCGGTCGCGGTAGACCCGGATGTTGCGGGTGGTGGTGCCGGCCAGCCGGGCCAGGTCGTCGATCCGGTATTCACCGGATGCGGGGTCGCCGTGGGGGTGGCGGACCGCGGCGTCGAACAGTTGCGAGACCGCCGTCTCGATCAATTGCCGGTATTCCCGCGATTGGCGCCGAACGCGCTTGGGCGCGCGCCGCACGTTGTGCAACACGCTGGCGATCGTGCCGGGTTCGGGTCGTGCAGAACGGTCGAGCGGGCGGTCCGGTGCCATGTGTCAGCCCGACGAGACGGCGGCCGCCTGGGTGCGGCGCGCCACCGCTTGGTAGTCGTCGTAGCGGAAATCCCTCATCTGCCGAAGATACTGCGTCGCGAAACCCGGGTACATCGACCCGTTGTATCCGTCCTCGGTGAGGTACCAACTGCGGCAGCCGGACATCCACGTCGTCTTCGTCAGGCGGCGCTGAATGTCGTCGTTGTGGCGCCGCTGGACCTCTTCGCGCACATCGAGATAGCGCAGGTCGTTCTCGAGGATGGCGGTGATGCCCCGCACCGCGTACTCCAGCTGACCCTCGATGTAGACCAGCAGGGAGTTGTGGCCCGGCCCGGAGTTGGGTCCGGTCATAACGAACAGATTCGGATACCCGTGCACGTTGATGCTCTTGTAAGCCTGTGCGCCACCGGCCCATTCGTCGGCCAGCGACCGGCCGTCGAGCCCGGTGACCGCAAACGGCGGACCGGTCAGGTGGACGTCGTAGCCGGTGGCGAAGACGACGCAGTCGAGCTGGTGCTCGATGCCGTCGCTGGTGCGGATGCCGGCCGGGCTCATGGTCGCGATCGGCCAGTCGATGAGCTTGCAGTTGTCGCGCTGCAGGGCGGGGTAGTAGTCGCTGGAGACCAGCATGCGCTTGCACCCCGGGCGGAAGTCCGGCGTCAGCTGGCGTCGCAGCCAGGGGTCCTTCACCTGCGCCCGCAGGTGTGCCCGCCCCAGGCGCGCGGCCACCGAAGTCAGCGGCGTGTCCCACACCAGCGCGGTGGCGCTGGCCTCGTGTCCCCAGAACAGGGCCTGACGGGCAAGGTGCTGGGCGGCAGGGACTTTGGCGAACAGGGCCTGCACGGCCGGCGGAGTGGCGGTGTCCAGGCGCGGCAACACCCAGCAGGGCGTGCGCTGGAACACCTTGACGAACCCGGCTTGCTTCACCAACTCGGGGATGATCTGGATCGCGCTGGCGCCGGTGCCGATCACGGCCACCCGCTTGCCCGCGAAATCGTAGCCGTGGTCCCAGCGGGCGCTGTGCACCTTGTGTCCGCGATAGCTGTCCAGGCCGCGAATGTCGGGAAAGCTCACGTCCGACAGCGGGCCGGAGGCCAGCACGACGGTGCGCGCGCGGAATCGCTTGCGGCCCCTGGTGGTTGCGGTCCAGACCCCGGCAGCCTCGTCGAAGGCCAGGCCGCTGACCTCCTGGCCGAATCGGATGTGGCGGCGGATGTCGAATCTGGTCGCTATGTCCTCGAGGTGCCGGCAGATCTCCGGGGCGGGGGAGTAGGTGCGCGACCAGGCCGGGTTCTTGACGAACGAATACGAGTACAGCAGCGAGGGGACGTCGCAGCTGGCACCGGGATAGGTTGTGTCGCGCCAGGTTCCGCCAACCCGGTCACCGCGTTCCAGGATCACGATGTCGTCGACCCCGGCGTCGGCCAATCGGATGGCCGCGCCCAGTCCGGTGAAGCCGGCCCCGATGATGAGCACCGCGTGGGCGCGGTCGGTTGTCATGGTCAGGCCGCCGGCTTGTAGGTGAGTTCCTTGAACCAGCTGGGCACGGGCCTCAGCAGCGTCTTGGGGTAACGGTCCGACAGCCAGACCATCGAACCGGCCAGCAGCTGATAGGGATGCCGCGGATTGACGACCATGGCGCCATGCCGCTTGAGGAGCTGGTAGGTGGGCACCCGCCAGGTGTGTTCCCCGCGCTCGCCGAGCTGCTTGAACCGCTTGACCGCGTTGTTCAGCCGCTCGGGCTCCAGTCCCATCTCGGCCATCTCGCCGTAGATGCGTTTGAGCAGCGGAACGTACATGAGCATGCCGATGATGAGGCCCGGGGATGCCGTGCGGCCGACGAGTTCGATGGCCAGTCGGCGCGCCCTAGCGTGTCCGATCAGGTCGAGCACCTCGAAATCGACTGCGATGTGCCGCGATTCATCGTTGTTGATCTTCTCGAACACCTGGTGGCACACCGGGTCTTCCACGGTGTCGAGCAAAAACTTCAGCAGCGCACCGTCGAGGGCCACCTCCAGCATCGGGATGACGGTGCCCAGCACGGACAGCGGCATGCTGTCGGCGAACGCGTCGAGCCACTCGATGGACAGCCGGATGTTGACGTTCGGCTCGGGTAGTTCCCCGTCGTCGAGCATCCCCCAGCGCTTCATGAGCGCCATCTCGGCGTTGGCGTGGCGCTGCTCCTCGGCGTGGAAGTAGCGGTAAATCTCCGCCAGCGTCGGGTCGGGCGCCTTCTTGGCCAGCGCGGCGAATCCGCGGGCGCCGACGTTCTCGATCCAGCAGAGGTCGGCCATGAAGGCCTTGAGTTTGGGGCGGAATTCGTCCCGGATGGTCTCGGCGCCGGGCGCGCCCCAGTCGATGTCGGCGAGCGCCCATTGGCGATCCTTGATCTTGGCGAGCATGGCTTCCATGTCGATGGCCACCGGGAGCTCCTTAGCGTCGGGTGGATCAGGGCACGTTGATGCGGGAAATCAGGCCGGCCGCACGCGTATAGGCCTGCGGGGCCATGCGTTTGACACTCCAGCCGATCTTGGCGTCGAGTTGCGGCATGCAGTACAGCTCGCCGCGGTCGTGGGCGTCCAGGCAGATCCGCGCGACCTTGTCCGCCGAGAATCCGGTCCAGCGCATCAGCTTGTTGGCCAGCTCGCTGGATTCCTCGCTGATGCGCCCGGACTCGATGATGTTGGTCTTCACGAAGGTCGGGCACAGCACGGTGACTCTCACCCGAGTGCCGGCCAGTTCGGCGGCCAGGGTCTCGGACAGGGAGAGCACCCCGGCCTTGCTGACGTTGTAGGCGGCCATGCCCGGGGCCGCACCGAACGCCGCCGCGGAGGCGACGTTGATGATGCCGCGGGGTGCCTGCGAGCGACCTGCTTCCCGCAGGATCGGGGTGAACACGTGGCAGCCGTGGATCGGACCCCACAAATTGATGCCCAGCGTCCACACCCAATCGTCCAGCGGCGCATCGCCGATGGCCGCGCCGCCGGCGCCGACCCCGGCGTTGTTGATCACCAGGGTGGGCGGCCCCGAAAACCACTCCTGTGACCGCTCGGCCAGCGCCTGGACGTCGTCGAACTTCGAGACGTCACAACGGACGGCCACCGCTTTGCCGCCCTGTTCGGTGATCGCGTCGGCCGTCCTTTGGGCGGCGGCTTCGTCGATGTCACTGCAGACGACCGCGCCGCCGCGGCGCCCGAGCTCGACGGCGAACGCCGCACCGATTCCGCTGCCGGCGCCGGTCACCACCGCCGACGCGCTCCGGCTGGTCTTGGATCTGCCCAGCAGCCAGTCCAGCATTCCTCAGTGGACCTCCTGGGCGAGCGCCCGCGCGTCCTGCAAGGCGTGGGCGATGAACCGCGCGACGTAGGTCACGGCCTTGGCGGCTTCTGGCGTCAGGCGCGGCAGCGCTTGAAAGACGTGCACCTGGTGTGGCCAGATCTGGAGCTCGCATCGCCCGCCCGCCGTTCGGATGTCGGCGGCGAGCCGACGCGCGTCGTCCTGGAGCATCTCCGCGCCGCCGGCCTGGATCAAGGTCTGCGGAAGTGGCGGCCCGCCGGCCACGTTCAGCGTCAGCCGTTGGTGGGCGGGATCGAGGCCGGCGTGATACATGGCGACCAGGCGGGCCGCGTCGGCGGCCCGGATCGCCGGGTCGCGGCGTATCCGTTCCCGCGCGAGGCACAGCGCGAAGGTGATGTCGTAGAGCGGAGAGAACAGCGCGAGCGCGGCGGGGTGCTCGGCCGTGACCTCCGGTTGCAGCAGCATGTCGACGGCGAGGTGCCCGCCGGCCGAATCTCCGGCGATCACAATTTGTTTCGGCGATATATTGCAGGCTCTGACCAGCCAGTCCCAGCCCGCCCGGACGTCGTCGGCGGCGGCGGGAAAGCGGTGGCGGGGTGCCAGCCGGTAGTCGACGCAGAACACCGGCAAGCCGGTCAGGGACGACAGCCAAGATGTCAACCGCCGGTGCGTCTTTGGCGAGCACACGGCGTAGCCGCTGCCGTGCACGTAGTAGATGGCACCCGCTTTTGTTGATGGAACCAGGTTTTCGCTGGTGGGTGTGCGTGGCCCGTAGACCCACTCGCCCTTCAGGCGGCGGCCGTCGGGCAGCCTCGTGTCGACGTGTTTGACGCGTGTGCCGGCAAGCGGCGGGCCGAGGGTTCCCATTATTCCGGCGATGATCCGGCGAGACAGCCACAAGCCCCATGCCCGCTCGGGTGGGAGCAGGCCGGTCACTGGCCGCAGGGTGTAAGTACTTACCGCTGCCGCACCGCGGGACCGCAATGACCCGCGAGCCGGAACACCGTCCGTCATGCCACGCAGTCAACAACAAATGGTGACATTAGTCAATGGCAGCTTTTGGGCCCGTCTGCAAAGTCGGGCAACGTGCAGCCGGCCGGCGCGCACACGTCCGTGGGGATCAGGTTGCCGGCTTTGATTGCGGGGGGCAAGCAAAAGCCGTTGCTATTAGGCGTGTTTCGGCTCGGATGGGGCTGGGCTAACCGGCCTGGTTGTTGGGCGGGGGTTGCGGTTGGAAGGGCTCATACCACCACCAGTCGGCGCGTTCGCCGGTGGGTCCGGGGCACGGCGCGACGGCGGGTGGGGCAAGGGTGGGTGGGCGCGCGAGTGACGCTGCGCCAAGTGGTTTCCCGCAGCTGTCGGTGACGGTCAGTTGGGTTGGGGGTCCGGCGATGGTGATCAGGCCGCGGTGGTGCAGCCGGTGGTGATAAGGGCAGACCAGCACCAGGTTGGCCAACTCGGTGGGGCCGCCGTCTTCCCAGTGCCGGATGTGATGCGCGTGCAGCCCACGCGTAGCGCCACAGCCGGGAACCGCGCACATGCGGTGGCGATACTCCAGCGCGCGGCGAAGCCGCCGGCTGATCGTGCGCGTCGCCCGGCCGGCGCCGATGGGCTCGCCGTCACGTTCGAACCAGACCTCACACGTGGCATCACAGGTCAGGTAGCGGCGTTCGGCCTGGGTGAGCAGCGGACCCAGATGCAGCGCCGCGGCGGGCTGCTCAAGGTCGAGATGCACGATCACCGTGGTGTGCTGCCCGTGCGGCCGCCGTGCCACGTCGGCGTCCCAGCCGGTCTCGACCAGACGCAGAAATGCCTCGAGGGTGCCCGGCACTGGCGGTGCGATCTCTGCTGACATATCGCCCTTGCCGCGGTCGTGTTTCCACTCGGCGATCAGTGCATCACGATGAGACGCCAAGGCGGCGTCGAACTTCGCCGCGTCCAGGTGCGGCAGCCTGATGCGCCAACAGGTGAACTCCTCGTCGGCGGTCTTGGTGATCGCCGGCTGCGGTTGCGGCCGAGTTTCGGGTTCGGGTCGTGGTTCTAACCTGACCGCGGTGCGCAGCTGGTTGACCGTGGCGCAATGCGCCAACTGCGCGTAATGCTCATCGGATCCGTCACCGGCGCGCGCGGCGATGACGCCGAGTTGATCCAGCGACAACCGACCTTCCCGCATGCCCTGGGCGCAGCGCGGAAACGCCTCCAGCCGGCGTGCCACGGTGCTGATCGTGTGGGCGTTGGCCGACGACAAGCCCAGCTTCCAGGCCACCAACGCCGCCACCGACCGCGCACCCGTGGCACCGCACAACTCGTCGCGATCCAGCTCGGCGACGATCTCCACGATGCGCCCGTCAATCGCATTGCGCTGGCCGGCCAACTCCGCCAACTCCTCGAACAACACATCAAGACGCTCGACGGGACTCACCACCACGGGAGGCGATGCGGTCGAAGACATAACCACATCATCGCAGCCACCCCCGACAAGTCCCGCCGGACAACCTGATTGCTTTCGCCGGACCGGTTTACCGGGGATTCTTCGCATTGGATGCGGGGGCATGGCGCTTCTTCGGCGGCGATGCCCCCCATCGGCCGGGCACGGCATAACGACGGGACGTCTTTGACGACAGCGTCGACGAAGCTGTCAGGGATTCCTGGCTGTGCTGCACAGCCGTGTCGACGCCTTGGGGGGAAGTCAGCTCATCCGCGGTCCGCCGAAGCCCGGAACCGTGCCGACCGGGATCACGGCGAGCGCGATGGCGAGAAGAGCGAACGAGCGCAACGCTTTCGGCGAGGGTTCCTGTTCGATCTCCGGTCGGCGCGCCGCGAAGAGGATGAACACCACGCCGACATCGAATGCCACGACCGTGAGCCAGCGGGTCCAGTCGTAGCCGGTCAGGAAGACCGGGCCGACCGACAGCAGTGCGGCGATGACCCAGGCGATCCGCCCGCGCAGCGCCGCGGCGAACGCGTGCAGCGGCACGCCCGAAGCGGTGCCGAGGCCCCACATCGTCGCCACGACGGCAGCCGCACCGAACAGCGCGGACATGGCCAGGCCGACTATTCCGATGTGACCGACGGTCCGGATGGCATCGCCGATTCCGCTGTCGTAGTTCGGCATCACATTGCGGCACACCCAGTCGTGGTAGTCGGTCTGCCTCGGTCGTCCGTCAATCACGTAGCGCAGCAACGTGGTCGGCGACGTCACGGTGGCGAACGGGTTGGGCATCAGGCGGTGGGGAACCGACCCGCACAGTTGCGCCCCGACGTCGTGGCGACCGAACACCGCCACGCCGGCCGTCGTGACGACGCCGGGCACCACCGCCAGCAGCGCGCCCAGCCCCCTTTTCAGGGCGCCGCCCAGGACGATGACCGCCAGCACGGCGCCCAACGCGAACTGCAAACCCACCGCCTCGTGCACGAGCGTCAACGCCGCGGTCGCCGCGCCGTAGGCCGCGCACCACGCCGTCGCCACGGCGCGCGAACGTGCGACCAGCAGCGCGCAGGAGAACAGCGCCAGGGCCGCCGCACCGAACAGGTCCGGCCGGGCCGAATAGGCCGCAAACGGGATACCGAAGGGCAGCAACGGAATCAGCATCGCAACCAGCAACCTGCGCCCAGACCAAGGTCGACCGGCGAGCACCACACCCGCGACCGTCGCCAGAGCGCACAGGTACACCGCCGTCGACAGCCACCGCAGGCCCAGCGCGACCGCGAAGTAATGGCCCGGCGCCGCCCGCACCAGCTCGCCGGCGAGCCCCCGGCGCACGAAGCCGTGTGCGTAATCGGCCGCGTAGTAGGACATCCAGTACACGTCGAGCGGAACGACCTTGATGGCGAACCACAGCACCGCCACCGCCCAGGCCGCGATCCCGGCGCCGATACCCACGTACCTGAGGCGGGACGCGTGTTCGTCCGGCCCGAGGTCGACGTTCGCCGTCAAACCCGCCCCTCGTAGCCGGTGGTGGCAAACAGCTGCAGATCGGCCAGGGCGCTGCACGCGATCTCTCGGATGTTCGCCGCGCCGTTGTCGGTGTCGCCGCGGCCCGCGATGACGTTGAGAAACCGGCTGCCGTTGATGGTTCCCGTGCTGCAGAACAATTGGCCTTGCGTGTGCTCGACGCGGCCGGGGGTGATGCCCTGTTCGGCCAGGCGGATGCAGACCTCGGCGGCGTCCTCACCGTCGATGCGGCCAACCGCTGCGTCGAGGCTTCCGAGGTTGGAACAGCCGACCGGAAGCCGGCCGGTCGACATCGCAACCCCTTCGGCGGCCCGGACCAGCCTGCGCGGGGTGTACGGGACGAGCGGCAACGCCGCGAGCATCTCGTTGGGTTGCCGTTGCAGCGACGTCAGCAGCCGTTTGATTTCCGCACGCGCGCAGCTCAAGTCGTGGGTCACCGCCGTTGCGTCAACGGCGAAGGTGATCGAGGTCAGTGCGTTGGCGCGGTCGTCGTTGCCGGTGCGGTCGCTGACCGGGAGCACGACCGTCACCGACTTTCCCTCGGGGAGCACCCTGCCCATCCGGTGGGCCAGGCGGGCCGCGAACGCGACGAAGAGGGTGTTGGCGCTTCCATTCAGACTGCGCGCACGCGCTTCCCATGCCGCGGCGTCGGTTTGCAACGTCACCGACTCCAGTGCCGTGCGGTCCTCGTCAGCGGGGGACAATGAGCCGGGCCGCCGCTCCCCACGGGGGCCTGCCGGGTTGTTGAGCATGATGACGAGCGTCGCGATCAGCGCACGGATGGCCGCCGGCAGGCCGCGTACGGCATCGGTCAGGTCCGCGGAAACGGCGCGCAGCCGGCCCCGCGAATGCGGCTGTGGGTAGCCGAAATCGCGTGTCTCCCCTTTGACCGCTTCGGTTACTGCCGTGATGAGCCCGAGTCCGTCGACGACGCAATGTGATGCCACCAAGGTGACGGCCGCACCGCCGTCGTCCAACGGCAAGAGGCCCAGGTGAAACACCGGCCCGCACTCGGGATCGACGCGAACCTGTGCGCGCCTTTCGACCCACGCGCCGATCTGCGACCGCGGTTGTCGTGGTTCCAGCGCGATGTCGGGTGAGCGGTTGTCGAGCACCCAGCGATGACGCCCGAACGGCACCGGCGAACGCTCGATGCGGCGGCCGAGCAGACCGGCACCGAGATCGTCGTTGAAGCTTCTCAGCGCATCGAGGTGCACGTCGCGGTCGTACACCCAGGTGCACTGCACCGTACTGCCTTGACCGGTGGCCCGCAGCCGCAAGAAGGCGGCCTGGTCCAGAAACGCCAGCCTGGTCATCGGCGCCCCGCTTCGACCGCTCGAGGCCGGCCCGCGAGTGCCGCGGCGCCTTCGGTACCGAGACCTCCGGCAGGAGAACGGAACTGCATCAGGCGTCGTCGTGCAGCCCGGCGTCCGCTACCCGCCTGAACTCGGCACGTATCGTCTCGACGTAGCGCAGGACGGACGCGCGGGCGACGTCGGTGCCCGGGTAGGCGACCACCAACTGCGTTCCGTCGTGCATGCGGTTGACCCACATGCAGACCGTCTCCGACAGCCGGTTGTCGCCCCAGATCCCCGCACGCAGGCCGTCGAAGTAGTCGCCGAACGGGAGCTTGCGGATGTCGATGTAGGACAGCATCGGGACGGGCCGGTCCGGAACCTCCAGACGGCCCCACGAGGCATCCGCCATCTCCAGCAAGTGGTAATAGGGCACGGTGCCGAGGGCCGTGTTCGCATCGAACGATGCCTGGGCGGCGCTGACCACCTCGGCGAAGGAGGCGCCCGCCGTCGGGATTGCCAACGGGACGAAGCTGGCCAACCAACCCACCGTGGTGGCGTGGGCGGGGTCTCGCCGGTTGTCGAAGGGCGTGAGTCCGAAGTACGTGGGCGCGCCGGTCAACCGATGTTCGGCGAGCGCAGCGCAGGCGAACACGCCACCGCTGAACCGTGCTCCCGCGGCGCGGCACGTCGCCTCGAAACGTCGGGCCTGGTCACCATCGATCAGTTCGAACACGTCGATGGCCCCCGGTGTATCCGCGGAAGCCTCGCCCAGTTCGAGCGGGAACCTCGGCAGCACACCGTTGTTGGCGTCGAGAAAGGAACGCCAGCGCCGGATTTCGGGTGAATCCTCGTCGAGGGCGGCGGTGTGGGCACGCTGCTTTGCGCTGTATTCGCGGTGACTGGGTGCCGGTGGCAGCGCGGCTTGCCCCTGCTGCAGCGCGGTGAAATACGCCGTCTGGATGTCCAGGAAGATCACACCGGCCGACATGCCGTCGGCGCGGAGGTGGTCGACGGCGATGTAGATCGTGAAACGGTCCTCGCCCTGGATGATTCCGAAGCTGAAGCAATCCCATTGCAGCGGATCGGGCGTGTCCAGGATCAGTTTGCGGATCTCGAGAGGAGCCATTTCTCCGAGATCCGTTGGCGCCAGGGCGATGTTCTCCGGGTCGGCGATTACGTAGCGGAGGATGTCGTCCTTGCCGCGGAGGGCAAACCAGTCGTGGTAGGCGTCATGGCGCCGCACATGGCTATTCAGCGCCTGCGTCATGGCATCGATATCGCAGACACCTCTGATCTCCCAGGCCCCGATGCACAACCGCGGGATGTCACGGCCGAGGCTGACCTGGCGCCGGTAATACCGAAGATGCTGCGACTGCTGGTAACTGACCGGGGCGGAATGATATTGCGCTTCGGCGGCGCGCGCGTAAGTGTCCGCGGTGGGATACCAGGACACCACGGTGCCCTCGGCCGTCCAGTCGTCCACCGTGCCCAGGAACATGCGCTGACCCTTCTTCGTCAGTTGACGGCGTCAATTCCAAAAGGCCTTGACGCAATTGCGCAGATGTTGCTGAACGACGTTGTCCTCGCCGCGGTTCGAGCCGATGCCCCCGCATGCTGGCGTAACCATAATGGGCCCCCTTGAACTCGGCAATCCGAGAGGATCTCTGAGCATCCGCCCAATTGCCGTCGTCTTTGCCGCGCGCGGTAACAACAACGCGAGTGAGCTGAATTCGCGCGCGGTCGATCCCCAAAACAGTGCTCTGACAAGCCTTTATCTCGGCGTCACGACCCGTTCGGTCGATACCTCCCCGATATCGAGCGCTACCTCGATAAGCCATTCGTGCCGCTGGTGGGCCTGCGGAACGACGGCCTCGATCACCGTATCCTAGGAACGGTTAGGGCGGAATAGTACCAGCCAAACTTTTTTGGCGCGCTTCGGCGGGCAAACGGTCAACCCGCCTCGACGCGGTTAAGGGGGATATCCCGCGCTGTCGTCCGTGTCGGCGGGCGCTCAATCGCCGAAGTCAGGTAATGCCGACCGCCATTCGCTGACGCATGCGGATTGTTTCGCGTTGTGTGGCAGCGTGTTTCAGCGGACCTTCTTTCGATGCGCATTGTTGACGATGGAGATCCTGGAATGGGCTTTTGCTCAGCACCTCCCACTTCAGGTCGATGGCGCTCAATCGGAGCGCCGCCGGTTATGGGTATCCGGTCGTGGTGTGATCCTGACCACGTCTTCGCCCAGGGCTCCAGACGCCGCTTGCGACAAAGCCTTTGGCCGCGGCCATGGGGCGTGCCGGCCGAAGCGGTGCGAAAGTGCCGGAATGCTGGGCGAACTGGCTTGACATCGCGCCGATGAAGCGCTGCCGCTCCCGGAATTCGGCCAACGGTGAGGGCGCCACCGTCGCGGCGGCCAGTGACCCGGCCCTGTGCCAGTTGTGGCGGTGTGGCAACCCGCGCCGTGGTGCGGCAGGCAAGGCTCCCCTGGACCGGGGCCGGCCAGCCAGGATCACTTGACAACATACATTCGGTAGGTATGTTAATACATACCGTATGTATCAAGGAGGTGAAGGTTCATGAGTGCCACGCTCGAAGCCATCGCGGCGGAACGCGCAATCGTGCTGGACGTGTGTTCCCGCCTGCCCGGCGCGACGTGGGCGACCGAGAGCGGATGTCCGGGTTGGACTGTCCAGGACCTGGTATCGCACATGGCATGTAGCTACTGGTTGGCGGTCGACCCGTCGACGCTGCCTGACCCCGGTGGCCTGCCCGCCGAGCGCGCCGCGGACCTTTACGTCGCGTCGCGTCGCTCCATGACCCCGGCGGAAGTGCTCGCCGACTACGAGTCCGTCAGCGCGCGGGGTCTGGACGTGCTGGCCGCGGTCGAGGGCCAAGACGTCGACATACCGATAGGCGACGTCGGAACATATCCGGCCTCGGTCGTGCCCACGACCTTTGTCTTCGAGACCTTCGTGCACCTTCGCTACGACTTGTTCACTCCGGACGGTCCGTTGCGGTCGGATCCGCCGCCCGTCGACGAACTCCGGCTTGCGCCGACGCTGGACTGGATCGAGGCGGCGCTGCCGCAGCAGAACTCCCAGCTGCTCAACGGTTTACGCGGCGGTGTCGAGATCCGCCTCGACGGGATGTGCGCGCGGACGCTGCACCTCGGTGCCCCGGGGGATCCGGCTGCGGAGATCGCGAGCGATTCGCAGGCGTTCGTGCGGTGGGTCACCCAGCGCGGCACCTGGGAAGGACTTGGCGTTCAGGCCGAGGGTGACCCGTCGGCCCTGGACATCGTCCGCCGGTTCCGGGTGTTCTGAACGACGCCGCGGCCGACTGTCCCGCGACTTTCACGCGGTGTGTATGACAATGCATACGGACGTGTGAAAGTGAGGGTGGCATGGCGCAAGACGGTCGCCGCACGCAGGCCGAGCGTGCCGCCGACACGCGGGGTGCGTTGATCAGCGCCGCCCGGCCCCTGTTCGCCGCGCGGGGATTCGCGGAGGTATCCCTGGAGACGATCGTGCGCGACGCGGGGGTGACGCGCGGCGCGTTGTACCACCACTTCGCCGACAAGACGGAGCTGTTCGCGGCGGTGTTCGAGCAGGTGGAGGGTGAGATGGCCACCCGGATGGGGGAGGCCGTCGCGGCGGCGGGACACTCCGATCCGGTCGAGATCATGCGGCTGTGCGCCGGCCTGTGGTTGGACGCGTGCGCCGAACCCGAGGTTCAGCGCATCGTGTTGCTGGAGGCTCTGGCGGTGTTGGGTTGGGAACGCTGGAGCGACATCGGGCACCGATACAACATCGGCTTCGTGACGGCACTGCTGGCCAACGCCATCGAGTCCGGCAGCATCCCGCCCCAACCCGTCGAGGCGACGGCGCTCACCGTGATGGGGGCGTTGCGCGAGGCGACGCTCTACATCGCCCGCGCGGACGATCAGCGCCGGGCGCGCGCCGATGCCGGCGCCGTGATGGATCGGCTCCTCAATGCGTTGCGTGCCAAGGAACCCGGCTGAACCTCGCTCAGCCCGACGAGCGGTCGTGCGCCGATAGCTGCCGGGCGATCGCCTTCTTGTCGACCTTGCCGATCGGTGTGGTCGGCAGCGTTGACATCGGGAACAGCACATCGGGCCGCGCGTGAGCGGCCACGCCGCGCCGGTCCAGGTGCGCGTTCAACTCCGCCAGCGTGATCGCCGGGCCGGTGAAAACCACAGCCGCACAGATCCTTTCGCCCAGGTAGGGATCGGGAAGCGGCACCGCGGCCGCCGTGAAGATCGCCGGGTGGCGCAGCATCTGCTCCTCGAGGTCGGCCGCGGAGATCGATTCACCGCCGCGGCAGATGACGTCCTTGACCCGCCCGGTGACCGTCAGATACCCGTCGCGCCGGAGCCGGACCAGGTCGCCGCTGCGGAAGAAGCCGTCGGGATCGAAGCACCGCTCGTTGTCGCGCTCGGCACGGTAATAGCCGTTGAGCGTGTAGGGTCCGCGCACCAGCAGCTCGCCTTCCTCGCCCGGCTCGACCGGTTCTCCGTCGGTGTTCACCACGCGCAATTCGTCGGCCGCGCACAACGGCCGCCCCTGGGTGCGGTCGACGAGTTCGGGCGGATCGCCCGGGCGGGTGTAGTTGAGCAGCCCCTCGGCCATCCCGAACACCTGCTGCAGCCCCGGGGTCAGGGTGGCGCGAATCAGGCGGGCGTCGCCGGGCTCCAGCTTTGCGCCGCCAACCTGCAGGAGCCGCAGGGACTTCGGCGTCACCGGCTCCCACTCGCAGGCCTGCGCCCAGAGTTTGGCCAGGGCCGGCACCAGGGCGGTGACCGTGACGCCGTGCCGCTCGATGGCGGCGAAGGCGGCCTCCGGGCTGGGGTCGGTGCCGAACACGGTGGTGGCGCCCACCGTCATGGCGCCGAGCAGCCCGGGACAGGCCAACGGGAAGTTGTGCCCGGCGGCGAGCATCACCAGGTACACGTCGTCGGCGGTGAGCCCGCAGACCCGGGCGCTGGCGGTCGCGTTGAACAGGTAATCCTCGTGGGTGCGGGGGATGAGCTTGGGAGTGCCGGTGGTGCCGCCCGAGACCAGCAGCAGCGCAGGCGATTCCGGATCGCGCGGCGGTGCGGGGGGCGGGGTGGCGTCCTGGGCGCAGAGTTGCGCCCACGAGGTGAACGGGCCGGGGTCGCCGTCGACGATGACGTGCGCGAGCCCGGGGTGGTCCGCGACGAGCTCGCGCGCCATGGCACGGTAGTCGAAACCGGTTGCGGCGCCGGCGATCACCAATGCCGTGGGCTCGCTGACGGCTGCGAAATGCCCCAATTCCGCCGCCCGGTGGCCGGGCAGACACATCACCGGGATGGCGCCCGCCCGTAACAAGCCGAACAGCGCCACCGCGAACTGGCATCCGTTCGGCAGCTGCAGCAGCACCCGGTCGCCCGGTGCGATGCCCAGGGCGCGCAGTCCCGCGGCGGCGCGGTCGGCGCGCTCGTCGAGCTGCGCATAACTCAGGCCGGCGCCGCTCACGGCGTCGAGCGCGGCGGTCCGGCCGGGCCAGCGGTGCGCCGCGTCGCTCAGGATGGTGTCCAGCGTGCGCCCCGCCCAGTAGCCGGCCGCCCGGTAGGCGGCGGCCCGGTCGGCGGGGAACGGCACGAACCCGTCGATGGCCCCGGCCGGGGTTTGCCTTGTGTTCGCGGTCATTGGTCCTCGGATAAGGGGGGCGTAGTAGCGGCGATCCGTGAGTAAGGATAGGGTAACCACCACAACTTAGGGCAGCCTGTGCTAATTCAGGGAGGGTTCGTGGTGCGTGCCTCGGTGCGCTCGGAAGACATCCGGGCGGAGGTGGCCGAACTGTTGGGCGTCCGCGCGGACGACCTGCACCCGGGCGCCAACCTCATCGGCCAGGGCCTGGACTCCATCCGGATGATGACCCTGGCGGGCCGCTGGCGGCGTCAGGGCATCGCGGTCGACTTCGCCACGCTGGCCGCCACCCCGACCATCGAGGCCTGGGCCGCCGTGGTGACCGCCGCCGGCCCGGACGGGACGGCCGAGCCGCCGGCCGCCGAGCCGGACGATGCTGCCGACGGTGAGCCCTTCCCGCTGGCGCCGATGCAGCACGCCATGTGGGTCGGCCGCCAGGACGGTCAGCGGCTGGGCGGGGTGGCCGGACACCTCTACGTCGAATTCGACGGCCGCGCTATCGATCCCGAGCGCCTGCGGATGGCGGCCACGGCACTGGCGCGGCGCCATCCGATGCTGCGGGTGCAGTTCCTGCCGGACGGCACCCAGCACATCGCGGCGACCGGTGACGAATTCCCGGTCACGGTCGAAGACCTGCGCCACCTCGGCGGCGACCGAGTCGATCAGCGGCTCGCCGCCATCCGCGACGCCAAATCGCACCAACAACTCGACGGCGCGGTGTTCGAGCTGGCGCTGACCCGGCTGCCCGGCGAGCGCTCGCGCCTGCACGTCGACCTGGACATGCAGGCCGCCGATGCGATGAGCTATCGCACCCTGATGGCCGACCTGACGGCCCTCTACCTCGGGCGCGAGCTGCCCGCACTGGGCTACACCTACCGGCAGTACCGGCAGGCCATCGAGGCGGAGGAGGCGGGTCCACAGCCGGCCCGCGACGCCGCCCGCGAGTGGTGGGCGCGGCGCCTCCCCGAGCTGCCGGACCCGCCGGCGCTTCCCACCACCGGCGACCGCGGCTCGCGCCGCAGCACCCGGCTCTGGCACTGGCTGGACCCGGACACCCGCGACGCCCTGTTCGCGCGCGCGCAGGCCCGCGGGATCACCCCCGCCATGACGCTGGCCGCGTCGTTCGCCAACACCCTGGCGCGCTGGTCGACCACCTCGCGTTTCCTGCTGAACGTGCCGCTGTTCGGCCGCCAGCCCCTGCACCCCGACGTCGACTCGCTGGTCGGCGACTTCACCTCCTCGCTGCTCCTCGACGTCGACCTCACCGGCACCCGCACGCCGGCGGCGCGGGCACAGGCGGTGCAGGACGCGATGCGGACCGCCGCCGCACACTGCGCCTATCCCGGGCTGTCGGTGCTGCGGGACCTCGGCCGGCAGCGCGGCACCCAGGTGCTGGCACCGGTGGTGTTCACCAGTGCCCTGGGGCTCGGCGCGCTGTTCAGTCGCGAGGTCACCGCGCAATTCGGCACGCCCGCGTGGCTCATCTCCCAGGGCCCGCAGGTGCTGCTCGACGCTCAGGTCACCGAGTTCGACGGCGGGGTGCTGGTGAATTGGGATGTGCGCGAGGGCATCTTTGCCCCGGGTGTCATCGACGCCATGTTCGCCTACCACATCGACGAACTGCTCGGGCTGGCCTCCGCCGACGACGACTGGGACGCACCGGGGCCGGCGCCGCTGCCGGACGCGCAGCGCGCGGTGCGCGACGCCGTCAACACCCGCACCGCCGCGCCCAGTGGAGAAGCGTTGCACGACGGATTCTTTCGGCAAGCCGAGCGGCGGCCCGACGCGCCCGCCGTGCTCGCCGGTTCCGGTGACCTCAGCTACGGGCAGCTGCGCGACCAGGCGCTGGCGGTGGCCGCCGCGCTGCACGCGGCCGGCGTCGGCGCCGGCGACACGGTCGCCGTGGTGGGCCCGAAAACCGCCGAGCAGGTCCCGGCGCTGCTGGGCATCCTGAGCATCGGCGCCGTGTACCTGCCGATCGGCGCCGACCAGCCGCGCGATCGCGCGGAACGCATCCTGCAGACCGGCGGGGTGCGCCTGGCCCTTATGTGTGGCGGGCAGCGGCTGGCGCTGCCGGTGCCCGAATTGATCCTCGCCGATGTGCTGCGCGACGCACCCGTTCGCGCCGACATGCGCTGCCCGAGAATCGATCCCGCCGATCTCGCCTACGTGTTGTTCACCTCCGGCTCGACAGGCGAGCCCAAGGGCGTCGAGGTGACGCACGACGCCGCGATGAACACCGTGGAGTTCATCGCCCGCCACTTCGAGATCGGTCCCGCGGACCGGTGCCTGGCCCTCTCCACCCTCGAAGGCGACATCTCGGTGATGGACATCTTCGTCACCCTGCGCACCGGCGGGTCGATCGTGGTCGTCGACGAGGCTCAGCGCCGCGACCCCGACGCCTGGGCCCGCCTCATCGACACCCACCGGGTCACGGTCTTGCACTTCATGCCGGGCTGGCTGGAGATGCTGCTCGAGGTCGGCCGCGGACGGCTCTCCTCGGTGCGGGTGATCCCCACCGGTGGGGACTGGGTGCGCCCCGAGGTGGCGCGCCGCCTGCGGGCCGAGGCGCCCGGCCTCCGGTTCGCAGGCCTGGGTGGAGCGACCGAAACCCCGGTCCACAACACCATTTTCGAGGTCGCCGATCCCGACGAACTGCCGGCCGACTGGACCGCACTGCCCTACGGCGTCCCGCTTGCCAACAATGCCTGCCGCGTCGTCGACGACGCGGGTGACGACTGCCCCGACTGGGTCGCGGGCGAACTCTGGGTGTCCGGGCGCGGGATCGCCCGGGGTTATCGCGGGCGTCCGGACCTCACCGCGGAGCGCTTCGTCGAGCACGCGGGCCGGACCTGGTACCGCACCGGCGATCTCGCCCGCTACTGGCCCGACGGCACGCTGGAATTCGTCGGACGCGCCGACCACCGGGTCAAGATCAGCGGGTATCGCGTCGAACTCGGCGAAATCGAGGGCGCGCTGCGCCGGTTGCCGGGGATCGCGATAGCGGTCGCCGCGGTGGTGCCCGGATCCGGTGCCTCCGAGGTGCTGGCCGCCGCGGTCTGCCCGGAGAGCGCCGGGCTGACCGCCGAGCGGATTCGCGAGCTGATGGGCGAGCTGGTGCCCGCGCACATGGTCCCGCGGCACGTCGCGCTGGTCGAGCGCATCCCGTTCACCGACGCCGGCAAGATCGACCGCCGCGCCGTCGCGCGCGACCTGGCTGCCCTGGCCGCACTGTCCGGGCGGCCCGGCTACCGCGCCCCGTCGACGCCGCTGGAAAACGCCCTCGCCGGGCTCCTGGGCGAGCTGCTCGGCGTGGAGCGGGTCGGTCGTGACGACGACTTCTTCGCCCTCGGCGGCGATTCGGTGCTGGCCACCCAGGCCGTGGGTCGCATCCGGACCTGGCTGGACACCCCTCACATCATGGTCGCCGACGTGTTCGCCACCAGAACCGTCGCCGCGCTCGCCGACCTGCTTGCCGGCCGCGAGCCGGACCGGACGCGGCTGGATCAGGTGGCCGAACTGTATCTCGAGGTCATCCACATGGACGCCGACACGGTGCTGTCGGCCGCTCGCCACAGCGGGAAAACCGGTACGGCGCAATGACCTTCAACCCCGTGATGAGCACGCCAACCGAATTCGCCTCCTGGATCAAGCGGGTGCCCGGCAGGAACGGCGACCGGTCCGGCGCCACCGTCGTGTTTCCGCATGCCGGGGCGGCCGCGGCGGGCTACCGGGCACTGGCGACAGCACTCGCCGCCGGCGGCGACACGTACATCGTGCAGTACCCGCAGCGCGCGGACCGGCTGGACGATCCGGCCCCCGACACCGTGCGCGACCTTGCCCGGGGCCTGTTCGACGCCGGACCGTGGAGCCGGGTCGCGCCGCTGCGGTTGTTCGGCCACAGCATGGGCGCCGTCGTGGCTTTCGAGTTCGCCAGGATCGCCGAATCCCGCGACACGGCCGTGCACCGCCTGTGGGTCTCGGCCGGGCCGGCCCCATCCGCGGTGGCCACCATGCCCGAACTGCCCACCACCGACGACGGATTGCTCGCCGACATCGCCGATCTCGGCGGCACCGATCCCGAGCTGCTCGCCGACGAAGAGTTCGCCGAACTGCTGACCACCGCCGTGCGGGCCGACTACCAGGCCGTCAACCGCTACCGGTGCGCCCCCGGGGTCCGCATCGCGGCCGACATCTCCGTGCTGGGGGCGCGCGACGACCACCGCGTCGATCCGGTCGCGTTGCGGTTGTGGAAGGACCACACCGCGGGTGCCTTCGCGATGTTCCTCTACGACGGCGGGCACTTCTACCTCGACGAACACCTCGAGGCCGTCGCGGAGCGGGTGAACTTCGATGCCTGACAACGGGTTCGACGGTGCGTCCGATCCGGTCGCGATCGTCGGGATGGCCCTGGAAGCCCCCGGCGGCATCGACACCGCCGACAAGTACTGGGACCTGCTGTCACACGGGCGTGAGGCGCTGGGGCCGTTTCCGACCGACCGGGGCTGGCAAGTCGGCGAGCTGCTCGCCGGATCGCGGCGCGGCGGGTTCAAGGAGATCCACGACCGCGGTGGCTTTCTCTCCGGCGCAACGACATTCGACCCCGAATTCTTCGGCATCTCGCCGCGGGAGGCGGTGGCTATGGACCCCCAGCAACGCGTCGTGCTCCGGGTGTCCTGGCGTGCCCTGGAAAACAGCGGCATCAATCCCGACGATCTGGCCGGACATGACGTCGGGTGCTTCGTCGGCGCCTCGGCCACCGGATACGGGCCGCAGATGGCCAGCTTCTCCCGGCACAGCGGCCACCTGCTCGCCGGCACCGCGCTCAGCGTGATCAGCGGCCGCGTCGCCTACACGCTGGGGCTAGCCGGCCCGGCGCTGACGGTGGACTCCTCGTGTGCGTCCGCGCTGGCGGCGTTTCACGTCGCCGTGCGTTCGGTGCAGAACGGGGACTGCGACCTGGCGCTGGCCGGCGGGGTCAACGTGCTGGGATCGCCCGGGTTCTTCGTCGAGTTCTCCAAGCAGCACGCCCTCTCCGACGACGGCCACTGCCGCCCGTACAGCGCGCAGGCCAGCGGGACGGTGTGGGCCGAGGGGGCGGCGATGTTTGTGCTGCAACGCAAATCGGCCGCGCTCCGGGCGGGCCGCCATGTCGTCGCCGAGGTGCGCGCCACCGCGGTCAACCAGGACGGCCGCAGCGCCGGGCTGAGCGCCCCCAGCGGGGACGCGCAGGTCCGCCTGTTCCGGCGCGCCATGACACAGGCCGGGATCGGCCCCGAAGACGTCGGGATGGTCGAGGGCCACGGCACCGGCACCCGGCTCGGCGACCGCACCGAGCTGCGGTCGCTGGCCCAGACCTACGGCGACACGACGCCCGGTGGCGGCGCGCTGCTCGGTTCGGTCAAATCCAACGTCGGCCACGCCCTGGCCGCCAGCGGGGCGCTCGGGCTGGCCAAGGTGGTGGTCTCCGCCGAGCACGGGGCCGTCCCGCCGACGCTGCACGCGTCGGCCGCCAGCCCGGAAATCGACTGGGACAGCCAGGGATTACGCCTGGCGACGGCACTGACGCCATGGCCTGCGATCGGCGGCCGACGGATCGCGGCGGCGTCGGCATTCGGCATCGCCGGCACCAATGCGCACGTGATCGTCTCCCTCCCCGAGGTCGCGTGATGCTGACCTCCCCGTTTCCCGACAGCCGCGTGCCGGTGATGCTCTCGGCGCACGACGAAGGGCTGATCGGTCAGGACGCCCGCGCCATCCTGGACTACCTGCGCCGGACCGGCCCCGCCACCGACACCGCCGACGTCGCGTCCACCCTGCTGCGGCTGCGGCGGATACGGCGGCACCGCGCGGTGGTGCGGGCGCGCGACCGCGGCGAGCTGCTCTCCGGCCTGTCCGCGCTGGCCCGCGACCACGAGCACCCGCTGGTCACCCGGTCCTCACTCGGCGCCGCCCCGCGCATCGCCTTCGTGTTTCCCGGTCAGGGCAACCAATGGCATTCGATGGGAGCCGATGCATACCAACGACTTCCGGCATACCGGGCCGAGGCCGACCGATGCGCTCAGGCCTTCCGCGCCGCCGGGCTGCCCTCGCCGTTGCCCTACCTGACCGGCGGGCTCGACCGGAACTGGTCGCGCACCGAAATACAGGGAGCGCAGTTCACCCACGCGGTCAGCCTGGCCCGCCAATGGCAATCTCATGGCGCGCTGCCCGCCATCGCCATCGGTCACAGCCTCGGCGAGGTGGCGGCGGCGTATGTGGCCGAACGGATATCGTTGCCCGACGCGGCCGGACTGGTCGGCGCCCGCGCCACGATCGTCGACAGCTTGGCGGGGCAGTACGCGATGGCGGTGCTCGGCACCGGGGTCGACGAGGCCGAGTGCCTGATTGGCGAAACGGCGGGCTGGCTGGAAGTTTCGGCGGTCAACGGCCCGGCGTCGACCGTGGTGTCCGGCGACCGCGACGCCGTCGCGGCCGCCGTGCGGCTGGCCCGGCAGCGGGGCGTGTTCACCCACCAGCTCTCGGTGGACTACCCGGGACACACCAGCGTCCTGCGGCAGTTGCGCGCCGCGTTGGCGGAGCGGGCGCCACGCTCGGCATTCCGGGACAGCCCGGTGCGGTTCATCGGCTCGACCTTCGGCGCCGAGGTGGGCAGCGACGCGGACTTCTCCCGGTACTGGTATGAAAACCTCTGCAGCACCGTTCGTTTTGACCGAGCCGTGGGGGCGGCCCAGCGGCTGGGCGCGAACGTGTTCGTCGAGATGTCCGCGCACCCCTCGCTGCTGTATCCGCTCGCGGACCTGATCGGCGAGGCGGCGGTGGCCGTCGGCTCCGGTCATCGCGACGGCGCGATCGTCGACACACTGGCGGCGAACATCGCGGCCGTGGCGACCGCCGACCCCGGCTGCCAATGGGCCCGCGCCGTCCCCGGCGGCCTGCGGGCACCGCTGCGGGGCTTCCCGAACGCGCCCATGCGGGCGCTACACCTGTGGGCGGCGCCGGAGCCGCTGACCGCGACCGCTCCGCCGGCCCCGGCACCCACCGTCGCCGTCGAGGACTGGGAGCAGGCGGCGCCATCGGCCGCGCCGGGTGCCGACGTCGGCGTCCTCGCCGTCGCGCCGACGGATGAGCCTCTGACGCGCCGGCTGATCGACGCCGTTGGGGCGCACGGCGGTTGCCGGGTGGTGCCGCCGACCGACGCGGAGATCCTCGCGGTCATCGCGCCGCGGCTGGACGCGCCGGACCCCGCGGCCGCGGTCGAGCAGATCGGCGGCCGCCCGGACGCCGGCCTACCCGACTACGCCGCGCTGATCGGTCCGCGCTGCCGGACCGTGTGGCTGCTCACCGCGGGCGCCGAAACCGTCGAACAAAACGATTCCGATGCCGTCCCGGCGCAGGCGGCGCTGGCCGCGATGCATCGCAGCGTCGGGTTCGAGTTCCCCGAGCAGACCTTCGGACATCTCGACCTGCCGCACCGGGACGTCGACGCCGTAACGGCGCGCGCCGTCGTCGGCGCCCTGCTCGGCGAGGTGGCCGAGGTGGCGCTGCGGGGCGGCGAATCGCCGCAACCCTACGTCCGGACCTTCCGGGAATGCGCCGACTCGGCGGCCGCACGGCCGCTGACCGCCGACGCGCTTGACCACGTGGTCATCACCGGCGGCAGCGGCGCCATCGGCCTGCAGTATGCGCGATACTGCATCGAGCGCGGGGCGCGGACGGTCACGCTGTTGAGCCGGAACGGCATCGACGGGGACACGCTGCGCCGGCTCATCGAAGGCCACGGCGCCGACGTGCGCGCCCCGCGCTGCGACATCACCGACCCCGCGGCCGTGGCGGCCGTCGCGGCCCGCCACGGCGGCCCGGGCGCGTCGTTGCTGATCCACACCGCGGGCATCGCCGAGGCCCGCTCGCGGTCCGAGCTGACCGGCGCCCACGTGGCGGCGGTGTGCGCCGCCAAGGTGCGCGGCCTGGCGGTGCTGGCCGAGGTGTGGCCGCTGCGGCCGGATTGCCGAATCCTGGCGTGCTCGTCGGTGTTCGGGGTGTGGGGCGGCCACCATCACGCGGCGTATGCCGCCTCCAACCGGCTGCTCGACGTGTTGGTCGCCGGGCTGCGCCGCAGGGGACGCGACGGCATGGCGATTCGATGGGGACTGTGGCAAACCGCCGGCGTGGTGGGGGCCGAGGAACTCACCCGCACCCAACGCTCCGGCCTGATCGCGATGGCTCCGGACCGGGCGATCCAGGCGAGCCTGCACCGCTACGACGGTGATCCGCTGATCTTCGACGCCGACCTCGACCGGCTCGGGGTGTTCTTCGAAAGCCAAGGCGTGCCAATGCCGTTCACGCCACCGGTGGAGGAAGCCGACGGTCCCGCCGCCCGATCGCTCGCCGCGGTGGTGCGCGCCGAACTCGCCGCGACGCTGCACCTGGCCGACTCCGTCTCGATCGACCCGGGCGCACCGCTCATCGACCTCGGGGTCGACTCGCTGCTCGCACTCGACCTGCGTAAGCGGCTGCGCCGGACGGTCGGAAGCTCGGTGCCGGTCGCCCGCATGCTCGGCGGGATCACCCTCGACGAATTGATCGACTCATTGAGTGCCGGCCCGGCCGGCGGGTCGCGGGACGGCGCAACGCTCGACGCTCCCGAAGGCAGAAAGGTTGGACTCCCAGCGTGACGGACACCACCGGGACCAGGGCCCGTCTCGACGACGAGCGCCTGGAGATATTGCGCCGCAAGATCACCGAGCGGGGCCTGGGCAGCCCGGCCACCCAGGCGGTCGCGACCGACACACGGCCGCGCATGTCCGCCGGCCAGCACCGGATGTGGTTCGTGCAGTCGGTGGACCCGGACAGCGCGCTGCTCAACGTCTGTGTCTCCTACCGCGTCACCGGCCCGGTCGACCCCGGGCGCCTGCGGCGCGCGGTCGACGCCGTGGCCGCGCGGCACTGCGTGCTGCACACGACCTACGCCATGGGCCCCGATGGCGACCCGTATCCGGTCCTCCGGGACGGGCTGCGGCCCGAGTGGGCGGAGCACGACCTGTCGGAGCTGACCGAGCAGGCCCGCCGGTTGCGGTTGGACGTGCTGGCGCAGCGGGACTTTCGCCGGCCCTTCGACCTGGCGAACGATTCACCGCTGCGGGTGACCGTGGCGCGCCTGTCGGCCGACGAGTTGATGCTGCTGATCACCGCCCACCACGTCGCCTGGGACGACGGCTCGTGGACACCGTTCTTCGCGGACCTGACCCGCGCCTACATCGACCCGGACGCCTTCGCGGGCGAACCCGCGTCGGCGGCCCCACCGCCCGACGACGCCGCGGATCCGGCGGCGGACATCGAGTACTGGCGGCCCATGATGGCGAATCTGCCTGAGCCGCTGGAACTTCCGGGGCCCAACGGGTCGGTGGTGCCCAGCACCTGGCGCGCACAACGCGCCACGAGGCGGTTGCCGGCGGCCACCGTCGACCGGGCTGCGGCGTTGGCGCGGGAAACGGGGGCCACCCCGTACATGGTGCTGATGGCCGCGTTCGCCGCGCTGGTGCACCGCTACACCCAGTCGACGGACTTCCTCGTCGCCGCCCCCGTGCTCAACCGCGGCGTCGGCACCGAAACGGCCATCGGGTACTACGGGAACACCGTGGTGCTTCGGCTGCGCCCGGAGCCCCACCAGACGTTCCGCGAGCTGCTGGCGCACACCCGGGACAGCGCGGTGGGCGCCTTCGCCCATTCGCGCGCCGACCTGGACTGGCTGGTGCGGGAGTCCAATCCCGATCGCCGGCACGGCGCCGACCGGATGACCCGGGTGAGCTTCGGGCAGCGGGAGCCCGACGGCGCCGGCTTCTGTCCGCCGGGCGTGGCGTGCGAGCGCGCGGAGCTGCGCGGCCAGTTCAACCAGCTGCCGTTGAGTGTCATGATCGAGCTGGACCGCGCCGCTGACGGCTCGGGCGGCGCGCTGGTCGAAGCCGAGTACCTGGTCGAGGTGCTGGACCGGCAGCTGATCGATCAGCTGCTGCGGCACTACGCCGTGTTGCTGGACGACGCGCTGAGCAACCCCGACACCGCACTGTCGGCGTGCGCGCTGATGGACGCCGACGACGCCGAGTGGTTGCGCAGGGCCTCGACCGGTGACGACTTCGAAACGCCCGCCACCACGTTGCCCGCGCTGGTCACCCGCCGGGCGGCGCTGTCGCCCGACGCCGTCGCCGTCGTCTACGAGGGACGCGAGTACACCTACCGCGAGATCGACGAAGAGTCGAATCGGCTGGCGCACTGGCTGATCGAGCAGGGCATCGGCACCGAAGACCGCGTCGCGGTGCTGCTGGACAAGTCGCCCGACTTGGTCATCACCGCGCTGGGCGTGCTCAAGGCCGGCGCGGTCTACCTGCCGGTGGACCCCACCTATCCGGCGGATCGGCTGGCCTTCATCCTCGGCGACGCCGACGCCAAACTGGTGCTGCGCGAACCGGTTACCGGGCTGTCGCGGTACCCGGCGACCGCGCCCGCCGAGTTGGTGCGGCCGCTGGGCCCGCAGAACACCGCGTACCTGATCTACACCTCGGGTTCGACCGGGCTGCCCAAGGGCGTTCCGGTGCCCCACGCGCCGATCGCCGAGTACTTCGTCTGGTTCGGCGACGAGTACCGCGTCGACGAAACCGACCGGCTGTTGCAGGTCGCATCGCCCAGCTTCGACGTCTCCATGGGCGAGATCTTCGGCACGTTGATCATGGGCGCCCGCCTGGTGATTCCGCGGCCTGACGGGCTGCGCGACATCGGCTACCTCACCGAACTTCTCGGCCGCGAAGGCATCACCTCGATGCATTTCGTGCCGTCGCTGCTCGGGCTCTTCCTGTCGCTGCCCGGCGTCGGCCAGTGGCGCAGCCTGCGGCGCGTCCCCATCGGCGGGGAGGCCTTGCCGGGTGAGATCGCCGACAAGTTCCACGCCACCTTCGACGCGCTGCTGTACAACTTCTACGGTCCGACCGAAACCGTCGTCAACTGCACGAGTTACCCGGTGGAAGGGGCCCAGGGCACCCGGGTGGTGCCCATCGGCCGTCCCAAGATCAACACGCAGGTGCACCTGCTCGACAACGCGCTGCGGCCCGTTCCCGCTGGCGTGATCGGCGAGATCTACATCGGTGGAACACATGTCGCGCACGGATACCACGGCAGGCCGGGGCTGACGGCCGAGCGTTTCGTCGCCGACCCGTTCACCCCGGGCCGCCGGTTGTACCGCTCGGGCGACCTCGCTCGCCGCAACGCCGAGGGGAACATCGAGTTCGTCGGCCGCGCCGACGAACAGGTCAAGATCCGCGGCTTCCGCATCGAACTGGGCGAGGTCGCGGCCGCCATCTCGGTCGATCCCAGCGTGGGACAGGCGGTCGTGCTCGCGATGGACCTGCCCCGGTTGGGCAAGAGCCTGGTGGGATACGTGACGCCGGCCGAGGGCGGGGGTCCGGAAACCGTTGAGGTCGAACGGATCCGCGCCCGGGTGGCCGCCGCGCTGCCGGACTACATGACCCCGGCGGCCTACGTGACGCTCGCGGAAATCCCCATCACGGCGCACGGCAAGATCGACCGCGCCGCGTTGCCCGAACCGCAGATCGCGGCGGCCGCGCAATACCGCGACCCGACCACTGCCACCGAACGCCGCGTCGCGGCACTGTTTTCCGCGCTGCTCGGCCACGACCGGGTGGGTGCCGACGACTCGTTCTTCGACCTGGGTGGTCACTCGCTGGTGGCCACCAAACTGGTGACCGCGATTCGCTCGGAGTGCGGGGTGGAGCTCGGCATCCGCGACGTGTTCGAGCTGCCGACCGTGGGACTGCTGGCGGAGCGGGTCGACCAGCTCAGTGCCGGCGCGGTCCGCCCGTCGCGGCCCAGGCTGGTGGCGACCGTCCACGACGAGCCGCTGCCGCTGTCGGCCTCGCAGCTGCGTAGTTGGTTCGCCTACCGCGTCGACGGGCCCGGCTGGGTCAACAACATTCCCTTCGCCGCGAAACTGACCGGGCCGTGGGACGTCGAGGCCCTGATCGCCGCGGTCGGTGACGTCGTCGCCCGCCACGAGATCCTGCGCACCTCCTACGTCGAGGTGGACGGCGTGCCCTACCAGGTGGTCGGATCGGGCCAGGAGGTTTCCGTGCGCCGCGCCACCGGCCCCGACGACGCCTGGCTGCAACGGCAACTGGACGCCGAGCGCCGGCACTGCTTCGAGCTGGACCGCGAGGTGCCGGTCCGGGTCGCGGTGCTGCACACCGCCGACAACCCCGCCGAGCGCGTGCTGTCGTTGGTGATCCACCACATCGCCTCCGACCACTGGTCGGCCGGCGTGCTGTTCGCCGACGTGATGACCGCCTACCGGGCGCGCCGCGCCGGGGAGGCCCCGTCCTGGGCGCCGCTGCGCGTGCAGTACGCCGACTACGCGGCGTGGCAGGGGGCTTTCCTGGGTGACGCGAGCGGCCAGGAACCCGCCGTGGCCGCCGGGCAGCGCGAGTATTGGGCGCGGCAGCTGGCCGGACTGCCGGAGGACACCGGGCTGCGGCCCGACTTCCCCCGCCAGCCCGTGCCCAGCGGCGCCGGCGAATCCGTCGACTTCCGCATCGACGCGGCGACGCGCGCCAAGCTCGCCGAGCTGTCCCGGGAGCTGGGCATCACCGAGTTCATGCTGCTGCAAACGGCCGTCGCCGTGGTGCTGCACAAGGCGGGCGGCGGCCTGGACGTTCCGCTCGGCACGCCGGTCGCCGGGCGCACCGAGGCCGAATTGGACCAACTGATCGGCTTTTTCGTCAACATCCTGGTACTGCGCAACGATCTGACCGGCAACCCGACGCTGCGCGAGCTGCTCACCCGCGCCCGCGAGACGGCGCTGGCCGCCTACGCCCACCAGGACCTGCCCTTCGACCGCGTGGTCGACAGCGTCAGCCCGGTCCGTTCCCTGTCACGCAACCCGCTGTTCCAGGTCGTCGTGCACGTGCGCGACCAGCTGCCCGCCGCCCGGGTGGTCGAGCAGACGGTCGACGGGGGACCGGACACGGTGTGCACCTCGCTGGACCCCGTGTTCGACATGGCGCACGCCGACCTCAGCGTCAACTTCTTCGGCACCGACGGCTCGAACGGCATCGGGTACAACGGCACTCTCATCTTCCGCACGGAGCTGTATGCCAGGACCACCATCGAGCGGATGGCCGGCTGGCTCACCCGCGTGGTGGCCGAGTTTGCCGACAACGTCGATCAGACTTTGCGAGATGTGCAGTTGACCGACGCCGACGAGCGGCGCCGGATGCTGGAGGGCTGGAGCCGCGGTGAGCGGGCGCCGCGGGACCGGCCGCGCACCATCCCCGACCTGCTGCAGCCGAGCCGAACCTGGGGACCCGACCGGATTGCGGTGCGCTGCGGTGACGAGCAGATCGATTACCCTGCGCTGCACCGCCGTTCGGACAACCTGGCGGCGCTGCTCGCCACGCGCGGGGTCCGGCCCGGGACGCTGGTGGGCCTGTCGACGCGGCGGGGACTCGACCTGGTGGTGGCGCTGGTGGCCATCATGAAGGCCGGGGGCGGGTATTTCCCGATCGACCCCGGCTACCCGGGGGCGCGCAAGCTGTTCATGCTCGGGGACGTCCGCCCGCCGGTGGTGGTGGCCACCGCCGACGCGGCCGACAGCATCCCCGAAGCCGCTGGCGTCAACGTGATCTCGCTGGACGACCCGCGCGTCCGCGACGCGATGCAGAACGGGGAGGCCGACCACCGGGCACTGCCCCTGCCGCACCCCGACGACCCGATGTACCTGGTCTTCACGTCGGGATCGACGGGCACGCCGAAGGGCGCGGTGGGCACCCATCGGTCGATGGCCGCCCGGCTGGACTGGCAGCTGCGGCACTACCCGCCGAGAACGGACGACGTCCGGCTGGCGCAGGCCTCGATGACGTTCCTCGAGGGCGGCATGGAGATGCTGGCCGGCCTGGCGGCGGGGGCCACCATGATCCTCGCAGACGATGCCGAGCACCGCGACCCGGAAGCGCTCGGGGACTTGATGACCCGGCATTCGGTCGCCCAGGTGACCGCCGTGCCCAGCCTGGTCTCCGCCCTCGTCGACAGCCGGCCCGGCGCGGTGCGGGCACTGTCCCGGCTGGTGTGCGGCGGGGAACCGGTGAGCACCCCACTGCTGCAGCGGCTTGTGTCGGTGTGCGCCGGGGCGGACGTCGAGCTGTTGAACAACATCGGCTCGACCGAAACCTCCGGCGCAGTTTGCCGCGGGCGGCTGGAGCCGCCGCATCCGCTGGTGGGCAAGCCGGTCCCGGGGGCCGACGCCTACCTGCTCGACGACGCCCTGCGGCCGGTGCCGGTCGGGGTGGTCGGGGAGCTGTATTACGCCGGCGATCAACTGGCCCGCGGCTACTGGAAGCGGCCCGGGCTGACCGCCGCTCGGTTCGTCGCCAATCCCTTTGCCCCCGAACCGGGTTCGCGCCTGTATCGCAGCGGCGACCTCGCCCGCTGGACCGAGTGCGGCCGGCTGGAATTCGTCGGGCGCTCCGACCACCAGGTGCAGGTGCGCGGTTTCCGGGTCGAATTGGGCGAGGTGGAGGCGGCGCTGGCCGGAGTCGACGGCGTCGCGGCCGCGGCCGCCCGCACCTGGGAGGTGCACGGGGGCACCTCGCTCGCGGGATACGTGGTGCCCCAACGGTCGATCGCCGACGACAGCGAGAAGGCCTCGTTCGCGGCACGGGTGCGCGCCGCGATCGGCACGACGCTGCCCGGCTACATGATGCCGTCGTCGTTGACCGTCCTCGACGCGCTGCCCAAGACCGACTCGGGCAAGCTGAACCGGCCCGCTCTGCCGCGGCCGGTGGTCAGCACCCGCGGGCGCGTCGAACCGTCGCGCACCGACACCGAACGGGCACTGGCTAAGGTGTTCGCCGAGCTGCTCTCGACGCCCGAGGTGGGTCGTTTCGACGACTTCTTCGCGCTCGGCGGCGACAGCATCCTGTCCGTGCAGCTGGCCTCGCGGGCGCGCGCGGCCGGCCTGGCCGTCAGCCCGCGGATGATCTTCGAGAACCCGACGGTGCAGCAGCTGGCGGCCGCGCTGGATGCGTTGGGCGCGAACGGCAATGACGCCGACCCGGCCGACGCCCGATTCGAGCCGATGAGCGCGTCGGGGCTGTCGGCCGACGACCTCGCCACCGTGGCGCAGCTGTGGTCGTCGTCGCGCGAGGGTGCGACATGACGGCCACCAAGGACGTCGCGCCCGGCATCGAGGACGTGATGGCGCTGAGCCCGCTGCAAGAGGGCCTGTACTCGCTGACCACGCTGGCCGAATTCGGCGACGGGGAAACCGCCGACGATCCGTACGTGATCGGGATGGTCGCCGACATCTCCGGCGCGCTCGACGCGGCGCTGTTGCGTGATTGCGCGGCAAAGATGTTGGGCCGACACCCCAACCTGCGGGCCAGCTTCTTCAGCCGCGGCATCGCCCGCCCGGTGCAGATCGTCCCGTCGCGGGTCGACCTGCCATGGCGCACCGTCACCGCCACGCCCGAGGACGTGCCGGCGTTGGAGGCCGGCGAACGCCGCAGCCCGTTCGACCTCGAACACGGGCCGGCCATCCGCTTCCTGCTCATCGAACTGCCCGGTGCGCGCTGGCGTTTGGTGCTCACCGCCCACCACATCGTGATCGACGGCTGGTCGTTGCCGGTGTTCGTCAACGAGATGATGATGCTGTACCGGTCGGGCGGCGACCTGGCGGCGCTGCCCGTCACCCCGCGGCCCTACCGCGATTACATCGGCTGGCTGGCCAGCCGTGATACCGAAGCCAGCCAACAAGTTTGGCGCCGGCACCTCGAACGCCTTCCGGGCCCCACCCTGCTGGCGGCGGCGCTGGGCTCGGCGGACGACAAGCGGACCGCGCTGCCCCGCCCCACCGAACTGCGGATGCCCGCCCCGGCCACCGCGCGCATGGTCGAGCAGACCCGTTCCCGAGGCATCACCGTCAGCACGCTGATGCAGATGGCGTGGGCGCTGGTGCTCTCGCGGCTGATCGACACCCAGGACGTGGTCTTCGGGGTCACGGTGTCGGGCAGGCCGCCCGAACTGGCCGGCGTGGAGACCATGATCGGTCTGTTCGTCAACACCGTGCCCATGCGGGTGCGACTCGACCCGGCGACCCCCGTCGGCGAGCAATGCCGCACCGTGCAGCGCACCGCCGCGCTGCTGCGCGAGCACGGCTACCTCGGGCATGCCCAACTGCGCGCGCTCGGCGGGGTCGGGGAGATGTTCGACACCCTGCTGGTCTACGAGAACTTCCCGCTCGACGGGCTGACCGCCGGCACCGAATTGACCGCCGCCGGCGCGACATTCCGGCCGTCGGCGCTGCAAACCCTGTCGCATTTCCCGATCACCGTCGCGGCCCACCTGGCCGGCGGCGAACTGGTGCTGCTGGTCGAAGCGATCGACGGCGCGCTGGGCGACATCCCACCCGCCGCCCTCGGCCGGCGGGTGCTCGTCACCGCCGAGCGGCTGCTGCGGGACTGGGAGCGTCCGCTGCGCCAGGTCAGCGTCCTCTTCGAGGACGAGGCGCTCCCCCCGGGCGCCGCCTGCGCCCCCGCCGCGGCGCCGGTCGGCATCCACACGCGCTTCGCCGGGGTGGTCGGCAGGGCCCCGGACCGTCTCGCGGTCAGCTGGGCCGGCGGCGCGCTGAGCTACCGCGACCTGGACGCCCTGGCCAACGGCCTGGCCGCCCGGCTCGCGGACCGCGGCGTGCGGCCCGAAACCCCGGTCGCCATCCGGCTTTCCCGCGGCCCGCAGTACATCGTCGCGACGCTGGCCGTGCTCAAAGCCGGCGGTGTGTGCGTGCCGATGGAGCCGGGGACACCCCCCGAACGGGTGGCATCGATCCTGCGCCAAACCGGCGCGTCCGTCGTGCTCGACGAGGAGTCGATGGCGAACCGCGAACCTGCCGGCAGCGACTTTCGGCCAGTCGATGTGCCGCCCGGCCAGGCCGCGTATGTCGTCTTCACGTCGGGCACGACGGGAGAACCGAAGGGCGTCATCGGAACTCACGCGGCGGTGACGGCCTATGCCGACGATCACCTGGACAAGGTGTTGCGGCCGGCGGCCGCCCGACTCGGTCGACCGCTGCGCATCGCGCACGCGTGGTCGTTCGCGTTCGACGCCGCCTGGCAGCCGCTGGTCGGGCTGCTCGACGGCCACGGTGTGCACGTCGTGGACGAGCCCACCCAGACCGACGCCGAGGCGCTGGTCGCGGCGATCGCCCAACACCGTGTCGACATGATCGACACCACCCCGTCGATGTTTGCCCAACTCAGCGCGAGCGGTTTGCTGGCGGCGGTTCCGCTGGCCGTTCTCGCGCTGGGCGGGGAGGCGCTCGGCGCAACCGCCTGGGACCTCATCCGCGCCGAGTGCGCCCGCACGGGCATGACGGCCTACAACTGCTACGGCCCCACCGAGACCACCGTCGAGGCGGTGGTCGCCGCCATCGCCGAGCACGACGAGCCGTCGATCGGGCGGCCGACGTTGCACACCCGCGGCTACGTGCTCGACTCGGCGCTGCGCCCGGTGCCGCGCGGCGCGACGGGTGAGCTCTACCTGGGCGGCGCCCAGCTGGCCCGCGGCTACCTCGGCCGGCCCGCCGAAACCGCCCAGCGGTTCGTGGCCGACCCGTTCGCGGCCGGCGAACGCATGTACCGCACCGGCGATTTGGTGCGTCGAGGCGCCGACGGCGCGCTGCAGTACGTGGGCCGCGCCGACGCGCAGGTGAAGATCCGCGGCTACCGCGTGGAACCCGGCGAGATCGCTGCCGCCCTCGAATCCCATCCCGGCGTCCGGCAAGCGGGCGTGCTGGTGCGCCGGCGGCGCGGCGCCGCGCTGCTGACCGCCTACGTGGTGGTCGCCGACACCGGCCGGCCACCGTCGCCGGCCGAGCTGCGCGGCACGCTCGGCCCCCGGTTGCCGCGCTACATGATTCCGCAGCGCATCGTCACGGTCGACCAAATCCCGCTCACGGTCAACGGCAAGCTGGACGAGGCCGCGCTGAGCACCCTCGACGCCGTCGAGGCGGGTTCCGCCCGCGCCGAGCCCGAAACCCCCACCGAAGCCGCGCTGGCCGAACTGCTTTCGGGGCTGCTGGAGCAGCCCCGGGTGGACGTGGCCGCGGACTTGCTGCAGCTGGGCCTGGACAGCATCACGGCCCTGTCGGTGGTGCAGGCGGCCCGCGCGCGGGGGATCGCCCTGCGCGCCAGGCTGATCCTGGAGTGCGCCAACATCCGCGAGCTCGCCGAGGCGATCGACTCCGAAACCGCCACCGCCACGAGCGATGCCGACGACGCCACCGGACCCATGCCCGTGTTGCCCAACGGCCGCTGGCTCTACGAACACGGCGAGCCGCGGCGACTGGCGCAGACCGAGGCCATCCGGCTGCCCGACGGCGTCACCCGCGAGCAGTTGGACACCGCGCTGGCCGGCGTCGTGGCCGGCCACGAGGTGCTGCGCACCCGCCTGGACCGCCCCACCATGACCCTGGTCCCGGCGCGGACCACCGGGATCGACCTCTTCGAAATCGAGGGCGATGGCGACCTGCGGGCCGCGGTCCCCGGACACGTCGCACGGGCGGTCGAGCGCCTCGACCCGGAACGGGGAGCGCTGCTGGCCGCGGTGTGGCTTCGGCCCCCGGCCGGGCCGAGCGTCCTGCTGCTGACCGCCCACGTCCTCGCGATGGATCCGGCGTCCTGGCGCGTGGTCCTCGGCGAATTGCACGCCGCCCTTACGGCATTGGCCACCGGCCACCCACCCGCCCCGGTCCGGGAGCACACCAGCTACCGGCGTTGGGCCGGCGCGCTCGTCGAGCGCGCGCACCGGCTGGACACGATGCAATTCTGGGCCGCCCAGTCCGGGGGCGCCGACCCCGACCTCGGCGCCCGGCGGATCGACCCGGGCCGTGACCGGGCCCGCGATCTGCAGGTCCGCATGATCGCCGCGGACGCCGACACCACCGGCCGGCTGCTGGACTCCGGGCTGCCGTTGCCGCACCTGTTGATCGCCGCCACCGCGGCGACGGTGACGCGGTGGCGGCAATCGCGCAACCAGGCCACGCCGCCGCCCCTGCTGGCCCTGGAAACACACGGCCGCGCCGACGGTCTCGTCGACGGGCCGGGCGCGCCCACCGTCGACACCGGCGACACCGTCGGGCTGCTGAGTTCCATCTACCCGATGCGGGTGACGTCGGCCGACCCCCGCGAGGTGGGCGAGCAACTGGCGGCCATTCCCGGGGACGGCCTGGACTACGGGCTGCTGCGCTACCTGCGCGCCGACACCGCCGAACGCCTCGCCGGGTTGCCCGGCCCGCAGCTGTTGCTGAACTACCTGGGCGCCGCCCACGCCGGCGGGGGGACCGGACTCACCCTGGAGCGCGAGCTGCTCGCCGGGGTGTCGCCGCAACCGGAACCCGATCTGGCGGTACGGCACGAGCTGACCATCGTGGCCGCCATGCTCACGCTCGGCGGACAGCGCGTGCTGGCCGCGCAATGGCGCACGTTGCCCGACATTCTCGGCGACGCCGATGTGGCCGAGCTGCAACGTCTTTGGATGGAATCGCTGCGGGAGACGGTGACATGAGCACACTTGCGATCCTGGGCGCGGGAGCCAAGGCCGTCGCCGTCGCGGCCAAGGCGTCCGTGCTACGGGGCATGGGCGTCGACGCCCCCGAGGTGATCGCGGTCGAACGCATCGGCGTCGCGGCCAACTGGCAGGCCAGCGGCGGCTGGACCGACGGCGCGCACCGGCTGGGCACCAGCCCGGAAAAGGATGTGGGGTTTCCCTACCGTTCCGCGCTGGTGCCCCGCCGCAACGCCGAACTCGACGAGCGGATGACCCGCTACAGCTGGCAGTCCTACCTGATCGCCACGGCGTCGTTCGCCGAGTGGATCGACCGCGGCAGGCCGGCGCCGACGCATCGCAAGTGGAGTCAGTACCTGGGTTGGGTCGCCGAGCAGATCGGCCTCGACGTGGTGCACGGCGAGGTGGAACGGCTGGCCGTCAGCGGCAACCAATGGGCGCTGCACACCCGCGACACCACCGTGCACGCCGACGCCCTGATGATCACCGGACCCGGGCAGGCCGAAAAGTCGTTGCTGCCCGGCAACCCGCGGATGCTGTCGATCGCCCAGTTCTGGCACCGCGCCGCCGGACACGACCGGATCAGCGCCGAGCGGGTGGCGGTGATCGGCGGCGGCGAGACGGCCGCGTCCATGCTCAACGAGCTGTTCCGGCACCGGGTTTCGACCATCACCGTCATTTCCCCGCAGGTGACGCTGTTCACCCGCGGGGAGAGCTTCTTCGAGAACTCGCTGTTCTCCGACCCCACCGACTGGAGCGCCCTGACGCTGGCCGAGCGCCGTGACGCGCTGGCCCGCACCGACCGCGGGGTGTTCTCGGCCAACGTGCAGGAGGCGCTGCTGGCCGACGACCGCATCCGCCACCTGCGGGGCCGGGTGGCCCATGCGGTGGGCCGCGACGGGCAGATCCGATTGACCCTGTCCACCAACCGGGGCAGCGAAAACCTCGAAACCGTGCACGGTTTCGATCTGGTCATCGACGGCTCCGGCGCCGACCCGCTGTGGTTCACGTCGTTGTTCGGCCAGGACGTGCTGGACCTGCTGGAGCTCGGGCTCGGCGGCCCGCTGACCGCCGACACCCTGCAGGAGGCCATCGGCTACGACCTGGCCGTCACCGACGTCACGCCCAAGTTGTTCCTGCCCAACCTGTCCGGGCTGACGCAGGGGCCCGGATTTCCCAACCTCAGCTCCCTGGGATTGTTGTCTGACCGGGTACTGGGATCCAGTGGCGGCTTGGTGGGCCCGTCCGCGCACACGACAAGGAGACGCGATGAGCATCAACCCCTTCGATGACGACAACGGCACCTTCTTCGTTCTGGTCAACGACGAGGACCAGCACAGCCTGTGGCCCGGCTTCGCCGACAAACCGGCGGGCTGGCGGGCGGTCTTCGGCGAAGCGAGCCGCGCGGAGTGCCTGGAGTACATCGAACAGAATTGGACCGACATCCGGCCGAAGAGTCTGCGGGAATCGATCGAGCGACGCTGACCCGGGGCGGTGCCCGCCGCCGTAGCGTCACCGTAACGTGACCGGCCCGAGACACAAATGCCGGTCGCACCAGGCACACTTACACCAACTACACCGTGGTCTCGCGTAACCATGTGGGGGACAACATCACTGACATCCCATCGTGGTGCACGCGCGTCGAAGGGGGAACCGTGAACACCATGAAGACCTGGAAAACCGTTGCCACCGGCGTGGCGGCTTTCGCCGTCGTAGGGGGAGCCGCCGGTGGCGCATTCGTCACAGCACCGACCGATCAAGTGCAGCTGGCCGCGCTCGGCGCGCCCTTACCGCAGGACCCGCCACCACCGCCGCCGGCCCCCGGAGCCCTGCCGACCGCGGCCCAGCTGTCGAGCCTGTGCGAGCAGGCCACCAATCCGGGCGTCTCGTACACGACCAAGAACAATCTGGTCGAAAACGGCATCAGCCCCGACGAGGGCCACGTCGCCGACCACGATCTGCGAAAGGCCTACCGCAACGGGAACTTCCCGGAGACCTTCGCGGTGACGAACATCGCCCCGGCCGGCCCGAACATGGCCCAGGCCGACGTGGCCATCTCGGGCCCGAAGTTCGCCGGGCCGGTGCAAAAGCACCTGGTGTTCGTCAACCAGGGCGGGAACTGGCTTCTCCAGCACGACGCCGCCATCGCCCTGATCCAGGCTGCGACGGCGACCAACTAGGCGGCCGGTATTCTGGGCGGCCACACAGTCAGCGCACAGGTTGTGCATGTTGTCTCCACATCGCCCGGCCGTAACGTAGCCGTGCCGACACGCGAAACAACCAGGGGTAGCAGGCGCGTTGACACCACGCCAGATGTGTGGATCGTTTCGGATCATTCGTGCCCGTCGAAGGGGGAACCATGAAAACCGTTAAGTTGCTCGCCACCGGAGCGGCGGCCTTCGCCGTCATCGCGGGCGCGGCCGCGGGCGCGGCGTCGATCGCGGCGCCGGTGGATCAGGTGGGGCTCGTCGCGGTCGGCGCGCCGTTGCCGCGGGATCCGGCTCCGGTCGCCGCCGACGTCCCGACCGCCGACCAGCTGACCGGCGTGCTGAACAGCCTGGCCGACCCCAGCGTGTCGTTCGCCAGCAAGAGCAACCTGGTGCAGGGCGGCATCAGCGGGATCGAGGCGCACGTCGCCGACAAGAAGCTGCAGAAGGCCGCCAGGAACGGCGACCTGCCCCTGTCGTTCGACGTCACGAACATCCAGCCGGCCGCCGCCGGTACGGCCACGGCCGATGTCGCGGTCTCCGGCCCGAAGCTGACGTCTCCCGTCACCCAGAACATCACGTTCGTCAACCAGGGCGGCTGGGTGCTGTCGCGGGCGTCGGCGATGGAGTTGCTGCAGGCCGCCGGTCAGTGACCTGCGCGCAGCACGCGCGGGTCTGATCGGGCGACGCGGGCGGGGTCGGCCAGGACGTCGACCGAGGCGACCAGGCCGTCGCGCACCACGAAGCCCATGATCGCCGTCGCCCGGCCGGCCACGAAGATCACCGCGCCCGCAGCGCCGTTGACGGTCGCGGCGCGCACCTCGCGGTCCGCACCCGCGTAGGCGCGGGCCAGCTTCGCCACGGCGGACGCCCCCTCGGCGCGGAAACCCGCGGTGCCGTGGCCGAAGTCGCCGCGCAACACCACGTCGGGATGCAGCACCGCCACCAGGCGGTCGAAGTCGCCGCTTCGGCCCGCCGCGAAGAAGGCGTCCACGGCCTCCCGCTGGGCGACCATGTCGGAGTCGGGCGTCGGGTCGGCCGCTGCGATGCGCCGGCGCGCCCGGCTGGCCAGCTTGCGGGTGGCCTCCGGCGTCCGGCCGACGACGGGTGCGATCCGGTCGAACGGCACGGCGAACGCGTCGTGCAGCACGAACGCCAGGCGCTGCTCGGGCGGCAAGGTGTCCAGCACCACGAACAGCGCCAGCCCCACCGCGTCGGCCAGCATCGCCCGGCGTTCGGGGTCGTATTCGCCTTCGGCTTCCACGATCGGATCCGGCAGGACCCGGTTGGGCTCCTCCCGCCCGCGGGCCCGGCGGTCGCGCAGCATGTTCAAGCAGATGCGGGCCACCACGGTGGTCAGCCAGGCGTCCAGGTTGGCGATGTCGTCGTCGGCGGCGCCGTTGAGCCGCAGCCACGTTTCCTGCACGGCGTCCTGCGCGTCGTCGATCGAGCCCAGCATGCGGTAGGCGATGGCGCCCAGCTGCGGCCGCGCCGCCTCGAAGCGCGCCGTCACCGACGCATCCGCGGTCACGTGCGGCCGCCGGTGTCGGGTAGGGCGCAGACCCGGTCGCCGGAAAAGCCGGACGAGCCGATCCCGAGGGCGAGGTTGAAGCGGGCCCGCAGATTACCCAGCGTGATGACGTGGGTGAGACCGACGAGCTGGGCGGTGTCGAAATGGGCGCGCAGCGCGTCGAAGAGCTCGTCGCTGACCTCCACCGGGGTCAGGCTGACCGCGGTTGCGTACTCGAGGATCAGCTTGTCGACGGGGGAGAAGCACGCGGCGTTTCGATAGTCGGCCATCCCGAGCAGTTCCTCGTCGGTGATGCCCCACTGCCGGGCGATCTGCGACCCCAGGTCGATGCAGTACTCGCAGCGCACGGTCGTCGCCGACTTGAGCTCCGCGAGCGCGCGGTGGCGGGGGCTGAGGATGTCCAGCTTCGACTCGGCCTGCTCGAGCCTCCCGTAGGCGTTGAGCAGCCGCGGGATGTGCGCGTACATCCGCAGCGGTTCCAGCATCCCGGCCGTTTCCAGACCGGTCATCTGCGCCAGCTTGCGCCTGGTGAAGAAGAAGGCGACCCGGGCGCCCAGGCCGGCGTCGTGGTCGGAGACCCCTGGCAACCGGGACATGGCATCCTCCTAGCGAGTTGCGGTGTGAACCAACGTCCTCACTGAGTCGACACCCGGGGCCGCACAAACGTGACCGGGTTACCGCGGCGGCCCCGGCGCCATGTCCATGTCGAACACCCGGGCGTGCAGCACGGTGCGGTTCCGCAGCGCCGCCCGGACCGCGCGGTGCAGCCCGTCTTCGAGATAGGTGACGCCCTTCCACCGCACCGCGTGCGGGAACAGGTCGCCGTAGAAGGTCGAGTCCTCCGACAGCAGGCGGTCCAGGGCGAGCACCGTCGTCGTGGTGACCAGTTCGTCGAGCCGGATCTGCTGCGGCGGGATCTGGGCCCAGTCGCGGTAGGACAGCCCGTGCTCGGGATACGGCTTGCCTTCGCGCACGCCCTTGAAAATCATGGGCCGATCTTCCGCGACCCGTTGTTCTCGGCGGACCGGTTCATGCTGGACAGGCTAGTCGGAAGACGCGGCGTCGGAGCCGATGCCGCCCGAATCGCGGCGGGCGCCGCCGATTGCCCGCCCGCCGGGCGCCGGCGAACGACCGCTGGTAACGGTTGGCAGGACTCGAGACCCGTAAAATGAACCGGTCAACGCGGTGCAGGGAGGTGACAGCGAGTGGGAAGTGCCGACGACCGTCGCTTCGAGGTGCTGCGTGCCATCGTCGCCGATTTCGTTGCCACCAAGGAACCCATCGGTTCCAAGAGCCTGGTGGAGCGTCACAACCTGGGCGTCTCGTCCGCGACCATCCGCAACGACATGGCGGTGCTGGAGGCCGAGGGCTACATCACCCAGCCGCACACCAGCTCTGGGCGCGTGCCCACGGAGAAGGGCTACCGCGAATTCGTCGACCGCCTCCACGACGTCAAGCCGCTGTCCTCGGCCGAGCGGAGCGCGATCCTGAGCTTCCTTGAGTCCGGCGTCGACCTGGACGACGTGCTGCGCCGGGCGGTGCGGCTGCTGGCCCAGCTGACCCGCCAGGTGGCCGTGGTGCAATACCCGACGCTGACGTCGTCCACCGTGCGCCACCTCGAAGTGATCGCGCTGACCCCGGCCCGGCTGCTGATGGTGGTCATCACCGACACGGGCCGGGTGGACCAGCGCATCGTCGAACTCGGCGACGTCATCGACGACCACCGGTTGTCCCAGCTCCGCGAATTGCTGGGCCAGGCGCTGGTCGGCAAGAAGCTTTCGGCGGCCTCGGTCGCGGTGGCCGACCTGGCCGGGCAGCTCCGCGCCCCGGACGGGCTGGGCGACGCCGTCGGCCGCTCGGCGACGGTGTTGCTGGAGTCGCTGGTCGAACACAGCGAAGAACGCTTGCTGATGGGCGGTACCGCCAACCTCACGCGCAATGCCGCCGACTTCGGTGGCTCGCTGCGCTCCATCCTGGAGGCGCTCGAGGAGCAGGTGGTGGTGCTGCGGTTGCTGGCGGCCCAGCAGGAAGCCGGTAAGGTGACGGTGCGCATCGGCCATGAGACGGCCGCCGAGGAGATGGCGGGCACCTCGATGGTCACCACCGCCTACGGCACCTCCGACACCGTCTTCGGCGGGATGGGTGTGCTGGGGCCCACCCGGATGGACTATCCGGGAACTATTGCCAGCGTCGCCGCGGTTGCCCTTTATATCGGCGAAGTCCTGGGTGCTCGATGAACGCGCACCCGCAGCATGCGCAGGCGCGGGATAAAGACCAGGTTTAGGAGAAGCAGGCGTGGCACGCGACTATTACGGGCTGCTCGGCGTGAGCAGAGACGCCAACGATGCGGAGATCAAGCGCGCGTACCGCAAGCTGGCGCGCGAACTGCATCCCGACGTCAACCCGGATGAGGCCGCGCAGGCGAAGTTCAAGGAGATCAGCGTCGCCTACGAGGTGCTGAGCGACCCGGAGAAACGGCGCATCGTCGACCTGGGTGGCGATCCGATGGAGAACGCCGCGGCGGGCGGCGGCTTCGGCGGCGGTTTCGGCGGTCTGGGCGACGTGTTCGAGGCGTTCTTCGGCGGCGGCTTCAGCGGCGGCGCGACCTCCCGCGGTCCGATGGGCCGGGTGCGGCCCGGCTCGGACTCGCTGCTGCGGATGCGGCTCGACCTGGAGGAGTGCGCGACCGGGGTGACCAAGCAGGTCACCGTCGACACCGCGGTGCTGTGCGACCGATGCCAGGGCAAGGGCACCAACGGCGATTCCGTGCCGGTCCCGTGCGACACCTGCGGCGGCCGCGGCGAGATCCAGACGGTGCAGCGTTCGCTGCTCGGCCAGGTGATGACCTCGCGGCCGTGCCCGACCTGCCGCGGCGTCGGCGTCGTCATCCCCGATCCGTGCCACCAGTGCATGGGTGACGGCCGGGTCCGGGCCCGCCGCGAGATCAGCGTCAAGATCCCCGCCGGGGTCGGCGACGGCATGCGGGTGCGGCTGGCCGCCCAGGGCGAGGTCGGACCCGGGGGAGGGCCGGCCGGCGACCTGTATGTCGAGGTTCACGAGCAGCCTCACGACGTCTTCGTGCGCGAAGGTGACGACCTGCACTGCACGGTGTCGGTGCCCATGGTCGACGCGGCCCTGGGCGCCACGATCACCGTCGACGCCATCCTGGACGGGCTCAGCGAGGTCACCATTCCGGCCGGCACGCAACCGAATTCGGTCATCACGCTGCGTGGCCACGGCATGCCGCACCTGCGCTCGGGCACCCGGGGGGACCTGCACGTCCACGTCGAGGTGCTGGTCCCCACCCGGCTGGACCACCACGACACCGAACTGCTGCGGGAGCTGAAGAGCCGGCGCAGCCGCGACGTGCCCGAGGTCCGGTCGACGCACGCGGGGGGTGGGCTGTTCAGCCGCCTGCGCGAGACCTTCACCGGCCGCTAGCCGCTGCAAGGCGGGCGCATGGTCGCGACCCTGTTCTACGTCGACGCGCTGCCCGATATCGGGGCGCTGGCCCTCGTCGGGGGCGACGAGGGATTCCACGCCGCCACGGTGCGGCGGATCCGCCCGGGCGAACAGCTGGTCCTCGGCGACGGCGCCGGTGGCCTGGCGCACTGCGAGGTCGAGCACGCCGGCCGCGACGGACTGCGGGCGCGGGTGCTGAAGCGCTGGAGCGTCCCGCCCGGCCGGCCGCCGGTGACGGTGGTCCAGGCGCTGCCGAAGTCCGACCGCTCGGAGTTGGCCATCGAGCTGGCCACCGAAGCCGGCGCCGACGCGTTCCTGGCCTGGCAGGCGGCCCGCTGCGTGGCCGTCTGGCAGGGCGCCCGCGCGGACAAGGGACTGCGCCGGTGGCGTGCCGTAACCCGGTCCGCGGCCCGGCAATCCCGGCGGGCGCACATCCCGCCCGTCGACGGCGTGCTGTCCACCGCGGCACTGGCCCAGCGGATCCGCGACGACGTGGCCGCCGGGGCGGTGGTGCTGGCGTTACACGAGTCGGCGACCGACCCGCTGACCCACCTCGAGGTCGCCCGCGCGCAGTCGCTGGTTCTCGTCGTGGGCCCCGAAGGCGGCATCGCCCCCGACGAGATCGCCGCGTTGACCGGGGCGGGGGCGGCACCGGTGCGGCTGGGCCCGCAGGTGCTGCGCACGTCGACCGCCGCGGCGGTGGCGCTGGGCGCGCTCGGCGTGCTCACCGGGCGCTGGGACGACGCTTCGCCCCTCTAATTCCGCGGCTGAACGCTGACCAACGGGGGGCCCGGGCGTAGACTTAGGCAGCCGAGCAAACCACCGACAAGCCGAGAAAGCAGGCATCGAGAACCACGTGACGCCCCGCGAGACCAGCGCTGTTGACACAGCCGGAGGCCTCCAGGCCAACGCCCAAGTACGCAGCAGCATCGATGTCCAGCCCGATGTCGTCGTCGGCTTGTTGGGATCGGCAGACGAAAACCTCCGCGCGTTGGAACGCAGCCTCAATGCCGACCTGCACGTGCGTGGCAACGCCGTGACGGTCTCGGGTGCGCCGGCCGACGTCGCGCTCGCCGAGCGGGCGATCTCCGAGCTGGTCGCGATCGTCGCCAACGGTCAGCCGCTGACCCCGGAGGTGGTCCGCCACAGCGTCGCCATGCTGGCCGGCACCGACAACGAGTCGCCGGCCGAAGTGCTCACCCTGGACATCCTGTCGCGGCGCGGAAAGACCATCCGGCCCAAGACGCTCAACCAGAAGCGCTACGTCGACGCCATCGACGCCAACACCATCGTTTTCGGGGTCGGCCCGGCCGGCACCGGGAAGACGTATCTGGCGATGGCCAAGGCGGTCAGCGCCTTGCAGACCAAACAGGTCAACCGCATCATCCTGACCCGGCCGGCGGTGGAAGCCGGTGAGCGCCTTGGGTTTTTGCCGGGCACGCTGAGCGAGAAGATCGACCCGTATCTGCGGCCGCTGTACGACGCGCTGTACGACATGATGGATCCCGAGCTGATCCCCAAGCTGATGTCCGCCGGGGTCATCGAGGTGGCGCCGCTGGCGTATATGCGTGGCCGCACGCTGAATTCGGCCTTCATCGTCCTCGACGAGGCGCAGAACACCACCGCCGAGCAGATGAAGATGTTCCTGACCCGGCTCGGATTCGGCTCGAAGATGGTCATCACCGGGGACATCACCCAGGTGGATCTTCCCGGCGGCGCGAGGTCGGGCCTGCGGTCGGCGATCGAGATCCTGGACAGCGTCGAGGACATCCACATCGCGGAGCTGACCAGCGTGGACGTGGTGCGCCACCGGCTGGTCTCCGAAATCGTGGACGCCTACGCGAGATTCGAAGAACCCGGGCTGGCGATGAACCGGGCGGCCCGGCGCGCGTCGGGCACCCGCGGGCGCCGGTGATGAGGGCCGTGACCGTTTCATGAGCATCGAGGTATCCAACGAGTCGGGCGTCGACGTCTCCGAAACCGAGTTGATCAGCGTCGCACGGTTTGTCATCGCCAAGATGGACGTCAACCCGGCAGCCGAGCTGTCGATGGTGCTGCTGGACACCGCGGCGATGGCCGACCTGCACATGCGCTGGATGGACCTGCCCGGGCCGACGGACGTGATGAGCTTCCCGATGGACGAGCTCGAGCCGGGTGGCAGGCCCGACGCGCCGGAGCCGGGACCGTCGATGCTGGGCGACATCGTGCTGTGCCCGGAATTCGCCGCCGGGCAGGCCGACGCGGCCGGCCACAGCCTGGGCCACGAGCTGGCCCTGCTGACCATCCACGGGGTGCTGCATCTGCTGGGATACGACCACGGCGAGCCGGACGAGGAGAAGGAAATGTTCGCGCTCCAGGACCGGTTGCTCGAAGAATGGGTCGCCGAGCAGGTCGAGGCCTACCAGCAACACCGCCAGCTGGAGCGGGATAGCCGGTTGCTGGACAAGTCGAGGTATTTCGACAATTGAGCCCACTTCGAATTCTCGGGATCGCGGCCGCAGCCGCCATCGCCTTGGCGCCGTTCTCGGTGGTAGCCACCACGACCGGCGTGGCCGAGGCGGCTCCGTGCGCCGGGGCCGGGTCCAACCCCGCCAGTTGTCAGTGGTGTCAATATCTGGTGGCGCAGTACCACACCTCCAACGTGTGCTCTCAGGCCGCGCCGCCCCGCCGGGCCCAGCCGCCGCCGAGCCCGGTGCAGGTTCCCGAGCTTCCGCCCTACGTGCCGCCGAGCCCGGAGCCGGTGCATGCGCCGCCGGTCATCCCGCCGAATCTGCCGCCCCCCAACGCGGTCCAGACGATCAGCCCGCCGGGGCCCGACGCCTCCAGAAACGTCTCGGTGGTGGCACCGCCGCGGGGGCTGGACGTTCCGCCGCAGGCCGTCGCGGCGGCCAAGGCCGCACCGCCGACGCGCGTCAATCCGGCCGACCCGCCGAAGCCGCCCACGCAGGTCGACTTCAACCAGCGGGTGCAGAACGTCGTCAACACCCACCGGGAGAACGTCGACGTCCTCAAGGTCGACAATCAGCGGCTGATCCGGCCCCGCCACTGGGACTACGTCGACTACGACGACGCCTATCGCCGGCCGGCTCTGTTCAACCCGCTGACTCAGGCGATGACCTTCCGCTACTTCTACAACGGCGCCGACCGGGAGCTTTACGTGCCGCCCGGCGCCCGGATGGTGCTCGACGCCGCCACCGTCGGCGTGGTGCCGTTCACCGCGGTCGGCGACGGCTGGGTGGCGTCGGGCAGTTTGTACGGTGGGGGCGTGGTGCCGCCCGACGGGTTCAACGGCCCGCCACCGCCGGACTTCCGGCAGCCGGCGCCGCCGAAGGTGTATCAGAACGTCCTGGTCGCCGTGCCCGCCGCCAACCAGATCGTGGAAGTCGGCCAGGTGGCGGTGGTCGGGGTGGACAACAGCCAACCCGCGGGCAGCCGGGACACCATGTTCCTGCTCGACGACTCGACCCTGGCGTGGGGCCAGGTCAACGACACCAGCAGCGCCAACTCCCAGATCAGGGTGACCAAGACTCAGTCGCTGCCCGGCGCGGGGCCGACCGACGACGGCAACTTCCTGGTGGTGCTGGCCGTCCGCCCGCACGAGGAGCCGCCCCAGCCCGCGCCGCCGTGGTGGCCCTCGGCCCTGGGCTACGGGGCGTTGGGGGTGGTCGTGGGTCTCACCGCCTGGGCCCTCAACCGCAAGCGCAGCGATGACGACGTCGGGCAGCCCGTCACCACATCAAGGTCTTCCGGCAGTTGACCGGCCTGTCCTGGCTGCTCGGCGCGATGGCGCTGATCGCCATCGGCGGGCTGTTCGCGGCGATGGACGCCGCCATCAGCACGGTCTCGCTGGCCCGGGTCCAGGAGTTGGTGCGCGAGGAGCGGCCCGGTGCCGTATCGCTGTCCGAGGTGATGGCCGAGCGGCCGCGCTACATCAACCTGGTCGTGCTGCTGCGGATCACCTGCGAGATCACGGCGACCGTGCTGCTGGTGCTGTTCCTGTACGACAACTTCGGTCTGAATCGGGCGTTGTTCGGCGCAGCGGGCACCATGGTGGTGATGAGTTTCGTCGTCATCGGGGTCGGCCCGCGCACGCTCGGCCGCCAGCATGCGTATTCCATCTCGTTGACGACGGCGGTTCCGCTGCGCCTCATCTCGTGGCTGTTGATGCCGCTGAGCCGGTTGCTGGTGGTGCTGGGTAATGCGCTGACGCCCGGCCGCGGCCTGCGCAACGGCCCGTTCGCGTCCGAGATCGAGCTGCGCGAGGTCGTCGACCTGGCCCAGCAGCGCGGCGTGGTCGCCGCCGACGAACGGCGGATGATCGAGTCGGTGTTCGAGCTCGGCGACACCCCGGCCCGCGAGGTGATGGTGCCGCGCACCGAGATGATCTGGATCGAAAGCGACAAGCTCGCCAGCCAGGCGCTGAACCTGGCGGTGCGCAGCGGGCATTCCCGCCTCCCGGTGATCGGGGAGAACGTCGATGACATCGTCGGGGTGGTGTACCTCAAAGACCTTGTGCAGCAAAGTTTTCTGTCGGGTGACCGCGGGCGGGGCATCACCGTGGCGCACGTGATGCGCCCGGCGGTGTTCGTGCCGGACTCCAAGCCCCTGGATACGCTGTTGCGCGAAATGCAGCGGGACCGCATCCACATGGCCCTCCTGGTCGACGAGTACGGCGCGATAGCCGGCCTGGTGAGCATCGAAGACGTGCTGGAGGAAATCGTCGGCGAGATCGCCGACGAGTACGACCTGACCGAGACGGCTCCGATAGAAGACCTGGGCGACAAACGCTTCCGCGTCTCGGCGCGGTTGCCGATCGAGGACCTCGGCGAGCTGTACGACGTGGAATTCGACGACGACCTCGACGTCGATACCGTCGGCGGCCTGCTCGCCCTGGAGCTGGGCCGGGTTCCCCTGCCCGGCGCCGAGGTGGTCTCGCACGGCTTGCGGCTGCAGGCCGAGGGCGGCACCGATCACCGCGGACGGGTGCGCGTCGGCACTGTCCTGTTGAGCCCGGCCGAGCCGCAGTCCAACGGCTCCGGCGACCGTGGGGCCGAACAGCATGGCTGAGCGTCGGGGCGCCGGGGCATGACCGAATTCCATTCGGGCTTCGTGTGTTTGGTCGGCAGGCCGAACACGGGCAAGTCGACGCTGACCAACGCGCTCGTCGGAACCAAGGTGGCGATCACCTCGACGCGGCCGCAGACCACCCGCCACACCATCCGCGGAATCGTGCACCGGAACGATTTCCAGATCATTCTCGTCGACACGCCCGGCTTGCACCGGCCGCGCACCCTGCTGGGCAAGCGGCTCAACGACCTGGTGCGCGATACCTACGCCGAAGTCGACGTGATCGGGTTGTGCATCCCGGCCGACGAGGCGATCGGTCCCGGCGACAGGTGGATCGTCGACCAGATCCGTTCGACCGCACCGAAAACGAAGCTGGTGGCCATCGTCACCAAGATCGACAAGGTCCCGAGGGACCGGGTGGCCGCCCAGCTGGTCGCCGTCAGCGAGCTCGTTGGCAGTTCCGCCGAAATCGTTCCGGTGTCGGCAACCACCGGCGAGCAGGTGGACGTTTTGATCGACGTGCTCGCGGCGGCGCTGCCGGAAGGCCCGGCGTATTACCCCGACGGCGAACTGACCGACGAACCCGAAGAGACGCTGATGGCCGAGCTGATCCGCGAGGCGGCCCTGGAGGGGGTCCGCGACGAGCTGCCGCATTCACTGGCGGTGGTCATCGACGAGGTCAACCCGAGGGAGGGCCGCGACGACCTGATCGACGTGCACGCCATCCTCTACGTCGAGCGGGACAGCCAGAAAGGCATCGTCATCGGCAAAGGCGGCGCCCGACTGCGAGAAGTCGGGACCGCGGCTCGCGGGCAGATCGAGAAGCTGCTGGGCACCAAGGTCTACCTCGAGCTGCGCGTCAAGGTCGCCAAGAACTGGCAAAGCGACCCCAAACAGCTTGGTCGGCTGGGCTTCTAGACCGGCGGTTCGACGTCCTAGACTCGCGCTGCCGCAGCGGCAATCGCCGGACGCCGCTTGGCTTTTCCGCGCGGCCAACCGCGTGCTGCCCGACAGCGTCAAAGCCGTTGGCAACCGGGTGATGTCGCGGCCGCGCGCCTGCCGACAGGAGCCAAGGGTCACGCCAGCACGCGGATGGTCTGCAACGACGGGTCCGCGGCGTCGGGGACATTCATCCCGGCCCGCACACCCGAACACAGGTAGTCCAGCACGGCGTCGTTGAGGCGCTCGCCGGGCACCACGGCCGGAATCCCGGGCGGGTACGGCGTGCATTGCTCGGCGGCGACGCGACCCGCGGCTTGGCCGGTGGAAACCGCCTCGACTTGCCCGAAGAACGCGTCCCGCGGCAGACACACCGTCTCCAGCTGCAGTTGTTCGGGCGACGGCAGGTCGATGCGCGGCGGCGGGTCGATTCCGTCGGCGGCCTTGCGCCAGTCCGCGAGCGCGCCCATCAGACGGCCGGCGGTGTCCCGGTCGTCGGCAATGGACAGCGTTGCCAGAATGCGGCGGTGATCGCTCATCCCCATGTCGACGCGCGCGTGCTCGCGCAGCCAGTCGTGGGCCTGATAGCCCGACGTGCCCGTCGCGGACACGTCCATCAACACCTGCAACCGGTCCAGGTCATGGGAGGCCTGCACGCCGAGCAACTCGTCGTCGAGCACCTTCACGTCGGGAATGGTTTCGATGTCGCGACGCAGCTGACAGGCGAGATCCATTGCACCACCGAGCAACTCGTGCCCGCGCTGCACCATCTGGCGCCGCCAGCCGTCCATGGCGGAGTACACCAGGACACTGGGGCTGGTGGTCATCAGCAGGTCGGCGCACGCGGAGAGGCGGTCCTGGTCGATCCGGTCGCCCTGCACGTGAAACACGGAACCCTGCTCGAAGCCCGCTCCCATCTTGTGGACGCTGACCACGCAGACGTCCGCACCGGCATCCATCGCCCACGTCGGCAGGTTCTCGTGGAAGGGCAGGTGCGCCCCCCACGCCTCGTCGATGATCAACGGCTTGCCGCGCGCGTGGCAAACCTCGGCGATCCCGGCGATGTCGGCACACGTGCCGTACGGGCTGGGGCTCACGACGAGCGCGCCGGCGGCATCGGGCTGCTTTTCCCAGGCCTCCCGCACCTGCTGCGGTGACGGCGGATGCGAGAAATGTCGCTCGGCGTCCCAGCGGGGGGTGATCCAGCGGGGTTGCACGCCGGAAAAGATCAGCCCCGCCACGATCGACTTGTGGCTGTCACGGCTGACCAGCAGGCTGCCGTCGCCGCCGGCCACCGCCATCATCGCCGCCTTCACCGACAACGAACTGCCGCAGGTGGAGAACCAGGCGATGTCGGCGCCCACGGCCTCGGCCATCAGGTCCTCGGCGTGCTTCAGGTACTGCCGGCTGGTCCTGCGATCGTCCAGCCCGCCACTGGCCAGCACGTCGTCCAGAAACGGCTCGCGACCCAGGACGGCCAGGACCCGGTCGTCGGTGCCGCGGCCCTGCCGGTGACCAGGCGGCGTGAACCCGTACCGGTTCTTTTTGCGGTAATCGGCCAGCGCATCCAACAGAGGTGCATCCGATTGGTCCATTGGTGCGGGGTACCCGCATCGTTGCGGGCTATGCGACGCCGTCGACGTCCGGACCGTAGGACGGTTGCACGGCGGTCGTGATGTGCCGCTTGGCGTTTCACCTTGACGGCGTGGCGCCGGCCGCCGGCGGCGCGCCCGCTTCTGCGGTCCACCACATCGTCGGCTGCTTGGTCGACCACCCGCAGACGGCCTCCAACTCGGCGGCCAGCGAGATCAACGTGCCCTCGCTGTTGGCGGGCCCCATCAACTGCACGCCGATCGGCAGCCCCTCGGAGGTGAACCCGGCCGGCACGTTGATCGACGGCCAGCCCAACACGTTCCATGCGAACGTGGCCGGACACGCGGCGACCATGGCCCGATCGGTGCCGAAGCCGCTCAACCGGTCGAAGGCGCGCGCCAGCGGCGGCGGTTGGGCCGTGGTGGGGGCCAGCACGACGTCGACGATGTCGAAGATCGAGCCCACCCGCCGGTGCAGGGCGGCTTCGTGCCGGCGCGCGGTGCGCAGGATCGCCTGACCCAGGACATGCCCCACGCGCAGGTTCGCCGACGTGCGAGGGTCCAGGGTCACCCCGTCGCCCAGTCGCTCCTCCCAATCCCGCAGCCCGGCGGTCGACCGCGCGAGGAAGTCCCACGACAACCGCAGGCCGTAGTCGGGGTTGCCCGGCACCACCGTGTGGCCGAGCAACTCGAGTTGCGTGGCGACGGCTCGCGTCGCAGCCAGGATCTCCGGATGCAGCTTGGACCGAAAACCCGTGTAGGGGAACCGGGTCGACAGCGCGATGTTGAGCGGACCGGGCGCGATACCGACATAGTCGGAGGCGGTGACCGGGGGCGGCCTGTGCCGGTCGCCCTCGACATTGCCCGACGCCGCGTCGAGCACCAACGCCGCGTCGGCCACCGTGCGGGCCAGCACGCCGTTGACCGTGATGCCGTTGAACGCCTCGGGCAGCGGCCAGGTGGAGATGCGGCCACGCTGCGGCTTGATGCCCACCAGGTGCGTCCACGCGGCGGGGATCCGGACGCTGCCGGCGCCGTCGGAGCCGATCGCGGCGGTGACCAGCCCGGCGGCCACCGCGGCCGCGCTGCCGCCCGACGAGCCGCCCGGGGTGTGCCGGCGCGACCAGGGGTTGCGGGTATGCCCGAATCCGGGTCCGCTGGTGAACGGCCACTGGCCCAGTTCGCAGGTGTTGGTCTTGCCGACGATCACCGCGCCGGCCGCCTTCAGGCGGCGAACCACCTCGGCGTCGTGGGTAGCGGGCGCGACATATCCCTCGGTGCCGAACGCGGTCGGCACCCCGGCGATGTCGACGTCGTCCTTCACCGCGATCGGGATGCCCAGCAACGGCGCCGTGTCCCCGGCCGCGCGGCGTCGATCGGCCGCCGCCGCGTCGGCCAGCGCCGACTCGGTGAGCACCACGCGGAAGGCGTTCAACGTGGGCTGGCTCGCGTGGATGGCGTGCAGGGACCGGCGCACCAGTGTGACGGAGGTCACCGAGCGGCTCGCCAGCTGATAGAGCAGGTCAGTCAGGGTGGGCAGGCGCTGGTTGCCGGATCCGAAAACGGACCCGGTACTCGACTCGGAAGCGCCAATCACGGGGTACGAGACTAATCGGCGCGGATACCAGCATTGTCGCGGCGGGGTGCAAAACTGTTGTGATGCGGCTGTATCGAGACCGGGCGGTGGTGTTGCGTCAACACAAGCTCGGCGAGGCCGACCGGATCGTCACCCTGCTCACCCGCGATCACGGGCTGGTTCGGGCGGTGGCCAAGGGTGTCCGCCGCACCCGCAGCAAATTCGGGGCGCGGCTGGAACCGTTCGCGCACATCGACGCGCAGCTGCATCCCGGCCGCAACCTCGACATCGTCACCCAGGTTGTCTCGATTGACGCGTTCGCCACCGACATCGTCAGCGACTACGGCCGCTACACCTGCGGCTGCGCGATGCTGGAAACCGCCGAACGCCTCGCCGGTGAGGAGCGGGCCCCCGCCCCGGCCCTGCACCGGCTCACGGTGAGCGCGTTGCGGGCGGTGGCCGACGGCCGCCGGTCCCGGGACCTGCTGCTGGACGCCTACCTGCTGCGCGCCATGGGCATCGCCGGATGGGCGCCGGCGCTGACCGAGTGCGCCCGATGCGCCACCCCCGGGCCGCACCGCGCGTTTCACGTCGGCGCCGGGGGCAGCGTCTGCGCGCACTGCCGTCCGGCCGGCTCGACGACACCGCCGCCGGGCGTGCTGGATCTGATGTCCGCGTTGCACGACGGCGATTGGGAGTTCGCCGACAAGACCCCGCAATCGCACCGCAGCTACGTCAGCGGGCTGGTGGCCGCGCACCTGCAATGGCACCTGGAACGGCAGCTCAAAACGCTGCCATTGGTGGAACGGACGCATCACGTCGACCGCGCCATCGCCGAGCGGCGCGCTGCGCTGGCCGAGCGGGACTGTGGCTAGGGTCCGGGCCGGCGGCCCCGGCCGGACGCCCGGGCGCGCGCCGAGGCCCGCCGACTTCCCCCAGCTGCCGCCCGCGCCCGACGACTACCCCGTCTTTCCCGACCGGACGACCTGGCCGGTCGTGTTTCCCGAACTGCCGCCCGCCGCCGGCGGTGGGCCGTCCCGGCCCCCGCAGCACATCTCCAAGGCCGCCGCGCCCCGGATTCCGGCCGACCGGTTGCCGGTTCACGTCGCCATCGTGATGGACGGCAACGGCCGCTGGGCCACCCAACGCGGATTGACCCGTACCGACGGCCACAAGGCGGGTGAGGCGGTCGTCATCGACGTCGTCTGTGGCGCAATCGAAATCGGAATCAAATGGCTCAGCCTCTACGCCTTCTCTACCGAGAACTGGAAGCGTTCGCCCGAGGAGGTCCGCTTCCTGATGGGCTTCAACCGCGATGTGGTGCGCATGCGCCGGGTGAACCTCAAGACCATAGGGGTCAAGATCCGCTGGGTGGGCTCGCGTCCGCGGCTGTGGCGCAGCGTGATCAATGAATTGGCGATCGCCGAAGAGATGACGAAGGACAACGACGTCATCACCGTCAACTACTGCGTCAACTACGGGGGACGCGCCGAAATCGCCGACGCCACAAAAGAAATCGCGCGCCTGGCCGCCGCTGGCCGCCTGAACCCGGAGCGCATCACCGAGGCGACGGTGGCGCAGCACCTGCAGCGGCCGGACATCCCCGACGTGGACCTCTTCCTGCGGAGCTCCGGGGAGCAGCGATCCAGCAATTTCATGCTGTGGCAGGCGGCGTACGCCGAATACATCTTCCAGGACAAGCTGTGGCCCGACTACGACCGCCGCGACCTGTGGGCGGCCTGCGAGGAATACGCCGCGCGGAACCGAAGATTCGGGAGCGCGTAGTGGGGACCGGAAGCGCGGCGGAGCCGGGCGCGACGGGTCCGCACGGGGATGATCCGATGCCATCACTGCAGGAGCGGCTGGCGTCGGTGCTCGGCGAAGTCCTCCCCGTCCAGGAGGAGCCCGATGGCGCGCTGACCGTGCGCCACGCCGGGACCATCGCGTCGCTGCGGGTGGTCCACATCGCCGACGACCTAGACCTGGTGTCGCTCACCCAGGTCGTGGCCTGGGATCTGCCGTTGACCAAGAAGATCGGCGATCAGGTCGCCAGGCAGGCCCGCGCCAGCAACTTCGGCAGCGTCACCCTCGTGGAGAAGGTCAACGAGAAGGCGGTGCAACGCAACGCGGGCAAGGGCGCCGCCAAGAGCGCCGACGTGATGCTGCGATACAACTTTCCCGGTGCCGGCCTGACCGACGACGCGCTGCGCACCCTGATCCTGCTGGTGCTCGATACCGGCGCCGGGATCCGGAGCGCCCTGACGCCGTGACGGTGTCACGTCCGCCGCGTTATTGACAGTCCTTGCAGGTGCCGAAGATCTCGATGGTGTGGCTGACGTCGGCATAGCCGTGTTTGGCCGCGACTTGCGCCGCCCACTCCTCGACCTCGTGGTCGCCGACTTCGATGGTGGAACCGCAGCCGCGGCAGACCAGGTGATGATGGTGGTGTTCGGAGCACCTGCGGTAGACCGACTCGCCGGTGTCGGTGCGCAGCGTGTCGACCATGCCCGCCGCCGCCATCGACTGCAGCGTCCGGTAGACCGTGGTCAGCCCGATGTTCTCGCCGCGGCGGCGCAACTCGTCGTGCAACTCCTGCGCCGAGCGGAAGTCGTCGAGGGTGTCCATCAGTCTGGAGATCGCCGCCCGCTGGCGGGTCGACCGGACGCTCGCGCCCGTCACTGGGTGCCCTCGCCCGCGTGGGCCACCGCGTCCACCACGATGTGCGCCAGGTGATGGTCGGCCAGCCGGTACAGCACCTCGCGGCCCGAGCGCTCCCCGGTGACGACGCCGGCGGCCTTGAGGATCTTCAGGTGCTGGCTGACCAGTGGCTGCGGGACGCCGAGCGCGTCGACCAGCTCGTGCACGCAGCGGTGGGATTCACGCAGCTGCAGCACGATGGCGATCCGGACCGGGGCCGCCAGCGCGCGCAGCAGCTCGCCGGCCGCGTCGAGGATCTCCCGCGACGGCGGGACGGGATAGTCGGCCAGCGCGCGGTGTCCGCCGGGCCCGGCGTCGACGTGCTCCTGGTCGACCACGCTCATGGCCGATCCCATGTCGCCACCGGCGGTGGTCGGCATGGAGGACGGCGGAGAGGGGGACATCGCCATGGGAGAGAGTCATCACCTCGAGAAGTGCCAGGTAGTGGGGAAGTCCCGCCGTGAGGTCCGGCGGGCGGCCGACTTCCACTGTCACATGCATGATGACGCATGTCAAAGACCGCGGCGCCGATCGCTACCATGACTGATGCTCTGCGCGCGGCGGTCGGCCGCCGCGCGCGCCCGTCCAAACCCGGAAAGGGAGTGCACCACCCCGTGGCCTCCGTCATCGACACCGTAGTGAACCTGGCCAAACGGCGCGGCTTCGTCTTTCCCTCGGGTGAGATCTACGGCGGCACCCGGTCGGCGTGGGACTACGGGCCGCTGGGCGTCGAGCTCAAGGAGAACATCAAACGGCAGTGGTGGCGGTCGGTGGTGACCGGGCGCGACGACGTGGTGGGCATCGATTCGTCGATCATCCTGCCGCGGCAGGTTTGGGTGGCCTCCGGCCACGTCGAGGTCTTCCACGACCCGCTGGTCGAGTGCCTGAACTGCCACCATCGGCATCGTCAGGACCACATGCAGGAGGCCTACGCGGTCAAGAAGGGCATCGATGACCCCGCCACCGTGCCGATGACCGAGATCGTCTGCCCTGACTGCGGCACCAAGGGCCGGTGGACCGAGCCCCGCGAGTTCAACATGATGCTCAAGACCTACCTCGGGCCCATCGAGACCGAGGAGGGGCTGCACTACCTGCGTCCGGAGACCGCGCAGGGCATCTTCGTCAACTTCGCCAACGTCGCCACCACCGCGCGCAAGAAGCCGCCCTTCGGCATCGGCCAGATCGGCAAGAGCTTCCGGAACGAGATCACGCCGGGCAACTTCATTTTCCGAACCCGCGAGTTCGAACAAATGGAAATGGAGTTCTTCGTCGAACCGTCGACGGCGAAGGAATGGCACCAGTATTGGATTGACACCCGGCTGCAATGGTATGTCGAGCTGGGTATCAATCCGGAGAATCTGCGATTGTTCGAGCACCCGGCCGAGAAGCTCTCGCACTATTCGGACCGCACCGTCGACATCGAGTACAAGTTCGGTTTCGCCGGCAACCCGTGGGGTGAGCTGGAAGGCGTCGCCAACCGCACCGATTTCGACTTGTCCACCCACGCAAAGCATTCCGGGGCGGACCTGTCGTACTACGACCAGGCCACCGATAAGCGCTACACCCCGTATGTCATCGAACCCGCGGCCGGCCTCACCCGGTCGTTCATGGCGTTTCTGATCGATGCCTACACCGAGGACGAGGCGCCCAACGCCAAGGGCGTCATGGAGAAGCGCACGGTGCTGCGCTTGGACCCGCGGCTGGCACCGGTCAAGGCCGCGGTACTGCCGCTGTCCCGACACGCCGACCTGAGCCCGAAGGCGCGCGACCTGGCCGCAGAGTTGCGCACCTGCTGGAACATCGATTTCGACGACGCCGGCGCGATCGGGCGACGCTACCGGCGCCAGGACGAGGTGGGGACGCCGTTCTGTGTGACGGTGGACTTCGATTCGCTCGAAGACAACGCCGTCACGGTGCGTCGCCGTGACGACATGACGCAGGAGCGGGTCGCGATGAACGCCGTGGCCGACTATCTGGCCGCGCGGCTCAAGGGCTGCTGACCGGTACGGGCGCCGCGCCCCTCCGGGCCCGGAGGGGCCTGCTCGATCGGCCTGCGCATCCCTGCGCCGCGTAATTAAACGTTTCGTAAAAAACCGGTCTCGGGTGGCCGGTTGTCCTAGGCTTTTAAGGCGATGTTCCTCACGTGTTTAGTGACCGGGGGTGGGTGTCGGTTCGTGTGGGTGTAGGTGCCGTTGACGCGGTCGGTGGGTTGGGGATGTGATGATTCCAGCTTTTCTCTTCTTCCCCCCCGAGATCAACTCTGCGCTCATGTATGGCGGCGCCGGGCCCGGCTCATTGTTGACGGCGGCCTCGGCCTGGCAGGCGCTGGCGGAGGACTTGGCGGCGGCCGCGGCGTCGTTCGAAGCGGTTGTGACGGGGGTGGCCGCCGGCCCGTGGACCGGTCCGTCATCGGCGGCGATGGTGGCGGCGGCGACACCCTATCTGCAGTGGCTGATCTCGGCGGCCGGACAAGCCGAGATGGCGGCCGCCCAGGCGACGGCCGCCGCGACGGCATACGAGGCGGCATTCATGGCGACGGTGCCCACCCCGGACGTGCTCGCCAACCGCCTCCGGTTGCTGATGCTGATCGCGACGAACTTCTTCGGTCAGAACACCCCGGCGATCGCGATGACCGAGATCGAGTACATGGAGATGTGGGCCCAGGATGTGGCCGCGATGGTGGGCTATCACATCGGGGCGCAGACGGTGGCGTCGACGCTGCCGGCGTTCAGCGCACCCCCGGTGGGGCTGGGCGGACTGGCGGGGCTCGTGACGGCTCCGCTGAACTGGGCGTCCCAGGCTTTCGGAGCGTTTTCGTCGTTGGGCGCCTCGTTCGTGTCCGAGCTGCAGTCGGTGCTGGGGGCGTTTTTCCCCGGCCTCTCGTCGTTGCTGTCGTCGATGCCGGTGACGACGATGACCGCACTGGCGCCGATCGGGATGTATCCGGCGAGCGCGCTGATGTCGCCGATGATGGTGCTGGCCCACAGTGTGGGGCCCGCGGCGCCGGCGGCGGCCGGTGTCACCACCGTGTCCGCGGAGGTTCCACTCGCCCCCGCGGGCGGCGCCCACGGCCTGCAGTCGCTCGGCGGGTTCGGCGTGGCCACCGCCGGGCTGGGCAACGCGCGGTTCGTGGGGGCGATCACGGTGCCGCCGACCTGGCAGGGGTCGATGCCAATGCCGGCGGTCCTGACGAGTCTGGCGGTGCCGGCGCTGGGGACCCAGCTGCCGACCCCGATCGCGACCGGGGGATCGTCCTCCGCGTCGTCCGCACCGGCCGGGTCCACCCCGGCCGTGGCCATGGCGGTCGACGAGCGGGACACCGAGTCGGACAAGACCGACCGGAGGGGGCGCCGCGGCGGGGAGAACCCGCACGTGGTGCAGGCACGGCCCAAGGTGGTGCCGCGAACCAAGGGCGGATAGGGGGCCGACGACCGCCCTCCGGTTCGGCCATGCTCTTGGCGAAAGCAAATCCCCGTTTTTCGGGTATTTGTCTTGAGTTTGGCTTACGATATGGCTGCTTGGTGTTAATTGGTTCGGCCACAGCGTCCGAAGATCGGCTGTGGAAGGGGGCAACATGCTTTTGCCTCTTGGTCCGCCGCTACCAGATGACTCGGTGGCCGCGGTTCGGGGTGAGTCGGGGATGCTCGGCGGCCTGTCGGTTCCGCTCAAATGGGGTGTGGCCGTGCCGCCCGACGACTACGACCACTGGGCGCCGAAGCCGGACGTGAGCGCCGACGCTCCCGACCCGTCCGCCGACGCCCCGGCCCCGGCCGCCGTGGTTGCCGACGCCGGCCAATTCGGCGAGTGGAACGAGTGGACGCGGTGGGAAGGCGAAGCCCAACCCCAGTTCGAAATGCCGCGCAGCGGGGGCGTGATCCCGCATTCACCGGCCGCCGGTTGACGGTGGGAGGCAGGACAGGCGGCTCAGAAGCGGCCGCCTCCGCCCATGAAGCCGCCGCCTGAGGAGCCGCCGAAGGATGTCGGGCTCCAGCCGCCGAATCCGCCCCGCATACCGCCGCTGAGCACGTTGCCGATGATGATTCCGCCCAGCATCGCGCCCATGTCGCCGCCCCCGCCACGGGTGAAGGCCCGCTGAGCCGACTCCACGTCGGCATTGGCCAGCGACTGCGCCTGGGCGGCCAGCGTCGATGCCGCGTTGGCGTGGGAAATCGCCTCGGCCGGGTGCGCCGCCCGCTTGTCGCGGGCGGCTTGCAAGTGCCGTTCGGCTTCGGCGAGCCGGGTGCGGGCCTCCGGGCCGACGCTGCCCCGGCGCGTGTCGATGTAGTCGGAGACCGCCCGCACCCGGGATTCCGCGGTGAACAACGCCTGCTCCAGCGACCGGTTGAGCTGCTCGGCGGCGGCCTGCTCCCGCGCCAGCGTGACCAGCAGCCCGTTGAGATCCGCATCCGCCTTGGCCAACTGCCCGAAGGCGCCCAGCGGGTCGGTGGATGCTCCAGCGCCCGCAGCGTCGACGGCCCGCGCGGCCGCATCGCGCGCCGCGATCAGATCGCCGCTGTGCGCGGATTTGGTGGTCTGCGCGTTCTGCAGCAGCTGGTTGGCGCGCTTGATGTCCGCCTGGATGTCGGCCATGGCCGACGGCAGCCGGTCGATGGCGTGCCGAATGTCGGTGGCCGCGTTGTCCACCGCGTCGAGCAGTGCCCGCGCCTGCCCGAGCGCGGACTCGGCGGCACGGACGGCGTCCACCAAACCGGCCTGCCGGCCGCTGACCGCTTCGTCGGCCAGCTCCCGGGCGGTGCCGATGTTGCGGTCGGCGAATGCCAGCCGCTCCTTGGCCGCCGAGGCGTTGCCGGACACCGAAGTCAGTGCGGCGGCGTCGAATTGGTGGTGCAGCTCGGCCAGTCGCTGTTCGGCGGGGGCGATGCGGGCGGTCAGCTCGACGTACTGCTGGGTCAGCGCGTCCAGCCGCGACGGGGCGTTGATCACCAGATCGCGCAGCCTCTCGAAGGCTTCGGTCTGCGACTCCAGCTCGCGGTCGGCGCGTGCGGCGGACACCACGACCCGGGTGAGCGCCTCGCGGCGCTGGTCCGGGGTCTCCGGTGTGCTGTCGTCGAGCTGCTGGCGCACCGTGAACGCTTGGGACAGAGCGGCTTTGGCGTTGTTCACGGCCTGGGTGAACGGCCCGGTCCGCTCTTCGCCGAACTCGGCGACGGCCAGGTCGAGTTCGTTGGCGCTGGTCCGCACGGCGTTGTCGACCTCCACCACCAGCGCCCGGGACAAATCGTCGAGGGCCTGCAACGGCACGGCGGCCAGCGCATCGACGTCGGTGGGGTCGACGCGCCGGGCGGCGGCCAGTTGGGCCGCACGCCGCCGCCGGCCGCGATAGCGCATGACCAACAGCAGGGCCGCCGCCGCGGCGAGGATGAGCGCCAGCGTGACCAGCAGGGCCACCCGGCCCGACGAGCCCGGCGACGTGTTCAGCCCGTTGGCCGCCGCCACCGCGGCGCCGCTCCAGTCCCCGTTGTGCAGGGCGGGTTCGATTTTGTTGCGCCGCAAGTCATCGACCTGGCGCGCGTTGACGCTCGTGACGGTGGACGGCACCAGGAAGGCGTATGCACGGCTGTTGGTGGCGACGGCCAGCAGGGCGTCATAGCCGCCCAGATCGCTGGACCGCATCGTGCGCTGTGCCCAGCTCACCGCGTCGAGGCCGGAGAAGTCGTCGACGTAGACCACCCACAGCCGGATGTGGCGGTCCGTGTACAGCTTGCCCACCGCGGACGTGACCGCCGCCCGGCCGGGGTCGGTCAGCGCGCCCGCGTTGTCGGTGACGTAGTCCGCGAGCCGGAACGGGGGCTGCGCGCCCGCCGGGGGTGCGACCAGCAGCCCGCCGCCGAAACCGAGCGCGAGGATCGCCCCGATCAGACCGAGCAGGCGAGCAGTGCGCATGCGCATGAGGCCAATTTAGCGCCGCGCGGATGCGGGCAAATAGCCGCGCGCCGGGGCGGTACCACGTCCGGCGATCCCTGGCAGACTGTGCTGCGGTGATTGAGAAGGTGAACACGATTCGGCAAGACCCCTACGACGACTTCGACCGTCAACGGCGGGTGCGCGAGGCGCCGAAGACCGCGGGTCTGCCCGGTACGGAGGGTCAGCACCGTACCGACTTCGCGCGGGACCGGGCCCGGGTGTTGCACAGCGCCGCGCTGCGCCGGCTGGCCGACAAGACCCAGGTGGTCGGGCCCCGCGAAGGGGACACCCCGCGCACCCGGCTGACGCATTCGCTGGAGGTCGCCCAGATCGGGCGCGGCATGGCGGTCGGCCTGGGCTGCGACCTCGACCTGGTCGAGCTGGCGGGGCTGGCGCACGACATCGGCCACCCGCCGTATGGACACAACGGCGAGCGCGCCCTGGACGAGGTCGCCGCCGGCCACGGCGGTTTCGAGGGGAATGCGCAGAACTTCCGCATCCTGACCAGCCTCGAGCCCAAAGTCCTTGACGAACAAGGCAATAGCGCAGGGCTGAACCTGACTCGCGCTTCTTTGGACGCGGTCACCAAGTATCCGTGGTACCGAGGCAAGGGGCGCGGCAAAGAGAAGAGAAAGTTCGGTTTCTACGACGAGGACCGCGAGCCGGCGGACTGGGTGCGGGCCCGCGCGCCGGAAGGCCGGATGTGCCTGGAAGCGCAGGTGATGGACTGGGCCGACGATATCGCCTACTCCGTCCACGACGTCGAGGACGGCGTCGTCTCCCAACGCATCGACCTGCGGGTGCTCGCCGATGAGCACGAGGCGGCCGCGCTGGCCAAACTGGGCGAGAGTGAATACTTCCGGGTCAGCGCCGACGACTTCATGGCGGCCGCGGGGCGGCTCTCGGCGTTGCCGGTGGTGGCAGCCGTCGGCAAGTACGACGCCACCTTGTCGGCGTCCGTCGCGCTCAAGCGACTGACCAGTGAACTGGTCGGCAGGTTCGCCTCGGCCGCCATCGCCACCACCCGCGCCGCGGCCGGTCCCGGGCCGCTGGTGCGCTACCGGGCCGACCTGCTGGTCCCCGACCTGGTGCGCGCCGAGGTCGCCCTGCTGAAAATCCTTGCGCTGCAGTTCATCATGTCCGACCCGCGCCATCTGGACGCCCAGGCCCTGCAACGCGAACGGATCCACCGGGTGGCGCAATGGCTGCATGCCGGGGCGCCCCACACGCTCGACCCGGTCTTCGCCGCGGCATTCACCGCCGCGGCCGACGACCGCGCCCGGTTACGGGTCATCGTCGACCAGATCGCCTCGTATACCGAGGGCCGGCTGGAACGCATCGACGCGCGCCAGGCCACCGGTTAGCCGCGGCCCCGGCGCAGGTCATCCCACGGCGGCGCCGTCGCCGCCGCGGACTAGGCTGCCCGGCATGACCAAATTCAGCGGCATCGCCACCCTCGCGGTGGGGCTTCCCGTCGTCGTCATGACCGCCTGCAGCTCGCCGCAACATGCGAGCACCCAGCCCGGCACCACCCCTCCGGTCAAGAGCGCCCCGCCGGCATCGTCGGGCGAAACGACCACCACGCCGGCGCCCAACGGCGAATCGCTCAGCGCGCAACTGAAGACACCGGACGGGCGGGCAGTCGCCACGGCGACGTTCGACTTCACCGGCGGCTACGTGACCGTCACCGTCAAGACCGTCGCCCCGGGCATCTTGACGCCGGGCTTCCATGGCATGCACGTCCACCAGATCGGCAAGTGCGAGCCGAACTCCGTCGCCCCGACCGGCGGCCCGCCCGGAAACTTCCTGTCGGCAGGCGGTCATTACAACGCGCCCGGGCACACCGGAAAGCCCGAAAGCGGCGACCTGACGGCGCTCGAGGTGCGCCAGGACGGGTCGGCCTACCTGGTGACCACCACCGACGCCTTCACCCGCGACGTCCTGGTGGGCGGCGACGGCAAGGCGTTGATGTTGCACGGCGCCGAATACAGCGACAGCGCGATGGACCGGGTGGCGTGCGGCGTCATCGGAACCGGATAGCCGGCCGGCTCGGCGCTCTAGACTGAGCCGATGTCCAGCCCGGCAGGTTCGTGGGGGCGCCAACCGCGCGCGGGGGAGGACGACGCCCGGCCCAGGGGCCGCGGCCGGATCCCCGACCGCGACATCGCCGCCATCCGCGAGCGTGTCCGCATCGACGAAGTCGTCGGCGACTACGTCCAATTGCGGCGCGCCGGAGCCGATTCCCTCAAGGGCCTGTGCCCGTTCCACGACGAGAAATCGCCGTCGTTCCACGTTCGCCCCAACCACGGTCACTTCCACTGCTTCGGCTGCGGGGAAGGCGGCGACGTCTACGCCTTCATCCAGAAGATCGAACACGTCACCTTCGTCGAGGCCGTCGAACTGCTCGCCGACCGGATCGGCCACACGATCAGCTACACCGGCCCGGCGACCAGCGTGCAGCGGGACCGCGGGAGTCGCAGCCGGCTGGTCGCGGCCAACGCGGCCGCGGCGGAGTTCTACGCCGCGGCCCTGGAGTCCGCCGAGGCCGCGCCGGCCCGCCAGTACCTGACCGAGCGGAATTTCGACGCCGAGGCGGCCCGTCGCTTCGGCTGCGGCTTCGCGCCGTCGGGCTGGGACTCACTGACGAAACATCTGGTGCGCAAGGGTTTCGAGTTCAAGGAGCTGGAGGCGGCCGGCCTGTCGCGGCAGGGCCGGCGCGGCCCCATCGACCGCTTCCACCGCCGGCTGCTGTGGCCCATCCGCACCGCGGCCGGCGAGGTGATCGGGTTCGGCGCCCGCCGGCTCTTCGACGACGATCCGATGGAAGCCAAGTACATCAACACGCCCGAGACGCTGCTGTACAAGAAGTCGTCGGTGATGTTCGGCATCGATCTGGCCAAGCGCGACATCGCCAAGGGGCACCAGGCCGTCGTCGTCGAGGGCTACACCGACGTGATGGCGATGCATCTGGCCGGCGTCACCACCGCGGTGGCGTCGTGCGGCACCGCGTTCGGCGACGAGCACCTGGCGATGCTGCGGCGACTGATGATGGACGACAGCTTCTTCCGCGGCGAGCTGATCTACGTCTTCGACGGCGACGAGGCCGGACGGGCGGCCGCACTCAAGGCCTTCGGCGGCGAGCAGAACCTGGCGGGGCAGTCGTTCGTCGCGGTGGCCCCGGACGGCATGGATCCCTGCGACCTGCGGCTGAAATCCGGCGACGGCGCCCTGCGCGACCTGGTGGCGCGGCGTACCCCGTTGTTCGAGTTCGCGATCCGCACGGCGCTCGCCGAGATGGACCTCGACAGCGCCGAGGGCAGGGTCGCGGCGCTGCGCCGCTGCGTGCCGATGGTGGCCCAGATCAAAGACCCGACGCTGCGCGACGAGTACGCCCGCCAGCTGGCCGGCTGGGTCGGCTGGGACGACGTCGCGCAGGTCATCGACCGGGTGCGCAGTCAGGCCAAGCAGTCGCCGGCCGCCGCCCGGGGCGGCGCCGGTGCGAACGCCTCCCGCCGCGCCCCCCAGCCGGCCCGTGCGGCGGCACCGGCCGGAACCCGCCCTGACCCGCGCGACCCGACCCTGCGGCTGCAGCGTGAGGCGCTCAAGTCGGCGCTGCAGTCGCCGGCGCTGGCCGGGCCGGTGTTCGACACGCTGACGGTCGAGAGCTTCACCCATCCCGGATACGCCGCCGTGCGCGGGGCCATCGAGGCCGCCGGCGGCACGTCGAGCGGCGTCACGGGGGCGCAGTGGATCGACGCGGTGCGCCAGCGGGCCGGGTCGGACCTGACCGCGGGGTTGATCAACGAGCTGGGCGTGGAGGCCATCGAGGTCGACGACGAGAAGCTGCCCCGCTACATCGCCGGCGTGCTGGCCCGGCTGCAGGAAGTGTGGATGGGCCACCAGATCGCCGAAGTCAAGTCCAAGCTGCAGCGCATGTCGCCGATCGAGCAGGGCGACGAATACCACGCGCTGTTCGGCGACCTGGTCGCGATGGAGGCCTACCGGCGCAGCCTGCTGGAGCAGGCTAGCGGCGACGATCTGACGATGTGAGGGCCTCGTCGGCGGCTCGGCCGCCGTCGCGCTCCATGATGGCCGTCCGATCGTCGATCTCGGCGACTGTCACGAACCCGGTGTCCGGGGAGATCCTGTTCGCGACCTTGCGGCGCCCCCCGTCGATCACCGACTTGGCCACGGGACTGCTGGTCAGCGCCCGATAGGTGCCGACGATCTGCTCGTATCGGCGGCGCCCCGCCTTCGAGCCCAGCACATACCCCAGCCCAAGCACCACGACATATCGGATCAAAACGTTCCTCCCGACTAGCGACGGTTCCATCCTGCCTCACCCGGACGGGTGCGTGCGCGCCCGATCCGTCCCGGCGTCTAGTTGGGTCCGGTTGTGCCAGTACGCTAGAGTCGTCCCGCGATCGTGTTGATCCCCTGTAGCTCAATTGGCAGAGCGTTCGGCTGTTAACCGATAGGTTCCTGGTTCGAGTCCAGGCGGGGGAGCAAGGCCGAGAACTAGTCGTATTCCGGGGTCCACACGGTGTCGAGCACGGCTTGGCGGGGGTCGGGGTGCGTCCGGGTGGCCACCCCATCGGCGACGGCGGCGCCATACACGGCCTCGGCGACCTGTGTCGAGATGGCGCGCAAGTCCCGCACATCGGGCAGCAGCGAATCCCCGGTGGCTGACGGGCTCGCTTGTCGCACAATGGCTTTCGCCGCCGCCTGCAGCATCCCGCGGGTCACCAGCCGGGCGCCGGCGACGATGATGCCCAGCCCGATCCCGGGGAACACCAGCACGTTGTTGGCCTGGCCGACGGTGTAGGTGGTGCCGTCGTACTCGATCGGCGCGACGGGGGTTCCCGTGGTGATCAGCGCCTTGCCGTCGGACCACTGCAGCAGGTCGGCGGGCACCGCCTCCATGCGTGAGGTCGGGTTGGACAACGGAAAGATCATCGGGCGCTCACAGGAGGCGACCATGGCCCGTACGACCTTCTCGGTGAAGGCGCCGAACACGGCCGAGGAGCCCAGCAGGACGGTGGGGGAGGCGAGCTTGATCGCGTCGACCAATCCCACCCGGTCCCCCCGGCCCACGCCCAGCCGGGCGCGGTTCTTGGCGTAGGGCGCCTGGAAGTCCCGCAGATCGTCCATGTCGTCGAACAGCAGGCCCTGCTTGTCGATCGGCCAGATCTGCGCCGTGGCCTGCTCGACGGTGGCGCCGTCGGAGACCATCGCGTCGCGGATCTGGTCGGCCACCCCGATCCCGGCGGTCCCGGCCCCGAAGACGACCACGTTCTGGTCGCGCATCGGCACACCGGTGACGTGGCATCCGCCGTACACGGCCGCGACGACCACCGCGCCGGTGCCCTGGATGTCGTCATTGAACACGCAGTACTTGTCGCCGTACGCGTGCAGGATCCGGCGGGCGTTCAGGGGCCCGAAGTCCTCGAAATGCAGGATCGCCTTCGGGAACAGCCGGTGCGCGGTTTCGATGTAGCGATCGACGAAGGCGTCGTATTCGGCGCCGCGGCGCCGGGCGTGACGATTGCCCAGGTAGAACGGGTCCTGCAGGAGCTGCTCGTTGTCGGTGCCGACGTCCAGCGAGACCGCGATGCAGCGGCGCGGATCGATGCCGGCCCCGGCGGTGTACAGCGACAGTTTGCCCACCGCGATCTGGATGCCGCCCACGCCCCAGTCGCCGATGCCCAGGATCGCCTCGGCGTCGGTGCACACGATGAGGTCGACGTCGCCGGGTTCCAGCCCGAAGGTCGCGAAGGCCGCCTCGATGTCGTCGGGCTCGTCGATGCTCAGGAACAGCCCCCGCTGCCCGCGGTATTCGTCGGAGAACCGTTGAATGGCCTCGCCGACGGTGGGCGTGTAGACCACCGGCGTCAGCTCGGGCAGATGGTCTTCGAGCACCTTGTAGTAGAGCAGTTCGTGGCGGTAATGCAGCTGTTCCAGCAGCAGATTGCGGCCCAGATCGGTTGCCAGGCTTTGCAATTGATGCCATACCCGGTCGGCCTGTTCGTCGAGCGTGAGCACCGCCGAGGGCAGTCGTCCGGTCAGCCCCAACCGCCGCCGCTGCTCGTGGGTGAAGCCGACTCCCCGGTTCAGGCTCGGCGCGGCCAGCGCCGGCGGGATCCGCGGCGCGTGGGCGTCGCTCATCGCAATCTCCGTCCCCTACTTGGCCCTCCGGCCAACCGTAGCGTCGATCGCGGTGAACGCGTCTTGAAGAGCGTCTGAAGCGCGGGCGGGGCCCGTCAAGCCAACAGCGGCTGCAGCGCCTGACGCAACTCCGCGGCCTTGGGCACGCCGGCGCTGCGGTATCGTTGCCGGCCCCCGGCGTCGAAGATGAACGTGGTCGGCAGCGACAGCACCGAAAGCCGTTTGGCGGCCGCGGGGTGGGCGTCGATGTCGACCTCCAGATGTGACACGTCGGGCAGATCCGTGCATACCTGTTCGACCACGCGGCGTACCGACGCGCAAGGACCACACCAGGCGGCAGTGAAGTGCACGACCGTCGGACCCATCCCGGACAAGCCGAGGTCCGCTGCGTCCTGCGGCGCGCCCGGCGCGGTCTCGCGCAGGACCCCCGAGCGTCGATTGACCAGCACGCCTGCGGCGCTGGCGGCTCCCAGGGTTGCGATCAGCGCCGTCACGACGACCACCACAGTGCTCACTTGGTCCCTCAGATCGAGAAGTCTTCGCCGTGCCACACCCCGGCTTCGGGTGGCCGGATGACACTCGCGGATTGTTGCCCGTCGTTGGCGGCCTCCAGCTTGGCGACCCTGGTCAGCAGGGACTGCAGACTGACGCCGACGAGGTCGGGCATCATCGAGTCGTCCGGGCTGCTCCGGCCGTGCCTGCTGATCACCTGCCCGGGGACCCCGATGACCACGGCGCTGGACGGAACCTCCTTGACGACGACGGCGTTGGCGCCGATCCGGCTGTCGTCGCCGACTTTGATCGCGCCGAGCACTTTTGCGCCGGCCCCGATGACGACCCGGTCACCGATCGTCGGGTGGCGTTTGCCCGTATCCCGGCCGCTGCCGCCCAGGGTGACGCCGTGGTAGAGCGTGACGTCCTCGCCGACCTCCGCCGTTTCCCCGATCACGACGCCGGTCGCGTGGTCGATGAACAGGCCCGGGCCCAGGACGGCGCCGGGGTGGACCTCCACGCCGGTCAGGATGCGGGTCAGCTCCCCGAGCGTGCGGGCCGCCAGCCGCGCACCGCGAAGCCACAGCCAGTGGTTGATTCGATGCGCCCAGATGGCGTGCACGCCCGGATAGGCGAAGATCACCTCCAGCGTGGTGGGCCGGGCCGGGTCACGCTCCCTGGCCACCCGGATGTCACGTCGTATCGTCGCCAGCATGGCTATCCCGCCAGGTCGGCGAAGAGCGGCGTGCTCAGATACCGCTCGCCGAAGCTGGGCAGCAGGACCACGACGAGTTTGCCGGCGTTCTCCGGGCGACGGGCCACCTCGAGCGCGGCCACCACGGCCGCGCCCGAGGAGATGCCGACCAGCAGCCCCTCCTCCCGCGCCAGCCGACGGGCCATTTCCAGCGACTCTTCGTTTCCGACCGCGATGACTTCGTCAACCAGATCCATATCGAGCACCGGCGGCACGAATCCGGCTCCGATGCCCTGGATGGGGTGGGGTCCCTTCTGCCCTCCGGACAGTACGGCCGAGGCGGCGGGTTCCACGGCCACGATCTGCGCCGACGGTTTGCGTTCCTTGACCACCTGGGCGACACCGGTGATGGTGCCGCCGGTGCCGACCCCGGCGACGAAGAAGTCGACCCTGCCGTCGGTGTCTCGCCATATCTCTTCGGCCGTGGTCGTGCGGTGGATCGCCGGATTGGCCGGGTTTTCGAACTGCTGCGGGATGAAGTACCGCTGGTCGTTCTTCGCCAACTGTTCCGCCTTGGCGATGGCACCCGCCATGCCGTCGGCGCCCGGCGTCAGCACGATCTCGGCACCGAAGGCGCGCAACAACATTCGGCGTTCGGTGCTCATGGTGTCCGGCATCGTCAGTACGCACCGGTAGCCCCGGGCCGCGCACACCATCGCCAGCGCGATGCCGGTGTTCCCGCTCGTCGGTTCCAGGATGATCGTGTCGGGTTTGATCAGACCCGCTTGTTCGGCCGCGTCGAGCATGGCCACCCCGATCCGGTCCTTGACGCTGTTGGCCGGGTTGAAGAATTCCAGCTTGGCGACGACGTCGGCCACAGCGCCTTCGGTGACCCGGTTCAGCCGGACCAGCGGCGTATTGCCGATCAGTTGCGTGACGTTCTCTGCGATGCTCATCCGTCTTCCTCAGGCGATGTCAGTACAAGCTTCGTCGGCCCGCCGGGCGATGTCGAATTCGATGGCGGCGCGGTGACACGTGGACAACATGGTCATCGGTGGGTTGATCTTCCTGGGATTGACTATCGCGCGTGGGCGGCCACGGGGTGTTACCTGTGCCGGCGCCCGCAAACCGGGATGAGCGCGAGGATTTCTGCGGCGTCAGGAATCAACAACAACGACAACAACAGCGCACGGTGCGGCGGCGCGTAATGGTGAGGCACGGCTGGGTGGCCTGTTGCATAGGCCCCACTATAGGACATCCGCGGATTTCGCTGTCTGCCTCGTCGTTTGCCGAAGCTCTCGCGGTCCAGCGCGGTCAGGTTGGCAGACCGTATTTCTCCGCATCGGCCCGGTACCGGTCGACCCACTCGTCGGAGCGGTGGTCGGCCTGACGCTCGAGCACCGGTTCGGGCGCCAGCCGCGGATCGAGCCCCAACGCCTCCAGGATGGCCGCCACCACTTGAGTCAGGTTGCGCCACAACACCGGATACGGAATCTCCATCGGCTTGACGTCTTCTTCGGCGAACCAATCTCGCCAGCCCTCGTTCTGGGCGCGGAGCATCGTGACGACGTGCGCGATCGCGCCGGGGTGATAGGTGGCGCGAGCATCGCGAACGGGGTCGGGCTGCCCCCGCCACACCCGCGTCTGCACCGCCCGCCAGAACGAGACCGCCTGTGAAACGACGTCGGGCCGATGCACATAGATGAAGAGCGGCTCCTCGCCCACGACGTCCGTGATCGCCGCCAGCAGGCCGTCACCGCTGCGATTCGGCAGGTTCTTCGCGCGCTTCAACAACAGCGGCGTCTGATTCCACATCAGCTTGCCGCCCCATATCCCGTTCGGAGTCCTCCCGACCGTGCGGATGTAGTCGCGCCAGATCTCGGCGGGGGCGAGGTCCGGAGTCCCCGCGTCGAGCGGGTCGAGCAGGCGCAGGATGGACTCGTCCTCCACGCCTGCGAACCACTCGCGTGGCTGTGGGGCCTGGCTGGTGGCCGGCAGGTACTGGAAGAACTCCTGCGGCTCGCCGGCCACGCCGGTCGCGCGCAGCGACTCGACCAGCAGCGTGCTGCCGCTGCGTTGCGATGCCAACACCAGGTATGACGACGGATGATCGGCCACGTGGCCAGCGTATCCGGCCGGAATTACTTTCGCAGATAATGTTTTACGCTCACGCCGAAGTCGGCCGCAGGCGTGAGCTCTTTTCCCGAAGCGCGCGGCGCGCGCGGTTAGGGGTGTGCGTCGCGGGCGTTTTCGTCGCAAACGCACTGGTGAGCACCCGACGGCAACCAGCGCCGAAGCTGCGTGCCGCGCTTGCGCATCAGGTGCTGCCGGTAGACCTTGTCGCGCTGCTGCGGGGAGAACGCCAGGTCCAAATTGATCGGCAACCCGGCCCAGTCGACCTGGTCACCGTCGCCGCCCGCGGCCGCCCGCCGCAGGCGGCACCGCAGCGGGCAGACGGCCTGCCCGGTGTCCTCGAGGGGCCCATCGAAGTCCAGAGCCACGCGTACGTCCCTCCTCGGCGCCACCAATGACTGAATGGTGCAGCGAGGTTGTTTCAGCGACAGGCGCGCGACGTTTCCGTCGTATTACGAGCCGGGTGGGGTCGCGGGCCTAGTACACGTCGCGGTGATAGCGTTTCTCGGCGCTCAACGAGCGGACGTACTCCTTCGCGCCGTCGGGATCGAGGCTGCCGTGCTCGGCCGCGATCTCGCAGAGCGCGCGGTCGACGTCCTTGGCCATGGGGTCCGCGGTGCCGCAAACGTACAGTTGCGCCCCGTCCTGCAGCCAGTGCCACAGCTGGGCGCCGCGCTGACGCATCAGGTGCTGCACGTACACCTTCTCGCGCTGGTCCCGCGAGAAGGCGAGGTCCAGCTCGGTGAGGAACCCGTCGCTGCGCATCTGCTCGAGCTCGTCGCGGTAGTAGTAGTCGGTGGCGGCGTGCTGTTCGCCGAAGAACAGCCAGTTGGGGCCGGTGTGGCCGAGCGCACGACGCTCCTGCAGAAAGCCGCGGAACGGGGCGATCCCGGTGCCCGGACCGACCATGATCATCGGGGTGTCGGGATCGCTGGGCGGCCGGAAGTTGCTCGATGGCTGCAGATAGACGGCGACCCGGTCGCCGGGGGAGCGGTCGGCCAGATACGTCGAACACACCCCGCGGCGCGGGACACCCTGGAAGTTGTAGCGCACCGGCGACACCGTCAGATGGACCTCGCCGGGGTGCTCCTTGGGGCTCGACGAGATCGAGTACAGCCGCGGCTGAAGGCGTTTGAGGACCCGCACCCATTCGTGGGCCGACGCCGAGACCGGCAGCCGCGCCAGCAGGTCGATGGATTGGCGGCCCCAGGCCCAATCGCTCAGGGCGGCTTTGTTGTCCGGCTTGAGCAGTTCGGCGAGCTTCGGGTCGCCGGTGCGCTCCTGCACGAAGCGCACCAGGTCCCGGCCGATGTGGGCGATCTCCAGGCGTTCGGTCAGCGCGGAGCGCAACGACATCAGGCCATGCTCGCCGACCTCGACCGGGGTCTGCCCGTCCAGTCCGGTGACCGACAGCCATTCGTCGACCAGTTGGTCGCTGTTGCGCGGCCACACCCCGAGCGCGTCGCCGGCCTCGTAGGTCACGGTTTCTTCCGGCAGGTCGAAAACCAGCTGCCGCACGTCTTTCGCGGATTCCGGCCGGCTCAGCACGGTGTTGCGGACCACGCCGGTGATCAGCGGGCGTTTCTTGCTGTAGGTGCCCGCTCCCGGCCGGGCGGCCCGGGATGGCGGCGCGACCGTGGACGTTGCGCGTGCCGGCGCGTGCTGATCGCGGCCGACCGGTGCGGCCGCGCTTGCCAGCGCCTGCACCACCTCGCCCAGCCACTTGGCCGCGGTGTCCTCGTAGTCGGGCTCGCAATCGGCCCGGTCGGCGATGCGGGTCGCGCCCAGTTCGGCGAGGCGCGCGTCGAGGCGGCGTCCGTGGCCGCAGAAATCGTCGTAGTTCGAGTCGCCGAGGGCGAGCACGGCATACCGGGTGTTGGTCAGTTCGGCAGCGCCGTCCGCCGTCACCGCCCGCCAGAAGCCGGCTCCGTTGTCCGGCGGTTCGCCGTCACCGGTCGTGCTGGTGATCAGCAGCAACTCCCGCGTCGTGGCGAGCTCGGCCACCGGGAAGTCGTCCATCGCGTGCAGCGCGACCGGCAATTCGGCGTCGCCCAGCCGCGCGGCGACGTCGGCGGCCAGTTCTTCGGCGTTGCCGGTCTGCGACGCCCATAACACCACGACGGGCGCCCGTCGGGCGGGCTCGGTGCCGGGGTGCTTGTTCGTGGGTCCCTTGACCGCCGGCGCCGGTCGGGGCGCGTCGTCGCGCGAGAACAGGCCCGCGAGCAGACCATCCACCCACAGCCGGGTGCCGGAGTCGAAGGGAGCGCTCTGGGGCAGGGTCGGCACCCCCGCCGTGCGTCGACCGGCGTCCGACCGGAGTGCGGTCAACATCCCGGCCAGGTAGGAGCGGCCGTGTTCGTCGAATTCCGGCACGGGTGTGGTTGTGACACCGAGCAAGTCGGCCAGGGCATCGACCCGTGCCACGCTGATTTCGGTGACCTCCGTGTGCGCGGGTTGTGATGCGTCGGCGTCCGCCGCCGGTTTGGCGGCCGGATCCGCCGCGGAGACAGCGACTTTCGCCAACGTGACGGCGCATGCTTTGAATTCCGGTTGGTTCGAGATGGGATCCACCGCGTCGTTGGTGACCGCGTTGATCGCCAGGTACTCGCCGAACACGTCGTTCCAGTGGAAGGGGGCGAAGCAGTTGCCGGGGCGCACCCGGTCGCTGATCGCGGCCGGCAGCACGGCGCGGCCGCGCCGGGAAGCGATTTCCACCGCGTCGCCGTCGGCGATCTGCAGTCGTGCGGCATCCTCGGGGTGGATTTCCACGAACGGGCCGGGATTGAGCTTGTTGAGCTTGGCGACCTTGCCCGTCTTGGTCATCGTGTGCCACTGGTGCGGCAGGCGGCCGGTGTTCAGCAGGAACGGGTAGTCGTTGTCCGGCATCTCGTCCGGTGGCAGATGCGGACGCGCGAAGAACACCGCGCGACCGTTCTCGGTGGGGAACGCCAGGCGGGGTGCGCTGCCGTCCTCGCGGACCAGCCTGGCCTGACTGACCCCGTCGTTGAGGTACCGGATGGGGTTGCGGTCGCTCGGGCTCTCCGGTGCGCACGGCCATTGCAGCGGGCCCCGGCGCAGCCGGTCGTAGCTGACCCCGCGCAGGTCGTAGCCCGTCTTCGGGTTGGAGAATCGCTTGATCTCTTCGAAGACTTCCTCGGCGGAGCCGTAGCTGAACGCGTCCGAAAAGCCCATCTCGCAGGCGATCCGGGCGATGATCTGCCAGTCGGGCAGCGCATCGCCCGGCGCCGCGCCGGCTGGCTGGAACAGCGTCATGTTGCGCTCGGAATTGACCATCACGCCCTCGGTCTCCGACCACAGGGCCGCCGGCAGCAGCACGTCGGCGTATTCGTTGGTCTCGGTCTGCAGGAAGGCGTCCTGGGTGATGACCAATTCGGCGCGCTCCAGGCCGGCCAGCACCGTTCTCCGGTTGGCCACGGAGGCAACGGGATTGGTGCAGACGACCCAACACGCCTTGATGTCGCCGTCGGCCATGCGGGAGAACATGTCGATGGTGCCGGTGCCGACGTCGGTGCGAAGCGTTCCGCGGGCAAGGCCCCACTGGTCCTCGGTGAAGGCCCGGTCGTCCGCCGACACGACGGAGCGCTGACCGGGCAATCCCGGCCCCATGTAACCCATTTCGCGACCGCCCATCGCGTTGGGCTGGCCGGTCAGCGAGAAGGGACCGCTGCCGGGTTTGCAGATCGCGCCGGTGGCCAGGTGCAGGTTGCACAGGGCGTTGGTGTTCCAGGTGCCGTGGGTGCTCTGGTTGAGGCCCATGGTCCAGCAGCTCACGAAGTTCTGCGCTTCGCCGATCATGCGGGCCGCGGCGCGGATGTCGGCCTCGGGGATCCCGGTGATCTCGCTGACCGTGCCCGGGGCGTACTGCTTGAGGAAGTCGGGCATCGCCTCCCACCCGTCGGTGAACTCGGCGATGAATTCGGGATCGGTGTGCCCGTTTTCGACGATCAGGTGCAGGAGCCCGTTGAGCAGTGCGAGATCCGAACCGGGGGCGATCTGAAGGAACAGGTCGGCCTTGTCCGCGGTCGCGGTGCGGCGCGGGTCGACGACGATCAGTTTCGCCCCGGCCTTGACGCGATCCATCATCCGCAGGAACAGGATGGGATGGCAGTCGGCCATGTTGGCGCCGATGACGAAGAAGACGTCGGCGTGTTCGAAGTCCTGGTACGAGCCGGGCGGGCCGTCGGCGCCCAGCGAGAGCTTGTAGCCCGAACCGGCGCTGGCCATGCACAGTCGCGAGTTGGACTCGATCTGGTTGGTGCCGATGAAGCCCTTGGTCAGCTTGTTCGCCAGATACTGCGCCTCGATCGACATCTGGCCCGACACGTACATGGCGAAGGAATCCGGGCCGTGCGCATCGATGATCGCTCGTAACCGGTTCGCGCACTGGGCGATCGCGCCGTCCATGTCCACGGCCTCGATGGGTTCGCCGCGGTCGGCGCGCACGTATGCCGATTCCATCCGGCCGGGCGCATCCAGCATGTCCGACGTGGTGGCGCCTTTGGTGCACAACCGGCCGAAGTTAGCCGGATGTTGTTTGTCCCCAACCGACTTCGCGATGTGACGCCGGCCGCTCTCGGGGTCGGTTGTGACCTGCAACACCATTCCGCAGCCCACGCCGCAGTACGCGCACACGGTGTTCACGGCATCGTTGACGGACGCCATGGACTCCCTGGTCACGCACTTGCCTCCTTATGAGCGCAACGGGCTTACGGTGAATGGTGCGACGAGCATGTTTCGGCACCGGGTATCCGGAGTTTCCCCCGGTTTACGGCTTCCTCTCACCGGCCAATGCGTGGCCGTGAAGTTTAGGAAAAGCCGGGAACCCCCAGGTCAGCACGAGTCATCGTCGACCCGCTGACTGCGCTCAAGGCTACCGGGGCGGATCGCGGCTTTAGCTGTCAGAACGGCGTCTCCGACCAAACAAACGGCACATTCACAGCCTTCGCTAAGCTCACCGCGTGCGTCGGCTGATGGTGATCCTCTTGGTCCTGCTGGCCTCCGGTTGCGGCGGTAACCACGCCGGTGCGCCACCGGCGCCGGCCGACAAATGCAAGGACTCCGACGGGCCGGCGCCCGACACCGTGCAGCGGGCCATCGCGGCGGTTCCCATCACCGTCCCGGGCACGACGTGGGTGGAAATCGCTCGCGGACATGCCAAGAAGTGCCGCCTGTACTGGGTGCAGATCATCCCGACCATTGCCGGCGAATCCACCGGCCAGCAGCTGCTGTTCTTCGACCACAACACGCCGCTGGGTACGGCGACCCCAAACCCGAAGCCGTACATCACCGTGCTGCCGCCCTCCGACGACACCGTTGCGGTTCAGTACCAATGGTTGAAAGGCAAGGATCAGCCGTGTTGCCCCAGCGGCATCGGCACGGTGAAGTTCGCGATCGGCCCGGACGGCAAACTGCAAGCGCTCGGCAAGATCCCGAATCAATGATCCACACGGCCCACGCGCGTGGGGCCCGCGCGGCCGCCGGGGCTTCCTGTCGCCGCCGGCGCGGAAGACGGCCTCACCCGCACCCCGGCGACCCGGTGGGGTGTTCACGACCACCGGCTACATGCGCACGGCCGCAACGGAAGACGGCACAGCCGGGCCGGGAGATGCTCGGCGGGCAGACCGTCAGCCCGTGACCGCGTCCGCCAAGTTCTCCGGGTGCAGCATCTCGGCATAGCGCAGCTGCTCGGGGATCCCGAAGCCGTCGACGAGCGTTTGCGCGTGCGGGCGCAGCGCGCGGCACCGGTCGTTGATACCCCGGGTGACGGCCTTGGCCCGCTCGGTGGACAGGTACCGATGCTCGATGTACCAGGCTTTGTCGTCCTCGATCACCGACAGCGCGTACAGGTCGCACACGATGCCCAGCAGCTCCCGGGCCTCCTCGTGCGGGCAGGCGTCGATGCCGGCGACGAACGCTTCGAGTATCACCCGGTCGATGTGCGCGGCCGCGGCGTGCAGCACGTGGTCCTGCACCGCGTTGAACGCGTCGAACTCCGACACCTCCTTGGACTTGGCCTGCAGCCGGCGAGCGACGGACGCGATCAGATACTCCTCCCGGTCCTCGAACATCTTGATCTGCGTGCCGCGGTTGAACAGGCTGCCCTCTTCCTCGCTGTCCTGCCGGGCGTCGACGATGGTTTGGATGATCGTCTCTGCCGCAGTGCGTTTCACGACGCGCTCGCCGACGGTGTTGGCGGCGAACCGGACCCATTCGACGGGGCTCATGCTGCGGATGTCGTCGGCGTAGGCCGTCAGCAGTTCCTTGGCCACCAGCTGCGTCAGGACGTGGTTGTCGCCCTCGAAGGTGGTGAACACGTCGGTGTCGCCGCGCAGGGCGACCAGCCGGTTCTCGGCCATGTAGCCCGCGCCGCCGCAAGCCTCCCGGGCCTCCTGGATCGCCCGCGACGCGTGCCAGGTGTTGGCCGCCTTCAAGCCGGCGGCGCGCGACTCCAACTCGCGCTGCTCGTCGGCGTCGACGGCGTCGGCGGTCTGGATGTCGTGACACTTACTGACCAGCTCGTTCTGCGCGAACTGCAGCGCGTAGGACTTGGCGATCAACGGGAACAGCCGCCGCTGATGCACCAGGTAGTCCATGATCAACACCTCGGACTCGTCGTCCGGCGCGCTGAATTGCCTGCGCTGCAAGGCGTATCGCGTGGCGATGTCCAATGCGACGCGACCGGCGGCGCCCGCGCTGCCGCCCACCGTGATCCGCCCGCGCACCAACGTGCCCAGCATGGTGAAGAACCGGCGGTTGGGGTTCTCGATCGGCGAGCTGTAGGTGCCGTCCGGCGCGACGTCGCCGTATTTGTTCAGCAGGTTCACCCGCGGGACCCGGACGTGGTCGAAGACGATGCGGCCGTTGTCGACGCCGGGCAGGCCGCCCTTGTACTCGCAGTCCGACGTCGTCACCCCGGGCAGGTCGTTGCCGTCGGCGTCGCGGATCGGCACCAGCAGGCAGTGCACGCCGTGGCCGACCGGCTCGCCGTTCTGGGTCGTGATCAGTTGCGCGAATACCGCTGCCATGGTGGCGGTTTCGGCCGCCCCGCCGATGTAGTCCTTCCGGGCCGTCGGCGTGGGGGAGTCGATGACGAACTCCTCCGTGGCGGGGTCATAGGTCGCGGTGGTCTCCAGCGACTGCACGTCGCTGCCGTGTCCGGTCTCGGTCATCGCGAAGCAGCCGCGCAATTCCAGGCTGATGATCTTCTTCACGTACGCCTCGTGGTGGCGTTCGGTGCCGAGGTTCTCCACCGCCCCGCCGAACAGCCCCCACTGAACGCCGGCCTTCACCATCAACGACAGATCCGACATCGCCAGCATCTCGATCATCGTGATCGCGGCGCCGATGTCACCGGTGCCGCCGTGCTCCTTGCGGAAGTTGTCGGCGGCGGCACCGAACGCGGCCATGATCCTCATCTGCTCGGCCACCTTGGTGCGCGCGATCACCGTGTTCGGGGTGTAGTGCGGCCGGAAGAGGTCCTCGCTCATGGTGGACCGCAGCTGGTTCTTGACGTCGCGCCACCGCCCGTCGAGGGCGTTGCGCAGTTGCTCGGCAATGGTTGTGCTATCTGGCGCCATAAACCGACCGTATCCCCCGGTTCGCGCGGCGTGAAACAACAACCCCATCTCACCGAGCGTGTATTCACTGCGAGGCCGGGCCGGATTTTCGCGCTCGGTGCACCCTCGGGCGCTACCTTCTCGGTTATGAGGCGGTGGGTGGCGGCGTGCATGTGTGCCGCGCTGGCCTTGGCGGGATGCGCGCCCCGGCGCCCGCCCGCGCCGCGGCCGATGCTGACGTATCTGGGCCAGTCGCAGGTCCCGTTCGACGCCACCTTCGACGGCACCGTCATCGGCGGGCTGTCGGCGCTGAGCTATGACCCCGGACGGCAGCTGTACTACGTGATCAGTGACGATCGCTCCAAGAAGAACCCGGCCCGGTTCTACACCGTGCAGTTGTCCTTGTCGGACAAAGGAATTGACAACGTCACGTTCACCGGCACGCACCCGCTGCTGGACCCGTCCGGCCGGCCGTTCCCGCCGCTCACACTGGATGCCACGCCGCCGATCGTTCCCCCGGACGCCGAGGGCATCGCGTTCGACGCCTTGCGGCAGCGGCTGTACTGGACCTCCGAAGGTGAGCGGCTCACCGCCGGCCCGGTGTTGCTCGACCCCTGGGTCCGGACCGCCGCGCTCGATGGCGCCTACCTGGGCCAGTTCACGTTGCCGGCCAATCTGGCGATGTCCGCCCAGCGGACCGGCCCGCGCCGGAACAAGGCGCTGGAGGGCCTGGCGCTGACGCCCGACGGCCGATCGCTGTTCGCCGCGATGGAGGACCCCGGCCACAACGACGGTCCGCTCACCGACGACGGCCACCGCATCCTCACCCGGGTCACCGATTTCGACGTCGCGGCCGGGGCGCCCACCGCCCAATACGCCTACCCGATGGAGCCGCCGGCGCCGCCCGCCGACGTCAACGGTGTCTCCGATCTGGTCGCCCTGTCGGACACGACCTTCCTGGTGATCGAGCGATCCTCGGCCCTGCCGCCGACGGTGCGGATCTACCGTGCCGAGATCGGTGCGGCCACAGACGTTTTGACGACCCCGTCGGTGCGCGACGCGGCCGTGACACCCATGAGCAAAACCCTGGCGGTCGACTTGTCGTCCACGCCGGGACTGTCGCCGCTGGACAATGTCGAGGGCATCACGCTGGGGCCGAAGCTGCCCGACGGTCGCCAGTCGGTGGTGCTGGTCAGCGACAACAACTTCTCAGCCCGCCAGGTCACGCAGTTCCTGTTGTTCGCGATGTGATGGCGCGGGGGCCTGGCCGGGCGGCGGCCGCAGCCGGTAGAGGGTGAAGCCCGCCGCCGCCACGCCGAAGAGCACCAGCAACGTCATGTCGAACACCCACCAACCGCTGTAGTGAGTCCACGTCTGGGCGTCGGCGGCCAGCGCGTCGACCCTGCGCAGGTTGACCGTGGACGCCGAGGCGGCGAAGCCCCACCGGGCGGGGACGAACCAGGAGAGCTCTTGGAAGCCCCACTTGCTCACCAGCTGAACGAGGCTCCCGTTGAACAGCGCGGACGCCAGGATCACCGGCAGCAGCAGCGGCAGCACCTCACGCAGGCGCGTGCCCAGCGCCGACAACGCGAGCCCGAGCATCGCGTACACGATGGCCGTCACCGCCACGCTCACATAGAGCTCGAGCGTGGCGTTGTGCAGCAGAGCGGCGCCGCGCGCGGGACCGCCCTTGTCGGCGACGACGATCGCGAACACGACGGCCGTCGAGACGGCCGCGGCGACGCCGAACACGAGCATCTTCGCGGCCAGGTAGGCCACCGTCGACAGCCCCAGGGCCTGCTCGCGCCGGAAGATCCGCCGCTCGCCCACCACGGCACGGATCGGCAGCGCGGTGCCGATGATCACCGCGGCGAGGTTCAGGGCGGCCAGGATCTCGATGGCTTCGTGCGGGTGCGCGGCGCCCGCCGGGGGCCGCACCAGGCCGGAATCGCCCGGAATCAGCAGCGCCAGACCCGCCAGCACGAAAGGCAGGATCGCCGACAACACGAAGTAGGGGCGGTCGGCGAAGATCAGCTTGAGGTCGCGGCGGGCCAGCAGCCGGACTTGCCGCGACAGCGGGGGTTGGGCGGGCGGCGGCGACGGAGCGGCCACCTCCGGCGGCGCCGTCAACGCCGACGCCGACGGGCTGGCGCGGAACGCGCGGTGGGTTCCGCCGGGATCGGCGCCCACCCGGGCGAGCACCGTGGACCAGTCGGCGGTGCCCATCGCGGCCTCGACCTGCGCCGGCGGTCCGAGGAATGCCGTGGTACCGGCCGAGGTGAGCACCAGCACCTGGTCGCACAGGTTGAGGTCGGTCAACGGCGTCCGCGACGACACGGCCGCCACGACCACGCAGCCGATGTCGGCCTGACGCCGCAGCATCGCCATGACGTGGCGCTGTTGTTCGGCGTCCAGGCCGGCGCTCGGCTCGTCAACGACGAGCAGCGTCGGCCGGGTGACGAGCTCGACCGCCAGCGCCGCGCACCGGCGCACCTCGGGCGACAGCTTGCCGATCCGGGTGCCGCGGTGCGGCGTCAGCTCGAGTTCCTCGATCACCTGGCTGACCAGGCGGTCGCGATGCTCGGGTGAAACACCCTGCGGGAGGCGCATTTCGGTGACGTATCCCAAGGCCTGTTCGACGGTGAGCTGCCGGTGCAACGCGTCGCCGGGCGACACGATGCCGATGCGGGTGCGCATCGACGCCGGCTCGGCGTGCACGTCGTGGCCGTCGACGGTCACGCGTCCCGAGCTGAGTTGCCGGGTGCCGGCGAGCAGTCCGAGCAGCGCGGAGTTGCGGGCGGCCGAGGGCCCGACCACCGCGGTGAACACGCCCGGACGCGCCGCGAACGAGATGTCCGCGAGCGTCTCGCGCCCGTCGACGGTGAGTCCGAGCCGGTACGCGGCCAGCCCGACGGTGCGCGCGTCGGCGTTGAGCGGCAAGCGGTAGGTGGCGTTCGGCTCCGCGGTGCGAATCGACGGACGCGCGACGCGCAGTTTCGAGGTGACCATCCGCTCGATCAGCCCCGGGCCGCCCTGCTGTGGGGCGTCGGCCGCGGGGATCGGCTGAGCGGGCGGTGCCGGGGCGGGCGGTGCCGGGG